>NZ_CM147851.1:1842500-2467306 GCF_055808085.1 Bartonella sp. bp_1 | reverse complement strand
GTTTATCTCGTTCATTGCTACGCTCTCTCATAACACATCTCCCGCCATTTTATGGCAATAAGATCTGTTATATCCATATCCTCAAGAATGACAGCCGAACCATATCCGCTATCATTTCAAATCATCTCTCATTTTAGTGCAGAGCTTTACTGAACTCAGAAAGCATGCATCAGATTTCTACGCTGAATGACACTTGATCAAACAGCTATCGAAAAGTAGCCCCCCCGCAGAAAGAACATACCGTCTTCATACTGATATAACCACTACCGTCAGACACTGTAACCTCTCTTTCAGCCTCATCTAGATCAGAGCTTTTGGCTTCTTTCTATAACGAGCCTCCTGAAAATTACCTCTCTCAAGCAAACCATTCCCTCTCAATTAGAGAAGCTCAAAAGTAATGCTTTTAAGATTTTTTTATAACTGCCTGAACAGCAAATTAACCATACAAAAACGCTGATACAAAACGCAAGAGGGGCATGATGTATTTTCATGCTATTTTTTTAAAAAAAATAGATAAAAAATTGCCCTACTCTGAGCAAGTTGTTTTGATTCAATAACTTTTTTCTGAATCATTTTTTAAAACACATACAAAAAAAAATAAAAAAAAATGTCTTGACAAAACAAATAATTAAGCCTTGCCGGACAAAATTTTTACCCTGCACTATTCCAGACTTTTTTACTCAATTTATTACACTATTTTTTTATGCAGCCAAAAATAGAAATGACAAAATTCCATCTCTGAAAAAGGACTTAATTAATATCATAAAAAACAAAGGCCGGATAAAATCCGACCTTTAAAATCTAGTATAAATTATCTAAATAATACTTAAATCAAGCACTCAAAGCTTTCAAACGCTTTGACAAACGCGATATCTTTCTGGCTGCTGTGTTTTTATGAACAACACCCTTGCCAGCAGCACGCATCATTTCAGGCTCTACCGACTTGAAAGCAACTTCAGCTGCGGCTTTATCACCGGCTGCAACGGCATCATCAAATTTACGGATAAATGTACGAACGCGCGAACGGCGCGATTTATTGACCTCGGTACGGGCTGCGATCTTGCGCGCCGCTTTTTTGGCCGAAGGTGTATTCGCCATGGAATATCTCTTTCTTCTTAACTCTATAGGCAATAGCCTGACAAACAAAATGCGGCCTATGTGCCGCTAAACATGGCGTGCTTATACAAAAGACCCACACCCACGTCAACGGGATTCTTTTTACTTATCTTAAAAAAATAGGACGTGCCACAAGGACACGCCCTATAATGATCAATTATAACCCATTTCAGGCAAGATTACGCAGAACATATTGCAAGATGCCGCCATTATGAAGATAATCAAGCTCATCAAGCGTATCAACACGACAAAGGATAGGAATATCCTTGACCATACCATCGGCAAAAGTAACTTTGGCCACGGTTTTTTGACGCGGCTTCAAGTCATTTATACCTTCAATCGTGACCTGCTCATCACCTTTCAGCCCTAAAGACTTCCAGCTAGCGCCGTCTTCAAAGACAAAAGGCACAATACCCATACCAACGAGATTGGAACGATGGATACGCTCGAATGACTGTGCAATTACCGCACGAACACCCAACAAATTGGTGCCCTTGGCAGCCCAGTCACGGGACGAACCGTTACCATATTCGATACCGGCAAAGACGACCAATGGTACGCCTTCCTTTTTATACTGCATAGCCGCATCATAAATCGATTCTTCCTCACCTGTCGGATAGTGGATCGTATAACCACCTTCACGTCCGTTTTCACCCAACATGAAATTACGAATACGTATATTGGCAAATGTACCACGCATCATAACCTCATGGTTACCGCGGCGGGTACCATATTGGTTGAAATCGGCAGGTTTGACGCCATGATCGGTCAAATATTTACCGGCAGGCGAATCCACTTTGATCGAACCAGCAGGGGAAATATGGTCTGTGGTAATCTTATCACCAAAGAGCCCCAAAATACGTGCGCCCTCAATATCCGAAAGCTTGGCCGGTGTTTTCGGCATATTTTCGAAATAAGGTGGATTACGTACATAGGTTGAATTGTCATCCCATGCATAGGTTTTACCTGCAGGGACCTGTACCTTCTGCCAGTTTTCATCACCCTTGAATACATCAGCGTATTTTTCGACGAAAATTTTACGCGTTACATTCTGTTCGATGAACTCTTGGATTTCATGACTGGTCGGCCAAATATCTTTCAAATAGACCGGCTTGCCATCAGAACCTTCACCCAAGGGCTCCTTGGTTAGGTCCTTGCGGACTGTGCCTGCCAAAGCATGGGCAACCACCAATGGTGGTGAAGCCAGATAATTAGCCTGAACATCCGGTGACACTCGACCTTCAAAATTACGGTTACCAGAAAGAACAGCAGCTGCAATCAAGCCCTTGTCATTGATTGTCTTGGAAATAGCCGGTGGCAATGGTCCAGAATTACCGATACAGGTCGTGCAGCCAAAACCAACCAAATTGAAACCCAAGGCATCAAGATCCTTCTGCAAACCTGAATTGGCAAGATAGGCCTCGACTACCTGAGAACCAGGCGCCAAGGATGTCTTGACCCACGGCTTTTTCTTCAGACCTTTGGCAACCGCATTGCGTGCCAGAAGACCGGCCGCAATCAGAACACTCGGATTGGATGTATTGGTACAAGAGGTGATAGCGGCAATAGCCACATCACCATGACCGATTTCATAATCCTCACCCTCAACAGCATAACGTGTATTCTGACCGGAAGTCTTTTTATATTCTTCTGCAAGCGCTTTTTCATAACCGCTGGCCACATCTTCCAACGCAATGCGGCCTTCCGGACGCTTCGGCCCTGCCATAGAAGGCACAACAGCACCCATATCAAGCTCGATTGTATCGGTAAAGACCGGATCAGGCGTACCAGCTTCACGCCACATACCTTGTGCTTTGGCATAGGCCTCTACCAAAGCAATACGGCTTTCATCACGGCCAGTCATATTGAGATAACGAACCGTCTCCTTATCAACCGGGAAGAACCCACAAGTTGCACCGTATTCCGGCCCCATATTGGCAATAGTTGCACGATCGGCAAGAGTCATATGATCAAGACCCGGCCCAAAGAATTCAACAAATTTGCCGACAACACCTTTCTTACGCAGCATCTGGGTAACCGTCAGCACCAAATCGGTCGCAGTCACACCTTCCTTAAGCTTACCGGTCAGGCGGAAACCAATTACCTCCGGCAATAACATCGAAACCGGCTGTCCCAGCATCGCTGCTTCAGCTTCAATGCCGCCAACACCCCACCCGAGAACACCGAGGCCATTGACCATCGTTGTATGGCTATCTGTACCCACACAAGTATCCGGATAAGCCACGGCCTCGCCGCTATCTTCACGAATCCAGACCGTCTGGGCCAAATATTCAAGATTAACCTGATGGCAAATACCGGTACCGGGTGGCACAACGCGAAAATTTTTGAATGCCTGCTGTCCCCATTTCAAAAAGCGATAACGTTCGCCATTACGCTGATATTCAAGATCCACATTATGTTTGAAAGCCAGCGGATTACCAAAATCATCAACAATCACCGAATGATCAATGACCAAATCGACCGGAACCAACGGATTGATCTTTTCGGCATCATCGCCAAGCTTGACCATAGCATCACGCATGGCGGCCAAATCGACAACCGCTGGCACACCGGTAAAATCCTGCATCAAGACGCGGGCCGGACGATAAGCAATTTCAGCACCGGCGCTGCCCTTATCCTGAAGCCACTTGGCAACATTGAGAATATCTTCTTTTGAGACTGTGCGACTATCTTCAAACCGTAGAAGATTCTCTAACAAGACCTTCATCGAAAAGGGAAGGCGGGAAATACCGTCAAGACCATTTTTTTCAGCCTCGACAAGACTGTAATACACAAAGTCCTTACCACCAACATTCAACGTTTTGCGGCATTTAAAACTATCAATATTTGACACGACTGTTCGTCCTTATGCTACGAGCCTTAGTGCTCCCAGAGCGAACGCCACAAACTGCGGATCAAGAGCGCAGTTTACAGTGCGGGTGCAGTCATTTCCGCTGTCCGTTCCTTCGACCTTTTTACACGTGCAAAAAACAATCTGGAGTCCGGCTCAAATTTCTCCCACACCGACCGCTGGCGTGACAGGGTTCTTATAACACTTTTCTGGAATGGTTCTAGAGTAATATTCGCAAAAAAATGTGTTCTTTGCTATCAATCTGCCTTAAAGACGCAAATAATTGATCATATAGATGGTGTTTTATGGAACTTGTCAGCGAAAACCTCGCAGCCAAACGTGGAGAAAATATAATATTTTCTGACCTCAATTTTACGTTATCTGCCGGTCATGCACTGACGATATCGGGGCCTAACGGCATCGGCAAATCGACACTCTTACGAATCATTGCCGGGCTTTTAGCGCCTTTTCAAGGATCCGTCCGTTTCCATGACGGTGTGCAGGAGGCTCGCCCCCAACCCTACTGCCATTATCTCGGTCCGGCCAACGCTATGAAGCCGAGATTAACTGTCTATGACAATCTACAATTCTGGTCAGACTTTCAAGGTGCATCCACAATATCCATTCATGAAGCACTAGATCAAATGGGGCTAGGCCCTGTCGCTTTTCTGAGCTATAATACTCTTTCAACTGGACAGAAAAGACGTGTCGGCATTGCAAGACTATTGTTGAACCGGCGCATCATATGGCTGCTTGATGAGCCCAATGCCGGCCTCGATACACAAGCCCATAATATTTTGACAAAGCTTATCAATAGCCATCTAGATTCAGGCGGCATGGCCATTGCAGCCCTTCACCAACCTCTCAATATCGATAATAACAAATCAATTACACTTGCCGACTTCTGCAATAACCATTCATATGATCATGATGAATATTGGGAGATAGGATAATGCGAGCCTTATTATGGCGCGATATCCGCCTTGCTTTTACCAGTGGCAGCACAATACTAACCGCCTTGGTCTTTTTTTTCGCTATAATCACAATGACTCCTTTTGGCGTCGGTCCTGACAAAATCATTTTGGCCCGCATCGGTCCGGGCATGATCTGGATCGCAGCATTACTATCCATCCTCCTCGGATTGGAACGCCTGTTCCAGACCGATCTGGATGATGGCGCTCTCGACATATTGCGCATGAATGAAAACCACTATGGGTTAAGCCTGATTGTCTTTATAAAATGTGTCGCACACTGGACCAGCACTGTACTGCCTTTGATAATTGTTTCACCGGCCCTCGGCCTTATGCTCAACCTCGACACAACAGCCATCCTGTTTACCACCACAACATTGTTGTTGGGGACACCTGCACTGACCCTGATAGGCTCTGTTGGTGCGGCACTTGCCGCTTCATTGCCGCGTGGCAGTATGTTGATCTCTATTATTATCCTCCCTTTAAGCATTCCGGTCATGATTTTTGGCGTATCAACTGCTTATGCCGGAATCGAAGGCCTCCCCTTTCTGGCGCCAATGCTTTTTCTCGTTGCGCTTTCACTGTTCTTTGGCATTATCGGTCCCTTCGCCGCAGCCTGTGCACTCAAATATTTGTCAGAATGAGATAAAACCATTGCCGCCCTTTCATCGCTCCTCTATTTTGAACCTATGAATAGAACCAGTCCAAACAACCAAAAATGGTGGCAAAGCCTTGCCAATCCGACCCGCTTCAATCAATTGAGCGGCTTTCTTCTGCCATGGCTATGGACAGCAGCCATCGTCATTTTGGGTACGGGGCTTTATCTGGTTATCAAATCACCGGAAGATTACCAGCAAGGTGAAACTGTCAAGATTATGTATTTACATGTGCCCTTCGCCTGGCTTTCAATGTTCTGTTATATGATGATGGCAGCATCAGCACTCGGCACACTTGTCTGGCGTCATCCATTGGCCGATGTAGCATTAAAATGTGCCGCCCCTATCGGCGCGACTTTTACAGCTCTTGCCCTTATCACCGGTTCACTATGGGGGCGCCCGACTTGGGGAACATGGTGGGAATGGGATGCACGATTGACATCGATGCTGATCCTACTGTTCATCTATCTTGGAATTATCGCATTATCGCATTCCTTTTCCGAAGCATCAAAGTCGGCTCAGGCAGCAGCCATTCTAACACTGGTCGGAGTCATCAATATTCCGATTATCAAATTTTCCGTCGACTGGTGGAATACACTACATCAGCCAGCATCCGTATTACGATCGGGCGGCTCGGCCATTGATCCATCAATGTTGATCCCCTTACTTGTCATGGCATTCGGCTTTACCCTTTTCATGCTCAGTCTCCATCTGGTTGCCATGCGCACAGAAATATTACGCCGCCGTATTGCAACCATGCAGCGTCTGGTCGCACGCCAACAGACAACAGAAGGTAGGTAACTATGAATAATACGGCTCCTTCAGTTATCATAAACCAATATCTCGGCACCTTCAGTCATATGGAAATTGTAGTTGCAAGCTATATTATTTCGGCTGTCTTTCTCGCTTTTCTCGTCTTATGGACACTTACTCAAAATCATCAGCAAAAAAAGAAATACCATACATTAGAACAACTGTCTTACAACCGAAACACCATAAAACGGACAGTACCCAATGAGTAATCAGACACCGCAAAAAAATATGCGCTGGCCGGTTATGCTGGCATTATTCGGCCCCTTCATCCTTTTTGTCATCGTCGTGATCATCATGTACAGCCATATGGAAAACACCGATCCGGAAATAGCTTCCGAAGTGCCCAATGCACTACAAAACAAAATGATGCCGCAAACGACTTTGTCATCACTCAATACCAGTGCCATGGTGATACCGGCCTTACACAAAGGCAAAGTTCTTCTCGTCAATTTTTGGGGTTCTTGGTGTCCACCTTGCCGGGAAGAACACCCTGTCTTGGCAAGAATTGCCCAAGACAAACGCTTTTTACTGATCGGCATCAATTTTAAAGATAATCGAGACAATGCGCTGCGCTTCTTAAACAGTTTTGGTGATCCGTTTTACGAAATCGGTTTTGATCCCCAAGGACGCGCGGCAATTGAATGGGGCGTTTACGGCCCGCCGGAAACCTTTATTGTCGATAAAAAGGGCATCATCCTGCATAAACATATCGGTCCGTTAACAGATAAAATCTATAAAACTGAAATGCTGCCAATCATTGAGAAAGCATTACAATAAAAATAATTTCATCCAATATCATCGTTCCAGCCGATCAATAAACCATCGAGTCAGATTCAACCACACTTCATCTTTTTCAGAAGCATCTTCTACGCCATGCTCCAGATTAGGATTATCATTAACTTCTATGACTACAATGCCGTCATCTGTTTCTTTTAAATCCACACCATAAAGCCCGTCACCGATGCAGCGTGCCGCTTTCAAGCCTATATCCAATACGGCAGGCGGCGCATCCGATAATGCGCAACTGGTAAAACCACCCTCCAACGGCTTGCCACCTTTGGTATCATGCTTGACAATTTGCCAATGATGGCGTGCCATTTTATACTGACAGACAAAAAGCGGCTTGCCGCCTAAAACACCAACACGCCAATCAAATTTAGTCGGCATATATTTTTGCGCCAAAAGAAGATCGCTATCCTTAAGCCATTCAACGGCCAATGATCGAAGCTCATCAAAAGTACCAACACGCTTCACGCCGCGCGAAAAAGATGAATCAGGAATTTTAAGAACCATCGGAAAACCAAGCTGGTCAGCTGCCTTGACCAAATCATCCTCACCCGCGATCATCAAGGTTGGCGGTACAGGAACATCATTGGCACGCATCAATTCATCGAGATAGACCTTATTGGTGCACCTGATCATCGACACCGTATCATCAATAACCGGCATATGTTCTTGCTCGGCACGCCGTGCAAAACGGTAGGTATGATTGGAAATATTGGTCGTCTCTCGAATAAATAATGCATCATAATTGGCAAGTTTTGCCAGATCTTTCGACCCTATCGGTTCGACTTCGACACCAAGACGGGCAGCAATTTTTGCCCAATGTTTCAAACTGGAAACCGAGCTTGGCGGTAATTCCTCACGCGGGTTGCAAAGCGCTGCAAATGTATAACGCGGTGCAATCTTCGGCCGCGCAGCCCGCCAACTACGCGCTGTATATTTTTCCATTGCGCTATAAAAGGCATCTGTCTGTTCGCTATCAAGTTTTTGCCAGTTACAGAAAGAGATTTTCTGGATTGTCAGCCATTCACCGGCTTTAACACTGACTTCAAGCGCAGGCGCCCGATACCAGTCAAAAAGCAGACGGGCAAACTTTTCAAACCGCGGCTCCGTTGTTGTGCCAAAAAAAACATGAATCGTTTGTGGCGCAGAAGCCGAGCTATTCTTCATCGCCTTATTGAGACTATCCTCAAGCTCGGGCAATGACTTCTCATATAAACGCCGCTCTGATAAATCGATCATCGTTTCAACTGTCGGTATCACACGATGGCCGCGCGCCTCTGCCAGAAGAGACGCATAATAGGCACGGCTTTGATACCGATACGCCCGTGATAAGTTGATGAGACGCGGACGCTGACCGGCAAAAAGCCCAGGATTGGCCAGATAATCACGATGGGTCATGATCTTATGCGGCGTGGCGCCATTATTAAGATCAGACAGACGGCCCGAAAGAATGATCGAGATCAGCATTTTTTCTCCAAAACAACAGCAGCGCGCAGACCATCCTTGCCAAACCGCGATATGCGATCAAAAATATCATAAGGCAACGGTAGATTGGCAGAATCGGCAATCGTCTCACCTTCTTCCTCCGCTACCCATGGATCATGAATAAGAATATGACATCCGTCATCGCCATGCGCCAATACCCAATGGGGGACTTTTTCACCAAACATATGATAGAAGCTGATCAGAACCAGAACTACAGCACCATCCGCAATAAAACGGCGTAATTCTTTCAAGCCCAATGCCTTATGATGCACTGCAATATTGGCAGCTTTTGCCTGTTGGCGAAAATCGGTCTGCGCCAGTTCCATAACCTTGCGCTTTTCAGGATCTCGAACAGAATTGAGAAAAAGAAATCTTTTTGATGATGAATAAATTTTTGACCGCAAACCATAATCATGAGCCAGAACACCGAGCCCGAACGGTTCACAACCACCCGGTCCTGAAAGCATATAAACCGTTGTTGCACCACGCCAGAGACGTATTTCCAACACCGGATTGAGTTTGACCTCGGGTTTGAAATATTTAAGCGCCATCATCAAGCAGGCCGCCCCACAAGTAAAATCAGTCGTTTGTCGATAATAGGGAATAGCTGTTTTTGTCGGTGTATTGCCACGCAACGTTTTTTCAAACCGCAAAGCAGGGGCATGGTCTTCATAATAATCGAGATAGGTTCCAATCGGTCGATAATGAAAACGCTCATAAAGGGCGATAGCGCGGCGATTGTCTTCACGCACTTCCAATCGCATAAAAACACGCCCTCTTTCATATGCAGCAACTTCTGCCGCTTTCAACAATGTCCTGCCAACCCCTCTAGCTGTATTTCCCTGTCGAACCGCAATTGAATAGAGACGTGCCAATGCCGTCCCCTTACGAAAAAGGATCATAGCGTAACCGACAATCATGCCTCTATGCTCTGCAACCAGCGTATAGGCTGTCGGCCGGACCAACAAATTTCTGAAAGAACGTCGCGATATGCGATCTGTTTCAAAAGCACTTTCTTCAATCTCGATCAATGGATCAAGATCACTGGGAAGTGCTTTGCGTATTATCAATGTGCCCATAGAGGACCTTTAAAATGGAAACCAATTGGCATCGTTTTCTTATCATTATCACAGGAAAGATAGAAAAAGCATCGGCGTTTCTATCAAATCTACGTTTTATTTTTAAACCGCCATCCTTTATCTGAAAAAACAGACTAAAAAATGATCAAAAGCTATCTATTTGATTTTAAAAGATATTGCTATTAACCATATTTTAAATATAACCCGACTGTTGCATCCATATCATTGACGTGGAACCAAACTTGTCCTTTAACCTTTTGTTAACGATTTAAATTTCGGACAGTTTAATGGCATTAAAACATTACATGGCAGGTATGGTTATTGCAGGGGCAGCGATATTCTCGTCAAACGCCCATGCTGCCAACGCGTTCATGAAAACCGTTGGCCAAACATCCCAGCCAATCGGTCACTTTGAATTTTGCCAGCGTCTGCCTGCCGAATGTGCCATCAAAAATACAAATACCAAGCCGATCAAATTAACCCAATCACTCTGGACCAAAATCCAGCGTATTAATCATGATATCAATACGCGCATCCGTCCAGCAACCGATATGGAACTATTCGGCCGCGAAGAATATTGGGCTTATCCTGTTGATGCCGGTGACTGTGAGGACTATGTCCTATTAAAGCAGCGTGAACTGAAAGAAGCCGGATTGCCACTGTCGACCCTACTGATCACGGTTGTACGCAAACCCGATGGCGAAGGCCACGCGGTACTGACCGTCCGTACAGACCGTGGTGACTTTATTCTGGATAATCTGCGTGATGAAATCTACAACTGGAAAGATACCGAATATACCTATCTCAAGCGTCAGTCAGCCCAATATACAGGTCGCTGGGTCGCCATCGAGCAACGCGACGACATTGTCGTCAGTTCAGTAAATGCTGAATAAATATCTGATATTCTCTACAATTATTATTGCTATAATCCCTATGGTGCACAGCGTATCGGCAGAGTCCGGTGGTCCTATAATCGAGCATGTCACCCAGGAGAGTATCGACCCGCCTGCATATAAATTCATGCAGGGAGTCGACCTTAAAAAAGGCCCTGTTACCATCATTACCAATGTTTTTGGTGTTCGCGACAGATATGACAATGATATCCGCATCATTGATGATCAGACCCTGATTAAACAATATGCTGGCGATATTGTCATCCAGCCCATGAAAAAAGGGGAAAAAATCTTTTCCTATACTTTCAGAAAAACAAATGTGACAAGCTTCATCAGCCTGTGCCAGAACGGCAAACTAATTGCCCATAGCAATCGTGAAATCTCCAACAGGATTATTTTCCCGCACGATTTATGGAAGAGCGGCAAAAAAGTCGATACGCCTAGTGAACCCTATGACATATATTCCTGTCCACCAGACAAAAAATAACCCCGCTGGAGCGGGGTTCAATATATTATGCTACCTTGGCACGCCGACGTTCAGACACCGGCTGAAAGGCGATTTTCGAATGGAACCCGCAATACGGCCCCTCATCCCCTGAATCAGCACCGCAAAAATAGAAGTCTTCAGCCAGAGGATCACCCACCGGCCATTTACAGGTATTTTCTGTCAATTGAAGCAAGCTGAGATGGCGTGACATCGGTACCACAACATCAACCTGCGGGCGCAAGTCAATATCGGCCACCGCATCTGCAACAAATTCCATCTTTAATGCTGTCGCCCCGACACTGCGCACTGTACGCGAAGCGGAAACGCCCGACCGGCTGCCCTTTAATGCCGTCTGTGCGGTTGCTGCTTTACGCACCCGCGGCGCCGACTTGGTTGTCTTCCCACGGCCTGAAAGCTTCAGACGATGCACCTTGCCGATAACGGCATTGCGGCTGACACCGCCCAATTCCGCAGCAATCTGGCTTGCGCTCAAGCCATCGCTCCATAGCTTCTTGAGAAGTTCAACTCGCTCGTCTGTCCAGTTCATGCCGGCGCTCCATTTATCCGTTCCATCACCCTTCACCTTGCCGGAATCAGAATCCACCCTCTCTGCGAAAATCACTCATCGCAAAGACAACTAAATATGACCTGATATACCAACAAGAACCACAAAATGTGGTTGGCTGATAACCTAAACTACAATAAGCGGTGACTCCGTGACAAGAGTCCGCCCAAAATACACACAGGCTTTTAAGATGTTTTCCCCAAGCTTTAAAATTTTCCAATTTTATCTGTAAGATGACGTTAAGAATGTTAAATGCTCCCTCGTTGACTTTTGCCGCTCATCGCATGATAGTGCGCTACTCAACCGATTTCGGACAAACCGCGCTGTAAAATATGCAGCCTCATCCGATACAACAGCAAAGGACAAGGGCTATGGACAAGACGAATGCCAATCCGCTTTATGATACATTTGCACGGATAGGCCTGCGTTTTGTACGAGGCAATGGTCCATGGCTTTTAACCGACAAAGGCGAACGCTATCTTGATTTCACCTCCGGCATTGCTGTCAATGCACTCGGCCATGCCCATCCCAAACTGGTAGAAACCCTCAAGGCACAGGCTGAAAAGCTCTGGCATGTTTCCAATCTGTTCGAAATCCCCGAACAGGAAGCGCTGGCACAAAAACTCTGCGCCAACTCATTTGCCAACAAAGTATTTTTCTGCAATTCAGGAGCAGAAGCCAATGAATGCGCTATCAAGACAGCACGCCGCTACCAATATGTATCCGGCCATCCTGAACGGGTTGATATCATCACCTTTGAAGGTGCTTTTCACGGACGCACACTCGCGACCATCGTCGCAGGTGGCCAAGAAAAATACATGGAAGGCTTCGGCCCTAAAGCGCAAGGTTTCAAACAGGTTCCTTTTGATGATGAAGGGGCTTTGCGTGCTGCTATCGACGAACATACCGCCGCTATTATGATTGAACCGATACAAGGTGAAGGTGGTATTCGCCCTGTACCGACAGAAACACTTAAAATGATGCGCCAGCTTTGTGATGAACAAGGTCTGTTGCTGATTTTTGATGAAGTACAATGCGGCCTTGGCCGTACCGGTAAACTTTTTGCCTATCAGTGGGGATCAGTTGCTCCGGATATACTGACCTCTGCCAAAGGCATCGGCGGCGGTTTTCCGCTAGCGGCCTGTCTTGCGACAGCAGAAGCCGCCAAAGGAATGACCGCAGGTATGCATGGCAGCACATTCGGCGGCAATCCTCTGGCTATGAGCATTGGCAATGCTGTACTGGATGTCATGCTTGAAGAAGGTTTCTTCAATCACGTCACCACCATAGCTAATAAACTGGAACAGGGCATGGCCGCTATTATAGACCATTATCCCGATGTACTAGAAAGTATTCATGGCAAAGGCCTATTGATGGGCGTCAAATGCGCGGCACCCAATACAGATGTCATTAAGGCCTTACGCGATGAATATATATTATGCGTAGCTGCGGGTAACAATTTTGTCCGCCTTCTACCGCCGCTCAATATTACTGAAGATGAACTCCGCGAAGGTTTGCACCGCATCGAAGTCGGTGTTGCACACCTTTCCCAGAAACTCAAAAAGACAGCTTGAAACAATGACGAACACTATTCGCCACTTCCGCGACCTTTCCCAACTGACGCCGCAAAGCGCCCGCCAGATACTGGACCACGCCAAAACCATGAAAAAAGCCTTCAAGGCAGGCCAAGGCATGCGTCCTTATGGCGGCAAAACATTGGCCATGATTTTTGAAAAACCATCAACTCGCACCCGTGTTTCCTTTGATGTCGGCATGCGTCAGCTGGGCGGAGAAACCATCACATTGACCGGTTCGGAAATGCAGCTCGGCCACAGCGAGACTATTGCCGACACGGCACGTGTCCTTTCACGTTTTGTCGACATTATCACCATTCGCACAACCGCCCATGAACGCATGCTGGAGATGGCACAATATGCAACCATCCCTGTTATCAATGCGTTGACTGACGATACGCACCCTTGTCAGGTCATGGCCGATATCCTGACCTATGAAGAACATCGCGGTCCGGTTGAAGGTAAAACTTTTGCCTGGATGGGGGATGGTAACAATGTCCTCCATTCATTGATGGAAGCGGCAGCCCTATTCAAATTCAATATGCATATTGCCGTGCCTGCAGGCAGTGAACCACAACAAAAATACGTCGATTGGGCTAGAGATCATGGTGCGGATATCATTATCACACAGGATCCACAAGCTGCCGCCAGCGATGCAGATTGCATTGTAACAGATACATGGGTATCCATGGGACAAGAGTTCCGTGCACGTGAAAACAATGTCTTTTTACCCTATCAGGTCAATGAAAAACTGATGGCATTGGCAAAACCTGATGCACTTTTCATGCATTGTCTACCCGCCCATCGTAATGAAGAGGTCGTCGATGCTGTTATTGACGGACCACAATCGGTTGTCTTTGATGAAGCGGAAAACCGTCTTCATGCCCAAAAAGCCATTCTGGACTGGTGCCTTAGCGGCCATTAGAAGAGGGTGATCCATTGAGTGAGACATTAGGCCAAGGTGAAGACGCCATCCATTTGGGCGATTTCCATTTCGCCGGAGATGACAGCGTCGTTCCCTTCGAGGTACAGGGGCTGGATGCCCGCGGCCGTGCTATCCAGCTCGGACCGACGTTAAACAGTATTCTCACACGCCATGCCTATCCCGAGCCGGTCTCACGGCTTTTGGCTGAAATGATGGTGCTGACCGTCCTACTCGGCACTTCTTTGAAATTCGATGGAAAATTTATTGTCCAGACCACTTCTGACGGGCCGGTCAATATGCTTGTTTGCGATTTCCAGACACCTTCTTTGCTGCGTGCCTATGCCCGCTTCGATGAAGAAAAATTACTTCAGGCTGTAGCTGATGATAAAATATCGCCGGAAGAACTGCTCGGCAAAGGTACATTGGCACTTACGGTTGACCAAGGTGCCCATATGCAGCGCTATCAAGGTATTGTTGCATTGGATGGCTCTACATTGGAAGAAATAGCCCGCAACTATTTCGCGCAATCGGAACAAATTCCAACCGATGTCCGCCTTGGTGTCGCAACACTTTATGCGCGTGGCGAGGATGGAAAACAACATGTAAGCTGGCGCGCTGGCGGATTACTGGCGCAGTTCTTGCCACAATCCTCGTTTAATACTGAAAAAAATGAAACAGAAAACACAACACGCCTTCACGATCACTGGACCGAAGTCAAAGCACTAACAACAACCATCGATACGGATGAGTTAACCGACCCACAAGTTGGCGTGGAAAAATTGCTGTTCCGACTTTTTCATGAACATGGTGTCCGTGTTTTTGAAGCAACCCAGATCGAAGACAAATGCTCCTGCTCGCGTGAAAAAATCGAAAATGTGCTGAAAGGTTTCAGTGCCGAGGAATTGCAGACAAGCATTGAAGACGGCAAAGTTTCTGTCACCTGTGAATTTTGCTCAACTCATTATGAGTTCACACCGGAAGAACTGATGAAGCCATAAAGATTCAATGTCTAGCTGTGCCGTAGGCTGACATGAAAAGCAGCACCAGACAAAAAACGAAAACTATTGTCACCGTGCGCTTTTTACTCTTTTGCCGGCTGTCTTCATCCATCTTGTTCCATGCAGAAAATCTGACCAGACATGTTACACCATAAATAACATAGAAGAATAATAACGGCGTGACCAAAGCAGCCGCGATAAAACCAAGATTTCCCGTGGAAGCTGCGATTGTGATCGGCTTGATACGCAATACCATGTAAAAACAGACAAGAAGGCTGACAACAAGGCTATGGTACATGTTGAATTTTCTCCTGTGTAATAGCTTTAACCGCTCATTAAAACGCCGCATTTAATATATAGCCACATCTCAAATCAATACTTATCACCCCGGAGACCTGATGCGCTTAAGCCATGAAGATCGTGCGGCACCACCGCCTAAAAAGAGCAAGCGCCGCAAATCGGCAAAAAAGAAGAAAAGTCTTTTTGGCCGCCTCATCTACTGGTCCTTTATCCTCGGCATCTGGGGTGTCATTGCGGTTAGCTGCTATGTCGGCTATGTAGCCCTTAAAATGCCACAGGCATCGACTTGGGAAATACCCGATCGCCCCCCCAATGTCCGTATTGTCGATCGTAACGGCACATTGATTGCCAATCGCGGCACCACCGGTGGCGAGGCTGTAGGCCTGCATCAAATGAGTCCCTACATTCCACAAGCTGTCATAGCCATTGAAGACCGGCGGTTTTATTCCCATTATGGCGTTGACCCTATTGGCATTGCCCGTGCGATCTATACCAATATCAGCCATGGCCGTGGCAAACAGGGCGGTTCGACTCTGACCCAACAATTGGCCAAGAACCTTTTTCTGTCCCCCGACCGCACTTTAGAACGTAAGGTGCAAGAAGCACTGCTGGCTCTCTGGCTTGAGCATAAATATACAAAAGACCAGATATTGGAGATGTATCTCAATCGCGTTTATCTCGGTTCCGGCGCTTATGGCGTTGAAGCTGCCTCACGACGCTATTTCAACAAATCGGCACGTGATGTAAGCCTGATGGAAGCCGCAACATTGGCCGGATTGCTGAAAGCGCCTTCGCGCCTGTCACCGGCGCGTGACCCGAAAGCTGCCAATGACCGTGCCAAGCTTGTGCTTGCAGCCATGCGTGATGAAGGATTCATCAAACAGAACGATCTTATCACAGCCGAAGCCGAGCCGATAAGCCGACCCGATTCCTACTGGTCAGGGGCTGAAAATTATGTCGCTGATCAGGTTGTGACACAACTACCCTATCTCATCGGACAAGCCGATAAAGATATTATTGTTGAAACAACACTGGATATGGGCTTGCAAAAAATTGCCGAAAAAAGCATTCGCGACCAGATTGAAGAAAATGGTAAAAAGCGCAATGTCTCACAAGCCGCCCTTGTCTCTATTGATAAAAGCGGAGCCATCCGTGCGCTTGTTGGCGGGGCCGATTACGCAACAAGTCAATTCAACCGGGCAACAGATGCCAAACGTCAGCCTGGTTCTACGTTCAAGCCTTTTGTCTATTTGGCTGCGCTTGAAGCCGGACGTACACCCAATTCGATACGCAATGATGCGCCAGTCAAAATTGGCAATTGGACCCCAAAGAATTTCGGCGGCAAATATCGTGGTGAAGTAACACTGACCACCGCTCTTTCCCATTCACTTAACTCGGTTGCTGCCCAGCTCATCATGGAAGTCGGCCCGGAAAAAGTGATCGAGGTTGCCCATCGCCTCGGCATCCATTCCGGCATTCCCGATAATGCCTCTATCGCGCTTGGAACATCGGAAGTCAGCCTTCTGGAGCTAACCAGCGCTTTTGTACCCTTTGCCAATGGCGGCTATCGTCCGCAATTACGGCTTATTTCCAAAATTACTGATACGAAAGGCCATGTCCTTTATGATTTCGGCGCTATTACTGCTGAACGTGTTGTCTCGGCACAGGCTGTCGGCATGATGAACGCAATGCTTGCCCAGACAGTCGAAAACGGCACAGCCAAACATGCTGCCATCGAACGACCGGCCGCCGGCAAAACCGGCACCAGTCAGGATTTCCGCGATGCATGGTTTATCGGCTATACCGCCGATTATGTCACCGGCATATGGTTTGGCAATGACAACGGACAATCCATGAAAAATGTTTCGGGCGGCTCACTCCCCGTCAATGTCTGGAAAACCTATATGGAATCGGCAGAAAAAACACTGCCTATCACGCCATTACCTGGCTCCTACAGACTTGAAAATGCCGAACCTGGCGGCAGCGATATTTTGCCTGACAGCGATACACCATCACCCTATCCTGATGCAGCATCACAAGTTCAGACAGACTCTTCTGATGATGGTTATTGGATCCGAAGACCTCCTGTTGCCGTTGGTGAATCCAGCCCTAAACAGCATCGCAGCCTGCTTGATATTTTGCGCGGTCGATAAAAAAACGGCGAAAGCCCTATTTTGATCTCGACTCTTTCCTGCAGTTTTTCTAATGAAAAGCGTATCAACTCTATCTAGGTCAGGTTTTGCGTTACATGTCTAACTTTAAAGCGATCAGACTCTTTGTCGTTCTGGCAACGTTTTTGTCAGCGACTTTCGGACTTGAAGCGCAAACTATCGTCCCCCCTGGCAACCGGAACGCAAGTCAACCGCCCATTCCTGGGGCCTCTGCCAAACGCACCCGTGAGCTTGCAACAACATTTGATGCCAAATACCAAAAAATCTACAATCTTTTAAAAAATGATGCCAAATTACGTGCACGCATCGTTTCCACCGCCAAGGCCTATGGCATTGATCCTATCCATATTGCCGGCGCAATCATCGGCGAACATACCTATAATGTCGATGTCTATGACCGTTTACAGACCTACTACATGAAGGGCATGGCCTATGTAAATCAAGGCGTCAAATTCGCCTATAATGGCGAAGATGTCACAAGTTTTGTCCAGCGTCCCCAATTTGCCGATTGCAAACAATTGACCGATAGCTACCGGCTTTGGACCTGCCGTGAAAATGTCTGGAATACCAGTTTTCGCGGCAAAACAGTTAACGGTATAAAATACCCCAATAATCGTTTTAGTGCGGTTTTCTTTCAACCCTTTTTTGCTGGACAAACCTTTGGACTCGGTCAGGTCAATCCTTTAACGGCTCTCATGATGTCGGATCGTGTCAACCGTATTTCCGGTCTACCCAAACTATCTGCCACCGATGGCGGACAAGTGTACAAAACAATTATGGATCCTGATCTGACAATCCCTTACATTGCAGCAACAATACGCCAATCGATTGACAGTTACCGCCAACTTGCAGGCTTTGACATTTCAAAAAATCCAGGCCTGACAGCAACACTTTACAACACCGGCGGCGCAGAACAACGAGCTCGTGCATTGGCAGCCAAAAACCGCAATGGCGGCAATGCCATGCCGCAGGAAAATTACTATGGCTGGTTCGTCAATTCCAAGATCAATGATCTGAAAAAACTGTTCTAATCATTGTCTTTCGTTTGATAATCCGCAAGGTTGACAGGAATGGCCAGATATTTCTGATTCCGATCCCAATCTGCGGCCTCGACAATAGCAACAGGGCCATAGATGAAAGCCAGATCATAATTTTTTACGCAACCTCGGCTTGATGGAATTGTATTGCCGTCCTGATGGATAATGTCGGTTGACCAACCCGTTTCAGAATCGTACCAATCATAAAATATCCTGAAGCCCTTGGCATCAAAGCGCGAATCACAATGATTATTGTCGACTTTGAATATCCCAAGCCGCAACTGCTTTTGAGAACCTATATCCAAACGTGAAGATGAATAATTTGCGGATATTGTGGCTGCCAGCATAAAATCATGCATGTTACGGATGGTTATATGTGACAAATGCTCCGCCTCAAATGTCTTGATGCGCTGATGAAGCGTGAGTGTCGCTTGCGGACCAAAGGGAACACGCATTTCACAGACTGTGTCTAAGCAGCTTGTCTTGCTTAAGGTCAACCAGTGACAGCCGGGAAAACAGCTGTTTTTTATCCTTGTCTATACCCGTTTCGACAAACGCAAATTGACCAAAATCACCAGAAAACCCGATAGGGCGAAAATAATTATGTCCGAAAGTATAAGGCGATTTGTCAATCTCTTCCAGACTATAGACCCAAGGGCCTTTATCGCGCCTCAAAGTATAGGCCAGCACAATTGAATGGACGCGCGAGCCTTCAAAACTCATAGAATCAGCTTTTATAATCACAATCATACGGGCCGGTTCGTTATTAAACAGACTACCCTGCCATAAATAGGCGCTGTCAACGCGGTAACGCGATAGGCAGGCAGGCACACCATCGATGCGACGTTCAACCGCTGGCATATCCACACTCGCAGACATGACTGAAACCACAAGGCGCATATTCTGATAATTGCCATAACAGGGAAGCTCTGCTTCATCCTGACCGCTTTGTCTTGGCGGTCCCTCAATAAAATGCTCAAGTTCAACCCTTTGCATCCAAACCTTATCGCCCGTTGTTCCCTCCATAGCGCCAAGGTTAAAGATCATGCTACGCTGATCTAGAACATTGCCAAGTTCAGAAGAGCTGTTTCCCGGCCCTGACGCCACCATAACCATCGCCTCAGGATCCGGCTTATACTGCTTAAACAACGCATCAGCCTGCTTATGCACAACGCCCAGCGGCACGGCCGGATCATCACTATTAGCATAATTTTGCGTTTCTTCTCTTTCAATAAAAGGCGACGGTGCAACCGGCTCGCCGGTATCCATATCAATGAAGGTAATCTGTGCTTCATAACTATGTTCAGCCACGCTGGTCCCATAGGCAAAGACCTTACCATCGGGTGAAAAACCGTATAGATGTAATTCATCAGTTTCATGGGCATAAGCATGAGAAGTGAAAACAAAAAGGAATAAAATCGACAACCACCGGATCATACGTTTATTTCCCTGCATTTCTATGTTCCAAAATCTGAAGCATCGTCGTGATCTCATCCTTGCCGAGCCGTCCAATATGACGCGCTAATTGATTGGCAAATTCCGTTGCCTGTGGCGATAGCGATGACGTATCGATAACCACGCGTGGATGCGAAAGACCGGCCAAGGCAATCAGCTCGTCCGCATCGTCCCAAATAATATTGAAATAGGTAATCACACGCTGGACAAAGTCAAAACTGGGACTGCCGCGATGCCCATGCTCAAGAGCTGAAAGATAAGCCGCCGACACACCGATATTATCAGCCATCTGCTTTTGGGATATATTACGCTGAGCCCGCAACTCGCGCAATCTCAAGCCAAATGGCGTCATGGGGCATGTCCTCCCCGTCGCAAACGGATATAAAGCGCTCCATGCCCGCCATGGTGACGTGCTGCTTCTTCATAAGCTGATATAAAAGCCCTAAAAGGGCCAGTTGACAACCAATGCGGCACAGACTGGCGCAAAACACCATCACTACCGGGCGATGTTCCCTTGCCTGTGATGACCAATATATGACGTAAACCGCGATTGTGCGCCGACTGGATAAAATGCAATAATAATGAATGAGCCTCGCTTTGGGTCAACCCATGCAAATCGACGCGTGCCTCAATCTGTACCCGTCCCTTAGCAAGCCGACGATGACTTGTACGATCAAGTGGAGGAACAGATTTAGAAAGGACCGGACTGTTTTTGCGTTCCTGCAATGGCTGAAGAGGTTTATCGGCAAGCCTATCAACCGCGCCAACAAACTCTCGCATGGAATCAATATCGACAAAAGCCTCGTGTGGCCCATGCAGCGGACGCAATGTGCGTCGCACCGCATCCCATAGGATGCGATCTTCATGTTTGAGCGCTTCCTGTTGTGATTTTTCGCCCATTGCCATTTCCGCCCCTTCATTGATGGCACTTCATCCGTGCATCATCAAATCATACGGGATCATGAATCTTCCTGTGTTGCGATCAGTTTCCAATTGGGATCACGCGAAGATATATTGCGGGCAAAAGTCCAACGATCCTTGACCTCGACAATCGCCTCCTCGTCGCCATCGACACATTCACCCTTACTATCATAGGTGGCCGATATAATCTCACTGGCAAAACTTAACGTAATTTGCGCCTCACGATCATTCAATTCTGCATCGACGATCGATACCTTATCAAGCCCGATAAAAGTAAACTTTACACTTTCACCGCTTTTTTCGCGTGCATCAATAGCATTGACAAAGCCTTCATAGACCTCTTTTGACAACATATCTTTAAGCAAAGTGCGGTCACCATTGGCAAAAGCCGTTACAATCATCTCATAGGCGATACGCACACCATCCAGAAAAGATTTTACCGCAAAAGATGAATCGGCGCCCCTAATTGTACGCAAGCCTTGATTAACAGGAGTGCCTTCATCTGCAACCTTGTCAATATCGGCATATTCATCTTCAATTGTGCGGACATCCCGCGGCAAGGCCACAACATTATCGGCAGCCTGCTTTGCCTGTGTTTCCGGATCAGGCTGTATACTGAAAGGATCAACCGGCGGCCTTTCATGACCGGTACGTTTACCCAGCGCACGATACAACTGATAAAATACAATAACGGCAACTACCGCCATCACGATTGTTAAAAAGCTAAGATTCATAATCCGCTAAACACTCCAGTTATTAATGGCGCCAAACCCATCAGACAAAATCAATATTCTAGATACATATAATTGAATGATCCCCATCATTCAAATAGTCCGATGCGTTTCTTTGCCAAGAGCTGAAAAAAAGACATTATTTTTTATAAAAATCGACTATATTGGTATAAACGAAAGGGAAAGTTTTGTTACACTTTCAAACCAAACGCCCGGGTATGGCGGGATTATTTTTTCTGCTGGCTATTTTTATCGAAATCGCCAGTTTTATTGTTGTGGGCAGGCTAATCGGTGTTCTTGCCACACTCGGACTCATTATTCTTGCCATGGCAGCAGGGTTCAGTCTTTTTCGTATGCAAGGCCAGACCCTGATGGCAGACTTGCAAAAAAATATGGTGTCAGGGCGTTTGGATGAACAGGATGTGATCCATACCACCATGATGATGGTTGCAGCCATTTTATTGATTATTCCCGGATTCGTCAGCGACATCATTGCTATTCTTCTGCTTATTCCCAAAGTCCGCAACATTGTCTGGTTAATGATTAGACGATATTTCGCCCCATCACCGATGCATAAAACGAATTTTGATGCATCCAACAACCCGTATTATCACAATGACAAGGTTATTGATCTCAACGCCGAAGATTTCCATGCTAACGCGCCAGAAAATTCACCATGGCGGCAGGATAATGATGAGAATCGTCGGTTAAAATAAATATACAATCCACCGCACAAGGCATAAATTTGGCTATCAACCATGTGTATGAAGCCGCTGCTTTCCTTGCAACATGTCCTACAACATGGTAGCCAAGAGCATCATAAACACCGGCGCTACTGTGCGCCCACAACAGAAAGCTTTCAATATGGCTGGAAACGAAGCAACCAAAACAGATGAAAATCCCGTTTTCACAGTACTCAATCAATATATCAAAGACTTTTCATTCGAAAGCCCAAATGCGCCCAACTCATTGCGCGCACGCGACAAGGCTCCCGAAATTGAAATAGGCATCAACGTCAATGGCGAACCAATTGGTGATGACAATTACGATGTAACGATTAATGTGACTGCCAAAGCCGGTGAAGGCAAAGACATGCTGTTCAATATCGAACTGATCTATGGCGGCATTTTCAAAATTCAGAATATTCCACAAGAACATGTCATGCCGCTGGTCTTTATCGAATGCCCGCGTCTGCTTTTCCCTTTTGCCCGTCAAATTATCGCCGATATCACACGCAATGGCGGCTTCCCGCCGCTCATGATCGACCCTATCGATTTTGCCAGTCTCTTCCAGCGTCGTGTGGCTGAAGAGCAGGCACGCGCCCAAGTTAAAGCATAAAATAATTCTATAAATATTTTAAAAGCCTCGTATTCCATACGAGGCTTTTGTTTTATGTATGGAACCGTAAAGACAGGTAAAAAACGCTAATATTGCCTTTTACAAAAATCAATGTTTTCACTAGGACATAATAAAAAGCGCTGCATATTTTGGCATGATGATGAATAAAGACAAGCTGCAAGACCACACACCTGAAGCAACCGAGACTCCCCAACGTCTAACGCCAATGATGGAGCAATATATCGAAATCAAGGCGGCCAATCCAGGCTCGTTATTGTTTTATCGAATGGGCGATTTTTACGAACTTTTTTTCAACGATGCGGTCGAGGCTTCTAAAGCCCTCGGTATTACTCTGACCAAGCGTGGGAAACATCTGGGCGAAGATATTCCTATGTGCGGCGTCCCCTGTCATGCAGCTGACGAATATCTACAAAAATTGATTACCCAGGGTTATAAGGTTGCCGTTTGCGAACAGGTAGAGAATCCGAGTGAAGCCAAAAAACGCGGCGCAAAATCGGTCGTTAAACGCGATGTCATACGTCTTGTCACTGCTGGCACCTTGACTGAAGAATGTTTGCTTGATCCCGATCGCGCCAATTACCTTATGGCGCTATACGTATCAAAAGGCAGCCCTGTTATTGCGCTTGCATGGATCGATATTTCAACCGGCGTTTTTCGTGTCTCCCAAAGCGATGAAGAACGCCTGCTGGCTGATATTATGCGTGTTGATCCACGTGAATTGCTGATTGACGAGACAAGTTTCGATGATGTGCGGCTGCGTCCCATCATGGATCTGCTTGGTCGTACCGTATCGCCCCAACCTCCCAGCCTTTTTGACAGCGCAACCGCACAGAAGACTGTTTGTGACTATTTCAATGTGGCAACACTTGATGGATTTGCCGACTTTTCTAGACTAGAGCTTGCAGCCATTTCAGGCGCCATACGCTATATTGAAAAGACCCAGATCAATGCTCGCCCGCCCATGATGCATCCTGAGCGTGAAACCCAGCAAAGCAATCTTTTCATTGATCCGGCAACCCGCATCAATCTTGAACTCACCCGTACTCTTTCCGGTGAACGGGAAGGTAGCCTGTTCAAGGCGATTGATCGCACAATGACAGGCAGCGGCACAAGACTATTAGGCGAAAGGCTGATGGCGCCACTCACCAACCCATCACTCATTGATATGCGGCTTGATAGTATTGCCTTTTTTCTGCATGACACAGGACGGCTTGAACAATTACGCCAGCGCTTGAAGGGCGCGCCCGATATGCCGCGGGCAATCTCACGTCTGGCTGTGGAGCGTGGCGGCCCACGTGATCTCGCTGCTATCCAGCAAGGCATAATAGCCTGTAGCAATATCGGTGTTATTTTTAATGGCCAATCATTACCGCATGAACTAGCACAGGCGCTTCAGGCGATTGATAATCTCCCGCAACAGCTTCTAAACCATTTAAATCAGGCCTTGGCTGATGAATTGCCGCTTCTACGTCGTGATGGCGGCTTTATCCGCGCCTGCTACCATAACGAGCTGGATGAGTTACGCCAATTGCGCGATGAATCACGACGCTTTATCGCCGGTTTACAAATGCGTTATGCAGAAGAAACCGGTATCAAAGCACTCAAAATAAAGCACAATAATATATTGGGCTATTATATCGAGGTCACTGCTCTACAAGCGCCTGCATTGACAGACAGCGAACAAGCAAAATCTCGCTTTATCCATCGCCAAACCATGGCAAATGCCATGCGCTTTACCACCACCGAATTGGCAGAAATGGAAAGCCGCATTGCCAATGCGGCCGAACGTGCTCTTGCGATTGAACTGGAAATATTCGACCAGTTGAGCCATGAAATTATCACACATGCCGACACATTGCGGCATGCCGCAAATGCACTGGCTATTCTTGATGTTTCAGCCGCCCTTGCCTATCTTGCGGAAGAACAAGGTTATTGTCGGCCAAAAATAGATGAAAGCCTTGCCTTTGAAATCACAGCCGGGCGGCATCCGGTCGTTGAACAGGCATTACGCAAACAAGCCCAATCGCCTTTTGTCGCCAATGATTGCGACCTCTCACCACAAGACAACCAGAATAATGGCGCCATCTGGCTTTTAACCGGTCCCAATATGGGCGGCAAGTCAACCTTCCTACGTCAAAACGCCCTAATTGCCATTCTGGCCCAGATGGGATCTTTTGTACCGGCAGGTTCTGCCCATATCGGAATTATCGATCGATTGTTCAGCCGTGTTGGCGCATCGGATGATCTTGCCCGTGGACGCTCGACTTTTATGGTGGAGATGGTCGAGACTGCCACTATTCTCAATCAGGCTGGCAAACGCTCACTCGTCATATTAGATGAAATTGGCCGCGGAACAGCAACTTTTGACGGCCTTTCCATCGCATGGGCCGCAATTGAGTATCTGCATGAAGTCAACCAGTGTCGTTCTATTTTTGCTACCCACTTTCATGAGATGACCGCCTTGTCGGAAAAAATGCAACGACTGCAGAATGTCACTATGAAGGTAAAGGAATGGAAAGGCGATGTCATCTTCCTGCACGAAGTCGGCAAAGGTGCAGCCGACCGCTCCTATGGTATACAAGTTGCCAAGCTAGCCGGTCTTCCCGATGTCGTGGTCAACAGGGCCAAAGATGTTCTTAACCAGCTGGAACAGGATCAAACTGTCGGCAAGGCTCATAAAATCATTGATGATCTGCCGCTTTTCTCGGTATCCATGCAAACCTGCGCGAAACCCATGTTACATTCTGCTGTCAATGACGCACTCGAAAAGATCAATCCTGATAATCTTACCCCGCGTGAAGCACTGGACGCGCTCTACCACCTCAAACAGGTCGCACAAGAAAAATAATTACTGGGTACAAAAAGCACGGGTCAACCGTGTTGTTACAATCTTGCCCTTATAGTTATAATTCAGCACATAGTTGATATTATAGATATTGGGAAAGTCCGGCAGACTTTTTTCCAATGCAAAAATACTATCGCAAAACTGTTTTTTATCCATGACCGAATGGCTGATTACCGCTTTTTCAAAAGCGGTATAATCCATATTATCCATTGGTGCTTCAACAACCTTGTATTCAAATGTAAAATCGGTCTTCGTCAAACTGATTTTGGTCATTTGTAAATGGACATCCAGTTTAAGCGGCAGCATTTTATCAAGCTGGGCTTGTACTGTTTTTATTGTTTTATCAATCTTTGCCTGCTCTCGGTCATAATAGCTATTTTCATGATGGTGATAGAATTGGTAATAGATAAAGAATACAACCACAATGATAATCAGGACAAATCCTAAAACCCGCAAGACAGTTCATTCATATCATTTCCTTTTATGACCCGCTCAATATCGTAGTGAACACCATTTCTATTTGAAAGACATTCTGTGAACCCTGCAATATTTTCCGCAAGAATAAGCCCATAAAAAACAGGCGGCATATATAGCCGCCGGTCTTTATCGTGATCAGATGTGTAAAATTTGCCTAAATCTGGCGTACGGCACCCTTGGCGGCCGATGTCGCCATCATACCATAAGCTTTCAGCGCTTTAGAAACCTTGCGCTTGCGCTCTTCAGCCGGAGTCCATGCGGCTTTGCCTTTTTCTTCCATCTTTTCGCGACGGCGCGCAATTTCAGCATCATCAACAGCCAGATGGATTTTACGGTTCGGTATATCGATCTCGATCATATCACCTTCTTCTACCAGACCAATTGTACCGCCTTCAGCAGCTTCCGGTGAAACATGACCAATTGAAAGGCCGGATGAGCCACCTGAAAACCGTCCATCCGTAATCAAAGCGCAATCCTTGCCCAGACCTTTTGATTTGAGGTAGCTGGTAGGATAAAGCATTTCCTGCATACCGGGACCACCACGTGGGCCTTCATAACGGATCAGCACAATATCGCCCGGCTTGATCTTTCCGTTAAGGATAGCAAGAACTGAAGAATCCTGACTTTCAAAAATACGCGCTGGCCCTTTAAACTTGAGGATAGATTCATCAACACCGGCAGTTTTGACGATACAGCCATCTTCTGCCAAATTACCGTAAAGAACCGCCAGACCACCATCCTGACTATAGGCATGGGCCTTGTCGCGGATAACGCCTTTTTCTCGATCAAGGTCAACATTGTTATAACGGCGTGATTGACTAAATGCTGTCTGACTTGGCACGCCTCCCGGGGCAGCTTTATAAAATTCATGCACAGCTGGATCATTGCTTTGCTTGACATCCCACTGACGTAAAGCATCCTTGAGCGTATCACTATGTACCGTTTTAGTATCGTTATGAATCAATCTGGCCCGATCAAGCTCACCAAGAATAGCCATAATACCGCCAGCACGGTGAACATCTTCCATATGAACATTGATGACAGCCGGTGCGACCTTACATAGAACAGGTACCTTGCGTGACAGACGGTCGATATCAGCCATGGTGAAATCGACTTCACCCTCTTGAGCAGCGGCAAGCAAATGCAATACCGTATTGGTCGAACCGCCCATAGAAATATCAAGTGTCATGGCATTTTCAAAAGCATCAAAAGATGCAATTGAGCGAGGCAGAACAGCGTCGTCGTCCTTCTCATAATAGCGCTTGGCCAAATCGACAATACGACGTCCGGCTTCTTCAAACAGGCGTTTGCGATCTGTATGTGTTGCCAATGTCGAACCGTTACCGGGCAATGACAATCCCAATGCCTCAGTCAAACAATTCATCGAATTTGCAGTGAACATGCCCGAGCATGAACCGCATGTCGGACAGGCAGCACGTTCCATATTTGCAATTTCTGCATCGGAATTATGGTCATCTGCCGCGGCGATCATAGCGTCGATCAGATCAACCGACATATCCTTGCCTTTCCATTGGATCTTGCCCGCTTCCATCGGGCCACCAGAGACAAAAATTGTCGGAATATTAAGGCGCATCGCCGCCATCAGCATACCGGGAGTTATCTTGTCACAGTTTGAAATACAAACCATCGCATCGGCGCAATGGGCATTGACCATATATTCAACTGAATCGGCGATAATTTCACGTGAAGGCAACGAATAGAGCATACCGTCATGTCCCATAGCGATACCGTCATCAACCGCAATTGTGTTGAATTCCTTCGCCACACCGCCGGCCTTTTCAATTTCACCGGCTACCAGCTGACCAAGATCTTTCAGGTGGACATGGCCCGGCACAAACTGGGTAAAAGAATTGACAACGGCAATAATCGGCTTGCCGAAATCATTATCCTTCATGCCGGTTGCGCGCCAAAGGCCGCGTGCACCGGCCATATTACGACCATGGGTTGACGTACGTGAACGATAAGCAGGCATTTTGCATTCCTTGGAATTTTTCTAAAGATATTTCTTTGTGCCGTAATGCGTGCAATGGCGCAAGAAAAATCGAAAAAACATCAAGCCCATCATGCATTTTTGATCAAAAACGATATAGCTTCATACAAAACCGGATCAAACCGACTTTTGTATTGCTTTATCGAAATAGCATTACAAGAATATAGAACTGCCCTAGAGGTCGGCAATAAATGTCTGTATCATTTTTGCTAACAATGCGGGCTGTTCGATACATGGCAAATGGCCAGCATTGGCAATCAATGCAAATCGTGCACTGGGTATCAATTTTGCGGTATTTTCAACAAGATTTGGCGGCGTCGATGCATCCTGATCTCCAGCAATAACCTGTACAGGACACGCAATATTTTGCACGTCTTGACTAAGGTCACAATCACGCAACGCTGCACAAGTGCCGGCATAACCCTTTGCAGAGGTACGTTCCAACATTTGTGTATACCCCTTGTAATCAACGGCTCTTTGAGATGCAAAAAATGGTGTGAACCACCGCTGCATAATCGCATCACCAATAGCAGATATGCCATTCTGACGAACGGCTTCAATCCGCATATTCCAAGAATCCTGCGTGCCAATTTTTGCCGCAGTATCCATGAGAACGAGTGCTTTTGCGCGATCCGCAAAATGAACACCTATATATTGAGTAATTAGACCACCAACAGAAAGCCCCGCAAAAATAACGGGTTCTGTCCAGCCGAGCTCATCAAGAAGCGCAATAATATCTTGCGCCAAGAGCGCAATGGTTTGCTGTTTGTTATCATCCTCTGTCAGCCCATGACCACGTTTATCATAGGAGAGGATCTCAAAATCATCTTTAAGGTGATGAACCACATCATCCCATATTCGGAAATCTGTTCCTAAGGAATTCAGTAAAACCATACGCGGCTTTCCTGTAACGCCTGATATGCGATAATGAGTAACAATATTATTGGCAAGGATGAAAGGCATTATTCATAATCCTCTATCAAAATATAAAAAGCGATACTTGATGCATAAACCTATTTTAAAGAAAGCTTTTTCTGTCAATATATGCTTTACGCCAACAAGTAATACGAATTTCAAAAAAAAGATCACCTTTAAAAAAGGGATCGGATTCAATAAAAGCTTCAGCCTCTTTCCGTGTTTCCAGATCGACAATATAAATACCACCACCGGCATCACTACCATCATCATTGAGTTTTGCACCACAAGCAAGCAGAAGCGCACTATTTTCTTGCAAAAAAACAAGATGATCAGGACGCAAATTCTTGCGCACATGCTGACAATTAGGCTTATCAAATGTTTCAATCAAATAAGGCATTACATTCAACCTATATCAGAGGGATGCTTGGCAAGTGCTGTAACCTTGATTTTCATGTAAGGAAACAACGGCAGATTACTTAATATGGCATGAAGCTCGTCATGACTTCCCACATCAAAAATACTGATATTGGCATATTCGCCAACAATTCGCCAAATATGCAGCCATTTACCTTGACGTTGTAAATCCTGCGAATATTTCTTTTCACGTTGCTTAATTTCATCAACCTGATTTTGTTGCATATCGACAGGAATATTAACATCCATCACAACTTGATAAAGCATATTTTTTCTTTCTAAACAAACGGCCAGATAAGAATTGCAGCCATATAAACAACTCCAACCCAGATCATCATAACAACCGTATATCCCATGATGTTTTGAAGCTTGAGGCGTGAAATTGCCAAAGCAGGTAATATCCAGAACGGTTGGATAAGATCATTCCAAGCATTCCCCAACATAACAGCCATGGACGTATGGGCAAGAGATGCATTCATGGCATGGGCCGCATCTATCATAAACGGTCCTTGTACCACCCAGTGTCCCCCAGCAGACGGTGCAAAAAAATTAATAAAGTAAGAGCTAATTAATCCCCAGAATGGCAATGTTTCAGGCGTTGAGATATGCACAAAAAGCTTGGCAATAGAACCAACCAAACCGGAGGCATCCATAATTGCCATAATACCGGCATAGAAAGGGAATTGTAAAATAATGCCACCAATTGTCTTAATACCGTCATTCAATTTAGTAACATAGGCCATTGGCGTACCAAGTAGAATAATGCCTAGAAAAAGAATGAAGTAATTGATGATATTAAGGTCAAGTGTCCCGCCTCTATTGAAATGCATAAAAACATAGACCATACCGATCATGCCAATTAAATAAGATATAATGCGGCTATGATTAAGCTTGGAAGCAATTGTATTATTACCCATCAACTCATCAATTCCATTGCCATTATGACTCTGCTCATCATGCGGTTCTTTATATTCAATAATAGAAGAAGGATCCTTAGGATGAAGCCAGGCATTAAGAAGCGGTAGGGTAATCAAAATAACAAGTGCTGTAAGCAACATCGGCAAAGAAAAGATAGTCTCGGTCAGAGAAACAATCCCCATTTGCTGTTGGAAGGAATGGCCTTCTGTCGAAATTAAAACCGGAATCGTTGCTGAAAGACCAAGACCATATAAGGTAAAGCCGCTATAAGCCGATGCAATAATCAACGGATAATGGACACCGGAAATATTTCTAGCAAGTTTCTTGGCAATAATGCCGCCAATCACAAGGCCAAATCCCCAATTAAGATAACTACCAATTGCACCAACAAGCGTAGCGACAATAATTGCCTGTCGAGGCGTATGTACCTTGCTGACAATACGGTCAAGAAAACGATCTACAATAGGAGCTGCTGCCAAAACATAGCCCATAGCCAAAATGACAGCCATCTGAGTAGTAAAAGCAAGTAATTTCCAAAAACCATCCCCCCAGTCAACAACCATCTGAAGGGGCGCGTAGCCTTCAAAAACAAAAGCCAAAACCATCGTCAACAACGTAAGAAGAATAGCGAACACAAAAGGATCGGGAAGATATCGCCGCATCAATTCAGTAAAAAAATTTGTTATTTTTTGCATATATTTCCCACTTAAACAGCGGCTCCTCTAAATTATAATGACGCCATTTAAACAGCGGCTCCTCTAAATTATAATGACGCCATTTAAACAGCGGCTCCTCTAAATTATAATGACGCCATGAAATGTCATCTCATGGCGCTAAATGAATTCATCACTCATTTCCAAACTTTGCCATTAAACGTACAACTATGATCAAGATGATCATACAATCGTGCCATTCCTCAAACAGTCGCAACTGGCGTCAAAGGTGATGCAATGGCGCCAGGCAAATCAAGCGGAGGGGCCGTTAACAAAAAGCGATACCGTTTATGCGCACGCAGCCAATTGGCGAGAGGCGTCAGATTCCAGAGTTCCCCCAGATGAAGTCCTATCTTGAATAGACAATGTTCATGAAGCGGCAAAACGGCACAGCTGTGCCCACTATGTCGAGCAGGAAAAGCTTCAACAGCATAATTATCCGCAGCAAGTGCAGCAATTTTACTCTCACTCAACCAATTCAGAAGCTTTTGATCGGCGCCGTCAAGAACAGCACAGGCATTTTCCAATTTTTCTTTGTCCGGATGACGATTCATACTCAGTACAAGATCTGCAAACCCCGTATGAAGACATAAAATATCACCTTGATCGACTTCAACACTGTCTTTTTCAAGAACACGCATCAAATCATCATAGCCTACTATTTTACGTTCATCGCCAAAATGGGCACGCAAATCGACCATAACACCGCGCCCTTGGACAGTACTGCGTGACATATGTTCAATGCCAAGCGCATATGCTGCCGAAGTACTCGCATTCTCAAGAGAGTCAGGAACACCTGTATCCTTGACATCATGCGGGCCAACAATATCTTTTCCCGCTTTAAACCCATTATAATAAACCGGTTCAGCTACACCATCGCCATCAGCGTCAAACAATGAGCCTGCATGGGCAAGACCATCCCATTGGGTTGAATATTGAAGCGACAAAACAACAAGATCATCACTCAAAACATCCGAGGTGCCTGGCTCTATCTCATTCATTGCACAATTAAAATTCACACGACCCCGACGCAACAGAGGGCGCAATACTGGTGGATATCGATTGGGATTAAGCGACTGACCACCCGGATAATCAAGCGGAATGCTCAAAGAAAAACTAAGACCCTCTTTAACTTCTGCAACACCTTCCATCACTTTTTCTTTAGAAAGATAGTTGAGGCAGCCCAGTTGATCATCATCACCGAAATCACCCCAATTGGAATTTTCAGGGCGATTTTTCCATCGTCTTTCGGTCATTTCAAACTTCCCTTATTCAAACTTTAATATGACCAAAACGACACAGAAACCTTGCTTATTGGTCATTAACGGCTCACACTTTTTCAAGTGCTATGGCAATACCCTGCCCGACACCAATACACATGGTGGCAAGAGCGCGCTTTTTTGAACTCAGTGATAACTCCAAAGCCGCTGTACCGGTAATACGTGCACCCGACATACCAAGCGGATGACCTAAGGCAATCGCACCGCCATTCGGATTGATATGGTCACTTTTTTCATCGAGCCCCAACTCACGAAGAACAGCAAGCCCTTGACTAGCAAAAGCCTCATTGAGTTCAATGAGATCAAAATCCTGAGGTGTCATGCCGATACGCTGACATAGTTTTCGAGTCGCTGGCGCAGGACCAATCCCCATAATACGCGGCGGCACACCAGCCGCTGCCCCGGCAACAATGCGTGCAAGTGGTGTCAGACCATATTTTTTAATCGCTTCCTCAGAAGCGATAATTAAAGCAGCTGCACCATCATTGACACCAGAAGCGTTACCAGCCGTCACAGTTGCACCATCCATTTTATTGATGGGCTTTAATTTTGCCAACGCTTCCAATGAAGTTTCACGTAAATGCTCGTCCTTGTCGACAATAACTGGCTCACCTTTGCGTTGTGGAATACTAACCGGAGTAATCTCTTTCGCCAGTCGTCCTGTTTTCTGGGCAGCAGCTGCCTTTTGTTGGGAACTAAGCGCAAAGGCATCCTGATCTTCACGACTAATCTTAAAATCAATCGCAACATGATCGCCTGTTTCCGGCATAGAATCGACACCAAATTGAGCTTTCATGAGTGGATTAATAAAACGCCAGCCGATTGTCGTATCATAAATTTCAGCCTTGCGCGAAAAGGCTGTTTCAGCTTTTGGCATAATAAAAGGCGCACGCGACATACTTTCAACGCCACCCGCTACGATAAGATCAGCTTCACCTGCTTTAATGGCACGTGCAGCCGTTATAACTGCATCCATACCCGAGCCACAAAGACGATTCATGGTTGTGCCACTAACCTCAACTGGAAAACCAGCCAACAGCGTCGCCATACGTGCTACGTTACGATTATCCTCACCCGCCTGATTAGCAGAACCAAAAATCACATCATCAACCTTCGCCCAATCAATCTGGTTATGACGTGCAATAAGCGCCTTCAAGACGACAGCGCCCAAATCATCCGGACGAACACTTGCAAGCGCACCGCCAAAGCGGCCAATGGGTGTGCGAATATAATCACAAATATAAGCTTCACTCATTGTCCATTCTCCAAAGCAGGTACATCCAAAACACCAACCACACCGTCTACATGAAGTGGTGCGCCCGTCATGGCTTGCAAATCATCCAGGCTGATTGCTGCCAATTTTTCACGCAAAACAAAATGGCCTTGCTTAATATCAATAACAGCATGACTAGTGTAAACACGAGTGATGCACCCAACACCTGTCAAAGGAAAAGTGCATTTATCAACGAGCTTCGGCTCACCCTTTTTGGTCATATGTTCGGTAATCACAAAAACCTGTTTGGCCCCATGCACAAGGTCCATTGCCCCACCAACTGCTGGCACACCCTTGGAACCGACCCGCCAGTTGGCAAGATCGCCATTCTGGGCAACCTGATAGGCCCCCAAAATAGCAACATCGAGATGTCCCCCTCGTACCATGGCAAAACTGTCGGCATGATGGAAAAAAGCCGCGCCCGGTTTAAGCGTTACAGCTTTCTTACCGGCATTGATCAGATCCCAATCTTCTTGTCCTTCAGCGGGCGGTTCACCAAAATTCAAAATTCCGTTCTCGGTATGAAAAATAGCCTGACGGCCTTGTGGCTGATAGCGTGCTACCATTTCAGGAAAACCGATACCAAGATTGACATAGGCACCATCTGCAATATCCTGCGCCGCACGCCACGCAATCTGGGCATTGGAAAGTTTTATATCATCATGCATATTAATTGTCATTTATAGGCCACTCCTGCACGAATAAGTTCTTCTTCCTGAGCCGGATTGGCAACCTCAACAACGCTGTCAACAAAGATACCCGGCGTCACAACATGTTCAGGATTGATATCGCCAGCCTTAACGAGCTGACGGGTCTGCACAATTGTTTTACCAGCAGCCATACACATAATCGGATTGAAGTTACGTGCAGCCTTATTATAAACGAGATTACCCTGAGTATCTGCCCTGTCGGCTTTGATCAAAGAAAAATCAGCTTTCAGCCAGCGCTCCTGCACGTAAGGACGCCCGTCGAACTCGGCGACAACTTTGCCCTCAGCCAGCTCGGTACCATAACCTGTAGGCGTATAAAAAGCAGGAATACCAGCGCCACCAGCGCGAATACGCTCCGCCAATGTACCTTGTGGAACCAGTTCCAATTCTATTTCACCAGCCAGATATCGATCAGTAAAAGCGCGAGGATCCGAAGAACGAGGGAAAGAACAAATCATCTTCTTGACCATGCCAGCATCAATCATTGCCGCAATACCGATACGGCCATTGCCAGCATTATTATTGATAACTGTCAAATTTTTTACGCCCTTATCAATCAAGGCATGAATAAGCTCTATTGGCGCACCAGAGCCGCCAAAACCACCGATCATGATGCTTGCACCATCACCAATTGGCTCAACTGCCTGCGCCAAATTATCAATTGTTTTATCCATAAAAATCTCCCCAAGCGCTATCAAGCACCAAGATTGAAAATAGAAGGTCAATCTATCGACATCAAATTAAAAATGCGATATACGCAATTTGTTCGATAATCGTACATTGTCAATGCAATGGAGAAGTTATGACTCTAGCCAAACGCGATTATATGGGCGGATTGGCAAAAGGACTGAAAGTGATTGAGGCTTTCAACGCCGATACACCCAAATTATCCATCACTCAAGCTGCCGAGATTGTCGGTCTTGACCGTGCCACAACAAGACGCTGCCTTTTAACACTCGCTGATCTTGGTTTTTGTGAATATGACGGCAAGTTTTTTACTATTACACCACGCATCTTACGATTAGGAACAGGCTGTCTCGCTGCCATGCCCTTACCCCGCATCATGCAACCGACATTAGAGAAACTTTCCGACAGCATCCAACAAAGTGCATCCGTATCAATCTTGGATGAAACACAAATTGTCTATATAGCCCGTGCCTCACAACGCCGCGTCATGTCAATTGCACTGATGCCCGGCTCACGCCTTCCCGCCTATTGCACCTCCATGGGACGCATCCTGCTGGCCTCACTCAATGAAGATGATGCCCATAATATTTTAATGCATTCTATACGGGAAGCACGCACCCCCAAAACAATAACCGGAATTGATACATTAATGGATGAACTGGAAAAAATACGTCAGCAAGGCTTTTCTTTGATTGATGAAGAGGTAGAACTTGGCTTACGCTCGATTGCTGTACCGCTTATAAACCGCCACGGCAAAACAATTGCGGCCCTCAATACCGGACTATCTACCACAACCGAACCACTCACCTCTCTACGCGAACATTATCTACCGGAGCTGCTCAAAGTACAACACGACCTCATGCCAATATTACACTGATCGCAATCATAATATTTATGAGGCAGATGTAATATGTGACGCCCTTTGCCGAATAATACGCATAAGGTGATCAACATCCGGCAAAACGGGCGTTTCAGCACGTAAAGTCATACCAACCGGCCCCATTGTACCTGAGCAATCAATCGGCAAAGTACAGAGAAAACCATCCTTAACATCATTATAAACCACCCCTTGAGAAATGACCCATATCGCATCAGATCGACGTAAATAAGCTTTGCTAAAACTTGAGGATACTGTTTCGATTAAACGCTCCCCCTTAGGTAAGTCAGCCATAAGCATCAACCGATCGAATGTCGGCCGAATGATAGCTTTTTTATTAGGGATGATCATTTCAAAATTCTGCATTGCAGCAGGATCAAAATTCTTAGCTTTTAGCAAAGGATGATCTTTGCGAACCACAAAACAGATCGGTTCAGAATAAAGATGTTCAAAATGCAGTCCTGCCATCTCGTCAGGATGACCCATACGTCCAATAATAATATCGACGCCACCACCTAGCAGCAACTGGATTAAATAAGCATTAGGACCAGTAATGATTTCCGGTATGGCTTGCCCACCCTGCTGTTCAAAATCCTCAATCACCTTAGGCAATATACGAGCCGAAACAGTGGGCAAAGCGCCAATGCGTACTGGATTGATATTACCCTGCAAATCCGTCAATTCTTCAATGCCTTGCCGCAGTGCCACAACACTTGTCTCGGCATAACGCAAAAAGGCTTTTCCAGCTGGCGTTAAATCCAAAATACGATGACTCCGATCGAACAAACGCACACTCAAGAGATTTTCCAGCTCCTTGATGGTTTTAGAAATAGCTGGTTGCGTTACCGATAGTTTATCAGCAGCCAAACTGACACTGCATAAGCGAGCAACTTCTATGAACGCTCTTAGATGACGAGTCCTGATCAATGACAGCATTGTTTTATAACCTATAAGTTATGAATATAGCTATTTTTCTTATTTTACATCACCTGTCAATTATCTTAATTTTCCAAATGAGGAGTAGGAGGCAACGGAATCATGACAAGTAAAGAAAAAACATCGCTGTATGCATGTGGACTCACAACGCGTCGTAGTGTTCTGGGCAACGAGCATGTTGACCGGGCATTGGCCGGTATGACTAAATTTGACGAGGATTTCCAAACATTCATCACCGAACAGGCATGGGGTAGCTTGTGGTCACGACCACATTTTTCAAAAAGAGAGCGCTCTATCATCACACTGGCCTTAATGGCAGCACTCGGACATGAAGACGAATTTGCCATGCATGTCAGAGCAACCCGCAATACCGGTGCCACCCAAGATGACATCCTAGAAGCATTGATGCATGTTGCTGTTTATGCCGGTGTTCCTGCCGCTAACAGCGCCATCAAAATCGCCAAGAAAGTCTTCGCCGAACAAGACCAAAATACATTCTCTCATAAGGTTTCATCATGACAAAAACACCACCCAACGCCTGTGATTGTCACATTCATGTTTTCAATCAGCGCTTCCCTGCTGTTGAAAAAGGAGCAAGCGTGCGCACGGGTGCCGATGTAGAAGATTATCTTGAAGTGCAAAAACAAATGGGCACAAATCGCACTGTCATTGTCCACGCCCGTGTTTTTGTTACCGACAATGATGCAACACTGGATGCCATTGAACGGCTTGGACGAAAAAATACACGTGGTATCGGCGTGCTTAACCCCGATGTCAGTAACATGACATTACAAAAAATGGACAACGGCGGAATCCGTGGTGTTCGCTTTACCCTATTCAAACCCGAAAATGCACCAACTCGTTTTGATATGGTCGAACCTTTGGCACGCCGTATTGAAGAATATGGTTGGCATGTACAACTGCACTGGACAGCCGATCAGATTGTTGAACACGAAGCCATGCTGCGCCGTCTGCCATGTGCAATCGTCTTCGATCACTTCGCTCGCATCACCTCACCTGATCATCCAGCATTCAAAATTGTCTGTGATCTTATTGACCAAGGACGCACATGGGTAAAACTTGCCGCTCCTTATCTCAATTCAAAACGTGGCCTTGCCCATCACTATGACGATTGCAAAAAAATGGCGCATGAATTTATCAAAAAAGCACCTGAACGGTTAGTCTGGGGAAGTGATTGGCCGCATGTAACCGAAACCAATATCCCCGATGACAGGCTTTTACTAGCCATCCTTGATCAATGGGTCGACACACCGCAAACGCGCGAACGTATTTTAGTTCAAAACCCTGCGCAACTCTACCAGTTTGATGATTAATTTCACCACATTCCATTTCCAGGGAGGAAAATATGGTATCTGAACATTCTGCGCAATCAACAAAATCACGCTTTACAGCGAGCGTCATACGTTCTTTCGAAAAAATAATTCCAGATCCCTTTGTACTGGCAATCCTGATTACACTTGTCATCGCGGTTCTATGTTTCTTTGTTGCCCCAGATAACTCCCTGACAACGATGGCAAGCGGCTGGGGCACTGGATTTTTCAGCATCATGACCTTCACCGCGCAGATCACACTGGTGCTGATGACCGGCCATGCCTTCGCCCATGCACCGATCATCCAAAATATTTTCCGCTCGATCGTATCTCTGGCCAAAACACCAGTACAAGCTGCCGCACTCACCTTTATCTGTGTAGCGCTTTGCTCATTCTTTAACTGGTCATTCGGTCTAGTCATGAGCGCCCTTCTGGCGCGTGAAGTTGCCAAACGTCATAAAGCAGATTTTGCATGGATTGTTGCAGCTGGTTTTTCTGGCTGGGTTGTCTGGGCAAGCGGTATTTCAAGCTCAATTGCTCTAGCCCAATCTACACCGGGATCAGCTATGAATGTCGTTGAAAAGCTGACGGGCAAGGTCCTGTCGCTGAGTGAATTTGTATTTGTACCCTTCAATCTGGTTCCAACCATCTTCCTCATCATCACAGTGCCTTTCCTACTGGCATGGATCAAACCAAGCGAAAAAGACTCGATTATATTCGATGCTGCCAGCAATCCTGACCCTAAGCCGCATTCAAAACCGGAAGGTAAATGGACCTTCGCCCAATGGCTTGAATATTCATGGGTAGGCAGTGCCTTTGTTGCCATTATCGGTTTTATTGTTTGGTATCACGCCTATATCGGAACTTTAAAACTAGAGGGCATTAATGCCGTTATTTTTATGATGTTTGTATTGGGCATTATCTTGCATGGCTACCCGTTGGCCTATGCCCGCGCCATTAAAAATGCAGCCGCACAAACCAGCTCCATGCTACTGCAATACCCACTTTATGGAGGCATTATGGGCTTGATGGCGGCAACTGGCTTACCACAGATAATCGCCAATGGCTTTATCGCTATTTCTACAGACCATACCTTGCCATTCTGGAGCTATATCTGTTCTGTTATTGTTACATTCCTCATTCCAAGTGGTGGCGGCCACTGGGCTGTACAAGGGCCCTTTATTATTCCTGCCGCCATCCATCTCAATGCCTCCATCCCCGCCACAACAATGGCCGTTGCTATGGGTGAACAGGTTTCAAACATGCTGCAACCCTTTTGGGCAGCACCAGTAGTTGCTATGGCCGGCATCGGCGTACAACGGGTGTTAGGCTATACATTAATGACATTTATCTTGTCCTTCATTGTTTATGGTGCAGCCTTGTTGTTTCTTGTCTGATCTGTCTACACACCACCAATAAAAGGTCTCGTCAAAAAATGCCGGGACCTTTCAATTTAAAAACCATATCGGTCAAAATAATAAAAAGACACATTTTCAGACACTTCATTGACAAAAACATTAAATAGCATTAAATTCGCCAAACGATATTTTTTTCTGAGCTACAATTTCTGCCGTTTCTACACGTCTACAATTTTCCCTCTCATCAAAACATCGGTATCCAACATGCGCAAAACGCATGATCCTCTATCGCCATGAAAGGGTTTATGATGACCACAGGCACAGTAAAATGGTTTAACACCACCAAGGGTTTCGGCTTTATCCAACCAGATGACGGCGGCGCCGACGCATTTGTTCATATCAGCGCTGTTGAGCGTTCTGGTATGCGTGATCTTCAAGAAGGCCAGAAGGTCTCCTATGAATTGCAACAGGACAAAAAATCCGGCAAAATGTCGGCCTGCAACTTGGCTGCTGCTTAAGTTCAAAATTATAAACGGATTGATGATCTGGTGACCACGAATGTACTGGAACCATAGATATTTGATCTTAAAAAAGTCGGGCTATTAGCCCGGCTTTTTTATTTATAAACAAATGAACTGAAACTCCCTACCAAAAGCTACTTGCCAAAAACAAGCACATTATGCTTATCTATAATTATCATAGAATGCGAAGTCCCTAATCTTCTACTAAATTGACCTTGCCCCTAACTTATCCCCATTTATAAGTTAGCAATGTTCACATTTTGATCTTTTTTATGCATTTTAGTAAATTCTATGGGTGTTAAACCCTTCAGGCTTGTATGTGGTCTTTTATGGTTGTAGTCATTCCTCCATTCTTCGATAAGGTGGCGTGCATGTGTCAAACCAGTAAAAAGATGCTCATTGAGGCATTCGTCACGTAACCTGCCATTGAAGCTTTCAATAAAACCGTTCTGCATTGGCTTTCCCGGTGCAATGTAATGCCATTCGACATTTTTATGCTTTTCCTGCCATTCAAGCATAGCATTGGATGTGAACTCGCTGCCATTGTCACTGACAATCATATTGGGTGCTCCATGGTATTCACAAAGCCTGTCAAGTTCGCGCGCAACACGCTTGCCTGATAGGGAATAATCGATAATCATTGTCAGACATTGCCGGTTGAAGTCATCAATCACATTCAAAAGTCGGAAGCGTCGACCATCAATCAGAGCATCCGAGACAAAGTCGAGGCTCCAACGTTGATTGACATCCTGTGGAATGGTCATTGGTGAACGTGTTCCCAAAGCACGCTTTCGGCCGCCACGTTTGCGCACCTTAAGCTCCTCTTCTCGATAAATACGATAAAGCTTCTTATGATTGACAATAAACCCCTCACGTTGCAGCAGCAGATGCAAACGGCGGTAGCCAAAACGGTGACGTGCCTGCGATAGTTCACGCAGACGTTGGCGCAGAATACCATCATCAGATCGGTGGGATTGATAGCGGTAAACTCGCGGATCAATACCAACCAAATAACAGGCACGGCGTTGCGAATAAGATCGCTCTTCAATCGCCCAGTTCACGGCACTTCTCCTTGAACCAGGCGTTAAAAGTTTTTTGACAGCATCTCGCGCAAGCTCGCCACATCCATAACGCTTTCAGCCAGAAGCTTCTTCAAGCGGGAATTTTCATCTTCAAGCGCTTTTAAGCGCTTGGCATCCAACACTTCCATCCCACCATATTTGGAACGCCATTTATAAAAGGTTGCATCACTAATCCCATGGCGGCGGCATAAATCAACCGCAGTCATGCCACTTTGATGCTCTTTCAATATCCCGATAATTTGCTCTTCGCTAAACCGGCTCTTCTTCATCTCGTTCGTCTCCTAAACAGAAAACAAACTAACTTAATAACGAGGATAATCTAAGGGGCAAGGTCACTGCAGGATTAACAGTATTTCTATCCCTCAATAACATAATCATGATCCCATCGTATAAACACGTTCTATAATGCCATAATATTATTTTTTTCTATTGGAATTTTGGTGGAGCTAAGCGGGATCGAACCGCTGACCTCTTGCATGCCATGCAAGCGCTCTCCCAGCTGAGCTATAGCCCCACATTTGGTTTTTAAGCCTGGGCGCAGCAATACTGCTGCGTGTGCGGTTCTTAAAGGGCGAACCGTATAAGATCAAGAGGAATTTTTTAAAAAACAAAATTCCCTCTTAACAAATAGTCTTAAATATCATCCTCGTCGGAAACGCCACCGATGATAACACTGACATCATCATCTTCATCATCTTCGTCATCAGCCAGGAATGTATCATCGTCATCCCCCAAGTCGACGTCATCGTCATCCCCAAGATCCGGTAGATCATCATCCCCTTTTGCTTCGTCGTCGGCATCTTCAAGCGAGATAAATTCAGGCTTTTCCAATGCTGTATCCAGTTCTTCCTCTTCCAGTTCCTCTTCTTCACCCTTGGCTTCTGCCGAAGCTTCAAAATAAGAACGGGGATAGGAAATACCGGTGTAAGGCGAAACAATAGGATCGCGGTTGAGGTCATAAAACTTCTTCCCCGTTTCCGGGTCTACGCGTTTTGTTCCAAGCTCGGGCTTTGCCATTATTTTGGGCCTCATTTAGAATGATCGATCATCAATTGAAAAAATGTGATCGCTGGTTAAGCGTAAAATAACCCGTTTGTCAAAGATAAACCGACATGGATGAGATGATTTTTCCATGATTTTTATTGTGACGTGCCAAAAACCTTATGTTAGAAGCCTCTTTGAATAAATAACTGGAATACAAAATATGAGCGCCCACCAAAATCCAAAACCGGCCAATGCCCGACAATCTCGCGATCTTTCAGGTATTGTGCGCATTCCCGGCGACAAGTCCATCTCGCACCGTGCTTTCATGTTTGGTGCTCTGGCACGCGGTGAGACCCGCATTAGCGGTCTATTGGAAAGCGAAGATGTCATCCACACCGGTGAAGCGATGAAGGCTATGGGCGCCAATATCCAGAAACAGGACGATATGTGGATTATCAACGGCACTGGAAACGGATGCCTACTCGAACCAGTTGCGCCACTTGAATTCGGCAATGCCGGTACCGGTTCCCGTCTGACCATGGGGCTTGTCGGCACCTATCATATGACAACACATTTTCAGGGTGACGCTTCCCTGTCAAAACGTCCCATGGGCCGTATTCTTGATCCTCTACGCCTGATGGGGGTTGAAGTGGAAGCGGCCGAAGGCGACCGGATGCCGTTGACTTTAAGAGGCCCGCTTACCGCCAATCCTATTACCTATCGTGTTCCCATGGCATCGGCACAGGTTAAATCGGCTGTCTTACTCGCCGGTCTCAACACTGCCGGCATCACAACCGTCATTGAACCAATCATGACACGCGATCATACCGAAAAAATGCTGGTCGGCTTTGGTGCCGATCTAGAAATTGAAACCGATGCGGAAGGCGTACGTCATATCCATCTACAAGGGCAGGGCAATTTAATCGGCCAGACCATTGAAGTTCCGGGGGATCCCTCATCAGCTGCCTTTCCTCTGGTTGCCGCCCTCATTGTTCCTGGTTCCGACATTACAATCCAGAATGTATTGATGAACCCGACCCGTACCGGCCTGATTACTACATTGCTTGAAATGGGTGCCGATATTGAAGAGCTGGCACGCCGCGAAACGGGGGGAGAAGATGTTGCTGATCTGCGCATACGCACCTCAACACTCAAAGGCGTAAATGTGCCGCCTGAGCGTGCCTCATCGATGATTGACGAATATCCAATTCTTGCCATTGCTGCCGCTTTTGCCGAAGGCAAAACAGTCATGCAAGGGATTGAAGAATTACGGGTGAAGGAATGTGATCGCCTTTCTGCGGTTGCCGATGGCCTGAAAGCCAACGATATAGAATGCGAAGAAGCAAAGGATTTTCTCGTCGTTTATGGCAAACCCGAAGCCAAAAATTATGGCGGAGGCACGGTCAAGACCCATCTTGACCACCGTATTGCCATGAGTTTCCTTGTCCTTGGTCTGGCCACAACAAGACCGGTTCATGTTGATGATACCGCCATGATTGCCACATCCTTTCCTGAATTTATGGACCTAATGCGCGGCCTTGGTGCCCATATTGATATTGAAGGCAAAAACTGATGCATCCCTTTATCATCGCCATTGATGGCCCTGCGGCATCCGGCAAGGGTACATTGGCACGCAGACTCGCTGCCTATTACCAGTTACCACATCTTGATACCGGCCTGACCTACCGTGCAGTAGCCCACGCCCTTATACAGCAAAACCTACCACTTGATGATGAAGACATTGCCGTTCATAGCGCACACGAACTCAATCTAGGGGCACTTGATCCGGCAATCCTGTCCGACCACGCTATCGGCGAAGCCGCATCAAAGATTGCAGTTATGCCCCGTCTTCGCAAAACCTTGGTAGAAGCACAAAGACACTTTGGTAAACAATTACCCGGGGCCGTACTGGATGGGCGCGATATCGGCACCGTTGTTTGCCCCGACGCCGACGTCAAACTCTATATCATTGCCGATGTAGAAATTCGTGCCGAACGACGATATCAGGAAATCATAACCAAAGGCGGCAAAGCATCATTTGATGCCATCCTTCACGATTTACAAAAACGCGACGAGCGGGATATGAACCGTAAGGAAGGCCCCTTGAAAGCGGCCGAAGATGCCCACTTGCTCAATACGACAAAATTGTCTATAGAAACCGCATTCGATGCGGCCTGTGCCATTATTGATCCTGTCTGGAACAGGCACACAAGCTGAATATACACCGTCCGGTTCTGACCCTTTGCGCCTTTTACACCTTGATTATCAAGGCGGCCAGTACCGGATCCATGCAACACAAACCCGGCGCATGTGCCCGATAAGATTGAAATCGGCACTTTTTCAGGAGTATCTATGTCTAATTTAAATCCCACCCGCGAGGATTTCGAAGCCCTTTTGGCCGAATCCTTCCAGACCAATGATCTGGCTGAAGGTTCTGTCGTTAAAGGCCGTATCATCGCCATCGAAAAAGATATGGCGATCATCGACGCCGGTCTTAAAGTTGAAGGCCGTATCCCACTGAAAGAATTCGGCGCCAAAGGCAAAGACGGTTCGCTGCAGCCGGGCGATGAAGTTGAAGTTTATGTCGAACGCATTGAAAATGCGATGGGCGAGGCCGTTCTGTCGCGCGAAAAAGCACGCCGCGAAGAAAGCTGGATCCGTCTTGAAGAAAAATTCAATGCAGGCGAGCGCGTTGAAGGCGTTATCTTTAGCCAGGTCAAGGGCGGTTTCACCGTTGATCTTGACGGCGCTGTTGCCTTCCTGCCACGTTCACAGGTTGATATCCGTCCAATCCGCGACGTGACACCTTTGATGCACAATCCGCAGCCTTTTGAAATCCTGAAAATGGACCGTCGCCGTGGCAATATCGTTGTCTCGCGTCGTACCGTTCTCGAAGAAAGCCGTGCAGAACAGCGTTCTGAAATTGTCCAGAACCTCGAAGAAAACCAAATCGTTGAGGGTGTTGTTAAAAACATCACCGATTATGGTGCATTCGTTGATCTCGGCGGCATTGATGGTCTGCTGCATGTCACCGATATGGCATGGCGCCGTGTCAACCATCCGTCGGAAATCCTCACCATCGGCCAAACTGTCAAGGTGCAGATCATCCGTATCAACCAGGATACACATCGTATCTCGCTCGGTATGAAGCAGCTCGAAAACGATCCTTGGGATGGTATCGGCGCAAAATACCCGATTGGCAAAAAGATCACTGGTGCCGTCACCAACATTACCGATTACGGTGCTTTTGTTGAAATCGAAGATGGTATTGAAGGCTTGATCCACGTTTCCGAAATGAGCTGGACCAAGAAAAACGTCCATCCGGGCAAACTTCTTTCCACATCACAAGAAGTCGAAGTTGTTGTTCTCGAAGTCGATCCGGTCAAGCGCCGCATCTCGCTTGGCCTCAAGCAGACTCTCGACAATCCTTGGGAATCCTTCGCCGAGAAATTCCCTGTCAATGCGGTTGTTGAAGGCGAAGTCAAGAATAAGACTGAATTCGGCCTCTTCATCGGTCTCGATGGTGATGTTGACGGTATGGTTCATCTATCCGATCTCGACTGGAACCGTCCGGGCGAACAGGTTATCGAAGAATACAACAAAGGCGACATGGTCAAGGCCGTCGTTCTTGATGTAGACGTCGAAAAAGAGCGTATCTCGCTCGGCGTCAAGCAGCTTTCCGGAGATAAAGTCGGTGAAGCCGCTGCTTCTGGCGAACTCCGCAAAAATGCTGTTGTAACCTGTGAAGTTACCGGCATCAGCGACAATGGTGTTGATGTGAAGCTGGTTGACCACGATCTGGAAACAACCATCCGCAAGGCCGATTTGTCGCGTGATCGTGATGAGCAGCGCCCTGAACGCTTCAGTGTTGGCCAGAAGGTTGATGCCCGCGTAACTGCTTTTGACAAAAAGACACGCAAACTTTCGGTCTCAATCAAGGCACTTGAAATTGCCGAAGAAAAAGAAGCTGTTGCCCAGTATGGCTCGACAGACTCCGGCGCTTCATTGGGCGATATTCTCGGTGCCGCTTTGAAGAAGCAGGAACAAGACTAATTCTAGTCGTTTCCAACAAAAAAAACCGCGCTTTTAAGCGCGGCCAGACTGTTAACAAAGCCCACTATTTTTTGATGGTGGGTTTTATATTATAGTTTTCTGACAATTGTTTTAAGATTTTGCAGAGTATTGTTTGGGTATGAATTTAGGCTCAGGACCTATTAATTTTGAGGATTCCTATTTCGGTTGATTTATGATTCATTGGTTTTATGGAGGATTGACCAATGGGTGATTTGTTTTTGTTAAGCGAACAGCAGATGGCGCGGATATTTCCCTTTTTTCCACTGTCCCATGGTGTTGTGCGTGTCGACGATCGTCGCATTGTCAGCGGCATTGTCTATGTCATCAAACACGGTTTGCAATGGAAAGATGCACCTGTCGGCTATGGCCCGCATAAAACGCTTTATAATCGCTTCATACGCTGGAGCCGGATGGGTGTGTTTGACCGTATCTTTGCTGCTCTTGCCGGACAGGGTCCTAAGCCTGAACGCATCATGATTGATGCCACGCATCTCAAAGCGCATCGCACAGCAGCCAGTCTGCTTAAAAAGGGGATGTTCCCCGCTGCATCGGGCGAACAAAAGGCGGTTTGAACTCGAAGCTACATACGGTCTGCGATCAACCGTGCAATGATCCAAATAGAAGAACTCTTTGGGCTTGCCATCCCTTACCATATAACCACTATCAGGGTCGGTGCGCGAAACCTTCGTCTGTTTAATCTCTGCCTGACGCTCCGTCGCTTCAAACGGCTTTTGCCCATGCAACTTACGCTCTAGCTCAATCGCGCGATCAAGATCAGCCCAATAATCACGGCGCGACTTCTCAATCATCGCAAGATCATATTTACCCTTATTGGCATCCGCCTTCAAATGTGTGCTATCGCTATAAAGAACAGTACCATCAACAAGACCATGGCCAATGGCCTGTTCAACAATCTCGTCAAATATATCCTGAGCAACCTTGCTATCGTTAAATTGGCGTTTACGGTTCTGACTCAATGTCGAAGCATCAAAGACCTTATCTGTCAGGCAGAGCTGTAAAAACCAACAATAGGCGACATTCATCTCAATCTCACGCACCAATTGGCGCTCAGAACGGATACCAAACAGATAGCCGATAAATAAGGCCTTGAACATCAATGTGGGATCAAGTGCAGGACGCCCATTGTCAGCGCAATAGTAATCGCGCACACGATCATGAATAAAGCTGAAATCAATCGTCTTATCAATGCGCCGCAAAAGATGATCTTGAGGCACCAAGCCTTCAAGGCTGACGAATTCCAACTGCGTTTGTGACATACCGGGTTCTTTAAGCATAACTCAATGAATCACAAATCATAAAATAAAACCCACCATCAAAAAACAGTGGGCTTTGTCAACAGTCTGAACCCGCCATAATGGCGGGTTTTTTAATTTGCAAATATTGATCGCTGTTTAATAAGTCGCGCGACCGCCGGAAATATCAAAGACGCCGCCCGTCGTAAACGAGCATTCCTTTGAAGCCAGCCAGCAGATCATGGCGGCCACTTCAGCGATTTCACCAAAACGTCCCATCGGAATTTTCGACAACATATAATTAATATGCTCTTCACTCATTTGGTCGAAAATGGTTGTACGCACTGCAGCAGGTGTCATGCAGTTAACGATGATCGGCAATTGCGCAAGCTCTTTGCCCAGCGTTTTGGTCAAACCAATCACGCCCGCTTTGGATGCGCTGTAAGCCGGTGCATTGGGATTGCCCTCCTTGCCAGCGATCGATGCAATGTTGACGATACGACCATATTGATTGGAAATCATTAATGGCACTATCGCCTTACAGCAATAAAAAATGCCATTGAGATTGACATCTACCACCTTGCACCAATCCCCTACACCATATTCCCATGTTTTGACATTGGGCCCTGTGATGCCAGCGCTATTGACCAATATATCGACGCTACCCAGTTTTTTACTTGTTGTTTCTACCGCCTTCACAACGCTTTCGTAATCAGAAACATCAACCTTAATGCCGGTTGCCGCATTTCCGATTTGCTTGCAGGCAGCATCAATTGCCAGCTCGTTAAAATCCCAGATAGCAACTTTGCCACCCTCTTGCACAATACGCGTTGCCGTCATCAAGCCAATGCCAGCGGCACCGCCAGTGATGACTGCCCGCTGACCATCAAAACGACCTTTAAAAACGCTGATTTCTGCCATATCAAGCACTCCATGCCTTACAGATCTGTTTTTGCTCACCCAAACCATCAATGCCCAAAGTCATGATATCACCAGCTTTGAGGTAAACAGCTTCAGGTTTCAGCCCCATACCGACACCGGGTGGAGTACCCGTAGTAATGACATCACCCGGCATCAATGTGATAAACTGCGACAGATATGAAACAATCGTCGGTACATCAAAAATCATTTTCGATGTATTGCCGGTCTGGCGGCGCACACCATTCACATCAAGCCACATACCAAGATTGTTATAATCGCCGACAGCTTCCTTGGTTACCAGATAGGGGCCTATCGGGCCAAACGTATCGCAGCCCTTCCCCTTATCCCATGTACCGCCGCGGTCAATCTGATAAGCGCGCTCGGAGACATCATTGACCAAAACAAAGCCGGCAACATGATCAAGTGCTTTTTTCTTCTTTACATGACTGGCTTTGGTCCCGATCACAATGCCGAGCTCGACCTCCCAATCGGTCTTTTCAGAGCCGGGCGGAATGATAACATCATCATTGGGTCCCTGAATACAAGAAATGGCTTTGGTAAAAATCACCGGTTCTTTTGGAATCGGCAAATTGGATTCTTCGGCATGGTCTTTAAAATTGAGACCGACAGCCAAAAACTTACCGATTGAAGCGATGGGGCAACCAAAACGTGGCGTGCCGAAGACCGCTGGCAACGAAGCGGGATCAATCGCGCCAAGTTTTACCAACTGATCTGGCGAAAGCGCCTGCGCGTCAATATCACTGATCGTGCCAGAAAGATCGCGAATTTTTCCATCCTTGTCTAGCAGACCCGGTTTTTCTTTGCCTCTATCACCATAACGAACGAGTTTCATAAAATTTCCTTTCAATCTCTAGAAGCAATTATTGCGGATAGGGGCGATGCAACTTACATTCGGGATTAAGCTCCACACCGAAACCCGGCTTATCGTCAAGCTTCAGTCGTCCGTTGACAGGAACCGGTTCATTCAACAACAAGGGGGTAAACATCGGAACCACTTTATCCGGCCCCGGATCCATCATCAAAAATTCTGCAAATGGACTATTATGGCGCGTAATCACAAAATGATAACTATAGACGCTGGAACCATGCGGAACGACCAAAACACCTTTGGCGTCGGCCATAGACGTAATCTTAATCAACTCGGTAATACCGCCGCACCAACCCACATCCGGCTGGATGATATCACAGCATTCCATATCAAGAAGCAGACGAAAGCCCCAACGGGTTGCCTCATGTTCGCCGGTCGTTACAAGTTGTCCGCGCGGCACATTGTTGCGTAATGCGGCATAACCCCAATAATCATCTGGCGGCAATGCTTCTTCAATCCATTTCAGGCCAGCCTCATGCCACGCCTGCGTTGCAAAGCGCGTAGCATATTCCAGATCAAGCGCCATCCAGCAATCCTGCATGAGCCAAAAATCGGGGCCGACCTTGGCGCGCATATCTGTCAATATCTCAATATTTTTGCGTAATCCTTTCTCGCCTTCGGCGGGGCCATGATGAAGCGCCATTTTACCCCCGATAAAGCCGAGTGCTTTAGCTGTATCCGGACGCGCTCCGGTCGCATAGAATTGCAATTCATCACGGACCGCACCACCGAGCATGTGATAGACTGGCTCTTTACGGTATTTACCAAGCAGGTCCCAAAGCGCCAGATCGACACCGGAAATCGTATTGATGACCAGACCCTTACGACCATAATAAAGCGTCGATTGATACATCTGGTCCCACGTCAGTTCCAGATCGGTTACCTTCGCGCCTACAATAAAGCGCGCAAGGTGATTTTCAACAATCCAAGCAGCCGGTTCACCACCGGTGGTTACCGCAAAACCGATAGTGCCGTCGTTAGCCTCCACCTCGACCACCAATGTGCCGAGCACATTGATACCGAAGCTTCGACGGCTTTCGCGATATTGCGGGTATTTTGACATCGGTGTAGCAATATGATCATCAATCCAGTGTTTGCCCTTTTGGTCGTGATAATCACCGCCGCCACCGCGCACCGTATAGGCCCGGACGGACTTAATCGTCGGTATAGCCATTTAACTTAACTCCTCACATTAATCGGCACTTTTATCATTGCGCCATCTTGGTATAATAAAAATAATCAGTGCGCCGATAACAGCTCCCAGCGCCATGGTATATAGCCCGCTGCCCGCACCAAATTGCCCATCGGCCCAGTTTTTAAGATTGGGTGCAACAAAGCTCCCCAATGCACCGAGCGAATTGATAAGGGCGATACCAGCTGCCGCCGCAGTGCCTACAAGATAACTTGTTGGAAAAACCCAAAAAGTCGGCTGCACGGCAATAAAGCCAGCTGCAGCAAAACATAACGCGATCAATGCGATCAAAGGAGATGAACCCGCGGAAACAGCGATGCCAATTCCAGAAACCAGAAGAGTCAAACCACCAACCAGACGATGGGCGTCCTTACGGTCAGCAATTCGCGGCAGATAATAAGTTGCCATAATAGCGAAAACCCAAGGAATTGCCGAGACCAGACCAACCTCCAGACCGACTTTTGTTCCAAGCAATGCAGCGACCTGGGGCGGAAAATAGAAAATGACGCCATAGACACTCATCTGGATCAGGAAATAGATTACGATCAGCTGTAAGATAACGGGCTTAAAAAATACCGCTTTAAGGTCACTTAGACCATGATGGGTTCTACTGATTTCCTGACGGCGCATTTCTTCCACCAATGCGGCCTTTTCATCATCAAGCAACCAGCGCGCATCCTGCGGCTTATCATCGAGATACCAATAAGCCCAGATACCCACAACACTAGCCAGCAGGCCTTCAATCATGAACATCCACTGCCAGCCTTCGAGACCGGCCATATCGTGCATATCCAGAAGCAACCCGCTCAACGGACCGCCAAAAATGAACGAAAGCGGTGCACCGAAATAAAACAGCCCCATAATGCTGCCACGCGAACGGTCAGGGAACCAATAGGTAAGATACAAAATGACGCCAGGGAAAAAACCGGCCTCCGCAGCACCCAATAAAACGCGCAACAGATAAAAGGTCGTCTCACTATTGGCAAACATCATAGCCGCCGAAACGAGGCCCCATGTTACCATGATACGACACATCCAAATCTTGGCGCCGACCTTATGCATAATCAAATTGCTTGGTACTTCAAGCAAGGCATATGATAAAAAGAAAAGCCCAGCACCCAGTGCATAAGCCGCATCTGATATACCGGCAGAGACTTGAAACGTTTCTTTGGCAAAACCGATATTGGCACGGTCAAGAAACGACAAGACATACATTAAAAGCAAAAATGGCACGAGACGCCAGCGTGCACGTGACAAAGCCGAATCCAATTTACTCGGGTTCATGAAAGCTCCTCCCAAAACTAATACCATATTATGGTATTATCTTTCATAATATGAAATATTATTATTTAGCCTATGAACATCTGTCAAGACGCGATATGTATCACATCGACGTCAATACATAGGGCCACGATGGATGTCGTCAGCGCGATAAACATGTAAGCTGCTGATTAAAAAGAAAAATTGGTTAAAAGGATAAAAAAATAATGAATAAAAAACCAAAGCCCCAGGGCAATCAGGCGCTCATGCGCGCGCTCAATATTATTGACGAAATCAGCCAGGCCCCCTGTGATCTCAATGAGTTGGCAAAAAAAATGAACCTGACGCGCAGCACGACACACCGACTGGCATCGACGCTTTTCCTACGCGGCTATCTTAAATTCGAACCCAGCAGCGGTTACAGCCTCGGCCCCAAACTGTTTCAACTCGGCGCCCTCGTGCAACAACAATGGCCATTGACCGCCATCGCCCACCCATATCTCGAAAAACTCGCCGCTCTAACACAAAACACCGTCCATCTCGGCATCCTTGATGAAGACACCGCCCTTTATCTCGACAAAATTGCAGGGCAACGACGCTTTGAGATCAGCTCCAAGATCGGCGAACGTCATCCTATTTGCTCAACAGGCCTCGGCAAGGCCCTGATTATGGATTTTGATGACAAGCGTTGGCGCGAAATCTATAGCCGCGAATATAAGGGAAATCTCAAAGCCTATTCACAATGGCAAAAAAAAATGTGCACCTATAAGACACAAGGTGTGACGTTTGACCTCGAGGAAAACGAAGACGGTGTGCGATGCGTAGCTGTTCCGATCCACAATGCCGCCAACCAAATCATCGCCGCCGTCAGCATGTCGAGTGCCATCCAATATCTTTCAATGGAGGATATGCCTGATTATGCCATTATCGTTAAGAGAATCGCAAATGAAATTAGCTGTGAGCTTGGCTGGCATAGCTAACGAGATGTCACATCTGTTATAGAATATGTTCGTCAAGACTCTTCATTTCATATAAATGTCATTTTAATAAAAAATAAAAAAAAACGTTTTAGATATGACTCGATCACTATGCATTTTGTTTTCAAAGGCATGTAAAAATAGGTAGGACGCCATGGCTGAAACGGCAGAACTCATTAAATCCTTTGTCGCGCAGCAAACGGATATCCGCTATCTCTCCGAAACCGCCATTCCTATCCGCGACACCTATATGTCGGAAGACGAGCTCAGTACACTTGCCGCTTCCATGAGCGCACGACAATCCATCGAACTTCCTGAATACAGCAATTTCGATTTTACCCGCCGTCTCAGTGAAAATGCCCGTTTTATTCTGCATGCCTTTCGCGCAACCGATGCAGCCGCACGCAATAATGAAACCATTACACCGGCTGCCCAATGGCTGCTGGACAACCATTATACGATTGATAAAACCATCCAGCAGGTCCGACGTGACTTTCCACGTAAATTCATCGACCAGCTGCCCCCTTTTGAAGGCCAATATAAATTGCCACGCATCTTTGCACTAGCCTGGCTTTATGTTGCCCATACTGACAGCAGTTTTTCTGTTTCCAGCCTGACATCTCTGGTTAATGGATTTCAACAAAATGAAGTGTTGCAGATTGGTGAATTATGGGCATTGCCTTCCGCTGTACGCCTGATCCTCATCGAAAATGCTCGCCGTCTATCATTGCGTGTCGTACGTGCACGCCGTATGCGCCAATTTGCCAATGATGTTGCCGATCGTATTGCTCTGGCAAATAATGATGAAGAACAAAAAGCACTTTTTAAAAAATATCAGGACCTTGTCGCCGATCCGACATTTGCAACCCACTTGATCTACCGCTTGCGCGCAACCTCTAGTGATGCAACAGCCGCTATTGCATGGGTTGAAGACGGACTTGCCCGCCATGGCAGCAATCCAGATACCGCCACAGCCGAAGAACATACCCGCCAATCAACCGGCGGGGTTACAATGGGTAATATTATCCGTGCACTTAAAGCCATTGACGATGTCGACTGGACGACATGGTTCGAGACTGTCAGCCATGTCGATTTTCTGCTACGCGATAATAGTGACTTTTCCGCAATTGATTTCCATTCGCGTAATACCTACCGCGTCGTCATTGAAAAAATTGCACGCCGGTCACCCTATAGCGAATTAGAAGTCACACAAAAAGCACTCGATCTGGCACATGAAGGTCACACCAATTTTGGTTCTTCAACCCAAGCATCCGTATCATGGTATCTAATCGGTGCCGGACGGCCTTTGCTGGAAGATGCCTGTTCTTATGAAAGACCGATACACACACGCTTCATGCGCGCTTATCGTGCATGGAAAATCGGCTCTATTGCCATCCCTGTTTCGGTCCTGACTTTGATAATCATTGCCAGCGTCTACATGCTTTTGCGCTACGCTGGTGTCACACCCCGATTGTCATTGCTCTTTACTGCACTATCGCTGTTTCCAACCATGGATACCGCCTTTGCACTATTCAATACTATCGTTGCATGGTTCATTCCACCAGACCGTCTAATCGGTTATGAATACAAGGATGGTATCCCTGAACAAGCCCGCACTCTGGTTGTCGTTCCAACAATGATCACCTCGCGCGACAGTATTGATGAACAGGTGCGCAATCTGGAAGTCCATTACCTTTCCAATCCGCAAGGTGCTGTCAATTTTGCTTTGGCAACCGACTGGGCTGATTCAAAAGTCGAAGAAAGTGATGATGATCTCGATCTTTATGACTATGCCCAAAAGGCAATAGCCGATCTCAATCATCATTATCGTGGTGATGGCCAACCTCTTTTCTACCTGCTACATCGACGCCGGCTTTTTAATGCCAGCCAAAAGTGCTGGATGGGATGGGAACGCAAACGTGGCAAGCTGCATGAATTGAATCTTTTGCTACGCGGCGATAAAGACACCACTTTCTATCCGGCTGATCCACGGCTACCGATGGATTTTCGCTATTGTATGACACTGGATTCCGACACCAGACTGACGCCAGAAGCCGTCACAAAACTTGTCGGCAAACTTGATCATCCATTAAACCGTCCAAGCTTCGATCCGGTCACACGCCGTATCACCAGCGGCTATGCAATTTTACAGCCACGCGTAACACCATCGCTGACAACCGGAGATGAAGCCTCTTTTCTACAACGCGTCTTTTCAGTCAATCGTGGTATTGATCCTTATGTCTTCGCTGTTTCTGACACCTATCAGGATCTATTGAAAGAAGGCACCTTCACCGGTAAAGGCCTCTATGATATTGATGCTTTTGAAGCGGCATTGGAAGGACGCGTCAAAGAAAACGCCGTCCTTAGCCATGATCTTCTTGAAGGCGGCTACGCCCGTTGCGCACTGGTAACCGATGTCGAAGTGGTTGAAGACTATCCAACGGCCTACCATGTTGACGTCGCGCGCCATCACCGCTGGATACGCGGCGACTGGCAGCTTTTGCCCTATCTCTTTATCCGCAATAATATCAGCCTGATTACCCGCTGGAAAATGCAGGATAATCTACGACGTTCCCTAACCCCGCTTTGCTGGATTATTGCCTCAATTGCCGGCTGGTGCCTGCTGCCATTGGGCATTGCCGCATTCTGGCAGCTCTTCCTGTTACTCGGCATGTTCATGGCACCAACGCTGGGCGTCATTCGCAATATATTGCCGGTTAGCATGGATAATTCCATTCGTGGCCATATTCAGGCCGTTATGACCAATATTGCCTTTTCTACCGCAGATGTAGCGCTGCGCACCACCTTTATTGCCCATTCCGGCTATTATATGGTCGATGCGATCATACGCACCCTCTATCGCATGGCCATCTCGCATGAAAACCTGCTTGAATGGCGTACTTCTGCTGCCAGCAAATCAGCACCCGATTCACTCAAGCACTATATCGCGATGATGTGGCCTGCCTCGGTTATCGGTCTGGTCGGCATTGCCCTGCCAGCCTTTTTAATGTCACCAGCTGCTCTTATTGCACTGCCTTTCTCTATCATCTGGTTCTTCTCGCCTTTTATCGCATGGCTCGTCAGCCGTTCGGCAGCCGTACAGGATTCGCTCGAAGTCCGCTCATCCGACAAAGGCGATTTACGCCGTATCGCGCGTCGTACATGGCTATTTTATGAAACTTTTGCCAATGCAGAAAACAATCATCTACCACCTGATAATTTTCAGGAGGATCCAGAGCCGATTGTCGCCCAACGCACCTCGCCAACCAATATCGGTGTCTATCTTCTATCAACGGTTGCTGCCCGCGACTTCGGCTGGATCAGCTTTACCCATACGATTGATCGCATCGCCAAAACGCTCGATACATTGGGCAAAATGGAAAAATACCGTGGTCATCTCTATAACTGGTATGAAACACACACATTGCGGCCACTTTTCCCGACCTATGTCTCGACAGTTGATTCCGGCAATCTTGCCGGCCATCTTGTAACGCTCTCATCGGCATTGCGTGAATGGGCCGAGGCACCTTCTGTCTATCTTCAAGGAGATCTCGAAGGTCTGCTTGATGTCAATGATATTCTCAAAGAAATACTCGACAATATTCCCGATGATCGCCGCATCCTGCGCCCATTGCGCCGACGGATTGAAGAACGGATCGCTAATTTCCGCCGCACGGTACGCACCGTTATGGACGAACCCGAAACGGCAACCTTCCGCAGTATCAACCTGTCGCTTGTCGCCCATGACATTGAACGACTGATCCGTGAACTCTTTGATGAAATCGGCTCGGCAGAAACCCGTCATGCATTGCAATGGGCCCACAGACTGATTGAAACATGCGAGGCACATACACAGGATGCTACCGATGATCATGATACGGAAAGCCTCCGTAAGACCCTGATCAAACTGGCCGATCAAGCACGTCAATATGCCTTCGATATGAAATTCGACTTCCTCGAACGCCCCGAACGTCGCCTATTGTCCATCGGATATCGGGTACAGGAAAACGAACTAGACGAAAGCTGCTATGATCTGCTGGCTTCCGAAGCTCGTCTGTCGAGCCTTTTTGCCATCGCCAAGGGCGATATCAAAGTTGAGCATTGGTTCCGTCTTGGCCGTCTTCTGGTACCTGTAGGCTGGAAAGGCGCCCTGCTGTCATGGTCAGGTTCAATGTTTGAATATCTGATGCCGCCGCTCGTCATGCGTGAACCTTTAGGGTCGCTCCTTGACCAGACCAACCGGCTAATTGTGCGCCGCCAGATCAAATATGCCAGCGAGCGGGGACTGCCGTGGGGTATATCGGAAGCGGCTTTCAATGCCCGCGACCAATTGATGAATTATCAGTATTCCAATTTCGGGGTACCAAGCCTTGGTCTTCAGCGTGGTCTGTCACGTAACGCGGTTATTGCCCCCTATGCCAGTATTCTAGCAGCCCAATATATGCCAGCAGAAGCCGTTGCCAACCTCAAACGCCTGCGCGATTTGGGTGCACTGGGTGAGTATGGCTATCACGATTCGATCGACTTCACACCGGCCCGTCTGCCGGAAGGTGAAAAATGTGCCGTCATCAAGAACTACTATGCCCATCACCACGGCATGTCGATTCTAGCCGTCAATAATGTCATCTTCGAAGGCCGTATGCGTGAACGCTTCCACCGTGATCCGGTCATTGAAGCTGCAGAATTGCTGCTGCAAGAAAAAGCCCCCCGTGAAATCCCGATGGTTCACGCCAAAACAGCCAATCCAATGCGTAATGATACCGGTGGCTTTGACGATGCACCATTACGTGTTGTGAACGCACCTTTAACCAAACCCTGCTCCACCCTGCTACTAGCCAACAATGGCTATTCAGTCATGTTGTCAGCAAAAGGCTCAGGATACAGCCGTTGGAATAATATCAATATTACACGTTTCCTGCCTGATGCCAGTGAAGACCAACAAGGCACCTTCTTCTTCCTGCGTGATGTGGCTACCGGCCGTTGGTGGTCGGCAACCGGAGAACCGACACGTGTCAGTGCAGAAGAAGCGGTAACCGTCTTTACCGATGAAAAAGCCGAATTCATGAAAACAGTCGACGGGATCAAGTCGACGGTTGAATGTATTGTTGCCAATGAAGGCTGTGGCGAAGGCCGCCGTATCGAACTGATCAACACCACGGCCAAAGACCGTATTATCGAAATAACATCCTATGCCGAACTGGTTCTCACCACATCGGATACAGATGCAGCCCATCCGGTTTTCTCACGCATGTTTGTCGAGACCGAAATTGCCGATAATGGTGCTACGATTTTTGCCAATCGGCGTAAACGTGCACCCAATGATCCTGATATCCATGTGGCCCATTTCGTAACCGATACATCAGGTATCATTCGTGAAGCGGAAGCGGAAACCGATCGACGTGTATTTATCGGCCGCGGTCGCTCTATCCGTCGTCCCACTGCTTTGGATCGCAATTCATCATTTAACGGCAGTCAGGGATGTGTACTGGATCCGGTTGCTGCAATCCGATGCCGTATTCGTGTACCGGCTCGCAAAAAGGCTGATCTCATCTTCTGGACTATGGCTGCCGACAATAAGGAAGCATTGCTCGAAAATATCCGTCATTATCGACAACCCAATATTTTCCCGCGCGAATATTCCATGGCATGGACCCACAGTCAGGTATCCATGTATCAGATCGGCATCAAACCGAAACAGGCGGTTGAATACCAAAAAATAGCAACGCCGCTGATCTATCCCGATCGCCAATGGCGTATCTCGCCTGAAGCAATCAGCGAAGGTCTGGGCAAACAATCCGATCTATGGCCGATGTCGATCTCCGGCGATTATCCGATCTTTCTACTGCGTATCGACAATGAAGCCGATATCGATGTTTTGCGTGATCTGCTGAAAGCCCATGAATATTGGCGTAATCGTGGCTTGATAGCGGATATTGTCGTACTGAACGAACGGGCTTTTTCTTATGCGCAAGACACCCAGCGCGCCATTGAATGGATCTGCGAGAGTTATCGCAACCGCTCAATGGAAGCCGATGGAAAGCCGCATATTTTTGCTGTACGACGTGACCAGATGAATGATGAAAGTTTCAATACTTTGCTGGCCTCTGCCCGCGTCGTCATGCATGCACAAAACGGACAACTGGCTGAACAGTTGCAACGTATGGAAAATATCGATTCCGATCTTAATGCCAAAAACAGCAATGAGAACGGTGGAAAAGAAGCCAAATCCAAGACCAAGCGCAAAAAAGACCAACAGGAAGAACAGCAGCAGGAAATCCTGCAATCGACATCGATCGGCCTGATTGGCAATGTTGCCAACACAATGCAACAACAGGTCAAAGGTGACGATCTGGCCTATTGGAACGGCTATGGCGGTTTCGACAAAGATGGCAGCTATGTCATACGTCTTTCCGGCCAGACATCCACCCCGCATCCATGGATCAATGTCATTGCTAATGAAAATTTTGGCTTCCATGTTTCTGCTGAAGGCGCTGCTTTCACATGGGCAGGCAATAGCCGTGATTATCAGCTGACCCCATGGGCCAATGATCCGGTCTCCAATCGACCGGGTGAAGGACTTTATGTGGTTGACCGTCAAAGCGGTGCCTGCTTCTCACCGGTTGCAACGCTGGAGCGTGATGAAAGCGTGCTTTATGAAGCCCGCCACGGCATGGGTTATTCCACCTTTACATCCCGTCATGGCGATATAAAGCTGGAACTGACCCAGACCATTCATACAAATGAACCCATAAAACTTTCACGTCTTGTCCTGCATAACCACGGTAAGCAAGACAAGAACCTGCGCCTCTATAATTATGCAGAGTGGGTTTTAGGCAATGTACGATTGCAAAATGCGCCCTTTATCGTACCGACCTATGACAATCGCCGCGGCGTCTTGTTTGCCCGAAACCCATATCATGTTGATAAATCAACGCAATTGAGTTTTCTGGCCGCCTCGCAATTACCATCTAGCGTGACAACCGACAGATCAGAATTTATCGGCGCAACCGGCACCGTCAAACATCCACTTGCGATCCGTCAGGCCAAACTATTGTCCAATACAGTTGAAGCCGGACGTGATCCATGCTCGGCACTCTCCTATGATATCGATCTCAAGCCGGGTGAAAGCCGTACGATCGTCTTCTATCTCGGCAACAGCGAAAGCCAAAAGGATGCCGACAAGCTAATCGACCAAATGCGTCAAAGTGAATTTGACAGTATTCTGGAAGCACAAAAAACCAAATGGCAGAGCTTTGTTGCACCTCTACAGGTCAAAACACCGGATAAATCTTTTGATCTTATGGTCAATCAGTGGCTACCCTATCAGGCCTATGCTTGTCGTATCATGGCCCGTGCAGCCTTCTATCAGGCCAGCGGTGCTTTCGGCTTCCGCGACCAGTTGCAAGATACATTGTCAATGTTGCTACTAGAACCGGAATTGGCACGTGAACAACTGATCAATGCTGCCTCGCGTCAATTCAAGGAAGGCGATGTTCAACACTGGTGGCTACCGGCAAGTGGTGCCGGTGTCCGCACGCTCATTTCCGACGATGTCGCATGGCTAGGCTATGGTACAGCCCTTTATGTAAACACAACAGGCAACAAGGACTTTCTGGATACACCGATTGCCTTTATTGAAGGTGACAAGCTGGCAGAAGACCAGCATGACAGTTATTTCCAACCATCGGTCTCAACCGATAAAGTATCCCTTTACGAGCATTGCGCCTTGGCACTTGACCTCGCTATCAAGAGGACAGGTCAACATGGTTTGCCGCTCATTCTAGGCGGTGACTGGAATGACGGTATGAATCTGGTCGGCGTCAAGGGTAAAGGTGAAAGTGTCTGGCTCGGATGGTTCCTTGCCAATGCACTCAACGCCTTTATTCCGCTAGCACAAGAACGCGGTGATACAACCCGTGCTAAAGCATGGAAAATCCATGTCGATAAATTACGCATCGCCCTTGAAAAAGATGGATGGGATGGTGCTTGGTACCGGCGTGGTTATTTTGATGACGGTACACCGCTTGGTTCGCATCTCAGCGATGAATGCCAGATCGATACAATTGCACAAAGCTGGGCAGTCATATCGGATATGGGGACACCCGAACATCAGCAACAGGCCATGCAATCCATGCTTGACCATTTGCTCGATGAAAAAGGCGGTCTTATCCGTCTATTTTGGCCACCTTTCAACAAGACCAAACATGAACCCGGCTATATCAAAGGCTATCCACCGGGTATCCGTGAAAATGGTGGTCAATATACCCATGGTGCATTATGGAGTATTTTGGCGCTGGCCAAACTCGGCCAAGCGGATAGAGCCTATGATGTCTTCTCGATGATCAATCCGATCCATCATGGCAAAACACCAGATGTCTACCGCGTAGAACCCTATGTTATTGCAGCCGATATCTATTCCGTCGAGCCACGCCGTGGCATGGGAGGCTGGACGTGGTATACAGGCTCTGCAGGCTGGTATTACCGTGCTGCAACTGAAGCCATTCTGGGTCTGTCGCGTAAGGATGAAAAACTTTTCATCAATCCGACACCACCATCACAATGGGACCAGTTCGAGATCGAGCTACATCATGGCAAGGCTGTCTATACAATCAAGGTTGATCGTGGTCCCCATGACCATCTAATGATTGATGGCAAGGTAACGAAACATGATGCGAACGGCATTACATTGCAAAAAACCGGACGCCATGAAATCTTGCTTACACTGGCTCAAAAAAGTACGCGTACTTTACAAACAACAACTGCTATAAAGAAGAAAGCGACAAAATCGAAAACCGCTTTAAAACCCACCAGCTCCTCTACGGCCAATCGCAAATCGAAAAAGACCGATAAAACAAAGGAATAGCAGATCAATGGCTTATACCGATATTGCCCGTCGTGTCTATAATCATACGTTCAAGCTTGATCCGATCTTACGGACCCTGCTTGATACGGATTTCTATAAATTATTGATGTTGCAAATGATCTGGGGGTTATACCCCCAAGTCAACGCAACCTTTTCGATGATTAACCGCTCCAGATCGGTAAGGCTGGCAGATGAAATCGACGAGCATGAATTGCGTGCTCAACTTGACCACGCTCGGGAATTACGTTTTACAAAAAGAGAAATGATCTGGCTTGCCGGTAATACATTTTACGGTCGCAAGCAGATTTTCCAACCGGAATTTCTGGCATGGCTGGAAAAATTCCAGCTGCCCGAATACGAACTCAACAAAAAAGACGGCCAATATGAACTGCACTTCCACGGACCATGGACACACACAACCATGTGGGAAATTCCTGCACTTTCTATCGTCAATGAATTGCGCTCGCGTTCTACACTCAAAAAATTCGGTCAGTTCGAGCTTGATGTGCTTTATGCACGCGCCAAAGCCAAAATGTGGAGTAAAGTTGAAAGACTGCAAAAACTCGATGATATCCGTATTTCCGATTTTGGCACCCGGCGACGCCATTCTTTTCTTTGGCAACGCTGGTGCGTTGATGCTCTAAAAGAAGGAATCGGAGAGCGTCTCTCAGGTACATCCAATGTCTTTCTCGCCATGGATTCAGATCTACCCGCCATCGGCACCAATGCGCATGAACTGCCCATGGTGCTGGCCGCCCTTTCCAATACAGACGAAGAATTGCAAAACGCTCCCTATCAGGTAATGCAAGACTGGAACCGCTATTATGGTGGCAACCTTCTTGTTGCCCTTCCCGATGCTTTCGGAACGGCCTCATTTTTACGCAATGCACCCGACTGGGTCGCAGATTGGACAGGATTTCGCCCTGACAGCGCGCCGCCGATTGAAGGTGGTGAACGCATTATCAAATGGTGGCAAGAACACGGCAAAGATCCGCGTGACAAACTGCTGGTTTTTTCCGATGCGCTGGATGTCGATTCCATTGAAGAAACCTATCACCATTTCAAAGATCGCGTACGCATGAGCTTTGGCTGGGGCACAAATCTTACCAACGATTTTGCTGGATGCGCGACAAGACCGGCCAAAAATCTGGAAGCCATTTCACTTGTCTGCAAAGTCAGTGAAGCCAATGGCCGGCCGGCTGTCAAGCTCGCCGACAATCCAGAAAAAATGACCGGAGATCCAAAAGTCATCGAGCGGTATCTCAAATTCTTCGGCAATGAAGAACGGATTGCCAAACCGGTCAAGGTATAAGCTTAAGAACCAAATTCAATCCAATATGTCGATGTGATCGCCTGAAATATTTTGAACGCCCCTTTTCCATATCCCTTATGGTGCGCTCAAAAACCTTGCCCGCCATCTTACATTGCACCTTTACCTCGATAATTGTGCAATCAATAGGCCCATATCAAAAAAGACCGATCTAACAACCAACAGTCTATGCCGGTTTTACTTAAAACCGGCAATATTTGTTCTTGTATCAAGCTGACAAAAAATTAGCAGGCTTAAACATCAAGATTGGCAACCGACAATGCATTATCCTGAATAAACTCACGACGCGGCTCGACCTCATCCCCCATCAGACGTGCAAAGAGCGAATCCGCATTGGTCGCATCGGTAACCTTGACCTGCAACAATGAACGCGCATTGGGATCAAGTGTGGTTTCCCAAAGCTGTTCGGCATTCATTTCACCCAAACCTTTATAGCGCTGTAAGGCAAGACCTTTTTTACCGCTGGCAAAAATGCTTTCAAGCAATGCAACAGGGCCTGAGATCAGCTCACTTTTATCTTTACGACGCAAAACCGGCGGCGTACCATAAACATCGCCAAGGCGTTTTGACAGGCGATCAATTTGGCGAGCATCGGCCGAACCGATCAAAGCCATATCAAGAGTCCGCACATCCTTGACCCCGCGTAATGTACGTTCAAACCGCAGACCACCATCATCCAGCAAGTGGCCGCTCCAACCGCGCTCCATATCTTCGGCAATCAGATCAAGTCGCGCGGCGACTTTATCGGCAGCAGCCTGCGCCTTTTCTGGTGTTGACAGGGCTTCTGGATTAAAGACACCGGCAATAGCAGCCTGCTCGACCACAACACGATCATAGCGTGTATGCAAATTATTCAAAAGCTGGCGTAAAAGACGCGCATCTTCTGCCAATTCCCGCAAATCAGCACCAGCACGCGCTTCACCTGTATTCAATTCGAGAACCGTTTCATCCAAACCCGTATCAATCAGAAACTCTTCGAAAGCCTGTTCATTCTTGATATATTGGGAGGATTTACCACGTGTTACCTTATAAAGCGGCGGCTGGGCAATATAGAGATGCCCACGTTCTATCAATTCCGGCATTTGACGGAAAAAGAACGTCAGCAACAAGGTACGGATATGGGCACCGTCAACATCGGCATCGGTCATAATGATGATCTTGTGATAACGCAATTTATCTGGGTTGAATTCATCCTTACCAATGGATGTACCCAATGCCGTAATCAGCGTCCCGATCATATCGGATGACAACATACGATCAAAACGGGCGCGCTCGACATTGAGAATTTTACCACGCAAAGGCAAAATAGCCTGATTTTGCCGTGAACGGCCGGATTTGGCCGAACCACCAGCCGAATCACCCTCGACGATAAAGATTTCGGATTTAGCCGGATCACGTTCCTGACAATCAGCCAGTTTGCCCGGCAAGGATGAAATATCCAGAGCGCCTTTGCGGCGTGTCAATTCACGCGCTTTGCGGGCAGCTTCACGAGCAGCCGCAGCTTCCACCACCTTGCCAACGAGAATCTTGGCTTCGGTCGGATGCTCCTCCAACCAGGTAGCCAATGCTTCATTGACGCAACTTTCCACCACCGGACGCACCTCAGACGAGACCAGCTTGTCCTTGGTTTGAGATGAAAATTTCGGATCAGGTACCTTGACTGACAAAATAGCCGTCAACCCTTCACGACAATCATCCCCAGTCAGGCTGACCTTTTCCTTTTTAGCAATACCGGAGCTTTCCGCATAACCATTGACCTGACGGGTCAATGCACCGCGAAAGCCGGCCAAATGGGTGCCCCCATCGCGCTGGGGAATATTATTGGTAAAGCACAGCACCTTTTCATGATAGCTATCATTCCACCACATGGCGACTTCAACGGTCATACCGTCTTTCTCGTTGGTGATATAAATCGGCTCTTCAATCAAAGGTTTTTTTGACTGATCGATATATTTAACAAACTCAATCAAGCCGCCGTCATAATGCAGCTCAACCTGTTTAACATCGGCGTGACGCTTGTCGGTCAACAGAATACGCACACCAGAATTAAGGAAAGCAAGCTCGCGCAAGCGCCGTTCCAGCGTCTCGAAATCGAATTCCGTCATGGTAAAAGTTTCAGAACTGGGCAGGAAGCTGACTTCCGTACCAGTCTCGTCACCGGCATCACCAACCACTTTCAACGGCGCATCGGTTGCACCATGGGTAAAAGAAATTTCATGAATTTTGCCGGCACGTTTAATACGTAGCTTAAGCCAGACCGACAAAGCATTAACCACCGAAACACCCACACCATGCAAGCCGCCAGAAACCTTATAAGAATTCTGGTCGAATTTACCACCTGCATGCAACTGCGTCATGATCACTTCAGCAGCAGACACACCTTCGGTCGGATGGATATCTGTTGGAATACCACGTCCATTATCGGTCACTGTACAGGAGCCATCGGCATTCAATGTAACGGTTACCAATGTCGCATAACCGGCTAAGGTTTCATCAATAGCATTATCAACGGCTTCATAGACCATATGATGGAGACCCGAACCATCATCAGTATCGCCAATATACATACCGGGGCGCTTGCGTACCGCATCAAGGCCTTTCAGAACCTTGATCGAATCGGCACCATATTCGCCGCCTGCCTCAGCCACTGTTTCGTCTGTCATGAAATCTATCCAATATTGCAATAAAAACAGGTACTTGAAAGACTTTTCCGAATCACCTGAAAACTCCGGTCCTTTATACGCTATCAGCCCCAATTTTCCAAATTCTCAAGGTAATTTAATCGTGGATAGAAAAGGATACACAGCACTGAATCTATGAAACAATACCAAGAATTGAAGTCGCCCCAAAAACAGAATAGAAAGAATGATCTTATGGTATTCGAGGAATATGAACATGACGATTTACAAAGTAAAAAAAGCTCTTACTTTTTTTGTTTGTTTTTGGATGGTGGCAGGCCTTTTTACAAGTGTTTCATCCGCACAAGACGCACCACAATCCTTGGATAACAAGTCTTTTGAAGAAGTCTTGAAGCTTGCTGAAAACGGCAATGTCGCGGCAATGTATGAGACCGGCGTCAATTATGATTCCGGCTATGGCGTTGAAGAGGACATCAACAAAGCCATTGAATGGTATGAAAAAGCCGCCAATGCCGGGGATGATGAAGCGATGTTCTCGTTAGGTGATACTTATGACAGCGGTGATGGCGTTGAGCGCAATATTGATAAAGCAATCACATGGTACGAAAAAGCGGCCGCCCAAAACAATAGCAGTGCCATGCTCAATCTTGGTTTCCTCTACTCCGATGACAATCATAAAGAGCAGATTGACTATAAAAAAGCGCGAGATTGGTATGAAAAAGCAACTAAGCTCGGCAATGTCAGCGCTATGTTCAGCCTCGCAACATTCTATGAATATGGGGAAGGCGTTGATAAGGATCTGACCAAAGCCTTTGAATGGTACAAAAAGGCCGCTGATGGTGGTGACGTCGACGCCATGGAAGCCATTGCCGAATTTTATCAGCAGGGAAAAGGCGTAGAACGTAATACTGGAAAAGCCCGCGAATGGGCAAAAAAAGCCAAAGCCGCCAAAGTACTTGAAGAGGCAAACGAATAGTCCGATGCCACAAAGCAAAACCAATTCCCTGTCCCATGAATTTGGCGAACAATTGCGCGATCTCCAAATTGAGATGAGAAACGGTGAAGTTCAACAAGAAACGCTCAATGCAGCTGAAAGACACCTGCAAACCCTTGACTGCAAAGAGAGCATAAAGACCTATTTATTTATACAGTCACATCTTTTTGGTTATGATGAAGTGAATACAATCAACCCGAACCTATCATGGCTCTCGAGATTTTTTCACATTAAATCCAGCACTTTGCCTCATACGAAAAAGGCTAAAAGGCTGATCAAGCAAACACCTTTGCTAGCATAGTGGTATCTTTATAGCCCAAATGGATATATTCGCGAACTTGCATTGGATTACCTCAAAGCCCCCAGCCCACTGCTTTTTCATAATTATGCATTGGTATCTCGGCTTAACGACTGGGTGCCTTCCATCCGAAAAAAGGCGCAGATAAAATTGCCCCAATTGTTCGATCATACCGATACTTCAATTGTCGGGAATTTGCTTTTTGAAGCCGCTTTACAATTTTCATCATGGGGAAGGTGGTCACCAAGTGAACGCAATACATTATGGCAATTCAGCGCTAGGGCCGACATCAGCAAACAATTGGCAAAATGGTTGTCGACACACAATAAAGGGCCTTTATGCCAAATATTGAAAAGCATATTAACAGCAGCAACACTTGATGATCACCTTCTTTTTCTTGCAACCGAATCACAACAAGTCTCTGTGCGTGCTGTCGCCTGAAGAGCACTCTTATTTGGCCAAGCACAGCAGAGAACAAGCTATCGTGAAGAATGGGCCGATAAAGTCTATAATCTGAAACGTCGTGTTCCTTGTTATACTACCCGTCAAATTAATACAGACGGTATCGACAAACATAATCTGATCATGTCTGCACTCGATCAGAAATATGTAACATTGCGCTATGTTGCTGCCGATTATATTCTGCAGCATTATAAAAGCTTACCGCAAAAACAAATCTATATCGACAAGCTATCTCACGATAGCGCGGATTCCATCCGTTCACTCGTCAAATATATGAAATGAACTAAAGCACATTCAGCGCTCTAGCGTGATATTTCAAATGATCATCCATAAATGTCGATACAAAATAATATGAATGGTTATAACCTTCACGACGATTAAATATCAGTTGAATATCCGCTTTCGCGCAAGCCTCCTGCAACGTATGGGGCTGTAGACCTTCTAGAAACTCATCTGCCATACCCTGATCAACGAGAATTTCACAGAATCTATGGCCATCCTCAATGAGCTCTACCGCATCATAAGCGCGCCACGACACGCGATTATCACCCAGATATTTTTCAAATGCCGGCTTTGACCACTTGGCCTGTACAGGATGACAAATTGGCGCAAAAGCAGAGACCGACTTGAAACGGTCAGGATTTTTCAACGCCATGGTAATGGCACCATGCCCCCCCATAGAATGACCGAAAATCGACTGGCGCGACAGATCAAGAACAGGAAATTCTTTTGTTAGAAGTGCCGGCAACTCATGCAAGAGATAGGAATACATACGATAATTCTTGGCAAAGGGTTCTTGCGTAGCATCAAGATAAAAACCTGCCCCCTGACCAAACTGCCAATTATCCTTTTCATCCGGTACATCAACCCCACGCGGGCTGGTATCGGGGCAGATAACCGCAATACCAAGCTCTGCTGCCATACGGCGATATTCGCCCTTATCCATGACATTTTGATGGCTACAGGTGAGGCCAGAAAGATACCACAAAAGCGGTACTTTACCCGATTTTTCCTCTTTTGTCCGCTCCATGCGGGGTGGCATAAACAAAGCAAAGGTCATTTCACATTGTGTTTCATGTGAAACATGGGTGTAAACACCCTGTACCCCCTCAAAAGATTTATTTTCCGAAACGATTTTCATCTCAACACAACCTTACCAATAAAATGACAAAACGAACCATCGTTTTAATAAAGAACTACGGAACGTATCGATTTGCCCTCATGCATGAGATCGAATGCCGTATTGATCTCATCCAATGGCATTGTGTGGGTAATCAGGCTATCAATATCGATCTTGCCTTCCATATACCAATCAACAATTTTTGGCACATCGGTCCGCCCACGGGCTCCACCAAAAGCCGACCCACGCCAAACGCGGCCCGTCACCAATTGAAACGGGCGAGTGGCAATTTCGGCACCTGCCGGAGCAACACCAATCACAATTGATTCACCCCAACCACGATGGGCAGCTTCCAAAGCCTGGCGCATGACATTGACATTACCGATACATTCAAAAGTAAAATCAGCCCCGCCATCGGTCAGATCCTGAATAGCCTGAACGACTTTATCCTGCCCAACATCATTAGGATTGATAAAATGTGTCATGCCGAATTTCTTGGCCATTTCAACACGACCGGGATTTAAATCCACGCCGATAATTTTATCGGCTCCGACCATACGTGCGCCTTGAATGACATTCAAGCCGATACCGCCCAGACCAAAGACAACAACATTGGCTCCCGGCCAGACTTTTGCCGTATAAACTACCGCACCGATACCAGTCGTCACACCGCAGCCGATATAACAGATTTTATCAAAAGGCGCATCCTCACGCACTTTGGCGACAGCAATTTCTGGCAAAACAGTAAAATTAGAAAAAGTTGAGCATCCCATATAATGGAAAATTTCACCGCCATCACAGGAAAAACGGGTTGTATTATCCGGCATCAACCCTTGGCCCTGTGTTGCACGAATGGCAGTACAGAGATTGGAACGTTGCGACAGACAGGTCTTACAACCACGACATTCCGGCGTATAGAGCGGAATAACATGATCGCCAACTTTGACCGAGGTTACACCGGCACCAACTTCACGCACAATACCGGCACCCTCATGGCCAAGAATAGCAGGGAATTTGCCTTCCGAATCAAGGCCAGACAATGTATAGGCATCCGTATGGCACACACCGGTCGCCATAATCTCGACCAGAACTTCCCCAGCCTTGGGGCCACCGATTTCAATGGTCTCGATCGTCAAAGGCTTATTAGCTTCCCAGGCAACAGCAGCGCGTGTTTTCATAATGTTTCTCCCGATTTCAACATTACGCCACTATCCCGATTAGATCCCCAAAGGTCAAATATTTTTCCCATCATCTTTATCCATTTGAAGCTTCGCATGATAACATTGTCGTCACTTCAATTATGCATATATCTAGATATCAACCCTATAATCCCATTATAAAGCAATGGTCATAAAAACAATAAAGGTGAAAATAAGCCAGAGGCCGCTCAGGCCATAAAAATACCATCGCCGCCCTCTCAGCATGAAGCGCCCTGCAAAAAGAGCATAAAATATCAACGCATAGGATGTGATCTGTGCAATCTTTTGCTTATTATCATTTTGCACCGCCAAACGGGCTTTCATCAATTGCCGGACGTCTTCGTTATCAAACCTTTTATAAAGATCAGGCAATATCCGTATCGGCATACGGCTATCTGTTACTTCGTGTTGAATCAATGCCTCTATTGCTTCAGAATGATACGGACGCTTGATAGAATAATAACTGCCATAAAACATAAAAAACAAAACATAAGGGATCAGCAGGAAGGCAATAAGCTGTATAATTCCGGGCGACCAACGGCCTGGTGCTTTCTCGGTGAGATCATAACTAAGCTTTGGTAAACCTAAAAAGCCATTTTTCCACAATCGGTTACGGACGGCTCGATACCAAAAGCTAGTCTTTATACCCTTATCAAGCCAAGCTTTTATAGCCTGCCGCAACCGGGCAACACTCTCCTTATTATAGATGAGCAATCCCGAAGGATAAAACTCCTGCAACCATAAAAGCAGATATTCCCCATATACCATATCATGACTGCAAAACTCACCCGGCTCCGCCGTTTGCAACTTTTTATGCAAATAGCTAAACTCCGTTAGAGAAATAATACGCCTATATAAGGCTAAGTCTAAACGGCGCTGTACAATCATCTGGTGAATCATGCTTGTATATGGAGCGCCATTATCTACCGCACGATAATGATTATAGAGTTGCAATAGAGGACCTGTATTGACGTGATGCTCCAATAAAATGGCCCCTAATCGTTCCAGCCGTTCATCCTGCCGATCAAGATCACATGCTTTCAGCTCATCATCCAAATTACATATCTTACACCATATAGAATCAGGCAATGTTGCCGGCTTTCCAACATTAAAAGATGTCGAATCGGGAAGCAGCAAGACATTACGGAGAGCCGGATCACTCAACATCCGTTCAAATTCAAGAAGTAGGTCATCATCCTGTCTTGAGATTAACTGTTCATTTTCGTTATCTATATTTTGTTCATTATCTATATCTTGAACATTTAAGTTTTGCTTTGATAAACAATCGTGACTTTGAGCCTCGTTATTGCTGGCAAAAATATTTACAAAATTGATAGACTTAACATCGGCATTAAACAAACGATCAGACATGCTGTCCAGCGCTTCTCCCAATGCCTCACGCAAAGTAATAAAAGCCTTAGGATCAATCTCAGGATCAATCATTTTTAATTTTTTGGCATAAGCACGCCGAATTTCTCGTTTATCGGCAGTTTGCTCAATACCCAGTATCTGCCAACACGATTTGTCCATTACAAAAACCGATCACCTTCAATATGGTCGAGCAACTCTTTAAGACTCTTTTGAGCATCCAAAATTTCTCGCGGATTCTGGCCTTCCAATATGCTCTCGAATTCGCGCAAAGCATTATCAACCCTATCGCGTTCAATCCCGAGCAAGGCTTCATAACATTTGGCGCCACGTGCCAACAAAGCGGTATTAACCGCGTTTTCACGTGGGTGAAACTTTAGTGCCGCCAGCACACTACGGCGGTTTTCAAGTTCCTTTTCATCAAGCACATCTTCGCGGTCAACAATAACCAGCTGTTTCTGAATATCTGTACCAGGCACTGAAATATCAACTTCCAGAAGCCCGCTAATGTCATAACTGAAACGACATTCAACAACCACTTCGCCTGCTGGACGACGTGGTATTGTAGTGGAAATTTCCCCCAGTTTGAGATTATCTTCAAGCTTACGTGCCTCACCTTGATAAATAACAAAATTGATCTTGCTCTGCCGATCCTTAATCGTCGAAAAAACATGGCTACGGCTCGCTGGTAACACCGTGTTGCGATTAATCATCGGCACATAAACTTCGTGCCAATTACCATGATGGTCATCATCAACTGCACCGACGCCCATAGTAAAGGGACTGACATCCGTCAAACGCACCTCGTTGAGTTCGACATCTTTTTCAATCAAACCACAAACGGTAGCAGCCCCCAACGCCACAGCATGATCAGGATCAATAAGATGATTGGCAAAACGGCCAAACATTTTAGCCACCGCTTTGCGCACAACCGGCATACGAGTCGAACCTCCGACCAGCACCAGTTCGCTTAAATCCATAGCCTTAATAGAGGCGTCCCGCAAAGAACGAAGAACCGGTGAACGCAAATGCTCGATCAGTTCTTGAGCACCGTGCTCGAATTCATCCTCACTAATCTCAACCTCATAGACCTTATCTCGCCATACAAATGAGAACAATGCCTTTTTTTGGCGGCTTAACAACCGGCGGGTTTTTTCAGCAGCCTGTTTCAACCGCTCAACCAAAGCAATACTGTGTTCGCCCTTACCAAACTTCATCTTTTGCAGTGCAAGAGCGATCACGACATCATTAAAATCTTCGCCACCAAGAAAATTATCGCCTGCTGTTGCCCGCACTTCAACAATGCCTTCAAACACTTCGACAATAGATACATCAAATGTTCCGCCGCCAAGGTCGAAAACCAAAAAGGGCTCTTTATCATCACGCTCAATAATACCATAGGCAAGAGCGGCAGCCGTCGGTTCATTTATCAAACGACGTACTTTAAAACCGGCCAGCTCACCAGCACGTTTGGTCGCCTTACGCTGACGATCATTAAAATAGGCCGGCACAGTAATCACAGCCTCGTCAACAATCTGTCCAAGATGAACCTCGGCATCATGTTTCAATGCACGCAAAACGAGCGCTGAAAGCTCCTCCGGACTGTACGTTTTTTTTCCCAGTCCCAGCTTAATACCCTTACCCATATGACGCTTAAATACCGATTGAGTGCGTTCAGGGTCCACAGATTTACGCTCACGCGCGGCCATACCGATGAGCAAATTATCATCATGATCAAGGCTAACAACCGAGGGTGTGAGAAAATCACCAAGCGCATTGGGAATAAGATGCGCTTTTCCATCCTTCCAATAAGAAGCGGCACTATTGGTTGTGCCAAGATCAATTCCGATCATCATGATAAAAGCCCTACATCTACTATAATTCCTACCGCTATAGCAAAATACAAAGCACATTCATACGGCTTTCATGTTGCTAAAACAGAATAGCTGGAAAATCTGACAAAAATAGGTACAATCGAAAACTACGCCCAATAAAAAAGCGTTATATTTATAATTTCAATCGACACCCGTTCAACTTGGAATCCCGATTTCAATATTTGCGATACTATCCCGATTGTATTATCAAAGATCAATTCATTTTTTACTTTATGCTTGCGGAATAAACGCTAAATTTCAATAACACAGACAAAGATTATTATCATGACATTACGCAGATTTCTTTTAACCAGTTTGATATGTACATTTTTTACAGGGCCATTGGCCGCTGAAGAAATAACGGCTGATAATATTTGTACAATGATCAAAAAAGCAGAGCAAGGTGATGTGGATACAGCGTTGCAATTGGGCAAATTTTTCGCCAACCGTCTTTACCCGTTCAATTTTGATAAAGACAAGTCCTTGAAATTCTATAAAATTGCTGCTGAAAGCGGCAACGGTCAGGCGATGGCAGGCTATGCCCGCACACTAGTAGAACCTCACTATAGACAAATACAAGATATCAATGCGGCGACCTTGCGCGAAGCACGGGAATGGAACTCGAAAGCGCTCGCCCTCAATGTGCCGTCGGCCTATTACAATGAAAGCCAATTCATTATGGAAAGCGGTTATGAAAAAACCGAAGCCTATATTGAGAAAGCGCTTCAACTCAAAGACCCCTATACAATATACATAATTGCCGAAGAATATGCATCAGGACGCAAAATAGAGAGGATTGATGGAAGACTAAGACTAGTTTACGACCCGTTGAAAGCGTTAGACTTGTGCCAACAAATTGCAGATATAGGTGATACTGACGCTCTAGCTAAAATGGGCTATATCTATCTTTACGGCCCTTCACAAAACATGCGGGATACTGTTCTAAAGCGTTCGACCTATGAAAAGAATGAAAAGAAAGGCTTGATCTATCTTGAGAAGGCAGCTCATAACAATAAGTATACAGCTATTGTTACACTCATAAACTATTACAAACAAAAGAACTTACCCGACAAAGCGCAATATTGGCAGGATCAACTGAACAAGCTGCAGGAACATGCTGAAAACATCAATCAGGCTGTAACGCAATGTAACTGATAAAAACCATGGATCTTCCCGTCACCGCAATACTATCTCAACTCAATCAAGCCTTGAATGATATCGGTAAGGCGGTTCTTGTGGCGCCGCCGGGAGCCGGCAAAACAACACTTGTCCCGCTCCATCTTTTAAAGGCTGATTGGCGCAAAGACGGCATAATCATCCTGCTGGAGCCACGTAGACTGGCTGCGCGTGCTGCCGCCAACCGTATGGCCGATCTTCTTGGCGAGAAAACCGGAGAGACCGTTGGTTACCGTATGCGTATGGACAGTGCCGTCTCGACCAAAACCCGCATTCTTGTTGTCACCGAAGGCGTTTTTGCCCGCATGATTGTCGACAATCCCGAATTACCGAACATTGCCGCCGTCATTTTTGACGAATATCACGAGCGCTCGCTTGATGCCGATTTCGGCCTTGCACTGACGCTAGATATCCAAGCAGCCTTACGCTCCGACTTGCGCCTGTTGGTTATGTCGGCAACACTCGACGGTGCACGTGTGGCAGAACTACTTGATAATGCATCGGTCATCACAAGTGAAGGCCGTGCCTTTCCAGTCGACATCCGATATCAACCCCGCAAACCGGATCAGCGGATTGAGGAAGCAATGGCACATGCCATTCGTACCGCCATTTCACAAGAAGAAGGCAGCATTCTTGCCTTTTTACCGGGGCAAGGCGAAATTGAGCGTGTCAAAAAACAACTTGAGGGACAACTGCCGGACCATATCATCCTTGCCCCACTATACGGCACAATGGATAAAACAGCACAAGATCAGGCCGTTCGGCCTGCGGATAACGGCATGCGCAAGATCGTATTGGCAACATCCATCGCCGAATCCTCACTAACCATTGATGGTGTACGTATTGTTATCGATAGCGGTCTATCTCGTGCACCCGTCTATGATGCTGCCAGCGGCATTGCCCGACTTGAAACCGTGCGTTCTTCCCGCGCTTCTATTGACCAACGCGCCGGCCGGGCGGGTCGCACACAAGCCGGCATTGCAATCCGGCTCTGGCATGAGGGACAAAACAATGCCTTGCCGGCATTTGCCACGCCCGAAATATTGGCTGCCGATCTTTCCACTATGGTTCTTGAATGTGCAGCCTTCGGCATCCATGATCCCAAAACACTCAAATTTCTTGATCCACCAACCGAAATATCCTTAAAGGAAGCAATACTTTTACTTCAAAAACTTCATGCCCTTGACGGGCAAGGACGCCTGACAAAAGAGGGAGAGGCAATGCGCCAAATGGCCTTGCCTGTCCATCTGTCGCATATGATGATCAAAGCCAAGGAAAAGGGTGGTGAAAAAACAGCCGCCGAACTTGCCGTTCTTTTATCAGAACGTGGCCTTGGTGGCTATGACATCGATCTGGAACGAAGGTTGCATAATTTCCGTCGTGATTCCACGCCAAGGGCAAAACAAGCACACCTTCTGGTACAAAAAATAGTCCGCAGCAATAAAGATCAGGACACACCTCAGATTGGAACCTTACTGTTACATGCTTATCCCGATCGTATTGCCAAAGCGCGTGGACAAAAAGGCAAATTTGTGCTGGCCAATGGCCGTGGTGCCTTTATCGAAGAAACATCACCGCTTGCCGGACATAACTATCTCGTGGTTGCCGACCTTACAGGCAAGGCAACAGAAGCACGTATTCTATCAGCGGCGGAAATTGACGAGGAAACCATCCGCACCGCCCTTCAAAATGATATTATACAAAATAACGATTATTTCTTTGATCCCCAAAGTGGCGCGTTAAAAGGAATTGCGCAAGAAAAACTCGGCGCAATCACACTCTCCACCCGTAATCTACCAGCACCAAAAGGTGCAGACGCTGACAATGCACTGATCAGCGCCATTCGCAATTACGGCCTTGATCTTTTGCCATGGAACAATGAAAGCCGCCAGTTACGGCAACGTTTGCAATGGCTTTACCGTGGACTTGGTGAGCCGTGGCCGGATATGAGCGATGAAAATCTCATAGCAAAACTGGAAACATGGCTGCTCCCCTTTTTAAACGGTGCAACGCGAATTCATGATATCAAAGCAAAAACATTGATGGATGCACTCGTTTCGCTGGTGCCCTTTGATAGGCAAAATCGTATAGACAAGTTGGCCCCAACCCATTTCACCGTTCCGACCGGCTCCAATATTGCCATCTGTTATGAAGGCGATGCTCCGCTTTTATCGGTCAAAGTACAAGAATTATTTGGCCTTGCCACCCATCCCTCAATTGCCGATGGCACAATAAAACTGGTATTGGAGCTTCTCTCACCGGCACACCGACCGATCCAGATTACACGTGATCTTCCTGCTTTCTGGTCAGGCTCATGGAAAGATGTCCGCGCTGATATGCGTGGGCGCTATCCCAAACATCCATGGCCGGAAAATCCGTTGGAAGCACAAGCCACAAGACGTGCAAAACCTCGAGGCAGTTGAAAACCTTGATCGATCGGCTTAATCTGCGCACTATAAAATTTTTCAAGCGCTCTGGCATGGAACCTATCAATGTATCCGGACCTCAATAAACGCAGTTCCTTTTTTTCCCGCCGTATGCGCTCACTCACATTGGTGCGTATCCGATGGATCGGACTGATCGCGCAACCTATTACTATCCTGTTTGTCGCGATTTATATGGGCTTCCCATTGCCGATGACCAGTTGTTTTATTCTGGTAGGACTATCGGCTTCAGTTAATCTCTATCTCGCTTTTCATTATTCCTATAATGACCGATTAACGCCATGGGCAACCACACTTGTTCTGGCTTTTGATATTCTGCAGCTTGCTGCTTTGCTCTTTCTTACCGGAGGGCTACAAAACCCCTTTTCTATTCTGCTCATTGCGCCGGCAGTCATTTCGGCTTCCTCCCTTCCATTACCGCATATTATCATTCTCAACCTGCTGGTAATCAGTACGACAACGCTTCTTGCCTTTATCGCTTGTCCTCTACCGTGGTATTCAGGACAGATCATTGTCATGCCGCGCCTTCTCATCGATGCCATGTGGGCCGGTATTATATCTTCGCTCTTATTTACAACCGCCTATATCTATCGTGTGGCTGAAGAAGCGCGGCGCCTTGCCGATGCATTAACTGCAACAGATCTCATACTCGAACGGGAAAAACATCTCTCTGCCCTTGATGGCCTCGCTGCCGCAGCAGCCCATGAATTAGGTACACCACTGGCCACGATTCAGCTTGTTGTAAAAGAAATGCAGCACGCCCTTAAAAATAATCCTGCCTATAGCGAAGATATAGAACTGTTACGCAGCCAGACCGAACGTTGTCGTGATATCCTAAAGCGTTTAACCAGCCTTGACACAGATAATAACAGCTATATGGCACATTATACGCTGACCTCCTTGCTTGAAGAGGTTATTGCCCCGCATCGCGATTTCGATATCGATATTATAACTGTAGCGGAAAAATGCGAAGGTAATGAACCGGAGCTTATGCGCAATAGCGGTGTTTTATACGGCTTAGGAAATCTGCTTGAAAACGCTATTGATTTTGCTCGTAAACAAATCCAAATCCATTATCGCTGGAACGACAAAATCATTGAAATTTCCATTATTGATGATGGGGACGGCTATGATCCGCAAGTTCTTGACCGGATCGGTGAGCCTTATGTGTCACACCGCAATGCGGAAAGCCGTGGCGGCGGATTGGGACTAGGGCTATTTATCGCCAAAACCCTGCTTGAACGCTCCGGCGCATCCGTGCGTTTTCAAAATCATCGTGAAAAACATTTGGGTGCCGAAGTAAAGCTTGTCTGGGAACGAAAAAATATCATTGAATATCAAGACAAAATTTGACAAGTTGTCGCAGCCTATCCTAAGTAACAAAAATATGATTTCACGTGAATCATATACAGAATTTTCGCTTGCTATTGATGCACGAACTGGAGAGGACGTGACAGAAGAAAACAACAATCGCACGTTAATCGGAACAGACCCGTCATTGCTTCTGGTCGATGATGATCGTCCATTTTTGCAGCGCCTTGCACGCGCCATGGAAACACGTGGCTTTACGGTGACAACAGCCGAAACTGTTCAAGATGGTATTGCATCCGTCCGCCTATCACCACCCGCCTATGCCGTGATCGACCTGAAATTAGAAGACGGTAATGGTATGGCCGTTATCCAAGAAATAAAAAACCGGCGCGATGATACACATATGATTGTGTTGACAGGCTACGGCAATATCGCATCCGCTGTTAATGCAGTCAAACTGGGAGCAATTGATTACCTTTCAAAGCCAGCAGATGCTGATGATATCTTTGCAGCCCTTACGCGTACAGCAACAGAAAAACCAGTAGTTCCAGAAAATCCGATGTCGGCTGACCGCGTACGCTGGGAACATATCCAACGTGTTTATGAAATGTGTGATCGCAATGTTTCAGAAACAGCCCGACGGCTCAATATGCATCGTAGAACATTGCAACGCATATTAGCCAAACGTGCACCACGCTAACTATATCTTTAACGCATCCGCTCAAAAACAAGCCAATAAATCAATCTAGCATAATATGGGAAAATCAGCTCTGTCCTATTATGGTTAATAGCCTTTTAACATTATAACGCTAAAAAACATAAATGTTTTACTGATTTTCATTCCAGCTGTTTTAAGAGGACAATATGCGTTTCAAATCACTCTTCATATCTGCCGGTATAGTGGCAAGCATAGCGCTGACTGGTTGTACGACAACAGGCGGCCCTAGCGCCATGACCTCAACCTATCCAATGGTGCGTGATGCCGGCTATTCCATTCCGGCTATTGCGCAAAACAAAATCAAACCGGAATATCGTCGTCAGGTTGTCAACTACAAAACATCGGAAAAACCCGGAACAATTATTGTCGAAACGAAAGAACGGCATCTTTATTTCATCATGGAAGACGGCAAGGCCATGCGTTATGGCATCGGTGTTGGCCGTGACGGCTTCCGCTGGTCAGGCAATGCCTATATCGGACGCAAGGCCGAATGGCCTAACTGGACACCGACAACAGCCATGATGAAGCGCCAGCCCGCAACACGCCAATATGCAGGCGGCATGAAACCGGGCCTAACCAATCCACTGGGTGCCCGTGCCCTCTATCTCTATCGCGATGGCACCGACACACTCTATCGGTTGCATGGAACGCCTGAATGGTGGACCATAGGCACCAATGTTTCATCTGGCTGTGTCCGTCTGGTCAATCAGGATGTTATCGATCTCTATAGCCGCGCCAAGGTTGGTGCCAAGGTGATTGTACGCTAAAATAGGCTGCATCTGAACATTTAAATAGATGCGGGCCCTGCGCCCGCATTTTTATTATTTCTTCTTTTATGCAGACGGCCGTGTCAGGATAAAAACTGAAATCGATAACAAAATCGCTGCAATTACAATAGCCAACCACCATATGAAATAATCAAAATAGAACGACATACCTAAAAACACCCCATACCCACATATCATACCGCCAACAGCCCAGCATTTGGCCAGAGGGCTGATCGCTCCCTTTTCCTGCCACTGTCTAATAGGTGGTCCGAACGTCGGATGATTATGTAACCAATGATGGAACCGCGGGGATGAACGTGCAAAACACCAGGCAGCCACGAGTAGAAACGGCACTGTTGGCATAATTGGTAAAAATGCACCAATTATGCCAAGTGCTACCATCACACAGCCCAAAATATAATAGATCAGTCTCAAAGGTCGAGGCGTATTAAATTCTTTCATTGCGTTTAAACTCATTTTCGCTGCTAACGCACATTGTTCCCCATACATTTGTGCGTTTTTTCGTCATTTTCAATCAAATAAGGCAAAAATACCCCATTCTTGCCCCATCATGGTCACTTCACTTAGCTAGCTCCTGCCCTATTTACAAAGGAAACAATACCGGAAGACAGATGATTTTTTTAAAACCCAAAAATTATGCCATCATTATTTTCACCGTTGTCACAATGATTACTTCAACCACCTTCGCCAATGCCCAATGTGGAAAAGCCTCGTGGTACTCGTTACATTCCAAAACCGCATCCGGAGAAGTGATGAACCCACAAGCCATGACGGCCGCCCATCGTTCTCTGCCATTCGGTACAAAAATAAAAGTCACAAACAAACTCAACGGTAAAAGTATCATTGTGCGAATCAATGACCGCGGCCCGTTTATTCGCGGACGTATTCTTGATCTTTCAAAGGGAGCCGCTAGCCGACTCGGCTTTATCAATGCCGGCCACACCAATGTCTGCGTTGAACGCATTTCTTGATGTATCTCCTATAAAACCGCTAATGCCGAACGAATAAAAACTGCATAGTTTGGTTTTATTCAATTTTTAAAGGCAGAAAAGAAAAAAGGCTGCGCGGGAGGAGGTGCGCAGCCTTTCAATTCCGAATGCAGCTTTGGGAGGAGGAGTGCTGCATTCAACTACTGAGCCTGGGAGGAGGAGTGGCTCAGTGATTGTCTTTCTATAGGAGACCCTCACCGACAACAATCAACAATATTGCATAGCTGATATGCAACCTACGCGCAGAGGTTTGTAGCCAACAAAAACTCAACGAAACGGGACTTCTCCCCATTTGAAACGGCCAAAACCAGAAAATCTTTTAACCAATTGTTGTTTTTTATTCGCCCGTCTAATCTCACGGCCTACTTTTTTATAAAAGGGTAAAGACGATGAAACACGTTCTAGTTTTTGCTGTTCATCGGCACGAATCGTACTGGTCAAGCCCACTTGCACAGCCAATGCAGGATATAATTGCTCAATATACAAATCATTCATCACGTTGCAATCGGGATTGAAATATATCTCGTCAATCGGTGCCCATGCATATTCGGTAAGCGCATATAATTTTTGCGCACATTGTTTTGAAATAATATAAGCGCCGGCACAGTAATGTTTGCTCAAGATTTTAACCAGCTTGCGACCATCTGGGGCTATTTTTCCTATACGGCTGACCAGACAACGAGTCTGTGCTGTATCCAGCTTGACCATATCCGTACCACCGGCAATCCAGTCAGACTGCTTGAGATATCGACTGGCATTGGGTGACAACTTGATGTCATCTTCAAAAATAGCCCCATAAGGCTCATTCCCTTCCATGATCCGGCGCAAGCACTCACGATGGCTTAAAAAACAGCCGACTTCTGAACGGGTCAGTTTTTTTTCCCAACGTCGCTCAGAAGTAAGACGGGCAAACTCTTCATCGTCCAGTGCCCGCCCGTCAACAGCATCGACGCGTTCAAACACCAGACCGCATTCATAAAAAGTCTGGGTAATATGGGCAAGCCTGTCTTTTGACCGCTCGAGATTGATAACATAAAGCTTCATAATCTGATCCTGCTTCTTTTTCTTTATAGAAGAGGGTGGCACTTGCCAACAAGCTGATGACAGCTTTCATGATTTATATGCTATTCTGTATATTATCCAGCCAGCATAGATGAAACCATCATCAAAAATAATCATAAAAGCCGTCCCAGAAACGATCAAGATATGTGGTCACAAAATGCCATCATCAACCGCCTTATCAAACAAAAAATCGGCCAGATGTCTAGGCTCTAGACCTAGTCATCATTCTGTTCACGAACAATGTTGCCTTGTCGATCAATACGCAGATCCAGTTTCTGGTTATCCTTGATCACCTCTGCTTTCCAGCCTTCGTTTTTCTGATCAAGTTCGCGAATATGATAACCTTTTTCCTCGAGCTTTTTAGTCAATTGCGACCATGAAATACGATCATTCGACTGGGCAAAAGCCGTGCCGGCAAGAACAGGAAGGCTAACGGCAGCCGTTGTAATGGCCAAACCCAGAATACGAATTGTTTTCATCGACATGATTGTCTCCTTTGCAGTTTTCAATAAATCCTTTATGGCAGATTATTCCTGACAGCAATCGGATATGTCCTGTCAGCATTCTGTCAGCTTAAAACCGGCATAATGCATATATGCGTATTCTTATTGTTTCTTCTATTACTTTATCAATCGTCTGGCTTTTATCTTTCGCAGCCATTGCCGACAACGATCAGGAAGCGGCAAGGCGCGCTTTGGCACGCGGCGAGATACGTCCACTCAAGGATATGATTGCCATTCTTGAAAAAAGGCTTCCCGGCAACAATGTAATAAAGGTCAAATTTGATCGTGATGACGGCCTCTATATCTATGAATTCAAGGTTATTGACGCTGGCGGCACCATCCGTGAAGTCGAAATAGATGCTAAAACCGGTAAAATTCTGGAAATCGAGGTGGATGATTGAAACTTCTTATTGTCGAAGATGACACAACCTTGCGCCATGATCTGGTGATGGCTCTGGCAGAAGCCGGCTTTACAACCGATGAAGCAGGTGACGGTGACACAGCATGGTTTATGGGGGAAACTGAAAACTATGATGGCATTATTCTGGATCTCGGACTGCCGGTCAAGGATGGCCTTAGCGTTTTGAAACTCTGGCGCAAAGCCGGCATCACCGTGCCGGTCATTATTCTTTCTGCACGCGGCACATGGATGGAACGCGTCGAAGGTATTGATGCTGGCGCCGATGACTATCTCCCCAAGCCTTTTGAGATGACCGAACTTATAGCAAGGTTGCGCGCCTTGATCCGTCGGGCCGCAGGTAAAGCCAATCCACAAATTCTACTGGGCGATCTGCTTATTGATACAAGAATGATGCGGGTTTTGCTCAAAGGGCGTATAGTGGATTTATCGGCACTCGAATATCGTCTCATCCATTTTCTTGCCCTCAATCATGATCGCATTGTAACCCCTTTCGAACTTGTCGAACATATTTATGGCGATGTCGATTCGCGTGATCCCAATGCACTAGAAGCCCTGATCACGCGCTTACGCCGCAAGATCGGTGCCAACAATATAGAGACACGGCGCGGCTTCGGCTATCGACTGTGCAGCGGCTCATGAAGCACACTCGTTCACTTCGTCTACGACAAATCAGCCTCGGCGTTCTTGCCATTGTCATCGCTCTTATACTGTCATGGACCGGTTTTACATTTTTGTTCGAACGCCATATTGAACGGCGTTATAACGATGAACTTCACGCCCACATCAATGCCATTGCGGCCGGACTACTCGTCAATGAAGAAGGTCGACTTCATCTTGCAGCCAACCGTCTGTCGCCACAATTTGATATACCGCTTAGCGGCTATTACTGGCGGATAAAAGACGGGGCCAATCATGATACCCTACGGTCACGCTCACTCTGGGATATGGATTTACCCCAACAAAGTAGATCAGGACGGCACGATGGTTATTATATCGTCACCCGCCATATCAATCTTGGATCACATGATGAGAACCGGCCTATCGAAATTGAAGCCGCCTTGGCCGACCGGATTCTAGACAATGCCCGTAACGATTTTGCCTATGATCTCGGCCTTTACCTTACGCTTCTGGGGCTTGTTCTTATCATTTTGCTTATAACTCAAATCGAGTTTGGGCTAAAACCGTTAAAATCATTACGATGCAATGTCGAAAAGCTTTTCAACACACCCGACAAACGGATGGAAGTTGAGAATTATGAAGAGCTGGAACCGCTGACTACCACCATCAACCACCTGCTTGATGTCCGCAGCGATGCCATTACAAAAGCAGAAAAGCGCGCCGCTGATCTAGCCCACGGCCTGAAATCTCCCTTGGCTGCCCTGCGCAATCAGGCAGCACGATTGGAAAAAAACGGCCATTGCACAGAAGCTAGCCATTTACGTGATCTCGGCCATGCACTTGAACAGCAGATCAATCGTGAACTGACACGCACCCGCGCAGAAATTGCCGCACAAAAAAATGCTGTCTCCTGCAATATCCATGATCTGGCCCAACAACTTATCCGTGTCCTACACAATACAGCGCATGGCGAATTGCTGGAATGGGAAATGCAAATTGATAAAAATGCAATATTACCGCTTGATGGTTCCGATATGGCCGAAGCCTTAGGTCCGGTTCTAGAGAATGCCGCACGATATGCCAGATCATGCGTTAAAATCAGCATGGAAAAAGGACAGCTCATTATTGATGATGATGGTATCGGCATGAATGAGGAACAACGCAAAAATGCACTCAAACGCGGCGTACGTTATGATGAACGCTCATCATCGACCGGTCTGGGCCTTGCCATTGCACAGGATGTACTTACCCCCTACAACTGGACTTTAAAATTGGATACCAGCCCACTTGGTGGTTTGCGTGTTATTTTATCACAGCTATAAACCGTCAAACCTTTCAAACAATCATAGCCATATAAGATAAAGCCATCAGAATATAGATAACGCACAGGAAATCTTTCCGGCTGTAAAAATCCAATCAACCATTACCCAATCCGCTTTGTATCAACCTCAAAAAATAATGACGTATATAGATGCAGCTCACTCATTAAGCCTGATGCAGACAACATATTAGGCTCAAGCCATACTCATTTTTCAAAAAACATAACAAACAGCAAAAAGTGTTCATAGAACCTCTTTTTATTTTGTCCCGAACATACGGTCTCCTGCATCTCCTAAGCCGGGCAATATATAACTGTTTTCATCCAGTCCACGATCAACGGAAGCCGTATAAATATCAACATCGGGATGGACATCCTGTAAATGCGCAATCCCCTGTGGTACCGATAAAATAGAAACAAAACGGATATTCTTGGCACCATGTGCCTTCAATTTAGAAATGGCAGCAATCGCCGAATTACCTGTTGCCAACATCGGATCAACAACAATGGTTAGCCGCTCGGCAATATCTTCAGGTGCCTTGAAATAATACTCGACCGCTTCCAATGTATCATGATTACGATAAAGACCGATATGGCAGACCCGCGCCGATGGTAGCAGATCAAGCATTCCCATTAACAGACCTTCGCCGGCACGCAGAATGGATGCCAGCACCAGTTTCTTGCCTTTCAAGGCCGGCGCGGCCATTTTTTCCATCGGCGTCTCAATCCGCACCTCTTCCAATTCAAGGTCACGTGTCACTTCATATCCCAGAAGCAGGGCGGTCTCACGCACTAACTGGCGAAATTCAGCGGTTGACGTTTCCTTGCGCCGCATCATTGTCAATTTATGCTGAACCAAAGGGTGGGTAACGACGTTCACAGTCATAATTGGTCTCCTTATACGCCTATTAAGACAGAAACCACGTCTCAGGTGAAGAAAGAAGCGACATGGATTTACCTTTTTCACCATTTGTCATTCCCTAAAGAGCAAAGTTGGTTTAGGGAATAAATAAGAAAATATTGAAAGGCAGATAAAATGTCAGCGCAATCCGAGCGCGTCGGCGCAAAAGGTGGTATGGAAAATTCTTTCGGCTTCAAACAAGTCGACGAGAACGAAAAGCAAACCCTCGTCAACGAGGTTTTTCATTCTGTTGCCAAAAAATATGACATTATGAATGATATCATGTCGGGCGGCATGCATCGCCTTTGGAAAGATGCCTTTGTCGCATGGCTTTCACCACCCCATATCAATGGTTGGAAAGTACTGGATGTTGCCGGTGGCACCGGTGATATTGCCTTCAAGATTATTGAAACATCAAACCGTCATGCTAACGCTACTGTTCTTGATATCAATGGTTCGATGTTGGAAGTCGGCAAGGAACGCGCCATCAAAAAAGGGCTTGATCCTTATGTTAGTTTTGTCGAAGCCAATGCTGAAAAATTACCTTTCGATGATGCAGTCTTCGACGCCTATACCATCGCTTTCGGTATCCGCAATGTGCCACATATCGACAAGGCACTTGCAGAGGCTTTCCGCGTCTTAAAACCGGGCGGACGTTTTATGTGTCTGGAATTTTCAGAAGTAGAATTACCAATTCTCGACAAGGTCTATGATCTATGGTCCTTCCACGGTATCCCGCGTGTCGGACAGATGATTGCGGGAGATGCCGATTCCTATCGCTATCTGGTCGAATCAATCCGTAAATTTCCAAGTCAGGATAATTTCAAGGCCATGATCGAGAAAGCCGGTTTCTCGCGCACGTCCTATCGCAACCTTACCGGTGGCATTGCCGCCATGCACTCAGGCTGGAAAATCTGACATGTCGAAACTGACCGCTTCATGGCGCCTCATACGTGCCGGCTGGATACTGGCGCGTGAAGGGGTGTTGAGTGCGCTACCTGCCGATGGCCTGAGCGGATTACCCGCACTGGGCCATAAAATGGCAGGTCTTGTCGCACGTCGTCGCGCCAAACAGTCCCAGCGATCAGAAAATATGTCACGGGCAATGAACAAGCTTGGTCCATCCTATATCAAGCTTGGCCAATTTCTGGCCACCCGCCCCGATATTGTCGGACGGGATGTGGCTGATGATCTAGCGCTTCTGCAAGATAGTGTCGCCACTTTTCCACAAAATGCCGCCATTGCCCAGATTGAAAATTCATTAGGCCGCAAAATCGACGATCTCTTTGTTGAATTCGGTGAGCCGATTGCTGCCGCCTCTATGGCACAAGTACATCCGGCAACGGTACGCGAGTCTGATGGTTCTTTACGTAAAGTAGCCGTCAAGGTAATGCGGCCGGGTGTCAGACAACGTTTTGCCAAAGATCTTGAAGGATTCTTTATGGTGGCTGAAGCGCAAGAGCGCTACGTTCCCTTTACCCGTCGCCTACGACCCGTATCAGTTGTTGAAAATCTCGCCCAGACCACAAAAATCGAAATGGATTTACGCCTTGAAGCGGCAGCCCTTTCCGAATTGGATGAAAACATCAAGGACGATCCAGGTTTTCGGGTACCGGAAGTTGATTGGGAACGCACAGGCCGCGATGTGCTAACCATGGAATGGATCGACGGCATCAAAATGTCAGAAACACAGGCTATCAAAGATGCCGGTTTCGATCTTGATGCTTTGGCTGTTACACTGATGCAATCTTTTTTACGCCATACATTACGTGATGGTTTTTTCCATGCCGACATGCATCCGGGCAATCTTTTCATTGATGAAAAGGGCTGTATTGTTGCTGTTGACCTCGGCATCACCGGACGACTTGGCAAAAAGGAAAAATACTTTCTCGCCGAGATTCTCTACGGCTTTATAAATCGCGACTATATGCGTGTAGCCCGCGTCCATTTCGATGCCGGTTATGTACCGCGCTTTCATGATGTAGCAAGCTTTGCCCAAGCCAATCGCGCCATTGGCGAACCGATTCACGGCCAATCCGCACAGACCATCTCTATGGCTAAGCTTTTAACATTGCTATTTGAAGTCACCGAACTTTTTGACATGCAAACGCGGCCGGAACTGCTACTATTGCAAAAAACCATGGTCGTGGTGGAAGGCGTCGCCCGTACCCTTGATCCACAATTCAACATGTGGAAAGCCGCAGAGCCCGTTGTATCAGAATGGATGATCAAGAATATGGGGCCAGTCGGCTTTGCCAAAGATATGCGCGACGGGGCACAGGCACTTATTACCTTGGCTCGCAAAACACCAGAAATGGTGCAAGGTCTTGAACACATAGCCCAAGATTTACATGATCAGGCGCAAAATGGATGGCGCCTTGATGATGACACCATCAAGAAACTAGCGGCAATCAATAAAAAGAATCAACGTTTGCAACGCATTGCCTTAATGATTGTCACTCTGTGTATCATTGCCGTTACGATCAAAATTATTCTCTGATCCTTCTTTTACAAAAGCAACAAATGAATTATATTGATTGCATTGCAATCAATTGAGTTCAATTATGGCTAGTATCACTATTCGTAACCTACCGGAAGATGTCAAGGAATCCCTACGTGTTCGAGCAGCAAAAAATGGTCGATCCATGGAAGAAGAAGTACGAATCCTCTTATCCAAGCCGCCTTCATCACTATTAGCATCATATGTTGCGACACCATCTCAGGCGCAATCATTGAAATCAACAAATATTCTTTTGATCATTGGCGGCGGTATTGCCGCCTATAAAAGCCTTGATCTCATCCGTCGCCTGCGTGAACGTGGAGCCAAAGTAACCATTGTCATGACACAGGCAGCGCAAAAATTTATCACCCCTTTGGCGGCTGGTGCCCTTTCAGGCAACCATGTTTTTACCGATCTCTTCTCACGCACGGACGAACAGGATATCGGCCATATCCGGTTGGCCCGTGACCATGATCTGATTATAGTCGCACCCGCTACGGCCGACCGTATGGCCAAGATCACCCATGGAATTGGCGATGATCTGGCAGGCGCCATTCTGCTAGCAACAAAAGCTCTGGTCTTATTGGCACCGGCGATGAATCCGGCCATGTGGATGAACGTAGCAACACAGCGCAACCTCAAGACACTTCAACAGGATGGTTATCACTTTATCGGCCCCGAAAGTGGTGAAATGGCTGAAAAAAATGAAGCCGGACGTGGGCGCATGAGTGAACCATCTACTATCGTTGCCGCGGTAGAACATATTTTGGGCGTCCATAATAGGCCTCTTGCAGGCAAACATATCGTTGTCACATCCGGCCCGACATATGAGCCCATTGATCCGGTACGTTACCTTGCTAACCGTTCTTCCGGCAAACAAGGCCATGCAATCGCCGCGGCATTGGCTAAACTGGGTGCAAACGTCACCCTTGTTTCCGGCCCTGTTTCTATTGCCGATCCAATAGGGACAACGACCATTCACGTTGAAACAGCCGAGCAGATGAAACGCGCTGTTGACGCCGCACTGCCTGCCGATGCCGGTATTTTTGTGGCAGCCGTTGCCGATTGGCGCACAGCAAAACAAGCCCCCAACAAGATCAAGAAAAGCTCAGGCGAGGCTCCCCCTACTTTGCAAATGGTTGAAAACCCCGACATTCTCGGCTCCATCGGTCATGCCGAAAACCGCCCGAAACTAGTAATCGGGTTTGCTGCGGAGACTTTTGATGTTGAAGAAAATGCCCGCAAGAAACTTGATAAAAAAGGCGCCGATTTTATCATTGCCAATGATGTTTCCTTCAATCCAGATGGCTCCAGCATTATGGGTGGCGATAAAAACAAGGTGCACATTTTAAGCCGTAACGGCATTGAAAAATGGCCAGAAATGGATAAAGTTCAACTTGCCGAAAAACTGGCACAAAAAATTGCCACCATACTGAACGGAAAAAATATTCCATCATGATAGACTGGTCCGATATCCCTGAACGTTTAAAAGAAATTGATAACCAATCAAGCGAACCAATTGATCAGGAAGCCTTGCACAATACGGCCCATTTCGTCTTTGCAGCTGGCAAAACCATTCGCCCGCCAGACGCCTTGGAACGCGGCTATTTTCCAACATTATGCTTCTTCTGGGAAATTGACACGAATAACAGCATCGAAGTGGAAGTCTTCTCGACCTCTTATGAAGTTTATCATGAGAAAGATAGCGTCATGACCATCCGCGAATTTTCAGCCGAAGGTTCCGATAATATCTTTCCCGAATTTTCTGAAATGATGACCTATCTGACCAGCGTACTGAACCCTTGATCAGGCCTTGATAAGACCTTCTTGAACCGCCATATCCCGCAGCGAAAATTGTGCGCGCGGACCAATCTGCTGGATAATGGCACCAGCGGCCAATGAACCGAGCCGGGCACTATCCTCAAACGATATACCGTTGGTATAACCATAAAGGACAGCAGCCGCATAAAGATCACCGGCACCTGTTGCATCGACTACCTTCTCGACCGGATAGGCCTTGACTGCAAAGGTCTCTTCACGTTTCATAATGACAGACCCTTTTTCAGCACGCGTGATACAGGCAAAATTGCGCACATCATTACGTATTGCTGTCATTGCCGTATCAAAAGACGACATTTCATAAAGCGATAGAAGCTCAGCCTCATTGGCAAAAACAATATCCACGGTACCACTCCGAATCAGTTCAAGGAACTCATTCCGATAACGATCGACACAAAAGGAATCAGAAAGCGTAATCGCTACTTCATTCATATTTTCATGCGCAATTTTTGCAGCCAAACGCATCGCTTCCTTGGCGCGTGGTGGATCCCACAAATAACCTTCAAAATAGATTACTTTCGATTCAGCTACTTTTGATGCTTCGACATCTTCAGGCCCAAACTCGACACAGGCCCCAAGATAGGTATTCATCGAACGTTCGCCATCGGGTGTATTGAAAATCATACAACGAGCTGTTGAAGCCCCGCTTTCAAGCGGCCGCGTATCATAGACAACCCCTTGGCCACGCAGATCATGGGCAAAAACCTGCCCTAAATGATCAGCAGCAACCTTGCCCATATAGGCGGCTTTACCACCGAGATTGGCCACACCAGCAGCCGTATTAGCTGCACTACCGCCTGACATTTCGACAGCCTGTCCCATACGGCTATAAAGGAAATCGGCACGCTGCGCATCAATCAGATTCATGGCACCCTTGATAATGCCATTTTGTACCAGAAAATCCTCTTCCACCCGGGCAAGGACATCAACAATCGCATTGCCAACCGCCAATACATCAAACTTTGCCATATCTTCCAGCGCTCCCTTTTTAACCACGCTGCCTTTCCTTTAGCGACAAAGAAACAGAATAGCTAGAACCTGTAAAAACATCTTGTTTCTTATACGCGACTTTCTTATTTACTCCAACATGATTTTAAATTCTGTCTCCATGGCTTTTCAGCGCCTTTTCACCCCACCCTATCGTTCCATGCTATGGAAATCGCTCGCCATGACATTATTGGTACTGGCCCTATTATGGTTTGCCGTACGCGCTTTTTTCTTAAGCTTTGTCTTTCCATGGATTTTATCCTTTCTGCCCGGCATGCCGGATTGGGTCGGCTGGATCGGTTTCATAGGGCTCATTATTTTCAGTTTCGGATTGGCCCTTGTCATGGCTTTGTTGATTGCCCCGATTACAGCGCTCATCGGCGGCTTCTTTATTGATGATGCAGCCGAAGTCATCGAATGTGAAGATTATCCAACAGATCCAAAAGGAAAAGCCCTATCACTCGGCCGCTCCACAGTGATTTCACTGAAATTTTTGCTCTTGAGTCTCATCGGAAACGCGATTGCACTGGCGCTTTTTTTCGTCCCCGGCATCAATCTGGTCGCCTTTTATGTAATCAATGGCTATCTTTTGGGGCGAGAATATTTTTCTTTTGCCGCCATGCGACTACGTGAAGAAAACGAAGCTTACGCCTTTTACCGACAGCATAGTTTTACGGTTTTTTGTGCAGGCCTTGTCATTGCAATCTTTGTCTCTGTTCCTGTTCTTAATCTGGCCTCGCCACTTTTTGCTGCAGCCCTTATGACGCATCTGCACAAACAGTTGAGCGCAAAGCCGCCCATAACTGTCTGACTTATTGTTGAACTCGACTTTGCCATCATTTTATGAAAGAACAATTTTCATGAAAACAGATGTTAAAATATGCGGACTGAAAACACACGACTGTGTCAAAGCAGCCCTTGATAATGGTGCCAGCCATATCGGCTTTATTTTCTTTGAAAAAAGTCCCCGTAATATCTCTCCTAGAGAGGCTGCCCCTCTGCGTCATCTTGCCAAGGACCATGCTAAAAGTGTGGCGGTAACCGTTGATGCAAATGATGCCTTTCTTGACGAAATCATGCGTGAAATGGCACCCGACATCATCCAATTTCATGGCCATGAAAGCCCTGAGCGTGTAACGCAAATCAAAAAACGCTACAATGTCGGCACGATTAAGGCTTTTGCTATCCGTGAGAAGGCTGATCTTACCGCCATTACACCCTATCAGGGTATTGCCGATCTATTTCTTTTTGATGCCAAAGCACCGGAAGGAGTCGATCTTCCCGGTGGAAATGGTATATCATTTGACTGGAATGTGCTGCGTCATCTTGACGAAACGATAGCATACATGCTTTCGGGTGGATTAAATGCCAACAATATCGGTGAAGCGCTTATTAAAACGCATACGCGCGCCATTGATATTTCTTCTGGTGTCGAGACGGCTCCAGGCATAAAAGATAAAAGGCGCATTGATGAATTTTTTGCGGCTGTACGCAAAGCGGAACAAGATTTAGGAGATTAAGGGTGACAAAAGCGGTTGAACTAAATTCCTACCGGACGGGCCCTGATGAAACAGGCATGTTCGGTATCTATGGCGGGCGTTTTGTTGCTGAAACACTAATGCCACTTATTCTTGAGCTGCAGCAGGCCTATAATGACGCCAAGAACGACCCCGCTTTCAAACGTGAACTCGCCGAGCTTTCTACCCATTACGCTGGACGCCCGTCCAAACTCTATTTTGCCGAACGGCTGACACAGGAACTGGGCGGCGCCAAAATCTATTTAAAACGCGAAGATTTGAACCATACCGGCTCACACAAGGTCAATAACTGCCTAGGCCAGATTTTATTGGCCAAACGCATGGGAAAAACCCGCATCATCGCCGAAACCGGTGCTGGCCAACACGGTGTGGCCGCCGCCACTGTCTCGGCACGTTTTGGCCTACCTTGTACCGTCTATATGGGCGCAACCGATGTCGAGCGACAAAAACCCAACGTCTTCCGTATGAAATTACTCGGCGCCACAGTCAACGCAGTTGCCGCCGGTCATGGTACGTTAAAAGACGCCATGAACGAAGCCCTGCGCGACTGGGTATCCAATGTCCATGACACCTATTATCTCATTGGCACAGCCGCTGGCCCACACCCTTATCCGGAACTCGTACGTGATTTTCAGTCTGTCATTGGACAAGAAGCCAGAGAACAAATTCTGGAGCGTGAAGGCCGTCTTCCCGATACGATTATTGCGGCTGTCGGTGGCGGTTCAAACTCTATCGGCCTATTTCATCCTTTCCTTGATGATAAATCGGTCGAAATTATCGGTGTCGAAGCAGGCGGACGCGGGCTTGAAGGCGTTGAGCATTGTGCCTCAATGACGGCAGGTTCACCCGGCGTTCTACATGGCAACCGCACCTATCTGCTGCAAGATTCTGATGGCCAGATTATCGAAGGCCATTCGGTTTCTGCCGGCCTTGACTACCCTGGTGTCGGACCTGAACATTCCTGGCTCAAGGATACAGGCCGCGTTAAATATGTACCGATTATGGATGATGAAGCGCTTGAAGCCTTCCAATATCTAACACGGATAGAAGGTATTATGCCTGCTCTTGAATCTTCGCATGCGCTGGCACAAGCAATGAAACTCGCACCCAAAATGGCCAAGGACAAGATCATTATTGTCAATCTTTCCGGACGTGGCGACAAGGATGTCCACACCGTTGGCAGTCTGCTCGGCATGGAAATGTAAGGTGACAAAATGACAACACGTATCGATACTACTTTTAAAAACCTCAAAACCCAAAACCGCCCTGCGCTTGTCACCTATATGATGGCCGGTGATCCGGATTATCAAACAGCGCTTTCCATCCTGAAAGCATTACCACAAGCTGGCAGTGACATCATCGAAGTCGGCATGCCTTTTTCTGATCCCATGGCTGACGGCCCAGCCATTCAGGCAGCAGGTCTGCGTGCGCTCAAAGGCGGCCAGACCCTGAAAAAAACATTGTCTATGGTCGCTGATTTCCGCCAATCCAATGACACAACACCCATCGTTTTAATGGGCTATTACAACCCCATCTATGTGTATGGCGTTGAACAGTTTCTGAAAGATGCCAAAGCTGCCGGTATCGATGCTCTGCTGATCGTCGACCTGCCGCCGGAAATGGATGAGGAACTTTGCCTACCGACACTGGCCGCAGGACTTAATTTCATTCGTCTGGCAACCCCGACCACAGATGCAAAACGTCTGCCCACTGTGTTAAAAAACACATCCGGTTTTGTCTATTATATATCGATGACAGGTATCACCGGTACAGCACTTACCAATACCGACACAATCGGTGACGCAGTAAAACGCATCAAAGAACATACCACTTTGCCAATTGCGGTTGGATTTGGTATCAAAACGGAAGAACAAGCCAAGACAATCGCTAAAAATGCCGATGGCGTTGTCGTCGGCTCGGCCATTGTTAGTGCCATTGCCTCAACCCTTGACGAAAAGGGACAAAGCACAGGCGATGCGGTTCTAGCAGCGACCAATATTGTCAAAGCCCTTGCACGCGGTGTCTCACAGGCACGCGATTAACAGTTAAAAAGAGAGAAACGACATGAACTGGATTACCAATTATGTCCGCCCGAAGATCAATTCGATGCTGGGAAAGCGTGATATGCCGGAAAATCTCTGGATCAAAGATCCAGTTAGCGGCGAGATGGTATTCCACAAGGATCTGGAGAATAACCAGTTTGTCGTTCCCGGTTCCGGCTATCACATGCGCATTCCTACTAAAGACAGGCTGAAGCATTTTTTCGATAATGGCACTTATGAAATTCTCGAAAATCCGAAAGTTACGACCGATCCGCTGAAATTCCGCGATGAAAAGAAATACATCGACCGCCTGAAAGACTATCGTGCAAAATTAGGAGTCGATGACGATATTACCAATGCTCGCGGCACAATTGAAGGCCTGCCGATCATTGCCACCGTGCAAGACTTCGCCTTTATGGGCGGCTCGCTTGGCATGGCTGCCGGTGAGGCAATTATCAAAGGATTTGAAACAGCTATTGCCGAAAAACGCCCATTGGTGTTTTTTGTTGCTTCAGGTGGCGCACGCATGCAGGAAGGTATTTTGTCACTCATGCAGATGCCACGAACCACTGTTGCTGTTGAAATGATGAAAGAAGCCGGACTTCCCTATATTGTGGTGCTAACCAACCCGACCACCGGCGGCGTAACGGCTTCCTATGCCATGCTGGGTGACATCCATATTGCAGAACCCGGCGCAATGATCGGCTTTGCCGGTCCACGCGTAATCCAGCAGACTATCCGTGAAACATTGCCGGAGGGTTTCCAGAGCGCAGAATATCTACAGGAACATGGCATGGTCGATATGGTGGTTTCACGTCTTGAAATGAAAGAGACCATTGCGCGGCTTTTGAAAATCATGATGAAAAAACCGGCCACACAAAAGGCTGCGTGAAAGAGCAAAATAGACTGTGACGGCAAGCAAAGCTGAAACGCTCATCAATGATCTAATGACCCTTCATCCCAAGGGGTTTGATCTTTCGCTAACACGCATATACGCGCTTCTGGAAAGACTCGGTCGCCCACAAGACCGTTTGCCGCCCGTCATCCATATTGCCGGAACCAACGGCAAAGGATCCACATCGGCTTTCTGTCGGGCTATTCTGGAAGCAGCGGGCTATAATGTCCATGTTCATACATCACCACATCTCGTTCATTGGCATGAGCGTTATCGTATCGGCCAAAAAGGCGGCGGAAAACTCGTTGACGACACCCTCTTTGCTGATGCTATTCGCCGCGTTGCAACTGCCAACCAAGGTCAAAAAATCACTGTTTTTGAAATTTTAAGTGCCGTTGCCTTTTTACTGTTTTCCGAACAGCCCGCAGATGCGGTCATCTTGGAAGTGGGACTGGGGGGGCGATTTGATGCCACCAATGTTATCAATAAAAGTGCTGTCAGTGTCATCACGCCCGTTTCACTCGACCATATTGCTTTTCTTGGCGATACAATCGAAAAAATAGCTTTCGAAAAAGCCGGAATCATTAAAGAACGATGCCCTGTTGTTATCGGCCAACAACGCACAGATGCCGCAATTGCTGTCTTGTGCCAAAAAGCGGAAAGTGTCAAAGCGCCGGTCTCCATTTATGGGCAAGATTTCACCGGCTTTATAGAACATGGCCGCATGGCGTTCCAAAATGACAGCGGGCTGATGGATCTGCCATTACCGCATTTGATTGGCCACCATCAAATCAGCAATGCTGCAACCGCTATAGAAGCCGTGTTAAAAGCGGGCTTTAATATCAATGAAGAATCCATTGCACAAGCAATGGATACCGTGAGCTGGCCTGCCCGTATGCAACATCTCACAACCGGAAAATTAGTTAAACGATTACCCCAAACTATGGATATCTGGTTGGATGGCGGGCATAATCCCGATGCTGGCATGATGATCGCTGAAACTATGCGCTTGCTTAATCAACGCGATCCCAAGCCGCTCATCCTCTTATCCGGCATGATCAACACCAAAGATGCCGGTGGCTATTTTAGCTCCTTCAAAGGCATGGCTGAAGCCGTCTATACCGTTCCGGTCAATTCAAGCGATGCAGGCATTCCCCCGCAAGAATTGGCAGAAACAATCAATAAATCAGGTTTAAAAGCCGCATCATTTGATACAATCGATCAGGCACTGCAACAAATCGCCAAAAATACACCCGATGCACGCTTGCTGATTTCCGGTTCGCTCTATCTGGCAGGTACTATTCTATTCGAAAATGGCACACTGCCACAATAAACCAACAACATCAAAAGCGACGAAGGTTTTTAACCTCCATCAACAAATCTACGATTGGCTTTAAAGTAAGGCGCGCATAAAAACAGCCGGTCAATAACCGGCTGTCTATCATTTACGCATTTGCAATATATTTATTTAAAGAGCGCCTTTAATCCAGTCCGCTAAGCGGCTCTTAGGCGCCGCACCCACCATATTGGATGCAACTTCCCCATCCTTGAACAGCAGCAATGTCGGGATGGAACGCACACCAAACTGGGTAGCCAGTTCAGGATTCTCATCAATGTTGATCTTGGCGATCTTGATCTGCCCCTGCATTTCCGTGGCGATTTCATCCAATGAAGGTGCAATCATTTTGCACGGACCACACCATTCTGCCCAGAAATCCACGACAACCGGTTCAGCGCTTTTCAAAACATCGCTCTCGAAATTATTCGTATCCACTTTGATGGTAGCCATAAACCCTCATCCTTTACGTTTTCAAGTCACAGATAACATATACACATGCTTCCATCACCTGATCATTCTATAACACATTCTCAATCACTTGCCAGCAAGCGGCCTTGAAATATATTTAATCTGCCCCTGTATGTGGCGATCATCAGTGCTTTCGTCAAGTCCTGTCTTAATAAGAAACGTATCAAGACCGGCCTATTGGCAACGCCAATTGATCCAGTTCAGTCTGTAAAGCGGCATCATCATAACAGAAGAAACGTGGGCCACGGCTATAAATCAACATAGCCTCTATATGTTTGTCTGGATAAAGCGGTTTCAATAAAGCTGCATAAAGTGCCAATTGTGCCCGATAGACGAAAGGAACCTCATTCTTATTGTTTGGCATATAACCGGTTTTGAAATCAGCAATAATCAACCGGTCATCCGTGACACCAAGCCGATCGATCTGCCCCGAAACCGGAATTTTTCGCCCAGCCCAGTCAATAACCCCCATAATAGAGACTTCTGCACGAGCTCCATCCACAAAAAGAGGCTGCAACTGCTCATCATCCAAGAGCCGCATAACATGGTTTTCTATATCATCTATCACCGCAATATCAGCATGCGGCCATACCTGCCCGACATATTGGCGCAAACGTACACGACGTTGATCAGGCGCAATATCCGGCAAATATTGTAAAAGCGCATGGATTACATTACCCTTCTCCATTGCTTTTGATGATGCAGGGGCCACATCATATAAAACCGGTGATATCAATAATCGATCTGTTATTTCTTCCGCATCCGCTTCGATAGAAACAGAGGTCTTTGACGGATTAAGCGGACGCGGCAGTGCATCTTCACGTTGCATCGGATGAAGAAAATAATCAGGTAGAGAAGAAAATGCTGCGGATTTTTCAACAACCGCCATTTCATCCTTAAAAGGCGGCATATCGGCACGCTGATAACGCCATGCGGCAATTGCCGGATCAGGTGACACAGCATCCTGCAAGATCGGCTCAAGTGCTGTCCGCACCATCGGCGCCCATGTCTCCTCCTGCGGTCTTTGCCCACGATAGCCACAAACAATAAGGCGGTCTTCGGCACGGGTCATACCGACATAAAGTAGGCGGCGATATTCTTCTTGCGCACGCTCTTTCAGCGCGTCAATCACAAGCGCACATTTTTGTACCTTCAACCGGCTATTGGGTATCCATACCGGTACGGCCTGCGATGATGCGCCGATCATCACCATTTTCGGCTCATGCTGGCTATTCCATATACGGCTTCCAGAATCGACCAGAAAAACAACTGCGCCCTCAAGACCCTTGGCCGCATGCACTGTCATAATGCGCACTTCTTCACGATTCTGGTCAAGTTCACGCTTAATTTCAGGATTTTCCGACTGCAATACCTGTAAAAAATTCTGTAACCCGGGCAGACCGTTTTGTTGTACGCTCAATGTATAATCAAGAAAAGCATCCAATACATCGCTGGCTTCCGAACCAAGACGCGCCAAGAATTTCTGTCGTCCACCATCTGCACTCAAAATATTGCTGTAAAATTCGAATACCGGCATCTGATCGGCTATTTTCCGATAATGGGTCAGGCAATCAACAAAAGACTGATAAGCGGTTTCTCCTTTTAATGCTGCCGCCTGCACACTTTGCCATAATGTGCCGTTACGTTTATAGGCAAGCTTGAAAAGATCATCTTCAGTCAAATCAAAAAGCGGACTTTTGAAAAGACCGGCAAGCGCCAGATCATCCTGTGGCTGCAAAACGAACTGCCCTAAAGCCATAAGATCACGAACCGCAATATGTCGTGTTAACTGCAACCGGTCGGCACCAGCAACCGGAATGCCCCTATTTTTAAGTGCACGGTTAAGTGCAGGCACAAACTGGTCGCGCTTGCGCACTAGAATCATAATATCACCGGCCCGCATACACCGATTTTGTCCCGGCAAGGGTTCACCCTTTTCCAGCCAACCTGCAATAGTTGCGGCAATCGTCTCAGCCAGACGCACAGCCGGTGCGCGCAACTGGTCAACCGGTACGCGCCAATCTTCAGGCTCTTCCACTATTTCGGGTGAAAAAGCTTCCCATATATCGACCTCTCCCGGCTCATTCTTGCGAATAGCCTCATGCACCGTTTTTTCAGGCTCCGCAGAAAGTCCCTTATAATTTTCCTCACATGAAAAAACCTGATCGACAGCCGACAGCACCTCATGGGTCGAGCGGAAAGAAAAATCGAGCCTGATATTACTGAAAATACGCCCGGCCGCATCAACACGCTTTCTAATAGCCCGCCCATTGGCCGCAAAATCTTCAGGAGCAGCCCCCTGAAAAGAATAGATCGACTGTTTTTCGTCACCAACGGCAAAGACTGTGCGCTCGACATCACGCTGTCCACTGCCGACAAAAAATTCGCCTGAAAGCAGTTGGACAATTTCCCATTGCGCCGGACTTGTATCCTGCGCCTCATCTACCAGAATATGATCAATGCCGCGATCAAGCTTATATTGTACCCATTGACCGGCACCACGCCGTTTCAAGAGCCGCAAAGTGGAATAGATTAAATCATCAAAATCCAGCAACCCTTTATATTTCTTCTGCTGTTCATAATGGAAAAGCAGATTATCAATCAGTGTATAGGCATGATCGTTAAGGGTAATCAGCTCAATGGTTTTAAGCTGATCGAACAAGGTTTCAAGCCGTTGCTGTTTTTCTTCCAACAAAACAGAAGCATCCGGGAATGCCTCCCGCAAGGCTTTCGGTACAATCTGGGCTAAGCCGCGCCGTTCACCGGCCGCCGTAAAATAGGCTTTCTGGGCAAGAGCGATAATCATATCATTGTCTTGCGCATTTTTAACGCTATCCAGCAGCGCGACCAGTTCACGACTTTTAGCCCCGCCATGCGTCATAAATAATGCACACTGATCAGCAGATAATAACGCCTCTGTCTGAATAGACCCAATCAGACTCTGCCTATCAACACTATCACCAAGACCAAAGAGTGTACGCAAAGTATCCACTCTGTTGCTGCAAGCCGCCAAAAACTTCTTAAGCGCCTGCCGATTGGCAACAGCGGCATCGAACAAAGCCGTCAAACCCGTCTCGCCAACAGTTTCAATCAGTATCGAAAATGCACGATTGAGCTTTTCATCCTCACCTTGATAAGCACGTATAATCAAGGCACGACGTGTTTCGTCCATCATGGCTTGCGCCATGCGGTCATCCATCAATTCAAAATGGCCTGCAATATTGGCTTCCAGCGGAAACTGATGAAGCAAAGCTTCACAAAAAGCGTGTATGGTCTGTATCTTCAGTCCACCCGGCGTTTCCAATGCATGGGCAAAAAGACGCCGTGCCTGCTTCAACCGTTCCGGTGAAGGTTGGCTATTTTCCAATTTCTTAAGCGCGCGTCCAAGATTTTCATCATCCATTGATGTCCATTGTGACAGACGATCAAAAATTCGCGCCTGCATAACAGCCGCCGCCGCTTTGGTATAGGTAAGACAAAGAATGCGCGCCGGTGGCGTACCGGCCATCAACAAACGGATAACACGCTCGGTCAAAACATGGGTTTTACCCGATCCGGCATTAGCAGACACCCAGACGCTGCGCTCAGGGTCAGCAGCTTGTGCTTGAGCCATCAATGCCCGTTCAGGAATGATGCGGCTATTCATTGATCTACCTCCGCATTGGCCGCCGATGACCACTCCAGAACACGCGCCAGATGTTCGTAATCATCTTCATAAGAAACAACCATCGGCAAAGCCCGCGACAGATAACCCTGACTTTCATCGCTATAAAGTGTGATTAGCTCTTCCAGACGTCGCCATGATTCTTCACTAAGCTCGGCGGCTGACTTCTTTGCCGCCTTCGGCACACTTTGTTGATAGACCTCTCCACGCGATGTCAACCGGACATAGAGGAGATCGTCCGGTGTCATTGCGCCGCAATCGGCAAAGCCGCCGCGCTGCAAAAGTGCGCCTTCAAGCGCCAATTGTGGCGCAAGAAGATGGGCCGCCTGTGGTAATGAAGGCGATGATCCGGTCTTGAAGTCGATAATATCGGCCCCGCCGCCTGATAATGCATCAATACGGTCGGCCCGCCCTGAAAGCGTGATATCCGTTGCACCAATCATGACAGGAGAAGCACCAATTTCAGCATATTTCGTTTTAACCGAACGGGCATTTTCCCATATCAGATAATTCTTGGCCAAAACACTGAAGCGTGGCCACCATATAGCCTCGATATCCAGTGGAAGTTGCATATTATCAAATTGCGCGCGGGCAATCTCGATCAAATAATCGTAGTCGCTGCGCGTGCCTTTTTGATCCTGCGACGTGACATAATGGGCGATAATGTCATGATAGAGCGTACCACGCTCGGCAGCCGATGGCGCACGAATCAGATCATCCAAAGGCTTGAGCCCTAAAATGCGACGGGCATAAATAGCATAAGGATCACGCCGTAAGGTTTCAATTTCGGTCACTGAAAAATGCGACGGACGGCTGGCAAGCGGCGGACGCGGACAAGGCTGGAGGGCAAAGGGGCGATCAGCAGCCTGATCGATCTGTCGCGCCCAATCAAGATAGATACGCCCCCTTTGGCGCAAAGCAGCACTTGCAACCGATCCCAAAACCGTCTCAATACGCTGCAGCCAGCGTGATGCAACGGCTGGCGCATTATCCATACGCAAAGCCCGAGACAAGATAAGCCTGTCGGCGCCCATTGCCATCTGAAAGTCATGGGCGGCAAGACCAATACGCCGTTCGGGCGGTTCCAACCCCATGGACATTTTCATCATTCGCGACATGAACGGGTCATTACGCCCACTCGCTGGTGAGCGGCCTTCATTAAGAGCCCCGATAACCACCGTATCAACAGTTTGCAAACGCGCTTCCAGGCCGCCCCATATAAACAATCGCGGATGGCCGCGGCCACGCTTTTGTATGGCTTGCCCTGCCAATAACGCGGTTATTATATCAGGCCATTCATCGGTATTAAATGTAAATTGCGATTGCTGGACCAATAATTTTCGCATCAACGCAATCAAGGCCTGTCCGGCTTCACCATGATAAAGTATATCCAATGACCCGCTATGACTGCGGCTGACATTTTCAAGCGTTGCAACGGTTGATGTGACAGCTTCATTGACACTGACAACAGCCTTTTTATTAGCAAAATCAATCAACGGCGCCAAAGCAACGATCAACAAACCAACCAGTTCCTGCGCTTCCTCAACGGCCTGTGGCAATTCTGCATGGGCTGCCAGACGAGAATCCGCCATGATACGCTCAAGCCGTTTTTTAATAAAGTCATGCAGCTCAAGCACTGATATATTTCCTGTACCACCACGCAGGAAAACCCGTTCGAAACGTTCTGCCTTTTCACGCAAATCCGCTCTTTCCAGCCCCAATGTTACCAAAGGATGTTTGAGTAGTGATAGAAAAGCAACCGGATCACCGGGCTGAAAAACCACCGACAATAAAAGCCGCATTAATATTAATGGCGATGATTCCAACAATGGCTGCCCACCTGAATCATCAGCCTCGATTCCAAAACGTTTCAACTCTGACGAAACACGGCGCGCCAATGTCCGGTCACTGGTAATAAGAGCCGCTGTTTTATCCGGCATCTCAATTGCCTGACGCAGTGCCAAAGCAATCGCCAATGCTTCCTCCCGCTCACTGGCAGCCTCGACCAAGGCAATATGGTCAAAAGCACCTTCATCATCCGCATGCCCTAATGCTGCCCATTGATCGGTGGCATCGGCTGGACGCAAGGCTTCACTAATCAATTTTTCACGCTGGCGCTTTGGTTTCGATACATGGCCCAGATGAATAACATCATCACGCCCGACACCGATAATATCCAACAATTTTTTAAGGCCGTATTGCGGATGTCCAAAAAGGGCAGGATCCCGATCAGCAAAACCCAATATCTGCCACGCACTGCCATCCATATCACGATCAAGACCAGGCAGAATAACTGCACCCCGAGGACTATCAGCAATCGCTTTCAACAAAAGCGCTGTTGCCGGTACAGAACCGGTTGAACCAAGTGCAATAACCGGCCCACGCGGCGGATTTTCTGCAATCCGTTTTGCCGCCAAATGCAACGCACGGGTTTTCCATGCTGCCGGATTGCTCTGTTTCTTTTCTTTCAATATACCAGGCCAGACATTGCCGACAATGGTCAGAAAATCCAATGTCACCTGCCACCATTCGGCAACATCATCGGGGGCAATATCGACAAGCTTTTTCCAATCCGCTTCTTCACGATCCATCTCGTCAATCAGATGGGCAAGATCAGCAGCCAACCAGACCGCATCAGCCGCACTTGCCGGAATGGTCACATCTTCCGAGCCAAAAACCGAACGCACATGATGGGGGAGATTTTCGCGCCATGGCTGGATCAATCGTGCCAGAATCAACTGCCGTTCAAAAACATCAATGGGCGGCGCCAATTGCAAACCGATATCGCTATGGAACGAAAAAAAATTCTCATCCTCATCAACATCACCAAGCGCACGAATTGTCGGTAAAAAGCTTGATTGTAACGGATGACGTTCAACAAAACCTGAGCGCAGTGCACGGGCCGCACGTTGTGTCGGCACATAGATTGTCATATTTGCCAAAGCAAGCGGATTATCCTGTGCCGGTATAAAATCTTCTATAATTTCCCCCGCCAGCAATGCTTCGATAAAAGTCGGTAGAAATGCTGCACCCGGCGGGATTGAAAAAAGGCGTGTTTTTGTCATGCTTCCTGCCTTTCGGCAAGCAACCCTTCAACATGGGTAATCATTTCCATGTTCCCGACTGTATACCAATGTCCTTCAAGCGGAAAACCATAAAGCCGGTTTCGACCAATAGCACGGTCGAAATAGAGATTAAGCGAATGTTTTTCAGCCCGTGCACCGGCAAAAACAGCCTTATGCGTCAAGATAACACCGGCATAAATAACGGCCTCCGGTATATTTTCTGCCGCTCTGACAAGATGTCTCATGTCATCCATCAGAAAATCGCCACGCTCCGGCCCCGCCGCCTGATCACGCCGTACCGTCATCAACAGCATATCCATGCCGTCACCGTCAAAAAAATCGGCCATTGCCAACAACGTCGAGCGATATCCGTCAATCCAGAATGTATCGGCATTGAGAATATAAAAAGGTGCATCATCAAGATAGGGAAGCGCTTTGACAACCCCACCGGCAGAATCGAGCAATTCGCTACGTTCATCCGATATGGTAATTGAAAAATCATTACGCTTTTCAAGATGCTCGACAATCTGCTGTCCCAGATGATGGATATTGACAATAAGCTTCTCAACACCAGCTTTCTTGAGATTATCCAGCCCGCGATCAAGCAGGCTGCGACTGGCAATCTCAACCAATGGCTTGGGGATACGATCCGTCAATGGCCGCATGCGTGTGCCAAGACCGGCAGCAAGAACCATCGCCTGTTTGGGTGGATAGATCGACATCAGTCAATCACCCCCAATTCCTGATAGGTATGGCGCAAAGATGCAAGCCGGGGATGTGAAAGATTACGTTTGAGATAGTCAATAATACGCGGTAGATGGTTCATATAAACAGGTTTATTATCGCGTATTTTCAAACGAACAAATCCTCCCATTATTTTTGATGCTCTCTGCGCACCGGCAATCGCATATTGGTAACGGAACGCTTCCATATTAAAATCAGGCGTACCGGCTTGGCGCAAAGCCCCATAATGGGCGACAAGTTCATTCTCGGTCTTTTCATCTATGGTCACACGTGCATCCTGCGCCAATGAAACCATATCATACGCCGTTGTACCAATCATCGCATCCTGAAAATCGATAACACCAATCTGGTCAACACCCGTCTTGGCATCCTGCCATAAAATATTAGGTGAATGGAAATCACGTAAAATAAGACTTTGCTCAGCCATAGACATCTGTTTGAAATAGGGAGCCCATGCCGAGAAGAAAAAAACCTTTTCAGCCTCGCTTGCATCTTTTCCGCCTTGATAAGGCTTATACCAATCCATCAACAGCGCCAATTCAGCAGCCATCGCCTTTTCATCAAAAACAAACAGCCGGCATTCCAGATCATCCCACTTCTTTGTTTGCGGCCATTCTTTTTGATGCAGAACACTTAAAAAAGCAGCGCTTTCAAGATAGCGCTCAACAATCGGCGCACCACCTTCATCGCGAATGCCGGTCTGTCCCAGATCTTCGCATAATAACAAACCGGCATCATAATCAACCGCATGGATTTCCGGTGCCTTGAAACCTTGATCCAACAGCAGACGATCTATGGCAACAAATTGCCCGATATCGGTTGAAAGATGGACTGTCCGTGCATAGTCACCCTGACCATTCGCCTGCAGCACAACCTTAGGTGCATCCATCAGAATTTCACAAAAATCACCCTGCCAGATGGTCTCATAGGAACGCGCCGACGCATCGCCCGTCAAATAACGCCGCTTCGCATGACAGCGTCCATTTATTTCTAAAAAACGACGTTTTTCAAAACTGCGTTGCACGCGTTTGATAGCATCGTCATGACCGCTAATTATGACCTGACGCCCTGCCTTCTCATGATTAATCTCAATGCGCAAGGAAAGAGTCGGCAAAAAGCCATCTCCCTTTTGCGGCCATTCAATCAATACAACACCATCCGCCAGATATTCCTGCAAAGCAAGTTCACGCACTTCAACCGCATCGGTGATGCGATAAAGATCAACATGAGCGACCGGCAAATACAATTCGTCATAATGTTGTACCAATGTAAAAGTCGGGCTAGGCACCTCATAACTATCATCATCGGCCAAAGTGCGGATAATGGCACGCGCCAACGTACTCTTGCCTGCGCCCAAATCACCAACCAGTGCCACGCCATCACCGGCTTTTAAGACAAGGGCAATATCCTCTCCTAAATGTTTTGTTGCCTCTTCATCCGCCAGAAAAAGAGATATATCCATCGTCATGACTGCACCTCTTCATCAGCTTCTGTACCCTCATGCGATTTTTCCACACCACGGCTATCCGATGCACTATGCACAACAGGGACAAGCGGAAAACAACAACAAACGGTTGTTCCTTGTCCCTCACCGGTCTTTATATCTACACTTCCGCCATGCAACTCAACAAAACTCTTGACGATTGAAAGACCCAATCCGGCGCCAGCCCGAGTTCCGTGATGGCTATGCGATGAAAACCGCTTGAACACATGCTGCAAAATATCATCGGGAATACCGCAACCATTATCATGAACCGAAAACAGGATCTGGTCCCCATCCTTTTCACAGGTAAAATCAATAGTCGATTGGGGTGGCGCAAAATCAGCGGCATTGGAAAGTACATTATTGAGAATCTGCCGCAACCGCGCATTATCGGCGTAAAACTCCGGCAGATTACGAGCCATTTTACGCTTGATATGCACGCCGCGCATTTCCAACCGCTCTTCAAAACGTGCCATTGATGACTTCATGACATCACTAATATCGATTTTTTCGACATGCAGCTTCATGATACCCGCATCAACCGTCGCCAAATCCAGAATATCATTGACAATATTGAGTAATTCCATCGACTGCGAACCAATATGGTCAAGATATTCGCGCTGGCGCTCATTCAACGTTCCGAAAGAGGGCGTTTTCATCAGATCGCTGAACCCGATAATATTGGTAAGCGGCGTGCGCAGTTCATAGGAGACATGTTGAATAAAATCATTGCGCAATATATCGGTTGCCAACAGCAGCTCATTATTCTGGCGCAGTGTTTGCGCATAGCGCACATTTGCTGTCACATCGACAAAGGTCAGCATTACCTGTCCTTGCGGCAAAGGAGCAAAAGCAAAATCAAGAATATGATCATCCTGTAAATAGATACGGCCGGATGCCGCATCACGCTGTTCGGAAAATCCGGTTACCCATTCAATAAATTCATGCCAGTTGTCATCTTTGGTTTTGGCCCGACAATACTTGGCAATCTCGCTAATATGCGTTCCCTCTTCCGCCAGTGAATGGGGCAGCGCCCAAACAGTTTTAAACGCTGGATTGGACAGACGTAAACGGCCATCGGCTCCAAACACCACAACCCCTTCCGATAAATGGTCAAGTGTTTCACCCTGCATCTTGATCAGCGTATTGTAACGCGCTTCCAGATCAAGCTTTTCTGTCAGATTTTCAAACAGCCATGTAACGCCGCCCTGCGGCTGGGGATGAGCCAAAACCCGTAAAGTCCGGCCATCGGGCAAATTCCATATATGTTGGACTGTCTCGACACTGCGATAGACAGAAAATAATTCTTCCTGCCATTGCCGCCAATTGGGTTGTTCGGCAATCTGTCCGTTTTCACGTAAACGATCAAGCACCAGTGCATGGGATGGCGCTGTTTCAAGAAAAGCACGATCAAGCGGCCAAAGAGAAACAAAGGACTGGTTGAAAAATTTCAACTTCATATCGGTATTAAAAACAGCGACTGCCGAAGATAAAAGATCAAGCGTTTCGCTATGGCCGGCAGCAAGCTGATTCAAGGCGCTACGCAATTCATTTTGCTCACTTATATCCTTGGCAAAAGCAAGTGCGCGATTATTGTATTTACGATAGTACAATTGAAAACGATACCGCTCCCCATTAAGATTGGTAGATATTTCACCTTCGAATATATCGCCGGACGTCTGTATTTTTTCCAATGTTTCCTGATTGAGCAATTCTGGTAAAGAGGCACTTTCAGCCATTGGACCAACAAGCTGCCGGTAAGCTTCATTACCCCATATAATAGCGCCATTTTCATCATAAACCCAAAATGGTGCGGGTAGAGCCGTAAGGAAGCTGCGCCATTCATCCAGCTTGTTTTCAAGTATATCACCGCGATGTCGATGTTGCGCAAGATCGACAAAGCTATCGCTTAATACGTCAATCTCGAGCATAGCATGGCCAGAAAATATGATACCACGCAAAGCGATAAACTCTTCCTGAACTGTCGCGCCCAGACATTCAAAAGCGTTACCATTCGCCAATAATTGCCCAAGCGGCGTCTGCAAATTCTGCCACGTCTGCGGCGCCAGCCAATTTTCCAAATCATCAAGCCGCGATATTGCCCCACCAAACAATCGGCCAAATATACGCGGTGATTCCTGCGGATCATCCCACAATAAAACGCATTGATCTTTAATACGCAAAAAAGCATCAAAAGAATGATCACGATAAAAGCTGATATCCGCTTGATAGGATTCTATCTGCATCCGCGCTTTTCTTAACCGGGTATAATTGATCAGCGCAGCCAAAAAGCATGTAATGATAAGACCAATGCCAAACGCAAAGCCAAGGTATAAAAATTGAATTCCGGTAACGTCACCTGTTGATCGACTGAAAGACTGCGCCAAAAGTGGCGATGACCCCATCAAAACAAAACCAACAAAACCAAAAAACAAGACCTGTCCAAGCGGCACGAAAAAACTTTCCATACGTGATTGGGCGCGTTTTTGTTGCACGTCGAATTTCCGTTTATACTGACAGCGCTTCACTGCGCCGAATCATTGCAAGTTACCATGCTACACGCTGCAAACGAAATCTTTCCATCACGCATGACAAAGTCATCAAAAGCTTTTAATAAGAGATGATCGCCTCCTTGGATATCTATCATGCGCTTTTTTCTAGTTCTCTTATTCTGGCTCACCACTTCGGCTGTCGCAATGGCCGATTACGTTAATACCGGTTTTGATGAAACGAGTGAAGCGAGTGAAACCTATGATAACTGCATGGAAAAAGCCGTAAACGGCACCAATTATGATTGGCAGATATGCGGTGCTGATTATGAGAAAACGCTTGATAGAATCCTTAATAATCTCTGGCGCTTAATTAACTCAGAAGGGGATAAACCGCTACCAGCGCAATTTCGCCAAAAGCTGCATGCCGAACAGCGAGCATGGATTGCCTTCAAAGAGGGTGCCTGTCGGCCTTTCGAACTCGGTTACGCTGGCCGGCAGGGACAAGTTTTGGAAGGGCCACTTTGCCGTGCGACGATCATCACTGACCGCATTGATGATCTAACACAGGTTCGTATGACATTGTGGCAAGGTTATCCCGATACGATTCTCTATGCCGACTATCAGCATGCCGACCAATTGCTCAACCTTGCCTGGCGCAAAATGATGCCGCGGATCAAAGACAGTCAAGACAACTATGACGATGGCGGCTTTAAGGATTTCGACAGTCCGTCAGAACTTATCCGCGGTGAACAAAAAGACTGGATCAACTTCAAGGAAAAGGCCTGCCAATATGAATTTTCCAATATGAATAAACAGGAAAACGCACAATTTCGTGAAGCATGTCTCGCCAAATTGACGCAAGACCGGCAAAACCAGCTGGCGCAGTATTGCGCGACCTCTGACTGCGGCACCTATTATAAACCCGATGCCTATCAGGAAAAAGACGATTGGATCATTGGCTGCGATCAGGCCTTTAGCTGTACGGCCGTTGGCAACCCGACAGCCGAAAACGATTATGATAGAATCGGCTATATCCGTATCCGCTGGCAATATAACAATCCCGCACCCCCCGATATCCGCATTGTTTTATCGGATAAGTCCATCCCTCAGGGCAAGGGTGAGATCAATTATAAAATAACCGGTGGAGACGAGACGCAGCAAAACTTTCATCTTAATGTTGATAGAAGCTATAATATCAATCGCGACTATAGTTTTGATGCGACTGTGTCGTCCAAAGACAGTCAGGCTTTTATCGCCGCACTTACCAAAAATCGCGCATTGCATTTCGGCCTTGAAGGCAAAAAGCAGCTGACCCTCAACCTTGATGCGTTCAACCTTTTCTATAATGATACCCAATTTTATGTCCATGACATGTATGACGACAAGATTCCACCCTTACCGATAATTAAGCCGGTCTACCTAACCTTTGACAAACAGAAAGAGCCGCGACCAAAAGATATTCCGACGAAAAAAGGTTTTTGTCCGGATGATGGTAGTTACGACCGCAGCTTTCATGGTGCGAATGGACAAGCATTTCGTGCTGTCTGTTATGGTAGCGAATTCACCAATAATTACGAAATTTACCAAGTGGGCAAAAACCGGAAATCAGAACCGGCAGTATTGGATAACAAAGCCAACTGGGGACTGATTTTAAATGACAGTTTTTTTATCCATCAGAATGGCTATATTTTGGATCAATATTGGGAGCTAAAGGACTACAGACCGGATTGTTACAATGCCCATTATCAATATGCCTATGACGGTTCCACATTCCGCCTTGCCAGTGTAGCCGTGAATCCGCAATGCGATCGCGTTAATAGCGATGACTGGCCGGTGATCTACCGCACCGACATCAAGCCCATCAAATAAAAAAGGCCGGATTTCCGGCCTTTGTTTTTTAGTAGCGGTAATGCTCGGCCTTATAAGGACCCTGTGGGCTAACACCAATATAATCGGCCTGCTCTTTGGAAAGTTCAGTCAGTTTGACACCAAGACGGTTAAGGTGCAAACGCGCTACTTTTTCATCCAGATGCTTGGGCAATACATAAACATCATTCTTATACTGATTACCACGGCAAAACAGTTCAATTTGCGCCAAGGTCTGATTGGTGAAAGAGGCCGACATGACAAATGAGGGATGACCGGTAGCATTACCAAGATTGAGCAAACGGCCTTCAGAAAGCAGAATAATGCGTTTACCATCAGGGAACGTGATCATATCAACCTGTGGCTTGATATTGGTCCATTGCAGATTTTTCAGGCTGGCAACCTGAATTTCATTATCAAAGTGGCCGATATTGCCGATAATCGCCATATCCTTGGCCGCACGCATATGTTCGATACGGACAACATCCTTATTACCGGTTGTAGTAATAATAATATCGGCCGTTGGCGCCGCTTCTTCCAATGTTACCACTTCATAGCCATCCATGGCGGCCTGAAGCGCACAGATTGGATCGACTTCCGTTACCTTCACACGCGCACCGGCACCTGAAAGCGAAGCGGCCGAACCTTTGCCCACATCACCATAACCACAGACGACAGCGGTCTTACCGGCCATCATCACATCGGTGCCGCGACGGATACCGTCAACCAACGATTCCTTACAGCCATATTTATTATCGAATTTCGACTTTGTCACACTATCATTGACATTGATCGCCGGGAAAGGCAGCTGACCTTTTTTGCTCAGCTGATACAAACGGTTGACTCCTGTTGTGGTTTCTTCTGTCACACCCTTGATTGCATCACGCTGGCGTTTAAAGAAACCCGGCGTTGCCGCCATACGTTTCTTGATCTGGGCAAAGAGGACTTCCTCTTCTTCCGATTCTGGCTTGGAAAGCACATCTTCTCCAGCTTCAGCGCGTGCACCAAGCAGAATATACATCGTGGCATCGCCACCATCATCAAGAATCATATTGGACGGTTCGCCATCCGGCCACTGGAAAATTGCATCTGTATAGCTCCAATACTCTTCCAGTGTCTCACCCTTGACGGCAAAAACCGGCGTACCGGTTGCAGCAATAGCTGCTGCGGCATGATCCTGTGTCGAGAAAATATTACATGATGCCCAACGCAAATCCGCACCGATCGCTTTCAAAGTCTCGATCAGGACAGCCGTCTGAATTGTCATATGGAGCGAACCGGAAATACGGGCGCCGCGCAATGGCTGTGAAGGACCAAACTCTTCACGGCAGGCCATTAAACCCGGCATTTCTGTTTCTGCAATATCCAATTCCTTGCGTCCGAAATCGGCAAGGGCGATATCCTTGACAATATAATCTTGAGCCGCCATGTGCATCTTCCTTCCATGATTTTCTTTGCCGCGGTTTAACATGTCACCGCATCAAGCGCAATGCAGACATAAAGAAATCTTTATATATCAAAATTTTGTTCCATATCATGGCAATCACTGCTTTATTCCAATTAATAAAAGCTAATTCGTAAAAACAATCGAAGCAAAACCACTTTTTCCATATAAAGAGCAGACAAATACGACATCAAGCCTTGTCACTGTCGCACTTTCGCGATAGAAAAATGCCACTTATGATACTTTAAGGATCAAAGATATTCATGGCTAAAACACAGCTGTCAGAACAGGACAAGCAACTTATCAAACGCCTGTTCAAGGAAAATTTTAAAAAACATGCACCCCTTTATGCAAAAGCCATTGTGGCCATGGTCGTCATCGCCCTGATGACATCAGCCAGCGCATGGATCATGAGCCACATGGTTAATAATCTTGTTGTCCTGAAAGACCTGCATAAAGTCCTTCTTGTCGCAGTAGGCATTGCAGCTATTTTCATTACCAAGGGTGTTGCCAGCTATTTCCAGACAGTCTATCTCAGCCGCGCCGGCAATAGCATCATCTCATTACAACAGCGTAAAATCTATGATAAGCTGGTTAGTCAGGGTGTGTCATTTTTCCAAAGCAATGCCGCTTCTGATCTGCTGATGCGTGTTACCAGCAGCGCACAATCGGCACGATCCATGATCGACATGGTGGTAACCACCTATGTGCGCGATGTGATTTCAGTCATCTCGCTTGTCGCCTTGATGATCTGGAAAAACCCCTGGTTGACAATCCTCGCCTTTATTGTCGGTCCATTGACATTTTTTCTGGTTCGTAATGTCCTGAAAAAAGTCAAGAAATTGATGGGCAAGGAATTGAAATCCTACACCGAAATCATCCAGGTTGTACAAGAAACCTCTACCGGTATCCGCGTCGTCAAGGCCTTCGGACTAGAGTCGCAAATGTCCTCGCGTATGAACAAGGCCGTCAAGGATGTCGAAAATCGCGCCAACACCATTTCAAAGTTACAAGCAGCAACCAATCCTGTCATGGAAACAATGGCCGGAATTTCTATTGCTATCGTTGTCGGCATTAGCGGTTATATCGTGCTTGAAAAGAACGGAACCCCCGGCGATTTGATGACATTCATCACGGCCATGATTCTGGCTTACGAACCTGCCAAGCGCCTTGCCAACAGCCGCATTAAACTTGAGACACAACTGGTCGGCGTACGCATGATGTTTGATGTGCTCGATCATCCCTTGACCATGTATGAAGAAGCGGATGCGAAAGACCTTCCGGAAGGCAAAGGGGAAATTATATTTGAAGATGTACGTTTTTCCTATGTCGACAATCATGACGTACTCCACAATATCAACCTATCAATCCCCAGCGGCAAAATGACAGCCCTTGTCGGTCCTTCAGGGTCAGGAAAATCGACCATGATCAATCTGATGATGCGCCTTTATGATCCTGTTGGTGGGAAAATCTACGTTAACGGACAGGACATCAAATACGCCACATTTGCTTCACTGCGCCAACGCATGTCCTATGTCGGGCAGGATACTTTTCTTTTTCAAGGCTCAGTCAAGCATAATATCGGCCTTGGCCGTACCGATGCCAGCGAAGAAGAGATCATTGAAGCTGCCAAATCAGCCAATGCTCATGATTTCATTATGAATCTACCGGATGGCTACGACACAGATGTCGGTGAAAACGGTAATAGGTTATCGGGCGGTCAAAAACAACGTATTGCTATCGCCCGTGCCATGTTGCGCAACAGCGATATCCTGATCCTCGATGAAGCTACCAGTGCTCTGGATTCTGAATCTGAAGCCCTGATTCAAGAAGCCTTGAACAGATTGACCAAGGGACGTACAACCGTTGTGATCGCCCACCGTCTTTCAACCATTGCCCGTGCCGACCAGATTGTCGTCATGCAGCATGGTGGTATTGTCGAGAAAGGCCGACAGAGCGAGTTGTTAAAAATTGAAGGCGGGCTTTATAAAAAACTGCATGATATACAGTTTCGCCATGCCCATTCTGACAGTTTCAATGATTCAGAAATTGAAACTACACTCGACGAAAATCCGCCCAAAAAACAATCCAAGGCTACGGCAAATAAGGAAAAGCCAGCCCATAAGCCTACTCAAAAAATGGCCGAAAAGCCGGTGAAAAAAGCCCCCATTCGCAAGAAAACCAAAACGGTACAACGCTAGATTCCATATCTGGGCAATCGCTAAGACATCACTTATCTCTTGGCAGATTGTCCATTAACGCCTAGAGTTTGACAGTGGTGAATACAAACGGGAGTCAATCTTTATGAAAGCTGTCGGTTACTATCAATGCCTACCGGTCGACAATAGCGAATGTCTTCAGGATATCGATGTCAAAGATCCAGTGATGAGCGATGAGGATTTGCTCATCAACATCAAGGCTGTCAGCGTCAATCCGATTGATGTCAAAACACGCACAAGCGCCGAACCAACTGATCATGCACCCCGCATTCTGGGTTTTGATGCCGCAGGCGTTGTCATCGACATGGGCAAGAATGTTCAAGGTTTCAAAAAAGGTGATGAAGTCTTTTATGCAGGCTCTATCCATCGTGATGGTTCCAATGCACAGATGCAGGCTATCGACTATCGTATCGTTGCGCACAAACCTGAAAGCGTCGACTTCAAAACAGCAGCGTCCCTTCCGCTGACCACGCTCACCAGCTACGAGATGCTGTTTGAACGCATGAATATCAAAAAACCGGTCCATGACGGCAAGAATGCTCTGCTGATGGTTCCCGGCGCAGGCGGCATCGGTTCGATTGCCATTCAGCTGGCACGCCACTTTAGTGACGCGGTTATTATTGCCACAGCGTCACGGCCAGAGACCAAAGACTGGGCGTTGAAAATGGGCGCCCATCATGTCATCGACCATAGCAAAACCTTGGCATCACAGCTTGAAGAAATAGGATTTGCCAAGGTTGCCTATATATTTTCAACGGCCAATTCTGGCGGCAATCGTTTGCAATATGCTGATATTATTGCGCCACAAGGCCATATCGGACTCATTGATGGGCCACAGCAATTCGATATTGTGCCCTTTAAAGCCAAAAGTATAGCACTCCATTGGGAATCCATGTTTACCCGTTCGCTCTATACAACATCCGATATAGCCCGACAGGGTGAGATTCTCGCTATCCTTGCCAAGCTTGTCGATGAGGGCACAATCAAGCCGACACTGACAAAAAGTCTAGCACCAATCAATGCAGAAAATTTACGTAAAGCCCACCAGATGATTGAAACCGGAAAAACCATCGGCAAAATCGTACTGGAAGGTTTCTAATATAAACAGCCGGACAGCAATGTCATAATTCATAAGGATGATGGTGACGTGCATATACGTATATGTGCGCACAATTTTATGCTGACATTACCGCTGGATACATATCGGAAGGATATTACAAGTAAAAAATACCTGTAAAAACCGTTCAGCACTCTTCGCCGAAGCGATCATTGACCAATTTTTCCAAGGCGTCCAGCACTTCAACGGCCTGCGCCCCCCGGGCAGAAACATTGATGGAACAACCAGGAGAAGCGGCCAACATCATCAATCCCATAATTGAAGTTCCGCCAACGACCGCGCCATCTTTTTCAACTTCGACAATGGCATCAAAAGCATCAACCGTCTGGACAAATTTGGCTGAAGCGCGCGCATGCAAACCACGCTTGTTACAGATATTAAGCGTGCGAGAGAAACCGCAGCCTTCATCATTGATACTCGCGTCAGCCATTAATCATCATCCGTCAGGATCATACTGGGGACATTGATGTATTTACGGCCTGCCTCACGGGCAGCTCGTAAAGCATCAACCAACGACATATCACAACATTGACGCACACTGGTCAACTTGATCAGCATTGGCAAATTGACACCTGCGATTACTTCAACCTCGCCCTCACGCATGACAGAAATTGCCATATTGGAAGGTGTTCCCCCAAACATATCGGTTAGAATAATCACACCGTGTCCTTGATCAACAGCACTGACGGCCTTGACAATATCATCACGCCGCTGATCCATATCATCATCAGGACCAATACAGACAGTCGCAAAATTCTGTTGCGGACCGACAACATGCTCAACAGCATGGAGAAACTCTTCAGCCAAACGGCCGTGGGTAACCAGAACCAAGCCGATCATTTGTCTACACCTTTACCGGAAAAGCTGTACAAAGTTTGATACCTACAAATCTGATCTATCGGGTGCCATGGCTTACACGCGGGTTGAAACAAATGCAAGACTCCACCTTAATACTGCAAATCGCCCAACTATAATCACAAGGCGATCTCGCATATACTACCCTTTTGAGACAGATACCCATCTTGGCAATCTCTCTGCCGAGTGCAAGCAAAATCTTCATTTCACCCAAAAAAAGTACCAATACACATTAAAAAATACGATTAGCGCCGCGGCTGCCATATTGAGCCAAAAAGAAAGGCCTCTATTGCCTGACATATAACAACAGCATCCCAGATACCAAGCGCCGCAAGACGACGCATAGGTAAATCCACCCCACAACAGGAATATAACGGATCAGAAGGAAACCGCTCATAATCCTTGCCAAGCCGGACAACATGGCTCAATGTCGCATATTCAATTACCGGCAGCTTAAAAAGGCCTGCTCCGATAATTTCAATACCACCACATAGATTTTGTGGTGACCGTGCAATCAGATAATCGCCCTCACGCGTAATTTGCGTATAATCATCACTGACCAATACTGCCTGACGGCCATTTTGGCGGGCACGTTCAATCAAAGCCAACGTAATAGCTGATTTGCCGCTACCGGAATCTCCAACAATCAATAAACCGCAATCTTCCAGTTTCAAACAATTGGCATGTTGTGTTTCCATGACACATCCTCAACCGTCAGCCTTTAACCGCCGGCAAATGAATAATAAAACGGGCGCCTAAAATATGATCCTTATCGGTAGGATCGCTTATGTTTTCAGCATTCAAAGTCCCGCCATGTGCTTCAATAATCTGCCGGCTGATAGAAAGACCAAGTCCCGAATTATTGCCAAATCCCTCGGTCCCCGGACGATCTGTATAAAAACGCTCAAAAATACGTTCGATATTTTCCGCACTAATCCCGGGGCCATTATCCTCGACAATGATTTCAACCTGATGGTGTTTCTGCTGCATATGGATACGGATCTTGCCATCTTTTTCAGGAATAAACGAACGGGCATTCTCTACCAGATTGGAAATAACCTGTCCCAAACGCAGATCATGACCAGCCACAATGTAATGACGATCCCCCGAAAGCGACGCTATATCAAGATCAATTGTTGCCGCAATATCATTACGACGCACTTCTCGCGCCGCCCGCACCAGATTATCCAGCAGACTGGATAAATCAACGCGGTCTTCTATTTCGCGTGCCAGTTCAGCATCAAGGCGCGATGCATCGGAAATATCGGTAATCAGACGATCAAGGCGCCGTACATCATGCTGGACAATCTCGAATAAACGTTTTTTAGCTTCATCCGTTTTAGCAAGTGGCAATGTCTCGACAGCACTGCGCAAAGATGTCAACGGATTTTTAAGTTCATGACTGACATCCGCGGCAAAACGCTCAATCGCATCAATACGCGCATAAAGCGAACTGGTCATATCACGAATAGAAGCCGACAGATTGCCAACTTCATCCTGACGATCGGAAAAATCTGGAATCTCAACACGCTGGTTGGCGACATGACGAACACGATCAGCCGCCGCAGCCAATTTGCGTAAAGGGCTGGCAATAGTTGATGCCAAAAATAGAGACAAGATAAGTAGAACAGCACCGACAACCGCAAAAACCTTGAAGATCGCCATCCGTTCAGCACGTACGATATTATCAATATCAGAACCGACAGTCGATAAAAGCAAAACGCCCACCACCGCATGATAACGCTGGATCGGCACAGCAACCGAAACAACCAACTCACTACGTTTGTTACGTCGCTGTGCTGTTGCCGGTATACCGCTCATTGCTTTGACCACTTCCGGATAAACCGCACCGGTTCCACCAAGCTGGTCACCATCAAGATGATAATCCATGCCGTAAATTTTGTTGGAAAGCCAGATATGAAACCACTCTAACCAACTAGGTTGATCCTCGGCAATTGGTGGCAAATTATAACTTAAAACCTGTCCGCTTGAATAAAGAAGCCTTGAATCCAATAACAGATTGGCATCACGATCAAAAATACGCGCACGTGTTGTCTCCGGTGAAATGATACGACGCAATAGGGGAGCTACACGCTCCGGATCAATCGGAAAATCCCAATTATCCGTTGAATCCGCTTTGGGTGTAACACTCTCACCCGCCTGTAATTCCATCAGCTTTTCCGGATCAATCAGGATTGAATTGGTATTGGCTGTTGCCGAAGCTGCAATGGCACCGGCAATAATCTTACCCTGGGTACGCAAACTTTCAATCTTGGCATCAATCAAACCATCACGAAACTGGTTGAGATACATAATGCCGACAACCAATACGCCTAACGCTGCCAGATTAAGAATAACAATACGTCGGGTCAGACTGGAAAAGAAAAGCTGTTCGAAAATACGGTGGACGCGTGTCATAAGACGACGGATACGCGACCGCTTCCGAAGCGATGAAACGACCAGTTTCGCCTCGGGCTTATGGTCTGCCTCTTCAATATGTACGCCCATACAGCTTGGAACCTATCAATAGAACGGCGAATAATAGACGATCCTCCTGAGAACCACCCCAATCACACGTTTAAATCATCACGCCTCGCGGAAACGATACCCGACACCGTAAAGTGTCTCAATCATTTCAAAATCGTCATCAACCTGTTTGAATTTTTTACGCAGCCGTTTGATGTGGCTATCAATCGTGCGGTCATCAACATAGACCTGATCATCATAGGCAGCATCCATCAATGCATCACGGCTTTTCACGACGCCCGGACGCTGGGCCAATGCATGTAAAATAAGAAACTCAGTAACCGTCAAAGTTACCGGCTCGCCTTTCCATGTACAGGTATGGCGCTCCTGATCCATTACCAAATGTCCGCGTTCAAGCGATGATGAAGCCGTAGCCAGCGTTTTCCCTGCCGATTCACCGCGCGCGGCCGCACGGCGCAAAACCGCACGCACACGCTCGATCAGCAGACGTTGTGAAAAGGGTTTGGTAATAAAATCATCCGCACCCATTTTAAGGCCGAATAATTCGTCAATTTCATCATCCTTGGAGGTCAGGAAAATAACAGGCAAATCAGATTTCTGACGCAACCGGCGCAACAGCTCCATGCCATCCATACGCGGCATCTTGATATCGAAAATAGCAAGATTAGGCGCACGCGCGGATAACCCCTCCAATGCAGACGCACCATCGGTGTAAGTCTCGACCTTATAACCTTCCGCTTCCAAAGCAATAGATACAGAAGTCAGAATATTACGGTCATCATCAACGAGTGCGATCGTCTGGGTGGTTGTCGCGACATCTTTCATGGCAAGTAACTTTCTCTTTAAACAGTGGTGGTGCTTATCACCGACATTGCATCATTGTTAATGCATTTCTTTGCTTTTTGTAGGACAAATTGAGTACAAATTGTGGCGTCGATGCTAATCTCTTTGATTTTACATCAAAATTTTTTCTAAAACACCTAGAAAAACCAGCTTCCCATATGGCTTTAAGTGCCAGTTATACACATTTTAAAAAATTTAAATTTTTTTTAAATCGATTAAAAGTTTGAAATAATTATTATTTTCTGCTTTTGAGAGGAACCTTGTCTGTTTACAGGCTTCATGTTCAACCAAAATACTATGCGGAGATACCATGAAAGAGATCGGCATTTTCAACCCTAAAGCCTCTCTAACAACATTCGGGCTTAAAGATCTGGGCACTGTCCAGTATAATCTTACACCAGCCCTACTCTATGAAGAAGCAATCCGCCGCAATGAAGCCAAGATTACCGCTCAGGGTGCGCTGGTTGCCTATACCGGTCAGCATACCGGCCGTTCGCCGCAGGATAAATTTATCGTCTGCACAAAAGAAACCGAACCACATGTGTGGTGGGATAATAACAAGCCCATGACACAGGAACAGTTCGATATTCTCAAAGCCGACTTTATCGAACATGCCAAGGGCAAGGATCTATTTGTCGAGGATCTGGTCGGCGGTGCCGATGCAGCCAATTCCATTCGCGCCCGCGTAGTTAGCGAATATGCATGGCATGCGCTTTTCATCCGCAATCTGCTTATCCGTCCTGAACTGGATACACTAAAAGACTATGTTCCACAAATGACCATCATTAATCTGCCGTCCTTCAAGGCAGATCCAAAACGTCATGGCTGCCGCACTGAAACCGTTATTGCCTGTGACTTCACCAATATGGTCGTCTTGATCGGCGGCACATCCTATGCCGGTGAAATGAAAAAATCGGTCTTTACTGCATTGAACTATCTTCTTCCTGCCAAAGGCGTTATGCCAATGCATTGCTCGGCCAATGAAGGCAAAAACGGTGACACCGCGATTTTCTTCGGCCTTTCCGGTACCGGTAAAACAACACTTTCAGCCGATGCAACCCGTACTTTAATCGGGGATGACGAGCACGGTTGGGGCAAAGACGGCATTTTCAACTTTGAAGGTGGCTGCTATGCCAAGGCAATCCGTCTATCGGCAGAAGCCGAACCGGAAATCTACGCAACCACACAGCGCTTCGGTTCCGTTCTGGAAAACGTTGTCATGAACGATCTGCGCCAGCCTGATTTTGATGATGGCTCGCTCACAGAAAATACCCGCTGCGCTTATCCGCTCGACTTCATTCCCAATGCCAGCCCGAACGGCAAAGGTGGCCAACCTAAAAATATTATCATGCTGACAGCTGATGCTTTCGGCGTTATGCCGCCCATCGCCAAGCTGACCCCGGCACAGGCTATGTATCACTTCCTTTCAGGCTATACTGCCAAGGTTGCCGGTACCGAAAAAGGCGTAACCGAACCAGAAGCAACCTTCTCGACCTGCTTCGGCGCTCCATTCATGCCGCGCCATCCATCAGAATATGGCAACCTTTTGCGCAAATTGATTGCAGAACACAAGGTAGACTGCTGGCTGGTTAATACCGGCTGGACCGGTGGTGCCTATGGTATCGGCAAACGTATGCCGATCAAAGCAACGCGTGCCCTTCTGACTGCGGCTCTCGATGGTTCCCTCAAGAGTGTCTCTTTCCGACACGATGACAATTTCGGCTTTGAAGTGCCAACCGCTGTTCATAATGTCGATACAGCCATTCTTGATCCGCGTTCAACATGGGCCGACAAAACAGCCTATGACGCTCAAGCCAAAAAACTTGCTGGCATGTTTGTGAAGAATTTTGAAAAATTCCTCGATCATGTCGATGCAGATGTTAAAAACGCTGCGCCAAACGTCTGATTGTTCCAACACTTTGATAATTAAAAAGACCCGGTCAATGCCGGGTCTTTTGTTTTCTATATAATCAACTATAACACTGTCTATGAAGGAACAACATATCTGGATCACCCGTTCTATTTTTATCTCGCCCGATCATTGGGAAGAAACATTTATTCGCGCCAGCGGTCCAGGGGGACAAAATGTCAATAAAGTTGCATCAGCCGTACAATTGCGCTTTTTTGCAATCAATGCAGGATTACCAGAAGATGTATATATACGTCTGATAAAACTGGCCGGACAGCGGGCAACCAAACAGGGTGAAATTGTCATTGAAGCTAGTCGCTTTCGCACACAAGAAAGAAATCGGGCCGACGCACTCGAACGACTGGTCAACCTTATTAAAAAAGCAGCTGAACCGCCTCCATTACCACGAAAAAAAACACGGCCAACCAAAGGCTCGATTGAGCGGCGTCTAAAGGCAAAAACGGATCGTTCAAACATTAAAAAACTACGTGGTCGTATCAACGATCAATAACAGCTCTTGAAATCTTCCAGATTGCTCTATCTGTTTTTAGACAACAGGCAAAGGAGCACATTATGGGACTATTTAGTTTTTTAAAATCTGCAGGCAGCAAGTTGACCCAAGGCGAAGCAGTACCCGAGGCCGTCAATATCAAATCTGCTTTAAACAATTACAAACTCGACACTGACAAAGTCGAAATCTCGATTAATGGCGACAAAGCCATATTATCGGGTGAAATCAAAGATCAAGAAACTTTTGAAAAAGCAGTTATGGCTGTCGGTAACACATTGGGCATCAGTACCGTCAACACCGATAATCTGAAAATTACTGATGCAAAATCAACGAACACACCCCAAACACGCTTCTATGAAGTAAAGAAAGGCGATACTCTTTGGAAAATTGCCGAAAATATTTATGGTTCAAGCCACGGCGATAAAAACAAAATTATTTTTGAAGCCAATCGCCCGATGTTGTCATCCCCTGACAAAATCTATCCCGGCCAGTCACTACGCATACCATCCTTGGCGGATAGCTGATCCATCATATACAAACCAAATTCCTTACTTGCGGCGGGTCTTCCGCCGCTTTATTGTTTCTGTTATGATCGACTTCAACGGCTTCCACTATTATCCGGAATATTTACTCCGTTACGCTCAACAGAATTTGCTTGAAAACATCCGTGATATTGTTGCCCAAGCACCATTATATACACCTCTTATGCCCAAAACCGGCAAAGCTATGAGCGTGCGGCAAACCAATTGTGGCAAACTGGGCTGGGTGACAGACAAACAAAATGGTTATCGCTATCAACCGACCCATCCCTTAACCGGTAAAAATTGGCCGCCAATTCCTGATCCACTGCTCAAGCTCTGGAACAATTTAAGCCATTACCAAATGCCGCCCGATGCATGCCTGATCAATTTTTATGAACCCGATGCAAAAATGGGACTGCATCAGGATAAAGACGAAAAAGCGCTTGATGCACCCGTCATTTCTATCTCTTTGGGTGATAGCTGTCTATTCCGTATGGGCGGCACAAACCGAAGTGACAAAACACAATCCCTACGTTTAAACAGCGGCGATATCATCGTCTTTGGCGGCAAAGCACGCCTTGCCTATCATGGTGTTGACCGCATATATGCGGGCACATCCACATTGCTTAAAAAGCCGGGCCGTATCAACCTAACCTTGCGGCGTGTATATACGATTTAAAAACACCCTGATAAAACAAGCTAGAATGCTGTAAAGGTCAGCGTTGTCAACGAACGGGTAATGCCAGGAATATCCAGAATATTATCATTGATGAATTTGCCAATGTCCTGACCTTCTTCAATATAAATTTTGGCCAATAATTCAAACTCGCCACTGGTTGAATAGAGTTCGGACACAATTTCGCGTGCATAAAGTGTATCCGCTACCTTATAGGCAGTGCCCGGGGCGCATTGCAATTGTACAAAAACCGGCTTCATCTTCATTCTCCATCGAACTATTTCATTCACAAAACATGGAATTGATGCCGAAATCAACTTCCTTTCTTGCCATTGCCAAAAAACCACGGCAAAATACGCAAAAATTAAAAAAGAGTCCGATGAAAACTTTTAAATTGATCATAACCGGATTATTCAGTTTTTTGCTGTATTCATCCGCCTTCTCCATGAACCACATCGAAGAAAAACAGCTACGCGCCCTTGATCCACAGACACGCCTTGAACAAAGATGCGATATTGAAGCCATGGACCGCCTCAGCCATGACACAAAAATAGCTGCCGACAAGGTTCTGGCATATGCTTATAGCGACCCACAAATGGGCAAAAACCATATCAAGGCCAAAGGTGCGGCCGTTCGTGCAAAAGGTAAATGGTATCATCTTTCATTCGAATGTCGCTTGGATGATGACCATATGACCGTGAAATCATTTTCCTATCAAATTGGTAATCTCATTCCCCGCAGCCATTGGGACAAACACTACCTCGTTCCATAAACCAATCTACAATCTGCCCCATACAACAGGTTGCAAACAAAATTTTATGAAATAATATAATAATAACAATATGATAGAATATTTTTATATTATTTTTTAAAAAAACAGACAACAATATGGAACAAATTCCCATCTGTATCGTTTTCATGATACCAAGCCAATAAACGGCAAGGTTCAGGACGCCCGACATAATTGCCCCCGCTTGATTTGTCGGGCGTCCAAATACTTATAAAAAGCATTGATAGGGATTTTCCAGCAATCCTTATGCTACAACAATCGGTGTGCCGACAGGAACACGGTTATAAAGATCGATAATGTCCTGATTCATCAGTCGGATACAACCCGACGACATCGACTGTCCAATCGACCACCATTCTGGCGAACCATGAATGCGATAGCCGGTATCACGACCATTTTGATAAATATAGAGAGCCCGCGCACCAAGTGGATTCATGGCCCCCGGTTCCATGCCATTTTTATATTTGACCAGTTCCGGCTGACGGCCAATCATTTCAGGTGGCGGTGTCCAACGCGGCCATTCGCGCTTCATCGCGACCTGTGCCCGCCCAGACCATTCAAAACCGGCCTTACCGACCCCCACGCCATACCGCAATGCATCACCATCCGGCTGGATATAATATAAAAAATGATCCTTCACATGGATAACAATCGTTCCCGCAGCTTCATTCGTAGGATTCGGCACGATCTGGCGTATGAACTGCTTCGGTAGCCTATCATAAGGAATAGCCTGTAACTGATACGGGCCTTCGGTAACCGCTGCATACATTTTTTCCGGCGCGGTAAAGTTAGCATCAACACCAATTTTAGGCCGTGGTATAGTTGCCGTTGTTGTTGGATCAACACCACCCTGACCGACCGACATAAGTCCGTCGCTCATACAGCCGGACAAAACAGCAGGCATAAGGGTAGCCGCACCGGCGCCCAGAACAGATTTCATCAAAAATTGACGACGAGATAAATGAAAAACAGTTTTGACCATGATCTAGCACCCAGCATAAAACAGATGCCATTATCCCCTTTTATGATTGCTCAAATCTTAAAATAATCAAGCAACAACCTAGAATCAGAACCTAAGAAAGATATTTTTTGGCCAAAGCCGCCCAATAAGTCGCGCCAACAATCAATGCGCTATCATTAAAATTATAGAACGGACTATGCAGACCAGCACTGTCTCCATTCCCTAGAAACAGAAAACTTCCCGGACAATTTTCCAACATCACTGAAAAATCCTCACTGATCATGACCGGCGGATAATGCGCATCAACCTTGTCTTGCCCTAATATTTGCTGGGCAACCTCTGTTGCAATCTGTTTTTCATCCACATGATTGATAACCGCAGGTGTATCACGCAGATATTCAACCGTACCGGAAGCTCCGAAGGATAGTGCCTGCTGATGGACAATGGTTTTAATCCGCTCTTCCATCATCTGACCCACATCTTTTGAAAAAGACCGGATTGAAAGTTTTAGCTCAGCCTTATCCGGAATAATGTTGGAGGCTGAACCGCTCTGGAAGGAACCGACTGTTACAACTGCCGTCTGCATGGGCGAAACATTGCGGCTGACAACCGATTGTAAAGCCATAACAATAGAAGAAGCGGCGACAATAGGATCAATACTTGCTTCTGGCGACGCACCATGCGCCCCTTTACCCTGAATCGTTACATTAACTGTATCTACAGCCGCCATCATCGGCCCGTCACTGATTGCAATTTGACCAACCGGTATACCCGGCCAATTATGAAGACCAAAGACATGGTCGACCGGAAAACGATCGAACAATCCATCTTCAACCATCAACCGCGCACCGCCAAAACCTTCTTCAGCCGGCTGAAAAATAACCTGAAATATACCATTGAAATTCTTTGTCTCAGCCATGTAGCGGGCAGCTGCCAAAAGCATAGTTGTATGCCCATCATGGCCGCAAGCATGCATAACACCCGGGTTTTTACTGGCATAAGACAGATTTGTTTCCTCATCAATCGGCAATGCATCCATATCGGCACGAATACCAATACTCGTCTTAGCATGCCCCGCTTTCAAACGTCCGACAACACCAGTGCCACCAACATTACGGGTTACTTCATATCCCCATTTTTCCAAAAGGTCGGCGACAATGGCACTCGTACGGAATTCCTGACGGGACAATTCGGGATGCATATGAAAATCACGCCGCAACGCAATCATTTCATCTATAAATCCGTCTATATGATCGCGAATCTTCTGCATATAATCATCCCGTTCAAACTTCCCGATAAAAATCATTGTTAGCATATATAGCCGACCACACGAATAGTATTTTCTTAAAAGCCAAAACCCGTTACAACCATTTTATGGATACATTGACCAACCCCGTAAAAATTCTTGCCGAACTCATCCGCTGTCCCTCTGTGACACCAGCGGAAGGCGGTGCTCTGGCACAGCTAGAAACATGGCTGAAACCCTTGGGGTTTGAAGTCGACCGGCCCGTCTTTAAAGACAAAGCAACGCCCGACATTGAAAATCTCTATGCCCGGATGGGCCATGAGGGACCGCATCTGATGTTTGCCGGTCATACCGATGTTGTCCCGACAGGTGATGTCAACGCTTGGTCACACCCGCCTTTTTCCGGCACCGTTGAAGATAGTTTGATATATGGCCGCGGTGCTGTTGATATGAAAGGCGGTATTGCTGCCTTTATCGCAGCCTTGGCACGCATCAAGGCCCGCGGTGAAATCAACGGCTCTGTTTCCATGCTCATTACCGGCGATGAAGAAGGCCCCGCAATTAACGGCACCGTCAAATTACTGGAATGGGCTAAAAACAAAGGCGAAAAATGGGATGCATCCATTGTCGGCGAACCAACCAATCCCAATGCAATTGGTGATATGATCAAGATCGGTCGGCGCGGTTCACTTTCCGGCATCTTGACGGTTCATGGTCGACAAGGTCATGTTGCCTATCCAGACCGTGCCGATAACCCGATACGGCCACTGCTTGGTTTTGCCAATGCATTATTAGCCCAGCCGCTTGATAACGGCACAAATGATTTCCAGCCTAGCAATCTCGAAATCACAGCCATTGATACACATAATACGAGTGTCAATGTCATTCCGGAAAAGGCCATTTTGCGGTTTAACATCCGCTATAATGATTGCTGGACAAAAGAAAGCCTACAAGAAGAAATTGAACAGCGGTTGCAAATGGCGCATCAAGCCATCAATAAAAAACGTGATACCCCTGTTATAATGACACTTGAATGGGTCACGAGTCCGGGTGGTGTCTTTCTGACAAAAAATGACCGGTTGGTTGAAACACTGAATCAGGCCATTAAGACCGTTACAGGCAAAAAAGCAGAACTTTCAACTTCGGGTGGTACATCGGATGCCCGTTTTATCAAAGATTATTGCCCTGTTGTGGAATTCGGCCTTGTCGGACACAGCATGCATCAGATTGATGAACATACATCTATCGACGATCTGGAAAAATTGACCCTTATCTATGAACGCTTTATCGAGGATTTCTTTAAAGCCTGACTTTTTACATATAACAAGGCCATGGAATCTTTACAGCAATAGATGAGCTGCATACCTTTTTCCGTCAGTTAATCGGCCGACGATAAATCCATAAGCGTGCCGGTGGTACATTACGCATAACAAAATCATAATGCTCGACGGTATAATTACCCTTATGTGGCGGAACCGGAGATTTTGGACCATAAGTAATCTGGATAATAGGCCGTCCTTCAGGAATGCGATAAAGCAGATCCTCAATCAATTCCACACGCTGCGGCACCGGTATCAAGGTCAATGGAATGGCACAAACCACACAATCGAAGGTCGCATCACACATATCACCCAATGTGATATCCAGATTGAAAGCATCTCCGCAAATAATATTGACATCTGGAAACTTGACCCTGAGATGGGCAGCGAAATCTTCACTATATTCAACGCAATAAAGATTTTTAGGTTTGACCCCGCGGGCCAGAATAGCCTTGGTAATAACACCAGTTCCCGGCCCCAATTCCAATACCGGAAGTCCTGAATGCGGATCAACAACACTGGCCATACGTTTAGAGGTGACCGATGATGTCGGCAAAATCGCGCCTACTTTTTTAGGACCGTCCATCATGCCTTTGATGAATCTAAGCTCTTCGCCAAACTTATTGGCAAGCCTCTTTTTCAGTCCATTGACCATTTGTTCCTCCCGAACAAAATAGAAGGATAGCACATAACGTGTTCATCCGCCTATGCATAACTACAATAAAAGATTGTCTATTTTGTGTTATGCGAACCAACAGAATCAAAAAAATCCTTCATACGCGAGAAAAAGCCATGAGACTGCGGCGAATTTTCCGCTTCATTGGAAATTTTTGCAAATTCCTCCAGCAAAGTACGCTGTTTTTTGCTGAGTTTCTGCGGTGTCTCAATGGAAACCTGTATATAAAGATCACCGGTCGCCTGCTGGCGTAGAACTGGCATACCCTTACCCTTGAGACGGAATTGTTTGCCGTTCTGGGTACCTTCCGGCACTTTGACACGGGTCTTGGTACCATCAAGCGTAGAAACCTCGAATTGACCACCCAAGGCAGCTGTTGTCATTGAAATCGGCACACGACAATAAAGATCGGCACCGTCACGCTGAAAGAATTCATGCGGATGCACAGAAAGGAAGATATATAGATCGCCTGTGGGACCTCCACGCGTACCGGCCTCACCTTCACCGGCCAGACGGATACGTGTACCATCTTCAATACCAGCCGGAATATTAACGGAAAGCGAGCGTTCTTCCTCAATCCGGCCTTGCCCCAGACATTTAGAACATGGATCGGAAATAATTTCGCCACGACCATGGCAGGTCGGGCAAGGTCGTTCAACCGAGAAGAAACCTTGTGATGCGCGAACACGACCAGAGCCCTGACAAGTTCCGCATGTCGTCGGTTTGCTACCCTTTTTGGCACCCGAGCCTTCACAAGCCTCACATTTTATAGATGTCGGCACACGGATTTGCGCGGTTTTACCATGGTAAGCCTCTTCGAGGCTGACTTCCATATTATAACTTAAATCGGCGCCACGCTCACGCCCATCAGAACGACGGCGACGTCCGCCACCCATCATTTCGCCGAAAATATCCTCAAAAATATCAGCAAAACCACCCGCAGCGAAACCACCACCAAAAGGATTGCCGCCACCACCGCCGTTTTCAAAGGCTGCATGGCCAAAACGGTCATAAGCGGCGCGCTTTTGCGGGTCTTTCAAAACTTCATAAGCTTCGCCGATTTCCTTGAATTTATGTTCGGCCTCTTTATTATCCGGATTGCGATCGGGATGATACTGCATGGCAAGTTTGCGAAATGCAGACTTAAGCGTTTTTTCATCGCATTCACGCGTCACGCCAAGCACTTCGTAATAATCGACCTTCATCACTAACCCTTCAACATTGAAACTGGTTTACATCTAAAAGCAAAGCCCGACAGACTGTTTCCACACTGCCGGGCTTTTGCCACATCTTTTACATCAGGTTCAGCCCGGACTTATTTCTTGCTGTCGTCGATTTCTTCATAATCGGCGTCAACAACATCATCATCCTTAGCATCAGCTGCGGCATCTTTTGCGGCATCAGCTTCTGCTTCAGCCTGACTGGCCTCATACATAGCCTGACCCAATTTCATAGATACTTCAGCCAGCTTTTCCGTCTTGGCCTTGATATCGGCTGCATCATCGCTTTCAATGGCCGCCTTCAGATCGCTGACAGCATTTTCAATGGCCGACTTGTCATCCCCTGAAACCTTATCACCATATTCAGACAAGGACTTTTCGGTCGAATGGATCAGGGCTTCAGCCTGATTTTTAGCTTCTACACCTTCACGACGCTTCTTGTCATCCTCGGCATTGGCTTCCGCATCCTTGACCATTTTTTCGATATCGGCATCCGAAAGACCGCCAGAAGCCTGAATACGGATCTGATGTTCCTTGCCTGTGCCTTTATCCTTGGCCGAAACATTGACAATACCATTCGCATCAATATCGAATGTCACCTCGATCTGCGGTACACCGCGCGGTGCAGGTGGAATACCGACCAGATCGAACTGGCCAAGCATCTTATTGTCAGCCGCCATTTCACGCTCACCTTGGAAAACGCGGATCGTCACAGCCGACTGGTTGTCATCAGCAGTCGAGAAAGTCTGCGATTTCTTGGTCGGAATAGTCGTATTGCGTTCGATCAACCGTGTAAACACGCCGCCCAATGTTTCAATACCCAGTGACAATGGTGTCACATCAAGCAACAACACATCCTTGACATCACCCTGAAGCACACCGCCCTGAATAGCTGCGCCCATGGCAACAACTTCATCAGGGTTAACACCCTTGTGCGGTTCCTTACCAAAGAAGCTCTTCACGGTTTCCTGAATTTTCGGCATACGGGTCATACCGCCGACAAGAACCACTTCATCAATTTCAGCCGCACTCAAACCGGCATCTTTCAAAGCAGCCTTACAAGGCGCGATTGTACGCTGGACGAAATCATCAACCAGACTTTCAAATTTTGCACGGGTCAATTTCATAGCCAAGTGCTTAGGACCTGACTGGTCAGCCGTGATAAAAGGCAGGTTGATTTCAGTCTGCTGAGCAGAAGACAACTCAATCTTGGCCTTTTCGGCAGCCTCTTTAAGACGCTGCAGGGCAAGTTTGTCATTCTTTAGATCAATACCTTGTTCTTTCTTGAATTCATCGGCCAGATATTCGACCAGACGCATATCAAAGTCTTCACCGCCCAGGAATGTGTCACCATTGGTCGATTTTACTTCAAAAACACCATCACCGATTTCAAGAACTGAAACGTCGAATGTACCGCCGCCAAGATCGTAAACGGCAATCGTTTTGCCATCTTTTTTATCCAAACCATAGGCAAGGGCAGCCGCTGTTGGCTCGTTGATAATACGCAAAACTTCAAGACCGGCAATTTTACCGGCATCTTTGGTCGCCTGACGTTGAGCATCATTAAAATAGGCCGGAACAGTGATAACGGCCTGTTCAACCTTTTCACCAAGATAGGCTTCTGCCGTTTCTTTCATTTTCTGCAATGTCATAGCTGAAATTTGTGACGGCGAATATTTCTTGCCTTCTACTTCTACCCATGCATCACCATTGTCACCTTTGACAATATCATACGGGACAAGCTTTTTATCCTTGGCAACCATCGGATCATCAAAACGACGACCGATCAAACGCTTGACCGCAAAAATCGTACCTTCTGGATTGGTAACAGCCTGACGCTTGGCTGGCTGCCCGATAAGGCGCTCACCACCATCGGAAAAAGCGACAATCGACGGAGTCGTACGTGCACCTTCCGCATTTTCAATAACCTTCGCGCTTTTGCCATCCATGACAGCAACGCAGGAATTGGTCGTTCCCAAGTCAATACCGATAACTTTTGCCATTCTACTCTCCTTTAGCAAGCCGCAAGGACCTCTACCGAGCATTCCTGATAACGGCTCCTTACACTTTTAAAGCCCGAGACCGGCTTGTAAAAAACCTGTTTCGAACTTTTCTTTGGCGTATATAAGGGCGCATATCGGCAGGTGCAAGGGATTATGACAATGAATTATCGCTCTCACCCATTTTTTACTTTAAATAACGCCCTTGACACCTCTATCATCCATATACGCCTACAAGATCAAAGGTAAAAATATGCAACAGCGCACACTCGGGCAATTGGAGGTCTCAACTCTCGGCCTCGGCTGCATGGGCTTCACGCATAGCTACGGCCATGCTGACCGGCAAACTGCGATCAAGACCATTCATCATGCCTATAAAAAAGGCATAACACTCTTTGATACGGCTGAAATGTATGGTCCCTTTGAAAATGAAGTTCTGGTAGGTGAAGCCGTCAGGCCTTTTCGCAATAAAATAAAAATTGCAACCAAATTCGGCTATGATATCCTCATCAAAAATGGCAAACCCAAACGCGGTGACGGTCTCAACAGCCGCCCCGAGCACATTCGTGAAGCCGTTGAAGGCTCATTAAAACGATTGCAAACCGATTATATTGATCTGCTCTATCAACACCGTGTGGATCCCAATGTGCCAATTGAAGACACTGTCGGCGCAATGGCCGATCTGGTCACCCAGGGAAAGGTACTCCATCTTGGACTTTCCGAAGCATCTGCCTCCACTATTCGGCGCGCCCACAAGGTCCATGCGATTAGCGCCCTGCAAAGCGAATATTCGCTTTGGACACGTAACCCGGAAGTCGACATTCTTGCAACTTGTGATGAATTAGGTATCGGCTTTGTTGCTTTCAGCCCCCTCGGACGTGGATTTTTAACCGGAAAATTCAGCATCGAACAAATGGATAAAAATGACAATCGCCGTTTGTTGCCGCGCTTTAGCGAAGAGGCCATTGCCCACAACCAAAACCTTGTTGATGATTTAAAGCGCATGGCTGACACTAAAAATATAACAACGGCACAATTAGCTCTGGCATGGGTGTTGCATCAACGCCCATCATTGGTCGCCATTCCCGGCTCGCGTAAAATAGAGCACCTTGAAGATAATCTCGCCGCTGCCAATATCCAATTTTCGGATGATGATCTAGCTCATATTGCCAATATATTGGCACAACACAATATTATCGGCGAGCGTTATAATGAGCGCCAATCAAAAGTATTGAACGGCTAACACGCTATTGCTGCCAATCGCTCATTGCCCAAACGGTAAGACAGGGCTTCAGCGAGATGTTTACGGCCAATTTTTGACGCAGCATCAAGATCGGCTATGGTTCGTGCAACTTTTAAAACCCGATGATAGGCACGTGCCGATAATTGCATTTTTTCACTCAATTGGCGCAGCAAAGCAAGACCGGCTGTATCCGGTTCGGCTATTTTCTCAATAATAGCCGCCGGACATTGGCTGTTAGTGCGCACATGCTCCATACCAAGCGCCAAAAATCTCTGCTTCTGTCTTTCACGCGCCGCTGCAACACGCTGTGCCACAACACGGCTTGGCTCGGATGATGAGGGCGTCATCAAATCATTTGCACTCAAAGCCGGAACTTCAATGCGCAAATCAATACGATCAAGCAGAGGACCGGAGATACGCGCCTGATAATCTGCCTGACACCGTGGACCACGCGCACATGTATGACCTGGTTCACCAGCCATGCCACAACGACACGGGTTCATCGCCGCCACCAACTGGATACGGGCAGGATAGTTGACATGATGGTTGGCCCGCGCCACAACACATTCACCACTTTCCAATGGCTGACGTAATGAATCGAGCACCTGCGGTGAAAATTCGGGGAATTCATCCAAAAACAGAACACCGTTATGCGCCAAAGATACCTCGCCCGGCCTTGCCTTATGACCGCCACCGACCATAGCCGCCATTGAAGCTGAATGATGGGGTGCACGAAACGGACGATGCATAGAAAAAGCCTTACCTGTTATCTCGCCAGCAATTGAAGCAATACGTGATACATCCAGCAATTCATGCGCATCCAGAGGCGGTAAAATCGATGGCAAACGCTCGGCTAACATTGACTTACCAGCGCCCGGCGGACCAACAAATAGAAGATTATGTCCACCGGCAGCCGCCACTTCAAGCGCGCGTTTGGCGGCCTGCTGGCCTTTGATGTCGGCGAAATCAGGTAGATTATCCTGCATGATATATTGCGCAGGCTCAGGACGGCGCATCACCTGACTACCTTTGAAATGATTAACCAGCGCAAGCATGCTGACGGGTGCGAGTATGTCCAGATCATCACCGGCCCAAGCGGCTTCACCGCCACGAGAACAAGGACAGATTAATCCTTTACCAAGCGCTACGGCACCCATCGCAGCAGGTAAAACACCATTAACCGGTGCAATCGAACCATCCAGAGACAACTCGCCCATAACAACATATTTTTCAGCCAAATCGGCGGGCAAAATACCCATACCCACCAATAAGCCGACAGCGATCGGTAAATCGTAATGCGAACCTTCCTTAGGTAAATCGGCAGGTGCAAGATTAACAGTCACCTTCTTAACCGGCATCGAAAGACCTGAAGCATGCAATGCGGCCTGCACCCGCTCACGACTTTCCGCAACCGCCTTATCGGCCAAACCGACGATACTCATCCCCATTTTTCCCGGTGCAATCATAACCTGCACATCAACGGGCACAGCCTCGATTCCTTGAAATGCTACCGTGGTTATATGCGCAACCATTGATGATCTCCCGCTCTCTTTATCGTTTGCAAAACTGCCATAAAGCTTTTTTAAATGCAAGAACAATAGGTGAACAAAATGATTTTATATCATCACTCGGCGTCAGATTTAACATTTCATTGACAAAAACAATCTAGAATAATTGATAGCGAATGTAACAGCGATGTGACACTGTCTAAGAAGTTTTGGTTATAATGAAGTCACTTGTTTTATTGATGCCATAAAGTCGCTATAGCAAGAGCTGATTATACGAGTACGAGTAACGGGTTCCCATCTGGATGCGTAAAAAAACAAACAATCGGGAAATAAAAAAGGCAGCGCTTGCGGCCGTTTCCTGTATTGCCCTCGCATTTTCCATGCCCCAACCTGCACAAGCATTTTCACTTTTTGGTGTCCATCTGTGGGGTAAGAAACAAGATCAAACTGCCGATGTCATCGGCGAACCCAAATATTATACGATCGATATTGTTGCCGCACCCGGTGCGGATAAAAACGGCATCAAAACTGTCAAAGCCGCATCCTCGCTGGTCGCCGATCATAAAAAACCGGCTTCTGGTTCTGCTGGACTATTGGCCAAGGCACGCGGTGACTATAAGAAAATTCTAGCATCACTTTATGCCGAAGGACGCTATGGCGGTATTATTTCCATCACCGTCAATGGTTATGAGGCTGCTGATCTTGCCGCCGACACTTCTCTGCCGGAACACTCTACAATTGTCATCACCATTGATCCAGGGCCACAATATCAATTCAACCGCGCCGACATTCACGAACTTGCTCCACCACCAACCAATAAAAAAGATAAAGTACCCTTGCCGCAAAATCAGGGATTTGTGAGTGGTGATGTCGCGACATCCGGCAACATATTGAAAGCTGGACAACTGGCCGTCGAAGGCTGGCGTCAGCAAGGCTACGCCAAGGCAGAAGTCAAAAACCGCAAAGTCGTCGCCGATCATGCTACCCATACAGTTGATGCCGATATCGAAGTCGAACCCGGTCAAAAAGCGCATTATGGCCCATTGACAGTCAAAAATGTTTCCAAGAAACAACGTATGGATTCAGCCTATGTCGCATGGATGACAGGTATCCATGAGGGGGATGAATATGACCCTGACGATCTTAGCAAAGCCAATAAACGTTTAGCAAAGCTTGAAGTTTTCCGCTCTGCCAATATTCGCGAAGCTGAAAAAATAAATCCTGACGGCTCTTTACCTCTTAATCTGATTGTCCAAGAACGTCCCCCCCGCCGTTTTGGGGTTGGTGGCAGCTACTCAACCCTTGATGGCGCCGGCATGGAAGCCTATTGGATGCACCGCAACCTTTTCGGCCATGCGGAAAAACTGCGGTTTGATGCCAAAATTAGCGGTGTTGGCGGCTCACAAGACGATTCCTACAATCCGAAAAACTTCAGTTATTTGCTCGGCACCACTTTTACACGCCCTGGTGTCATTACACCCGACACAAATTTTGTAGCCTCGCTAAAAGGCGAACGTGAGGTACTCGACAATTATACCGCAACCGGCGCTTATGGCCAAATGGGCCTTACCCATATCTTTACCGACGAGTTATCAGGCAATATCTATTTCAACGCCGCCCAAACAAAAACCGAAGATAATTATTTCGGCAATCGCGACTTTACCACAGTCGGCCTGCAAGGCGGACTTATCTATGACAGCCGTGACAACAAGGCCGACGCTAAAAACGGCTATTATGGCGAGTTGATGCTACAGCCGCTCTATGAAATCCAGTATGGCAATTTCATCGGCAAAGCGACCATTGAAGGACGCACCTATTATGCGCTCGACAAAAGCGAGAAATATGTACTGGCAGCCCGCGCAAAACTTGGCTCGATCACCGGCGCCGATGCAAAAGAAATTCCATCCAATATGCTGTTTTTTGCCGGTGGTGGCGGATCGGTTCGTGGTTATGGCTACCGTAATATCGGCATTCGGAAAAAGAACGGCAATGTCGTGGGCGGCAAATCCTTGACTGAAGGTTCAGTAGAAATGCGAACCATGATCACTGACACAATCGGCTTTGTCGGCTTTGTCGATGCCGGTGTCGTCGGTGAAGAATCCACACCCGACTTTGCTGAAAATACCAAAGTCGGCGCCGGTGTAGGCTTGCGTTACAAAACAGGTCTTGGACCTATGCGCCTTGATCTTGCCCTACCGCTTGACCGCGACAAGGGTGATCCGGACCTTGGTTTCTATATTGGTATTGGACAGGCATTCTAAATGAAAAAGAAACTGCTCATTCTGCTTGGTACTTTGATTATCCTCATCATCGGGGCATTAGTCTATGTTCAAAGCGCATTGAATACCGCACCGGATAAAACCAAGTCATGGATTTTAACAAAAATTGAGAATATCATTTCTTCACCCGATATGAAGATAAGCATTTCCAATGTCGAAGGTGCATTATGGGGCGAAACCCATATCCGTGAAATTACCATCGCCGATCGTGACGGTATCTGGCTCAAACTCGACAATATCAATCTTGATTTGAACCGCTTTGGCCTGATAGGCAAAAACGTCAATATCGCGCGTCTCCATGCCGATACTATCAATCTCTTACGCAAACCACTTTCTGCCAATGAACAGAAAAAAACAAAAGAACCATCGGAAGGTTTTTCTTATCCGCCACAATTGCCCGTTGCCATTGACCTGAAAAATCTTGATGTTCCGGTGATCCGCCTAGGCGAAAGCATTATCGGCCAATCAGCCGAATTATCGGCTATCGGCAATCTTACATTCAAGTCCAAGGCTCTATCGACGAAAATCGAACTCAAAAGATTGGATGCCGCTGGTACAGTTTACGCCGATATCAACCTGAAAGAGACCGTCGGCAACAACAATATCACCATCCATATCCAAGAGCCACAAAACGGCATTGTCGCCAATCTGGCACAATTTGAAGGACGTCCTGCTCTTGACTTCAATATTAAAGGACAAGGCAGCTGGACAGATCTGAATGCCGACATCACACTTGATGCCGACCATGCCCGCGTGCTTGACGGTAAAATTAAGCTGGCCTCACAAGATAAAGCTGTTGCGCTTAATACATCACTCAAAGGCCCGATTGCACGCATCATGCCATCCAACATTGGCCCTTTTCTGGGTGAGGAGACAACACTCGATCTTATAGGCGCCTTAAAAAAGACCTCTGATGGGCAGATTTTCTTTATCGACAGTCTATCAGTCAATGCCGGCGCACAATTGCAAGCTGTCGGCCAGTACAATCTCGGAAACGGCGCTTTTGATCTGAAAGCCACTGCCGATGTCGCCGATATGGCCAAGTTACATGATCTGGCCCAAGGCGGTCTTCATACCACGCTCACGGCACGCAACCAGAACAACATCATAAACATTGATGCCAAAGCCGAAATTGATAGCGCCGTTATTTCCGGCCGCAAACTTGAAGACACCACGGCCACCCTCAGCACCACGATCAACCGTCCCGATGCATCCTTCATGGAACTTGCCGGCCAAATACTGGTCAATGGAAAGTTCAATCATGAAATTCTCAATCTCAATGCCAATTTTTCCGATGATCAGACCGGACGACAGTTGAAAGAACTGCAATTATCACTGGGCAACATCAAAGTTGCCGGTAACCTGCGCCAAAGTAGAAATGCACTTATCAACGGTGCGCTGCATATTGATGCACCCGACATTGAAAGTCTCACGGCTCTGGCATTGCTTCAGGGTAAAGGTACAATCAAGGCGAATATCGCACTTGCAGACAATGGCGGCAAGCAAGAAGCCAATATTGTCGCGCGCGCCCAAAATGTACATATCGGCAATAAAGGTACCGCCCTTATCGATATAGAATCGCTTGATACCAATCTGGTATTGCATGATCTTTTTGGAAAGTTACAGGCTGACGGCAATGTAAATGCCAAGACAATAGCAACCGCAGGCTATATTATTCACCAATTGCAAGCCAAGGCTATTACTCAAGGCAATGATACAAATTTCGATATCAATGCCAATCTGCAAAATAATATTGCCGCCAGTCTTTCCGGTGCATTGACGCCGCTTGAAAACAAGGAATGGAATGCGCAATTCAACACGCTCAATATTAAGGGTCAGGACGTTGCGGTTCAAGCCAATAATCCGTTTGCCTTGCGTCTTTCACAAACCGGCATCACTGTCTCGTCATTCTACCTTAATGTCAATGACGGTCATATCAAAGCCGACGGTGTCATTGCCGATGACCTCGGCATTGAAATCAATATGCAACGCCTGCCACTCTCTCTCGCTAACCTTGTTAAACCAGAATTGGGTCTGAGCGGCACCCTTTCCGGCGGTATCAACATTAATGGTCACAAAACCAGTCCCGACCTTTCTTTCAACTTTCAAGGACGTGATCTTTCCAGCGCCCTGTTACGTGAAAAAAATGTTCCAACCATCAATCTCGATGCACAAGGATCCACCAAGAATAATATGCTCGATTTCAATGCCGATATCGCTGGCGGTGGTCTGGATATCAATGCGGCAGGGCATGTACCGATGGGCAATGGCAATCTTGATGTAAATGTCAATCTGCGTAATCTGCCGGTCACCCTCGCCAACGGCTTCGTTGCAAACCAGAATCTTGGTGGCGCCATCAATGGTACCGCCCATATCACCGGTAATATACAAAATCCTTCAGCCAGTTTCAGCCTGACCGGTCAGTCTTTAAGCGCCAAAACGCTTGCCGATAATGGTCTTGCGCCGCTCAGCCTGAAAGGTAACGGCACATTCGCCAATAACCGGCTCGCGCTTGAAAACTTTAGCGCCAATGGGCCGCAGAATCTTAATATCAATGCGCATGGTGCCCTTCCGCTTTCCGGCAACGGCCTCGATCTGAAAATTGACGGTTCAGCCCCGCTCGGCCTTGCCAACAAGATTCTGGCCGAGCGCGGTGCGCAAGCGACAGGCACATTGAATCTGAATGCTACTGTGCAAGGCTCCATTACCAATCCACGCCTTGGTGGTTCTTTCAATGTCGCCAATGGCTCTTTCATTGATGCAGAAAGCAATCTTCATCTCAAAGGCATTAATGTCACCGGAAGTCTGCAAGGTGACAGGATTGCCATTGATTCAATCCAGGCGCAATCATCAGCCGGTGGAGGACTTTCAGCCAGCGGTTACGTCTCAACAGATGCAGCACAGAATTTCCCGGCCGATATTCATGTCAATCTCGACCACTTCCGCTATGCCGATGGTAAAATGGTAATCGCCACTGTTAATGGACAGGTTTCTGTCAGCGGTGCTTTGTTACATGATCCGGTCATTGGCGGTGATATTACCATTGAACATGCTGAAATCACAGTACCCAGCACTTTTGGCGGCGCATCCCAATTCGATGTTGATCATAAAAATATGACACCGCCTGTTGCAACAACACTGGAACGAGCACGCATTGATATTGCAAAAAATAGCGCACCGGTTCCTACTGCGCGGCCAAGCGTGCCACAACTTAAAATGCGTATCCGCGCCCCCAACCAGATATTTGTCCGCGGTCGTGGACTGGATGTAGAATTAGGTGGCAATCTCGGACTGGTCGGCCCTGTTACCAATATTCGCCCTATCGGTGCTTTCAATATGTTGCGTGGCCGTTTTGATATTCTATCGCAACGCCTGACATTTGACGAAGGCCGTGTCACCATGAGCGGAAACATGAATCCCGATCTCTATTTCGTCGCTCGTACCGAAGGGCAGGATATTGTTGTAACCGTTACAGTTTCCGGTACAGTACAAGATCTCAAGATCGACTTTGCATCACAACCCGAATTGCCTCAGGATGAAGTCTTGGCCCAACTTATCTTCAACCGTTCTATTGGCGAGCTTTCTGCTTTCCAGGTTGCGCAATTGGCTTCGGCAGCAGCAGAGCTTGCCGGTGTCACCAATAATTCGCTGCTGGGTGCACTTCGCGCCAATACCGGCCTTGACGATCTTGATGTCATTACCGATGCCCAAGGCAATACCGGTGTGCGGGCAGGCCGTTATATCCGCGACAACATCTATCTCGGTGTAGAAGCCGGATCCGGCGGCAACACCAAAGGCACGGTCAATCTCGATATATCCAAAAATACCAAAGCTAAAGGATCACTTGGCGCAGAAGGAGATTCCAGTGTCGGTGTCTTCTATGAAAAAGACTATTGATCAGCCCTGTTTTTAGAAACGTATGTCCCCATAAAATCGCAGAGCAACCAATTAATGAAAGCTATAGGAAAAAAAACAATAAGCAGTTTTATACCGCTAAAAAAGTACTGACCGAGAGTGAAATCAAGTTCCTTATAAACAAAAAATATTAAAAGAAGAAGATAAAGAGCAATGACCGCAGTCACCAGATGATAAGTAAAACTGGCATAACCGCTCTCAAGAACCTTGATGGCAACAGGTACAGCTATCAGCAGACCACATACGCCAAAGGTCGCAGTAAAAGCAAAAAAAGATTGTATGTCGAGTAACTCACCACTAACGATAGAAACGGCAACAACGCCAACAAGCCCACAGACAATCACACAAATGAAAAAAGCAAGCAGCGCCTTTTTGTCATGATTCTTATATTCATGTTCACTATCCGACATCAGAATTAATCTCTCAAAAGATCATTGATTGAGGTTTTAGAACGGGTCTTTTCATCAACACGCTTAACGATCACCGCACAATAAAGGCTGGGGCCTTCCTGACCATTTGGGAATGGCTTGCCCGGCATGGTACCGGCAACAACAACCGAATAGGGAGGCACTTCGCCATAAGTGATTTCACCGGTCGCACGATCGACAATTTTGGTTGATTTGCCGATATAGACACCCATGCCCAATACGGCACCTTCGCGGATAATACAACCTTCAACCACTTCTGAACGTGCTCCGATAAAGCAATTATCCTCAATAATGGTCGGGCCGGCCTGTAATGGCTCCAACACACCGCCGATACCAACGCCGCCGGATAAATGCACATGTTTGCCGATCTGCGCACAAGACCCGACCGTTGCCCATGTATCAACCATGGTGCCTTCATCAACATAGGCGCCAAGATTGACAAAAGACGGCATCAAAACAACACTGGGCGCAATAAAGGCTGAATGGCGTACCACCGCATTGGGCACAGCGCGAAACGCTGCCTTTTCAAAATGACCGGCACCCCAACCGTCAAATTTCGACGGCACCTTGTCCCACCAGCTTGAACCATCCGGCCCACCGGAAATCAACCCCATAGCATTCAACCGGAAAGAAAGTAGCACAGCCTTTTTTAGCCATTGATTGACATGCCACACACCATTGGCTTGACGTTCAGCCACACGCAGTTCACCCTTATCAAGCAGGTCAAGAGCTGTCTCCACAGCGTCACGGACTTCGCCTTTGGTCGAAACATTGACATGCTCACGTTCATCAAACGCTTTTTCAATGATGTTTTCCAATTGTGTACGATCGGCCATCTTATCTCTCCGTTAAGCAAGTCTAAAGGGTCAAGGCTTTATATTTTTGACCTAAACCATGAATCGGAAGCGGTCAATCATATTGAATGGAAAGGTAACGTATATGTCACGTGAAGAACAAAATGGCTGGTCACCTTTTCCCCATTCACACGAAGATGCCGGCCATCTGCATGAAGTACCGGATACACTGCAAACCCGTTCGCCGGCCTATCGCCTCGCCTATACCGATCAGGACTTTTTGACACGCCATGAATTACGCTCGATCCGTATTGGGCTAGAACTGACAAAGCCGGAAATTGGTCTGACAGAACGAGGCATCCATTCAACCGTTGTCCTTTTTGGCGGCGCCCGTATTCCTGAACCCGGACAAGACGCATGGGCAGCCAAAAACGAACAACAGAAGAAAAATCTTGAAGCCGCATCGCGCTACTATACAGAGGCACGCGAATTTGCAAAATTATGCTCTGAATATTCTGCCACTACCTATCACCGCGATTTTGTTATTGTAACCGGCGGTGGCCCGGGCGTAATGGAAGCAGGAAACCGTGGCGCAGCCGATGTCGGCGCACCCAGTATCGGACTCAACATCGTATTGCCGCATGAACAGGCCCCAAATCAATATGTTACGCCGGAGCTTTGCTTTAATTTCCATTATTTCGCCATGCGCAAAATGCATTTTTTAACCCGCGCCCGCGCCTTGGCAATCTTTCCTGGCGGTTTCGGTACTATGGATGAATTATTTGAAGCACTGACATTGATCCAGACCGGCCGTATGCACCGCGTTCCCGTTTTGATGTTCGGCAAGGAGTTCTGGAATAATGTCCTCAACATCCCCTATCTTGCCGAACAGGGCACCATCTCTCCATCCGATGTCGAGCTATTGACTTTTGTTGACAGTGCAACCGAAGGCTGGAATGCGATCAAGGAATTCTATCAGCTTTAACGGTTTTTTTAAGGCGCAATTCAGCCAATAGAATACCTGCCCAAATAAAAGCGGCACCAACAAACGCCATCGGCGCCAGACGATCACCGGCTATACGGCCGAATATACCGCCCCAAACTGGCTCACAGGCATAGATAATGGTAGCACGTGTGGGTGAGACAGATTTTTGCGCCCAGTTCATCGCCAGCTGGATCACCGCACTCATGACCCCCAATGTGACCGCCGCCAAAATCCAGCCCCATGAAAAGGCCGGTATTTCCTCACCGGTTATCGGCATAAACAAGAGTGAAAAAACACCGCCCATAAAAAGCTGTACCACCGTGATGCGACGGCTATCCGTACCATTGGCAAAAAGACTGATCAGAATAATAAAAACCGCAACCGATACAGCGGCAAGAACCGTCGATATTTCACCTTGCGAAAAAGAAAAATGCATCGCATCGGGACCTGAAAGTAATATCAAACCAATAAAAGCAGACAAAGCCCCGACCCAACTCATCAAGCGCGGTCGTTTTCTTAACAAAGCCCATTGCAAAATCGGCACCATCGGCACATAGAGCGCCGTAATAAAAGCCGAATGACTGCTGGTAATGGTTTTAAGCCCAAAACTTTGCAATGAAAAAGCCAAACACAGAAAAAGTCCGATCAGACTCCCCGTCCAGAATTCACGCAGGGTCAGCCCTTTTAACAACTTGAAAAATACAAGCGCTAAAATAGAACCTCCGACCATAAAACGTACGGTCACAAAAGCCAGCGGTCCGGCCTCTCGCATACCCAAATGGATAATCAGAAAAGTACTGCCCCAAATAATCGTAATGCCGATCAAGGCCCATTCCTGAACAGTAAAAAAAATGAATTTGCGTGTCTCAGTGCCCGACATCTGTATTACAATCACAAATAACGGTCAAAAAAGGCTATCAGACAATCCGCCTGCGCATCAATATAATCTGGCAATGGCTCTATATGCGGTCCAATCAGCACAGTATGCATGCCGACCTGTTTACAGCTTTGCAAATTCATCAATGAATCCTCGAACATGATCGCACAGCCCGGCTCTATGTCATATTTTTGCAAAAATTTCTCATAGGTTTCAATCTTGGGCTTGGGGATAAGATCGGCTGCGGTAATATCATAAATATCGTTAAATATACCGGTCAAGGCCATCCTTTCCAATGCACGTTCAGCATGGGGCCGGTCACCATTGGTAAAGAGATATTTATATCCTTGAAGCTTTTCCATAATGGATTTCAATGCCGGATCCGGCTTGAGCGCGGAATAGTCGATATCATGCACTTTTTGTAAAAAATCTGCTGGATCAACCTTATATTCAGCCATCAATCCCTGCAGAGCACCGCCATATTCCTGACGGAAATATATACGCAAATCATCTACTGTTCCATCATCGATACCAAGGCTATTTTTAATATAGGCGCTGATCAGATCGCTGATCTGTGTCCATAATCCGCTCTCACGCGGATAAAGCGTATCATCAAGATCGAATATCCATGTATTGATATTATTTAATTTTTGCTGGAGCACCACGAAAATTCATACTCTTCATTCAAAGAAAACCAGGAAAGTCACATAATAAGAATTCATCTCTGGGAACAGAGCCTATCAATAAAGGAGCCACCATAAAAATTAAGCGCCAACGGCACACAGGCAGACGTAACACCCACAAGGCCTACCAACAGAACCATCCTCATCATAAATATGATGCATGACATGGATATTTACGGCACAATCAATGTACCGGCACCACGCTCGGTGAACAATTCTAAAAGCACCGAATGGGCTGTCTTGCCATTAAGGATAACCACACCTTCTACACCGCGCTGGATCGCCTCGATACAGGTTTCAACCTTAGGAATCATACCACCAGAAATTGTCCCGTCCCTGATCAGATCACGCGCCTGATTGACAGTCAGTTCTTTAAACAGCTTACCGTCCTTGTCCAGCACACCCGGAACATCGGTCAGGAACAATAAACGCTTGGCATTTAGCGCACCAGCAATTGCACCGGCAAATGTATCGGCATTGATATTATATGTATGGCCGTCACGACCGGGGGCGACAGGCGCCAGCACCGGAATCATTTCCGAACGTGCAAGTAAATCAAGAAGCGTACGATCAACTTCTACCGGCTCCCCGACAAAGCCCAGATCCAGAACGCGCTCGATATTGGAATCAGGGTCAATCACGGTCTTTTTTGCCTTTTCGGCAAAGACCATATTGCCATCCTTGCCGCACAGACCAATTGCCCATTCGCCTTCGGCATTGATCATCGCAACAATTTCCTTATTGATGGAACCGGCCAGCACCATCTCGACAATTTCGACCGTCTTTTCATCGGTGACCCGAAGGCCACCTTCAAATTTTGATTCAAGACCGATTTTTTTCAACATATTGGCAATCTGCGGACCACCGCCATGAACGACAATCGGGTTGATGCCGGATTGCTTCAAAAGCGCAATATCACGGGCAAAGGCGCGGCCAAGCTCCGGATCACCCATGGCATGACCACCATATTTAACGACAACCGTCTTGTTTTCATATTTCTGCATATAGGGAAGCGCAGAAGAAAGAAGGGCTGCTTGTTTTTCAGCAGCTTCGGCAGCAGCATCTAAAGCGTCGGACATAAGACATTCTCCGAAAATTTGTTTTTTCTGTATTAACCGATCAATGATCTCTTGGAAACAGGTTTTTAGGATGCCAGCTCTCTAATAATATGATCAAGCAGAACACGTCCTTCAGCCGTGGCACGCAAACGATGATTGCTTATCGGTTCGATAAGTCCATGAGCCTGTAGTTCAGCAATCTTTTGTGAGGGCAGACTACGATTCGCCAATGCTTCATAGCGGGTTACATCAAAACCTTCATAAAGCCGTAATCCCATCAACAACATTTCATCGGCCTGTTGATCACGATTAAGGTGTTCTTCTTCAATAATGCCATGGCCATTTTCTTCCACCAATTGAAGCCACTTTTCCGGTAATTTCTCAGTGATCGTTACTGTTCTCTTTTCATGACCATCCTCGACAAACCGCCCATGGGCACCGGGTCCGATACCAACATATTGCTGATAACGCCAATAAAGAAGATTATGGCGCGACTCGGCACCGGATACTGCGTGGTTGGATATTTCATAGGCTGGTAAGCCGCGGCTTGCCGTTATTCCTTGTGTTATTTGATAAAGATCGGCAGCATGTTCCGGCTCAGGCATTTTAAGTTTTCCAGCCTCATAAAGCCGCTGAAACATCGTCCCTTCTTCAATTGTCAATTGATAAAGTGATAAATGATCTGCCGCCAGATCAATCGCCTGATGCAACTCTTTTTCCCATGAATCCAAATTCTGGTCAGGGCGTGCATAAATCAAATCAAACGAAAGCCTCGGAAAAATTTCGCGGGCAAGACCGATAGCATAGCGGGCTTGAGCGACATCATGCAATCGCCCGAGCCGTCTTAATTCGTTATCATCCAATGCCTGCACGCCCAAAGACAAACGGTTGACACCGGCGGCACGATAAGCCTTGAAACGATCTGCCTCTACACTTGATGGATTGGCTTCCATGGTGATTTCAGCCTGATTATCAATCGTCCAATATTTGGCAATACTTTCCAAAACAGACGCCAATGTCTTCGGTTCCATCAGACTTGGTGTGCCGCCACCAATAAAAATACTGGTAACATGGCGCGCACCTATACGTTGACGCATCATCGCCATTTCACGATCATAGGCCTTGGTATAAAGGCTTTGATCAACACCCCCATGACGGACATGGGAATTAAAATCACAATAGGGGCATTTGGCAGCACAAAAGGGCCAATGTACATAAACACCAAACGCTTCGGTCTTGTTCATGGCCTTATTGGACGCCCAATATTGCCTCGGCAAACAGCTTGAAAGCACGCGCACGATGTGAAAGGGCCGTTTTATCACCCGGCTTCCAACCATGTTTTTCCTGGGCTGTCATTTCACCAAAGGTCTTATCATAACCTTCCGGCCTGAACATCGGATCAAAACCGAATCCATCACCACTACGTGGCGGCCAAACCAACGTACCTTTAATTTCACCGCGAAAATATTCAGCATGACCATCCGGCCAAGCAATGCAGATTACCGAAACAAACCGGCCGGAACGCTGGCTTTCATCTGTAGCTCCTGCCTTTTGCAAGGCATCTTCAACCTTTTGCATAGCCTTTATAAAATCACGCTTGCCATCAGGCTGAATGGCCCAATCTGCGGTATAGACACCCGGTGCCCCATCCAATGCATCAGCCGCCATACCAGAATCATCTGACAATGCTGGAAGCCCCGTAGCTGCAGCCGCCGCAAAAGCTTTGATATAGGCATTTTCTTCAAATGTTGTGCCCGTTTCTTCCGGTTCTGGTAGGCCCAATCCGCCTGCCGATTGTGTTTCAAAACCGAATGGCCCGATCAGATCGGCAATCTCTTTCAGTTTTCCAGCATTATGGGTAGCAACAACCAGCTTCTTGCCTTCAAGCTTTCTCATTCGGCAACGGCCTTTTTCTGCAATTCTACCAATTGGGCAATGCCACTCTTGGCAAGCGTTTTCAGCGTATTGAATTCATCATCCGAAAACGGTTCACCCTCGGCCGTGCCCTGGATTTCAACAATACCGCCACGGCCGGTCATAACAAAATTGGCATCCGTTTCAGCGTTGGAATCTTCCACATAATCGAGATCAATAACCGGTGTTCCCTGATAAATGCCGCAAGAAATAGCCGCTACATGATCTTTCAACACCTTGTCGCGCAAAACCATCTGGCGAGACTGCATCCAGCTCAGACAATCATAAAGTGCAATCCATGCGCCGGTAATCGAAGCCGTACGCGTACCGCCATCAGCCTGTATCACATCACAATCAATTGTAATCTGCATTTCACCCAAAGCCTGCAAATCCACGACTGCACGCAATGAACGCGAAATCAAACGCTGGATTTCCAAAGTACGACCACCCTGTTTGCCGGAAGAAGCTTCACGGCGCATACGATCACCGGTCGAGCGCGGCAACATACCATATTCGGCTGTTACCCAGCCCTTGCCGCTATTGCGCATCCAGCCCGGCACACGCTCTTCAAGACTTGCTGTGCATAAAACATGGGTGTCACCGAATTTAACAAGGCAGGAGCCTTCAGCATGCTTATTAACATTGCGGATAAAAGACACTTCCCGCATCTGGTCGGCCGCACGATTGGATGGACGCATAAAAACCTCACTTGATTTATCTTCAAGCTTTTCTTTAGACTATTTGACCACACTTTGGCAAAACCTATATAAGAAAAACTTCCGCAACAGATATTCTATAACGTTAAATGGATAGAGCCATGGCACTAACCGATGACATGAAAAGTCTTGACGAGCGCTCACGCGATATTTTTCGCTCTATTGTTGAAAGTTACCTCAATGATGGCGAACCCGTCGGCTCGCGCAATCTTTCCCGATTGCTGCCGCAATCGCTATCACCGGCAACCATCCGCAATGTCATGAGCGACCTTGAACATCTGGGGTTGATCTATTCACCCCATGTCTCTGCAGGCCGGATGCCAACCCAATCGGGCCTTCGCTTTTTTGTCGATGCCTTTATGGAAGTAGGCGATCTGCCGCCTGACGAACGTCAATCCATCGAATCGCAAGTACGTGAGGCGGGCCATGCAGAATCAGTCGAGCAATTTTTGACCGAGGCCAGCCAAATTTTATCAGGCCTCTCGCGTGGTGCCGGACTGGTACTGGCTACCAAAACAGAAGGAACATTGAAACATATCGAATTTGTCCGACTCGATTCAAAACGTGCTTTAGCTGTTCTAGTCAGCCAGAATGGCGATGTCGAAAACCGCATTATTGAATTACCCGAAGGTGTGACATTGTCGCAGCTGACAGAGGCGACCAATTTTCTTAATGCCCATATTCAAGGTCGTACGCTTTCAGAAGCAAAACTCGAAATTGCACGGCTACGCGAAGAAACACGCGCAGCACTTGATGCACTTTCACAACAATTGGTCGATGCAGGTCTAGCCATATGGGGCGGCGAGGGCCAAAATCAAAAAACCCAGCTGATTGTACGCGGACGAGGCAATCTACTGGAAGACATTAAGGCCTCAGACGATCTCGCACGTTTGAAACACCTGTTCGATGATCTGGAAACCCGTGAAAGCATGGTGCAATTGCTGGATCTGGCCGAAGGTGGATCAGGCGTACGCATTTTTATCGGATCAGAAAACAAACTATTTTCGCTTTCCGGTTCTTCTCTGGTTGTCGCGCCTTATCGCGATAGCGAGCAACGGGTCATTGGCGCACTTGGCGTTATCGGTCCGACACGATTGAATTATGCACGCATCGTGCCAATGGTTGACTATACAGCCCAACTTGTTTCAAGACTTTTGAGATAAAATGAGCTGCCTCTACATACAGCCTACATCCTCAACCTTGATTTATGAGCGATCCTTGCCGAAGTAAATTAAAGACCCGTGGAAAACAAACTTGCACCAGATACCTTTCTTGTTGTTTGCGACATAAAGGTTTTTATTCTTACCTCTTGATTTTTTATATCCAAACCTCAATATCGGTGGCAGAAACAAATCGATCTGCAATCTATCACAATAGATTTGTAGAAATCCCAAAAAGAAATGGAATGCTCATATGTCTGATGAAAATGATCTGGAAAACCGCGACCTTAAAAATCCGGCGGATCGCGAGGCATTAAAAAAGGCGGCTGATGATTTTCTGAAAAATCGCAAGGCAGAAGCTGCAGCCGAAGCATTCGAAGACGAAAAAGCCGATGAAGGCGCTGATCCTGTTGCAGCCCTTGCTGCCGAAAATGAAGAATTGAAAGACCAGGTATTGCGTGTAGCGGCCGAGATGGAAAATCTGCGGCGCCGTACAGCCAAAGATGTGGCTGATGCAAAATCCTACTCAATTGCCAATTTTGCTCGTGACATGCTATCGGTTTCCGACAATTTGGCCCGTGCTCTGGAAGCAATCCCTGCCGATGCCCGTGAAGCCGATGAAAGTCTGAAAGCCTTGGCAGAAGGCGTTGAGATGACCGAACGCGCCATGATGGCGGCGATGGAACGTCATGGCGTTAAAAAAATCGAGCCGGAAGGACAAAAATTCGATCCTAATTTCCATCAGGCGATGTTTGAAATTCCTAATGCAGATGTCCCTAATAATACAGTCCAACAGGTCGTGCAGGCTGGATATGTCATTGGCGATCGGGTACTACGTCCAGCCATGGTAGGCGTAAGTAAAGGCGGCCCAAAAGAAACAGCGGAAAACCCGCAAGGCGAACCTTCTGTATAAAGCAGGGCAAAGAAAAACCCGCCTCATCATCATGAAGCGGATTTTTTATTAAATCTTATATTTAATGGTTTGCAACTTGACCGAGATCAGCCTTGATGGCTGTCAATGCCTCGTCAAGCTGAACACAAGGTGCATCCGGCAGGCCTGAGCGGGTAAGATTGGCACGTACGTCAACAATCTTTTGCGCCCAATCCTTTGATACTTTTGTATTTTGCGGCTTCAGTTGATTATAATAAAGCTGGTTCAATTCAACTTTTTTCTTTTCAATCACTTTAAATGTGCATTTTGAATAGGCCTCGGGCACATTCGGGTAACCAACCAAATCAGCAGCGTTTGCTGATAAACCAAAACTTGCGCCCATGCCAACAAATGCCAGCGCCAAAACTATTTTTTTCATCGTTATCCCTCACCATATTCAAGGCCGAATCAATATACGAATATGTATATATTAAAACACTTTAAACCAACAGAGGTTGTTTTTCTCTTAACGCCCAGCTTTCTTCAATGACATATGGACCACCGCCAACCGATTCCTTAGATGACATCAATACAAAACGATTTACGTGAAACGGTGGACATAAAAAATGACCACGTGTTGAAAGATAAGGCAGAAGATCGTCCAAACGCACCTGCCGTAACCTTGCCACCGTGACATGTGGCACAAAGCGTGTCTTCTCTGTTGTTATTCCCAATCGTTTGGCAATACGGTCAATTTCGCTCTGCAGCTGGTCGAGCGCATCCGATGGTTCAACCCGGGCAAAAAGCGAATGCGGTTTTTTAGAACCGAAAATATCAATTCCATTCAAGGATAGATCAAAAGGTGGACGTTCAACACGATCAAGTGCATAGACCAATTCATCGGCAATATGGTTTTCCATATTACCAAAGAAACGCAAGGTTATATGATAATTTTCAGCATCAATCCAACGTGCACCGGGCAAGCCGCCCCTTAACAATGAAAGAGACAGCGAAGCCTGATGGGGAATTTCCAAAGCGGCAAATAAACGTGGCATGCGCATGTCTCCTAAAAATGGAAACCGGTTTCAGGATAACGACATGCGCCCAAAAGGGCATATCACCTCGTGATTCTTGTTAGCTCATTGAAACATCGATTCCCTAATCTGACAAGACATCAATGCCGTTATCCCAATACCATGATACCAAATAATATAGGAACTATTCACGATGAACCGACAGACCTGTTTTCCCAGGGCTATATTGCGGCTTCAAAACAAGATCGGGTATCGTATAGGCGCCATCATTCTGTTTACGATAAGCAATCGGCTCATCTATCCAAAAACGATCAAGCCGCAATTGTAAATCCGTACAAATATCCTCATATCGCTTTTTGTCGATCTTACCGGTGCGATGAACAACAAAAGGCGGCATAACACTAAATCCCGGATAAAATAGCAAGCCGTGCTGGATCGGAAACAGTAACTCATCCATAGAACCATTGATACCGCGCGGGCTAAAATGAGATTCCCAGCCACCGGTTGTCACCAGCAGCATGGCTCTTTTGCCGCTCATCTTGCCTTCGCCATAACGGTCACCCCAATGGCTTGGTGTGTAATCACCTACACCATAACTGAAACCATAGGCATAAACCCGATCAATCCAGCCCTTCATAATCGCCGGCATGGCAAACCACCAAAGAGGAAACTGGAAAATAACCGTATCCGCCCATAAAAGCTTTTGCTGCTCGGCAATAATATCATCACTCAATGTGCCATTTTTAAAAGCACGTTCCGAATCCTTCATAGCATCAAACGCAGAATCGGGTGATGCCAGTCCTGTATCACGCGCATCCAGAGTCGTTTTCCATTCCATCTGATAAAGATCTGAAACTTGAACTTTATGGCCGTGCTCTTCCAGATACCGTACCATAAAATCCTTGAGTGCCCCATTGAGCGAACGCGGTTCGGGGTGGGCATAGATAATCAGTGTTTTCATCAATTTTATCTCCAATCAAATAAGATGAAACCTAATCCCATCCATGGTATAGTTAAAATTGATTATCCAAATAATAGGTATAGCTGTGGTAAATATCAAAACTGTCGATCTTAATTTGCTTGTCACATTGGACACGTTGTTGAGCGAGCTTAATGTATCACGTGCAGCAAGAAAGTTGAACTTATCCCAGCCTTCAGTCAGCGCCCAACTTGCCAGACTGCGACATATATTCAATGATCCATTGCTGCTTCCCGGCCCGCGCGGTATGCAAGCAACAGCACGGGCTGATGCTTTACGCGCACCTTTGAAAGAGGCGCTTGAAACACTGCATAAGGTGATATCAAACCAACCGGTATTCAACCCCGCCACAGCACAAAAAACATGGCATATCGCTGCCTCTGACTATAGCGAAACGACCATTTTTCTACCCCTCGTCAATGCCTTGAGAAAAGCCGCACCGATGTCGCGCCTCGCCATACGCAATCTCGAACCGCAAACACTGGGACGGCTTGCCGATCAAGGTGAAATTGATATGGCTTTTCATACCTGCCCGGAAGCCCCGCCTCATATGCGCCACAAAACACTTTTGAAAGAAAATTATGTTTTAACTATGCGGAAAGATCATCCACAAATTGAAAATGCAACAAAGCTGGATGGTTTTTGTAGCTTAGAGCATGTGATTGTCTCACCCAACGGCGGGGGCTTCCATGCTGCAACGGATGAAGCACTTCAAACCATTGGTAGAACACGAAAGGTCGTGCTTTCAGTGCCACATTTTCTTGTTGCCCGCCATATCATTGAAACAAGCGATCTGGTTGGTGTTTTACCCGCACGATTGGTATCCTCGTGTGACACACTGGCCACATTCATCCCGCCGCTTGAAGTCAGCGGTTTTGAAATTGCCATGCTCTGGCATGAACGCCTGCACCGTGATCCCGCCCATCAATGGTTGAGACAATTTATCATTAATGAGATAAAACAGTCAGGCAATACAAGGTTATAGTTTAGTACCAGGTATATTCACCGGCATTGCTAGCTTCTGCAACGGTCTTGATCATAAACAGACTAGGCATTTCGCCAAACAGCGAGCCTTTGACAATATCAATAACAGAAAATCCGTTTTGACGGAAAAAGTCACGCGCAGCAGAAAAGTGCCCGCCAAAACCTTCTTCGGATGGAATTTTGGCAATCAGAAAACGTGCACCTGCCTCACGCAGATTATCTTCTATCTTACCAAGTAAAGCACGTCCAACACCCTGACGTTGTGCCGATGGCAACACAGCCATAACTGCTATTTCAAATGCGGTCGGGGCTGTCTGTCTGATACTGGCAAAACCGCTGATAATACCATTCAGATCAGCAGAATAGGTACCAAGCTCCATCATATGGGTGATAACTTTTTCACGCAGCGCCTTATCTTGAGAAAAAACAGATGTTTCTTCCAATATACGGCGTCCTATATCCGCCTTGTCGTAAAGTGCTTTATTGACAAAAACCATGCGCCTTCCAACTCTATTCATATACCATTCGATCAACTACATAGCGCAAAAAAAACACTACGACCATGTCCAGCACCACAACGCAGCACTGCGTCAAGTCTTATACCGAATCCATCAATAATATTGTTCCAAATGAGATTGCGCTAGTTGACGAATATCCTTGTCGATATTTTCTGCTAAAGCACTTAAAATCGGCTCCATCCCATCAATTTTGCCTTGATAGTTGATGGCGGTTTTAATCGCAATCATGATAAAACCATTCTGCATCATGCGTTCGACCATATCGGGCATGTCTTGACAGACTTCCGTAATATAGAAACTAATATCCATGCAGAGCGATTTATGGTCTCGTTCACATGATACTTGGCGCTTTTCAAGCAAATCCATCATCCATTCAGCACATACACGACACTCTTCTTTTGAGGCAGGAAAATAACCCATCTCGTGACACGGCCCATAAAATGCTCCCATCAGTCCGGGGCGCTCTAATTCCTTTTCGCGGATAATTTCAAAAAACTCGCACCATAGTGGATTATCTCTATCCTCCATAGACCCCAAACGTTCCGCTGCCGCTTCAGCAACGAGATAACAAGGGTCATCTAGCATCTTAATCCATTCAGGATATTTCATATATCCATCATATTCTTCCTGATAGACCATCAAAGCGCGCAGCAAACATTGATCAACATAAGCTGGTCGATTGTTCATCAGCTCAATAAAATAAACGGGAATAAGCCTATCAAAAGGTGGACTAGAATTGCCATATTTTAGATAGCGCAGGAATGAATCTGCTATATTAGGATAAAGCTCTGCTGCTTCAGCTATTTTTGTCGTGAGCCATTCAAACCTTTTCTCCAACCGTTCCTGTAAATAGTTCTGATCACCAATCAGCCAATAGGCTTCACGTATAAAAAGCATATCACTAAGCTCACACATCGCATTATAATGAATGGAAATCACATGCCCGTATATGGGATGAATGATATCAGCGGCAAAAAGATGGAGAGCCATCCTATCGTACCATTCATTGAGTTCATCAAGGTTTGTTAAATGATCACCAAGGGCTTGTAATACTTCGAAAGAAGCCAAATCCAATTCTTCTGGTTTTCTTATTATCTGAGTCATTCATTTTCGGATAGCACATCCGATTATCAGTAAAACATAGGCTTTGTATCATAGCCACCTTAAGTTGACAAGGAATCACCCCGCCCGTACCTGATAATCCTTGAATGTCGCAAATTTGATCTTCGGCGCACGTTCGGCTTCATAATTTAGCGAAAATGTATTTTCTGCCAAAAAAACTGGGTCATGATCCAAATCATGGGCAATAGCTGCCCGATGACTGGCCATAAACTTTTCCAGATCGGCCTTGTCATCGGCTGATATCCAACGGCAAATGCTAAATCGCGCCGCTTCAAAACCGACGGGAAGCGAATATTCAACCTTCAAACGCTCGGTCAGCACATCAATCTGCAAAGCACCCACCACACCGACAATGGCCGGAGAGCCATCATCAGGCGTAAATAATTGCACCACGCCTTCTTCAGCCATCTGTTGCAAAGCTTCCTTGAGCTTCTTGGCTTTCATTGCATCGCCCAGACGCACGCGGCGCAAAATTTCCGGCGCAAAATTCGGCACACCTTTAAAGAGAATATCCTCACCCTCGGTCAGCGTATCGCCAATACGCAACGTACCATGATTGGGAATACCCACCACATCACCAGCATAAGCTTCATCGGCAATCTGGCGCGAACGGGCAAAGAAGAATTGTGGTGCCGACAAGCTCATCGGTTTACCTGTACGCACCAGCTTGGCCTTCATACCACGCGCCAATGTGCCTGAACAAACACGTAAAAACGCAATGCGATCGCGATGGTTCGGATCCATATTGGCCTGAATCTTGAAGACAAAACCGGTCATTTTCGGCTCATCCGCATGGACAATACGACTATCACCAACTTGATCGCGTGGGCTGGGGCCATAACTCACCAGCGCATTAATAAGATCACGCACACCAAAATTGCGTAACGCCGAACCAAAATAGACCGGTGTCATATGGCCTTCACGGAAAGATTTAAGATCCAGCCGCTTACAGGCGTCACGGGCCAGTTCCACACCTTCTATAAAAGCCGCACGATGATTTTCCGGCAGCAATTTGGCGGCGTCTTCAGCACCATTGACTTTTTTTGCATCCGGTTCGTCATCTTTCTGACGCACCGTCTCATTTAAAAAATCATAAGTACCAGCGAAGTTTTTACCCGCACCAATAGGCCAATTGACCGGCGCTGTATCCAACGCCAGTTTTTCTTCAATCTCGTCTAAAATTTCCAACGGATCACGCGCTTCACGATCCATCTTGTTAACGAAAGTAACAATCGGAATATCGCGCATACGGCAAACCTCGAACAGCTTCAAGGTTCGCGGTTCGATACCACGTGCACCATCCAGCACCATAATAGCGCTATCGACAGCCGTCAGGGTACGATAGGTATCATCAGCAAAATCTTCATGCCCCGGCGTATCAAGCAAATTAAAAATATGATCGTTATATTCGAAGGTCATCACTGAAGTAACCACCGAAATCCCACGATCCCGCTCGATATTCATCCAATCGGAGCGCGTCTGGATACGGTCTTTCTTGGCCTTGACCTCACCTGCCAATTGGATTGCACCACCAAACAGCAATAATTTTTCGGTCAGCGTTGTTTTACCCGCATCAGGGTGCGCAATGATTGCAAAAGTACGACGTCTTTTGACTTCTTCCTGAGGGCCAGACATCGATCAGGCTCCAAGCTTATGGCTCAGGGCATCTGCAATCAAATTGCGCGTTTCCTGAATACCGTAAAGTGCTACAAAAGAACCAAAGCGCGGGCCGCGTTCCTGACCGATCAGCACTTCATAAAGCATCTGGAAAAAAGCAACCGAGACACCCGGGCCGCCCTCAGGGCTTTTCTTGTTATGGTCCTGATAGCGCTCTGTCACACGTGCCACATCAAGCAGTGCATTCTGGATCATATTGCCATCGGCATTTGCAGGCAGCATTGCCAGCTTTTCCTCAATCGCTTTCAGTACGCTTTTTTCAACATTATCAGGCGCACGGAATTTTTTATTCGGCTTCACAAAATCATTGAAATAGACAATGGCATATCCGACAAGCCGATCCAGCTCAGGATGAGTTTGCGGCGTCACACCTTCTGCATAACGCGAGATAAAGCCCCAAAGTACATCTTTATTTTCGGCATTTGAAGCTGAAACCAGATTAAGCAACAAGGCAAAAGGGACCGGCAAATCAATCTGCGGCGGATTGCCGTTAAACATATGCCAGACAGGATTATTGAGCCGGTCCTTCCATTCCTGACGCGGATAGGCGGAAAGATAGGTATAATATTCATCTACCGCCTTGGGAATGACATCAAAATAAAGCCGTTTGGCCGTCTTCGGCTTTTGATACATATATAACCCGAGGCTTTCTGTCGGCGCATAGGTCAACCATTCATCAATAGTCAGACCATTGCCTTTGGATTTGGATATCTTCTGTCCCTTATCGTCCAGAAAAAGCTCATAATTAAAGCCTTCCGGCGCACGTCCTCCCAATGCCTTACAAATCTTCGATGACAAAGTAACGGAATCGATCAAATCTTTTCCTGCCATTTCATAATCAATGCCCAATGCTGTCCAGCGCATCGCCCAATCGGCTTTCCATTGGCATTTAACAGCGCCGCCCGTAACCATTGTTTCGATTTCTTCACCACTGTCAGGCTCGATATAGGTGATCGTGCCTTTTTCAATATTACGAGCAATCATCGGCACCTGCAACACCTTGCCCGATACCGGTGAGATCGGCAGAAAAGGTGAATAGGTCGCACGGCGTTCCTCGCCCAAGGTCGGCAAAATAATATCCATGACCTTGTCGTAGTTTTTCAACATTTTCAGCAATGTCTCGTCGGCACGCCCAGATGTATAGAAATCAGTTGCCGACACAAACTCATAATCAAAACCGAAACGATCAAGAAACGCACGCAAACGCGCATTATTGGCAAGGCCGAATGAGGGATACTCATTAGAAAAAGGATCCGGAACACGTGACAACGGCTTACCAAGATGGCTTTCCATCATATCCTTATTGGGCACATTATCAGGCACTTTACGTAATCCGTCCATATCGTCGGAAAAACAGATAAGGCGGGTTTTAATCTTATTTTCGGTCAAGACATGAAAGGCATGGCGCACCATCGTTGTACGCGCCACCTCGCCAAATGTACCAATATGCGGTAGACCGGACGGACCGTAACCGGTTTCGAACAAAACAGCCTCAGGATAGCCCGATTTTTCATAACGTTTAACAATTTTCTGGGCTTCTTCAAACGGCCATGCCTTTGATTGTGCCGCAGCGGCAATCAGATCGGGCGTCAGGTTCAGAGCGCTAAAATGGTCAGACGTCATTCATTTCATCCTGATTCATACTTTTATTACATCCGCAAATGCTCTATGGATGTTACGGCATTTCGTCAACCGGAAGGCCCTGAAAATAGCAAAAAAAGGCCTAAAACAATGGAAAAACTCACCCCGCAAGAAGCACTCATCTATATTATGGTGACAACATCGGCAGCGGATGCACAAATGAGCGAGCAAGAATTGCGTTCCATTGCCGAAATTGTTTCGCATTATCCTGTCTTTCGCGGCTTTGACTTCGACCGCCTCGATGCATTGGCCGCTAATTGCTATAATTATCTTGAAGCCAGTGACGGCATCGAGCAAATTCTTGATATCGCCCATGCCGCCTTACCGGAAAAGCTGCGCGAAACCGCTTATGCCATGGCGGTTGAAGTCGCAGCCAGTGATCTGGATGTCAAACAGGAAGAATTGTTGTTCCTGCAGCTTCTACGTGATTATTGGGAGCTTGATGATTTGACCGTTGCTGCCATTGAACGCTCGGCTCGCATCCGCTTTCGAAAAAGTTAGGAATCATCTCTTTTGAAGGGGGAGTAGAGTCCCAGTTCTTCATCACTAGCATCTGGATAATTCAATAAAGCCCGTTGGTGTGTTGCATTCTGCTCTGCCATAAAATGCGCAAAGCCAAGGCTGACACGTGTGCCTGCTTCACTGTCTGGATTAATAATGGCATCCAGAAAATCAGCCAAAGTCACACCAATCAAATTAAAGCCCAATTCTTTTTCAATCGCTATAATATCAAAAGTCTGAGTGCCACCAAACAGAACCTGTTTAAGCTGGCGGGCAATTTCACAAATTGACAAGCCGGTTTTGTATTCAACGCCGAATTTACCGGCCACTAATGCCAAAAGCCGCTCTTCCTCATCCTCAATGGCCTGTTCATCCATACGCCGTTCGAACGGTTTCGAGCGTGGGCCTGCCTCGCGGGCCGCTGCACCGGCCTGAGCCGACATAGACGCACTCACCGCATTGAAAGTTTCAACCAGATCATCGGAAGATGAATCACCGTCAAGTGACTTGGCACGCCTGTGCGCGATCTGTTGCGCTGCCGCAATCGCCGTATAAAGATAAACTGGGATGACAGGTAACATCTGACAGCCTCCCCTTTGCTTTACATGTTATATTCTACACATAACCGCAAAAGAAGACAAACTGCCATCCTCAATAAAAACCGACAGGAAAATAGCGTAAATAGAGTTCACCCAATTTACCATCGCGTTCCAGCTGTTTCAAAGCAAAATTGAAGGCTTTGACAAGGCGGTCATTATCTTTAGAAACCGCAATCTGCATGCCACGACCAAGATATTCAGGTGCCATATAATAACGACCGGCAAATTGACAACATTGTTCGGATGACTCGCTGTTTATATAAAGGGAAAAAGCCATGCCATCACCAAAAGCGGCTTGAATTTTCTTATCTTTCAAAGCCAGATAAAGACTAGCCTCATCATCGAATGGCACAACTTTGGCATCTGGAAACATAACGTCCAGCAATTTTTCATGGACCGTATTTTTCACAACGCCGACATGTATTCCCTTCACAGCCTTTTGCATCGGCTCGGCCAAATTGCTGTTTTTCAGAACCATAAAACGAGCCGGAAAACGCAAATAAGACAATGAAAAAGAAAAATCCTGATCTGTCCCCAGTGTATGGGCAAAACCAGTCACAATCGCATCAGCTTCTTTGTTTTTAAGGCGCGCGTCCAATTCATCCCAAGGTACCGCCTCGATCTGGCAGACCTGCTGAAGGTCAAGCACATCACAAATTGCCCGGATCAGATCAATATTATAACCGTTTAAATGTCCCGTCTGATCAATAAAGTTGAATGGCGGAAAATCGACCGTTGTTACAAAACGCAATCGGGTTATTCCGTCCAATGCCGGCTTTTCAAGCCGCTCGCCGGCATCAAAAAATTTCGGTATGTTGATGGAATCGGCCCCGCTGGACTGGGCCGAAGCCCCGCCCAGAGATACAGCCATAAAAACGCCTGTAACCAAGCCTTTCAAAGCTATCATCCCATTATATTTCATCAATAACCAGCCGACTTTAACACATCAATGCCACTAGTTTTAAAGAAAATCAGGCCCCGTGCCAATGACATTTTCATCTTCCGGTCCAATTGCCTCAATATCACGATCAGCATAGGGAATAGACAGCAGAACACGACGGATAACCGCCAAACGGGCACGTCTTTTATCATTGGAGCGGACAACCGTCCACGGTGCCATAGCAGCATGCGTACGTTCAATCATACGACGCGCAGCATTACTATAAGAGTCCCACATTGTCACACCGGCTTCATCCATTTTCGAAAATTTCCAATGTTTGAGCGGACTATGACGGCGATCATGAAACCGTTTGAGCTGCATTTCCTGACCAATATCGAGCCAGAATTTAAAAAAACGGATACCATCCGAGACAATCAACCGTTCAAAAGTCGGCGCTTCCGATAAAAAAGTCTCAACATCGGCTGGTGAAGCAAACTGCATTACCGTTTCGACACCGGAGCGATTATACCATGAACGGTCAAAGGTAACAAATTCACCGCAAGTCGGGAAATGACGCACATATCGCTGGAAATACCATTGTCCACTTTCAGTTTCATCGGGCTTGGGCAGAGCTACATTGCGGGCCGTACGAGGATTCATATATTGGCGCAGCGTAAAAATAGTACCGCCCTTACCAGCAGCATCTCGCCCTTCAAACAAGGCAATGACCCGTTCCCCGGTCTCCTGCATCCATGTCTGCAATTTAACAAGTTCGATCTGCAACCGGATCAATGTCGCTTCATATTCTTTGCGCGGCATCCGCTTGGGATAAGGATAGCCGCCTGAACTAATGGCGTTTTTTTCTATCCAATCCGGCAAGACCGGATCATCAATATTATACAAGCGCTTTTTACCACTCAAAACAAGAGGAATACCAGCTTCGCTCTTTTTGTCAGTCTTTTTAGGTTCACTTTTTTTAGTTTTCTGGGCCAAAGTAGGTCTCCTCATTTCGATTCAACCATGCTAAAATATAATAGACACAATGAAAATTGGATTTTATGCCGCAGCCCCAATAAATTAAGAAAGATTGATGTTAGACCAAGAAAACCCAAACCGTCTTGCGTTTTTCTATCTATATGGGGCAAGCGTGCTTTCGAGTATTTTTATAATTTTCTGGGCTGATCGAATGGTCGCCTGCCTATGGGTGACCCTATGTTTCACTATTATATTTTTTGCTCATCGAAAATTGCGTCACACCAGCAGGCAGCAAGCCATCTCCACGGCCACATCAACAACCGACAACAACCAGATCGCGGCCATTGCACCGGCCGGCCTTGATTGGACGATAGCGGATCTGCTTCCCGATGCGCTCCTGGTTCTTGATAGTACAAACAATATCCAGTTTGCCAATAAAACAGCACACAAAACCTTTTCCGGCCTTGAGGCCGGTCTGCCTTTCGGCCTGCGATGGCGTGCACCTGAATTAAAAGAAGCAATCAAAATGCTACGTCAAACTATGCAGACACTGACCGTAGACTATATAGAGAAAGGTAACCTTGAACGCGCTTTCAACGTTGCCATGATTCCTCTTGGTGACAACCATCTTATGGTCATTTTCAGTGAACGTACTGAAATCCGCCGTCTGGAAAAAATGCGTTCCGATTTTATCGCCAATGCATCCCATGAATTGCGTACTCCCCTCACATCATTACGCGGTTTTATCGAAACCTTATTGGGACCCGCTCGCCATGACCCCAAGTCCCATGATGCTTTTTTGCCCATTATGCAGGAACAAGCTGAACGTATGTCACGTCTGATTGACGATCTACTTTCACTATCGCGGCTTGAATCACGAAGCGGTCTCACAGAAATCCAGACCCTCGATATCAACCACATGATCAGGCAAGTCATTGGCGGGCTAGAGCCATTGGCACGCAAGCTTGATGTAAAAATCATCTTTGAGGCGGCCGATAACCTGCCAACCTTCGAGGGCAATAATGACGAATTATTCCAACTGTTCCAAAACCTGGTCGAAAATGCCTGTAAATATGGCCAGAATGGTGGCAAAGTCGATATTTCTACCCGCATGATCGACCAACAGATTGAAGTCAGCGTCTGTGATTACGGGCCGGGAATTGAGGCGGAACATATTCCGCGTCTGACCGAACGCTTTTATCGCGTCAATACCGATATGAGCAAAAAACACAAAGGCACAGGACTAGGACTTGCCATTGTCAAACATATACTTACCCATCACAAAGGGCGTTTGGATATCCAATCAACAATAGGCAAGGGATCCAAATTTATTATTAGATTTCCTTTGGCGAGATAGATCCTATTTTGCGATTATCATCTAAATAAAATATCTATAAATGTAATATAATTCACACAATAAATTTTATTATTTATTTAAAGTCTGTTTTTACTTCAAAAGCACTATCCATTTTTTTAAAAAATGCTAGAGACGCATATCTGTCGGCATATTTCTTGAAAGGCGCATGGCATTATGTTCTTCAATACCCAAAAGAATTTTATCATTTTATGTACATTGATAATACTCACAGCTTGCGCTTCCAAACCACTTTCACCAGAAATGCAGATAAAAAAGGCACAGGAAACCAAACTTCTATATAGTTATGCCTTATCGGAATGCTCTGCTGCCGATGCACTCAATGCCAACCGGCGCGCCCGCAAACCACTGGAATCCATCCGCGTTCTGGATGATTGTAGCTATTTCCGTTCCAAAGGCAGACTTGAAGGATATCGCCCGATGTCACAGAAGATTCCTTCACTCCGGATTAATGGCATGCCGATTCCATTTCATGAATTCAAAGAATTGCAGGAAACTCTGGATGAGAGCGCCAATAGCCGCAGGGCTTCCAATGCCACTATACCGGCAGCCGTCTCAAGCCAAGGGCGTTATGCCGAAACAGTCTACCGCAATCTGATCCATCGCGGCTTCAGAGCGGAAGAAGTCGACAAAATCATCGACAATGCCGCTTTCAAACAAGCGGTTGCCGATTATCAGGCTTACGAGACATATCATTTCGATCAGTGATCAGCGGAAACAGCTTTCCGCTTCTATCTGGCCCGCCAACGCACCGCGTAGAGCAATAATATCGGCCTCTGCTTTTGCCAGTTGTTGTGCCAGTTTAAACTCTGCTATGCTTTCAGGCGCATTATGGCCAGTAACACGCTTGTATAATTTTATTATTTCAGTTTGCCCATTGTAATCAGACAACACCGTCTCGCATATCATCCTGTCAAGCTTGTTCACAATAGCTTCGACAGCACGATCAAGAGCAATAGTTTCCTTATTGATAATTGTCCATAATGTCGCCCCTTCAATAAGCGCCAAAATATCTTCGACAAACGGCTCAATATCCGCATCCGGCAATCCGTCATGAAGCAATTGCTTAAGCGTATTCTTGATTGTCTTAAAAAAGGAAGCTACATGGATACCATCTGTTTCAGCGTCCAGATCATAAAGAAATTGCAAACCTATACAGCGTCCGCGCTGTTTTAAAAGGTCAGCAAAAGAACGAATGGCCTGTTCAAAATCTGTTTTCCAGTCTCCACTTATCTGACAGGCCTCCATCCAATGATCCAATGTCTGCTTTAAAGCGGCTACAGCTATATCTTCCTTGCCAGCAAAATGACTATATATCGACCCTTTTTGAAGGCCCACCGACTGTGCAATATCTTGAATCGACGTGCCATGAAATCCACGTGCCGCAAATAATTCAGCTGCTATTCCTATAATCCCCTCTTTCGTAATCTTGGTCATAAAGGTATCTCTTCCATAAAGGTTTGACTAATTAACGAACGTTCGTTATTTTTTATAGAATCAAATCAAATAGGTCAAGAACCATGAAGATAAGCAACGATAAAAAAGATTTTTTCCAAACCCTGATTACTGTCCCTGATCCCGTAACAGGCAACAATGGCGAATTGGAAATGCGTAGACGATTGCCATCTTCTTATCAATGGAATGAAGCTACATTATCCAATATGCTGCGGCCGACAATACCACGCGGTCTTGCACATTTCATCCACATGCAGCCATTCTTTTTTATTGCTACGGCAAGCAAAGACGGTCATTGCGATGCCAACTTCCGTGGCCGTGACTATTCATCAGATGGCACACCTTTACCGGCCTGTATGGTGCTGGATGAAAAAACAATTGTCTTTCCAGATTTTAAGGGAAACGGCTTATATAATAGTCTTGGAAATATATTGACCAATCCGCATATCGGTATGTTATTTATCGATTTTCAAAAACAGCGTCGGGCGCGCGTCAATGGAATAGCAGAAGTCATCACAACTGCACCCAAACTGCAATCGGTTTGGGAACGGGCCCAAGCCTTTATTTATGTCCATGTCGAACAAGCCTATGGTAATTGTTCAGCCAGAATTCCCCGTATGACAATCATCAAGGATAGTGACAATGTTTTCTAGAAATCAATAGTCAACCTTGAGCAGATAAAGCCCGTGCGGCGGGGCAACCTGTCCGCAACGGGAACGATCTTTCGCCTTTAAGGCATCTTCCAGATCATCCGCACTCCAGCGTCCTGTTCCGACTTCCATCAAACTGCCAGCAAAGGAGCGTATCTGATTATGCAAAAAGGATGGAGCGCTTGCACGTATTTCTATATGATCACCCTTGCGCGTCACATCCAGCCGATCAAGTGAACGTACCGGACTTTTAGCCTGACATTGTGTAGCACGAAAAGTGGTAAAATCATGCTGCCCCAAAAGCCTTTGAGCCGCCTCATGCATAGCCGCCTCATCAAGCGTCTTAGGAACCCACCATACACGCAAAGCATCCAGTGCCGAAGGTGTACGGCGATTGAGAATACGATAGAGATAATGACGCTTGATAGCTGAAAACCGTGCATTAAAATGATTATCAACAGCCTCGGCCGATAGAATAGTCACAGTTTCACCCGCAGCCATAAGATGTGCATTGATGGCATCACGCACCGTATCGGTACGCCAAACCTTTGCAAGATCAATATGGGCAACCTGTCCAAGGGCATGTACACCGGCATCGGTACGCCCTGCCGTTGTCATACTGATGGTTTCGGCCGTAAACTTAAAAACAGCCTGTTCGATAGCCGCCTGCACACTATGATGACCGTCCTGACGCTGCCATCCGGCATAAGGCGTGCCATCATATTCAATTGTCAGCTTATAACGTGCCATCTCAATAAACCGCACTGACTGCTGCACCACGGATAAAATCCTGCACTGCAAGCGGCTTGCCGCCGGCACGCTGTGCCTTTGTAATGCGTATACGCCCTTCACCACAAGAAATCTCAAGCTGGTCGGCCTCAATATACCCAACCCCAAGACTTTCACCTGTCGCCAAACAAGCGCCTAACAATTTTACACGTTCACGCTTGCCGCCAATTTCCATTTCACACCAAGAACCGGGAAAAGGTGCAAGACCACATATTTTCTTTTGTACAATAGCGGCTGACTCATACCAGTCAATCCGCGTCTCGTCTTTGGAAATCTTAGCCGCATAGGTTAAACCTTCTGTTGCCTGCGGTGTCAGAACAAGCGTGCCCTTTTCCAAGGCCGCCATCGCTTCGACCATCAAACTAGCGCCAACTTGTGACAATTCATCATGCAATTGGCCTGCCGTCATATCCGCGGCAATAGCAACTTTTCGTGTCATTGCGACCGGACCGGTATCAAGTCCCTCATCCATTTTCATGATCATCATGCCGGTTTCATTATCACCAGCCATAATTGCCCGCTGTATCGGTGCCGCTCCACGCCAGCGCGGCAACAAAGAGGCATGGCCATTATAACAACCATATCTAGGTGCCTCGAGAATGGCTTTAGGCAGCAACAATCCATAAGCGACAACAACAGCCGCATCCAAGCCGAGTGCATTGAATTGCACCTGCTCGTCCTCCCCTTTCAGGCTTTTCGGGGTACGTACCTCGATACCAAGAGCCTGCGCACATTGATGAACCGGTGAGGGGGTCAATTCCAAGCCACGACGACCGGCGGGACGGGGCGGCTGACTGTAGACAGCAACAATTTCATGACCGGCATCATGGAGCGCCTGCAATACCGGCACCGAAAAATCGGGAGTCCCCATAAAAGCCAGCCGCAATGCCATTATAAAATCCCCTGGTTGGCTTTTTCCTTGGATAGTTTCTTAAATTTACGAATAACCATATCACGTTTCAGCTTGGAAATATGATCAATAAACAAAACACCGTTGAGGTGATCGATTTCATGCTGCAAGCAGGTTGCCATCAAATTATCGGCTTCGATTTCAGCCTGCTTACCATTCCGGTCGATATAGCCGACCCGCAACCGTTTTGGCCGTTCTACCTCGGCATAATATTCAGGAATAGACAAGCATCCTTCCTCATAGACATTCCGCTCGTCCGATGTCCATAAAATTTCGGGATTGATAAAAACATGGGGTGCGGGTTCTTCATCCTTACCGGCAACATCAATCACCAGAAGCCGCAGCGGCACAGCAATCTGGATGGCTGCAAGGCCTATACCCGGTGCATCATACATGGTTTCCAGCATATCATCGGCCAATTTGAGAATGGCATCATTCACATCGTCAACAGGCTTTGATACCTCACGCAAAACAGTATCGGGCAAAATAACAATAGGCTTGATCGACATTTTGAGCTCCTGAAACTTTCTATGCAAGCTCTAATCAATCCCTCGCATGAGGTCAATTACCCGCATGGAATGCAAATAGATCGCTTTCAAAACAAAAAACGGATAAATTATCACCATGAACGATTCGTCTTTATCCGATACAGCTCTTTTTACTCTTTTTGGTGTGCCAATTAGCCTGACCTTGTTTTTGCTCGGCCTTTTGACCATAGCCGTCATTGTTCTGCTCATCTCTATCAGCCGGACCAACCAACGCCGCTTACTGTTGGAAGCACGTGCTGCTGAGCGGGCACGCGACAGCGAACTGCATATGAATGCACTGTTGCAAACACAGGCTGAAATGCAAGGCCGTATGCAGACCATGGCGGAAATATTCGGCAAACGACAGGCCGAACTCAACCAGTCCATCCGAGAGCAATTGACGACCATGACCGGCAATCTTGGTCAAACCATCAACCAGCAGACCAAATCGACCCATGAAAATCTGGCCCGGCTGCAAGAACGTCTTGCCGTTATCGATACAGCGCAAAACAATATCCAATCATTGGCCGGACAGGTCGTGCAATTGCAAAATGTTCTGGCCAATAAACAAACCCGCGGCGCTTTCGGGCAAGGCCGTATGGAAGCAATTATTGCCGACGCCCTGCCGCATAATGCCTATTCCTTTCAGGCAACGCTTTCCAACGGCACAAGACCGGATTGCCTTGTCTTTATGCCCAATAAAGCACCCTCACTGGTGATTGACGCCAAATTTCCACTCGAAGCATGGAATGCCATGCGCGAGGCAACCAGCCCAGAAATCAAACTGGTCGCTGAAAAACAGTTCCGCAACGATATGGACATCCATATCAAGGCCATTTCAGAAAAATATCTGATTGCCGGAGAAACACAGGACAATGCCTTTCTTTTTGTGCCATCTGAATCGATTTTTGCTACAATTCATGAAGATTTTGAAGCTCTTGTACAAAAAGCATTGCGCGCGCGCGTCATCATTGTCTCTCCATCCCTGCTGATGTTATCGATACAGGTTGTCCAGGCCATTATGAAAGATGCGCGGATGCGTGAACAGGCACATCTTATCCAATCGGAAGTTACCAAATTGATGGAAGATATTGGCCGACTCGATGAACGGGTACGTAAACTGCAAACCCATTTCAAACAGGCCGACAAGGATATCGACGATATATTGATCTCATCATCCAAGATCACAAGACGCAGTGCGCGCATTGAAAGTCTTGAACTCCAATCAGCCGATAATGGCGAACAACAAGATAACCCCCCTCATACATACCGTGTTTTGTCGGATTCAAACGACATGCATTGAGTATTTATCTTATCATCCGCCTTGTCTGCACCTAGTTCTCACTTTTCAGTAATCTGCTATAGGTTATGCCTCGTTGATAGGAATTAAGATCATACTCTACCAACGATAGCCAAGGCCGGCTTTACCAGAAACCGCATCACGCGTACCAGCCACACCATTCAATCCGACATTGGCGACCCAACCTGCTTCACCTGGTTTCTGTTCAAATTTTGCACCGACTTCGAATACTGCACTGGCGCCTGAAAAATCAGGGGCGTCTATCTTATAGCCATCAAGCTTGCCGCCAGTTTCACCATCATATTCTTGCTCCCATGCCACACCGGCATAGAGCTTTGCCTGCGATGTCATCAAACGTTCATAACGCGCACCTACATGCGTACGTAATGATGTTGCCTCATCAAATGCAAGCTTTTCACCGGCGCGGGTATGAATAGTTTCATCCTCGATCCGAGTCATCATCAAACGGCCATTCAGGATAAGCTGGTCCTGATCGGATAATGAAACCGCTTTACCACCGCCAAGATGGAAACCATAATAATCGGATTTCTTGTCACCAAACGAGCCATCAACCATATCATGACTGGAAAAATCGCGTTCAACCTTGCCCATACGCAATGTACCGTCTACAAACCAGCCATTGTCCCAACTCTGTTTGAGATAAATACCAGCGCCTGTATAGCTGACATCACCCTTGCCATGGATGCCGCCATTATAGGAATCATAATCTCCGTCACCATGTTCGATAAAAACCGTGGCAAGTAGATTACCGGCATCTTGATGATAACGGATACCTGCGCCACCCATAAGATGATAACCATCATTATCAATATGACTGCCGGTATCAATCCTCTGTTTGAAACCGCTGCCCTGTATAAAGGCAACACCTTCAACCGGATCGGCGATTTTCTTGACATTCATCGGCAAAACATAATCAGAAATCATCGCGACCTGATCGGCACCGAAATTCAAACTGTTCAATGCTGCCGCATTGCTCTGGAAATAGGCCTTGCCCATAGCTCGATCAATCGTAACAGCACCATATCTATCTGTTGCAATCGCACCGGAGTTGTTCGTATCAAAATAAGTATCTCCCAATGTCGCATTGAGATCGCCATTTTCTGTCTTGATACCGAAATTCCAATGTTTGGCACCATAATTGACACTTGTCGATGACTGAGCTGCCGACCCGCTGACATTGCCTTCGATAAGGTGGACCGTATCACCGACTTTCAATGCTTTCAGATCCTGACCGGCAAGTCCCAACGAAACATTGACATTATCAATTGTAATCGTATTACCCGAAATTGTATTATCCAACAGAGTTGTACCGTTTATGCTATCTTCCGGCAGGTAAAAACTCAGCTGTTTACCGGAAAAATTGACATTACCATCGGAACGAAACTTGGCAGGTGTCAAGGAATTCTGACCTATCCCGCCAATTGTCAATCCACTCAAACTATAGGCACCATTGCCATTGATTTGCAGTTCATGTCCCATCCCTAACACAACATCACCCAAGGCAACCCCTGTACTATTCGTACTATCCCATTGGGTTGTATTATTGATATTAATGGTCAAATTTCCCTGACTGGCATCAATCCGTTTTGTATTGAAACCCAATTCACCGTCGCGTTTATCAATAACCAAGTTTACATTGGCATCGCGATCAACAATCAGATTTTTTGCCTTGAACGTTGCAACACCGCCTTGCCCACCCTGACCATTATTGCCTTTTAAGCCGCTTTTAATAGAAAGCTCGTCCTTGATAGTGATATCATATGTTGCGGAATCAAATGTAACCGCACCGCCATATCCGCCTTTACCTGCCGTTGGTGTTGCGCCATTATCGGCAGCACCGCCATCACCCGCTTCCAGGATAAGTTTCTCAATCGTCAAGCTTTTGCTGGTCTTGACAGTAACATCACCGCCACGGCCACCATTTGTATCTTCGGCATCGGTGCCGCGTACAACGTTATATTCAAGTCCTTCATGCGGTGTTACGGGCTTTACTTCATTTTGACCCGTATTTGGTGTTGGTGGAATTATATGGTCAATCAAGCCACCACTGCCATTCACACCTGCGCCCGATGCCACGCCATTACCACCATTGCCACCGCCCAGATATAATAACTGCGCATAAGACGGCGTCGGTATAGAGACCAACAGTCCGCCGACAACAATGAAGGACACCGCACCCAACCATTGCAACTTTTTTGCTTTAAGCGAAAAACCCCGTTTCATCACATGGCACCTAACTTGTTTCAAATTTTATCTGGTTTTTTAACCTTGCCTCCATGCTTGTCGCGAAAGGTTAAACAAAGTGTTGCCAATTGATTCCGACCAAACAGTTTTTTGCACTTTTCAGCATATTTCGCGTCATATGGTTAATAGGCCAATTAAGTTTTCATTAACCCGAGCGCTCTATCCTGAAAGTTCAAAACCAGAGGTATCTGTTATGAAGCGCATTTTGTTTCTCGTCGCGCTGGCGGTACTATTGAGCGGTTGCGCAGGTAAAGCGCCAAGCCGCATCAATAATGCTTGTGCTGTCCTTGACCAGAAGGATGGGTTTTTCAATAATTGGGAAAAATCGGCTAAAAAAGCCGAATACAAATACGGTATTCCCATGCCGATTATTCTAGCAACCATGTATACCGAATCTGGCTTCCGTCATAATGCCAAACCACCGCGCAAAAAATTGTTCGGCTTCATTCCGTGGAAGCGTCAATCAACGGCCTATGGCTATTCACAAGCGCTGAACGGCACATGGGAACATTATAAAAAAGCAACCGGCAATAATAGCGCACGACGCGGCAGCTTCAGCGATGCCGCAGACTTTATCGGCTGGTACCATCGTGAAAGTGTACGGCGCAATGGCGTCAATCCTAATAATGCCTATGCACTCTATCTCAATTATTATATGGGACATGGTGCCTATGCACACAATGGCGGCAATGCCAGCAGCATCGCACTTCAAGGCGCAAAACGCACCGACCAGATGGCCCGTCGATATGATCAGCAATTACGTGCTTGCGGACGGCGTTAATTTAATCGCATCCGCTTGACCAAAACGGATGCATGGTAAACATCCCGCTTATTTGAAGTCTTTCATCTGCAATTTATGCCGTGCAAGAGCCGCCGTGCGATAGGTCTCAATCTGGTCGATCAACCGGTCACGATTGGTATCAAGACGAAAATTGAAGCCTGATATCATCAGCTTTCTCTTTTCCTTGTCATAATAGGAACCGCCTCGGCTTGTTTCATTTTCTTCCGGCAAAAAACGGGGCGTAATGACAAACTCCATACCCACTGCAATATTCATCGCATTGGTCTTTGAGGAATTGATCTGGAAGTCTTCAATGCCACGCCATGGTACCGGTGTTTTAAAAACACTTGTCTCAAGGCCGTCCGGTGTGATGACAAAAAATGGCACCTGCCGACGCAGCATGGTGCGTAGGAAAATGAAAAATAGAAAAAGTGCCAGCCCGCCCAAGATGGCGACTGTCAACATTCGTCCGATAAGCAGATTCTGATAGGCTAATCCCAAGAGCGAAAGACCCAATGCAACAAAAGCTGCCGGGATAAAAAAACCGCCTTCCCATATTGTGATATTCTCGTTAGCCGCACTGACCAGCGCTTCAAGCGATTTGCGATCCTTGGGCAATTTTACCGCATCGATAAAATGAGTTTCTTCCAGCTTTTTGTCTACCATATCCAACCTTCAATTAATCGTAACGCGCCCATATCAGCCTCCGAATATATAAATCGAACATATAAAAAGAGCCACTGATTTATTAGCAAAAATTATCATTGACGATAACGAACTGAACTGACAAGGATGCTAAACATAACTGTCGGCAAGGACGTTGTAAAATGGCATTCAAACGGCCTTTATCTTTTTCTCAAAACAGTATTATCACCGGCATTATCATTATGCTGTGTGCCCAATTCATGTTTTCTGCCAATGATGCCATGGGCAAATGGCTTATGACCAGTTTTACCGTGGCCCATCTTCTGCTCATCCGTTCAATCGGTGCTTTTATCGTACTAGGTCCTATGTTGACCCAAGTTAAGCCAAGTGACATTGTTAAACCACAAAACCCATGGCTTATCCTTTTACGCGGGCTTTTTGCGGCCGGTGATACGGGACTATTTTATGCGGCTGTTCAATATCTATTGCTAACCGATGTAATTACTTTCTATATGGCAATTCCAATCTATATCACCGCCTTTTCACATTTTTTTCTTGGTGAACGAATCGGCTGGCGGCGCTGGTTGGCTATCTTGATCGGCTTTATGGGCGTTATTATTGCCATGCGTCCGTCATCGGGTGTATTTTCAATTCACTCGCTCTTTGCGCTTGGTGGCAGTTTAAGCTTTACAATGGTCTGGATTTTGGGACGTACACTACGTTCTACAAGTGATACCGTTCTTGTCACCTGGCAAACAGTTATTGCTCTACTCATTGGTGCTTATATGATTATCGGCCACTGGGCCATGCCAACACCACTACAATGGCTTTATCTTCTGCTTTTGGGAATTGTATCCTGTATCGCTCATTTGCTGATTTCGCGCGCCTTGAAAATGGCACCGGCCTCTGTTCTTGCCCCCTTACAATATACATTGCTGCTATGGGGTATCATTTTCGATATTCTTGTTTTCAAACATTATCCGGATCATATGGTTCTCATCGGTGGTTTCATCATTGTAGGGGCCGGTTTATTCATCTTCCATCGTAAAAAAGTGGTTGAGGCCCATATCCCTAAAAGTGATGTGTCCAAAATCCGTCGTTGAAACCAGCGCTATCTAATGTCTAACATGACCAAAATTTAATTAAAAATCGCAATTCAAACGAATTTTCTCCCCATTCCTGCCGCGATTAAACCAGACTATCAGCCCATCAACAACGATGTGGAGTATGCATCATGAAAAAAGTTCTTCTCTCAAGCCTTATTGCTAGTTCTATGGTTTTTCCCGTTATGTCCTATGCAAAGCCGCCAATTGATCACCCACCACATAAAGGCGCGCCTGCCCATCCCGGTCCCAAAGGTCCACATGGCGGCCCAATGATGCATAAAGGTGAGCCCCATATGCACATGGCACAAAAACTGGCAGCTATGGAAACTGCAATCGGCATCCGCAGTGACCAGCTTGATAGCTGGCGCAAATATACATCAAGCCTTATGGATATGATGGCACCACCACCACCGGCTGAAACAGATGCAAAAAACAAAACCCTGCTTTATGGAGAACCCATGGCAGATCATGCAATTGCCAGAGCTGAAAAAGCCAAAACATTCAAAGAGGCCGCTGCAAAATTGCGCAAGATCCTTGATGCCAAACAAATTGAACGCATGACCGCCTTCTCACACCATAAGGGGCCCCATCCTGAAGCGGATGGCGTTAAACCACCTAAACCGGAATAATCCGGCGTTTTTCCTCCAGTCTTTGATCCGGCGTCAGCCGGATCTTTTTTATTCAACGCGGCAAATAACTTTTACGACCGGAATCTGTATAGCAATAATGGCCGCCACGCGGACCAATACAATAACGCCCGTCACGACACGCACAATCAGAACCAACCGCACGACTTGGCATTCGAGATATTTCAGCCCCAAAATAGGCCTGACATGAGCGTTTACTTTGGCTGACCGATCCATCATTGCAGACAAAAACATCACCCTGACAATGGGAAATTCCCCCTTTTTTGCCACTACAGGGTGTATTCCGTGCAAAGACAGATGTTGCAAAAGTTATAAGGATGGCGATCATCCCAATTTGCAATAAAAAACGCCCCACATTACCTCCATGCAACATCCCATTATCCCAATCGAAAAGCGCAAGATTGAACACATGGAGACCGCCTAAAAGCATGTCCTATATATTTTTTGCTTGTATCCGCTTTTTGATCATCGTGTACAAACAGCATAGCTGATCTATATCAAATCCCCATCGTGCTTTAATGCAGACAATTACGGAAAGCGGTCTTGGCTGCCGTCTGCATTGTTTCAATATCTGAAAAACGAAGATTAAAAATAGCCTGCATTATGCTGTCACTATTCTTGACATAAATTGCCGGACGATCATTTATCTTTTTAGGCAATGGATGTTTTTTCAACTTCAACCTGAAATCCAGCTGCCCCTTTTCAATATCAAGATTAGCAGCCGTCATATTGATTTCATCACCAAGAAAAACAATTTTGCCCTTCCTATTAAGAAATGTTTGATACATCTCTTTGTCGGCTCTTGCCGGGCCTTTTAACCGAAAATAGAATTGTTGGCGCTTGTCACAATAAAGCATGGCTGTATTCTTCCCGTCATGACTGCGAGTCGTTGCCACAACACCATTCTTATAAGGCTCTATCTGCCACGGGCCGAATAGATCCGGATCGAAATCCAGCCGTAGCTTAGCAATTTCATCCTGTGTGAAAATATGAGAATCAGCATTTTGCCAATCAACAAACATTAGTGCAGAATCAAAATTCATCTCGTCTGCATAAGCATCAAGATAAGCAATATCAACCAGTTGCTGACGACGCACAGCAACTTCAAGTCCAGATGTTGTGCCAGCTTCATCCAGCGGCGGTCTATACGTACGAAGAACAAGTTCACTATCCCCGACATAACGGGCCCGCCCACCCAAAAATGCAAAAATACAAGCATCCACACATTTGCCCGGACGCATATCTTTATATTCACTTTCTGGAAGATCACCATTAGCAACGGTCTGTGCCACCGATGTTGAAAAACCACGACTTCGTATTTCACGCCCCAAGGCTATCGCCGCCAACAAGTCACCGCCAGCAGAATGGAAGGCAATCGTCATAGCCGAAGCCCCATCATCCAAATGTTCTGTCTGTAAAAAAGCAAGAAAAGCCGCTGGCGTATCCGACATAATATCACCACTAGCTTCAATCCATTCACAGGTTAGACAATTGCCGCCATTATTAACGAGTGAAAACTGCATTGGCTGGTTTTGTGGTGGCTCTGTACTATTCTCATCCAATGCCGCTGATGCATGCTCGGCTTCTGTTGTCGCAACCGCGCTAGATGGCACGTCCATCTGGGTTTCTACAGCCGTGACTGCTGGTGGCGGTGTCTGCGCATAGAGTGGCAATAAACCCATATTAAACAGACATAACATGGACAAAAAAGTAGAAACATCAAAGCGCATTTATCTATATCCGTTTACATGCCAATAGAAGTACCGCAAACCTAGCATTGTGCGTTTGCAGGTGCAATCAATCAATCATCATTCACGATAGCCGCAATGATTATGATCACAAACCGCATCTGAAGCATAATCAGGAATATTCTGTTTATCGACCTGACGACAAAGCGACAATATATACCAATCAATCGCCGCCGCGATAAGATAAGTCACAAATGGGCGTATTATGATTTCATGTAAATTCCCCAGTCCCTCAAAAAGCGGCCATGGCAAAAATATACACCCAAATAATGTCGACAACAGTGCCATATAACACATGCCGCGATAATCAAGGGCACCATGCAACATGGCATAAAGCGCGCAGAAAACGGCAAAAAACAATGCTTGCCACAGTACTTGTGGCAAAAGATACAAAACCACCGATTGCCCCGGCAATCCGAAAAAAATAGTTTGAAAATAAACTTCGCCCCATAGACATAGCGGCGTGGTTATAATCACGCTTACCACCAAAATGAAACCAGCAAACCAAAACCGGCTGGCATTGTGAAATGTGATTTTAGGCACCAAGATACTTTGATAATGAGTCTTTATATAAGGTATGCCACCAAGATATAAAAATCCGCCGGCAATCAATGTAAAAACAAATATAAAAGCATTATAAATGCCGACATAACCAAACGAAAATCCACTTGTCCCCACAAGCCATACAAAACAATAATAAAAATTGAAAACCAGCAACATGATGACAAGCAAAAAGGAAAGAGACATCTTGCCATCATGACGCAATCGCCGAATAACAGCGAGGCTTATGCAGGTAAAAAAAACAATAAAAATGTCTGATCGGACTGAAACGATTTCACCACGTGCATAGGCTATAACGGTCTCTTCATTCCAATACCAATATTGAATCCACAACACACACAAAAACGGGCCTACAAGCCCCAAGAATATTGCAGCAAAAAGCGCATCATAAAGACGTCGACGCTCTCCAACGCGATAACGACGATGAAGTCCTGTCCAGCCGATAATAGCGCGCAAGATAAAAGCTGTCACAATATAGGCGACGATAGACAAACTATAATCGACTGAAAAAAACTGAAAATCTATAAAAAATCTAGCCGCTGTTAACATACGCAAAAATGTCTCGGCCATAAAGGCTGCAACCAACGCGCTTATCAGGCAAAACCGCCAAGACAAGCTTCCCCAACTGGCACTACGTAGGGCCCAGATCAACGCAATCAAAAGACCGATAAAAAAAGATCGCGGATAAAACTGCAATCCAGCCAAAAAAATAGCGCTATAGCCAAGACCCAGCGTTTTTCCCCAGCCGGATATAGTAAGATAAACCAATGAAAAAAAAGGTGATAATAATTGTACTATAATGAGCAGAATCAAAACGGCCTGAGCCAGACGCGCTAACCAGAAACGACTCCTATTATACTGCCCGCCAATCCCAACATCCATGAAATGATCAAGACCTGTTTAATCTGAAAATAGCCAGCCCGAACCATATCAAAAGAGCACAGACCAGCCAGATCGGTGCATAATAAAGAAAAACGGCCAATGATGGTATTTTTGACACCATCAAACTTTTAAAAATAAAACAGGCAGCCAGAATTATAAAAACCAGAAGCATTGTTGGCAAGACCCGCAAGGCTCTATTTCTCAGCGCTAAAAATGCAAGAAACAGTGCAATAACAAAGGCCTGCAAAAAATAAACATTATGGGCTGTCAAACAGGCTTCCAGAGAAAATCTAGCAATGAAATATCTAAAAACCAACGGCAGCGTTTCCCAACTTATCTGACCAATCTGATTAAATGCCGATACCAGATAGGTGGCCAAAACATAAAAAGGCGCACTGATTACAAAACTAACCAGCGCGACTAGGAATGTCCGTTTTACGATATTACCTGTCTTGGCCATAAAACCTCATATTATCCGAGCAAATCTTAAAATTACCCATGTCATGACAGCCGAAACAAGCCATGCAGCCAGCATAAATATACCAAATTCATTCATAACCAAAATCTTCGACATATTATAAATATTCTTGAAATCTGGCAGTATTTGACCAAACATGGTCGTCATCTGATAGGTCATGGCATAGACAATACAAAAAGCAAAAAAGCACCATACCCACACCGCCTGAACAATCGTATAAAATAAAGACGGCGGCTTACGCAAACAACGCACTGCAATAAAAATGCCAACAAAAGCACCTAAAATAAAATGTCCTAGCCATGCCGACAGAAAATTGGTGACCAAATCAATTTCAGTATCAATAAAAACACCATAAGCAAACACGAATAAAGAACAAATCGAAGCAACAAAAATACTAAATGATATAAAGATGAAAATAATGCGCCCAAACGGTCGGCGGCCTGAATCCTTCACAGCTGTATTCATACCGGTTTGTATCTTATGCTTACGGTACATATTGCCCTTCTAAAAATTTATATGCATTAAACCAGCATAAAGCAGAAATTTGGAGTTAGCTCGACCCAGATCATCGCTTCATTTCCTCAACCGGCTTATCAAGCCGGAAGCCTGTTGCGATAATCCAGCTGATCCAACCAAAGAAAATAGCCTGTATCACAGCACCTGTCAGCTGTAAAAACAACAAATCGCTTGTCATTATACCGCCCAAAAACATCACAAATCCATTAATCAACAAATCCGCAAATATACTTGCAACAATAGAACGTAAAATCGCATTTTGAAGACCGATACCAAGCCCCTTGGCCGTGACCAGCGCACAAAAACAACCGGCAATAAATGGTGCCGGCATATTATAGGAATACCCTGCCAGAACCGAAGACCATGACGCAACAAAAAGGTCTGTTATCTCAACAAGAAGATTACTACCACCTATCCATTGATGCGCCATGAAACGTTGGACAATTGTCTGGACCGGTGGACCAACGCATAAAAAGATAGCAATAATTCCTAAACCCCGTATCGGATAAGGAAATGCTGTTTTGTTATCATCAGACATTGATCATCGCCATATCGTCATTTTATCTCAAAATAAGCATATGCGTTTTCATAGATCATTTTAAGAAAAAACCAAAATCGTCTTGTGTATAAAACAAGTGCATTCCAGCTACCAAGCGTTTATACAGATACTTTGCGTAATATCCATAAGAGCCGCAGCGACATATAACTCAGCCACAATGGAACAAAAACACACAATACCGGTGGTGCAATAATATAAAATACAATGTGCTGTATCGGTAGATTGACACGCGCCAAATTAAGATAAATTGACATAACAAGAGCTGCAATCATCAATGCGGCAATAGAAAAGGAAAGCATTGGAGCAAAACAGAGATTACCAACCGTTTTTTGGTAAGCCGCAGGCAACAAAGCAACAATCCCTGCAAGAACAAGATTATATAAATAGTACTTACTAAAAGCTATTGTATTACTGACATAAGGTTCAATATTAATAGTTACAAAGCGCGGATTATTAAATCGCTCGGCAAGCAATTTAAATATATAAAGCTCACAACACGACAGATATAAGGCACCTAAAAGCGCAAAAATCAAAAAAACTTCAACGCAATTACCTTTTTTCTTCCCAACAATATGGGGAAAGTCAGGATCCATATCTGTCAACTGTTGATCCTTATATACTAGGAGATAGATATTTCTAACTTATTCACACGGCCATTACAAGCAAATGCGTCATAAAGAACTGATATAAATTGCCGCATGCCTTATCAGCGGTCATCGCATCCCATCAATGCAGCGGCAACGTCTGCAACTCATGCTCGTGCGCCGATGCCAAAGCAGCCGAGCGTACATCAGAAAGAATAATAGGTTCACCCGCAGCGCCAAACAGCGCCCATAATTCGATACCAGATGCAATAAGCGGTAAATCTGGAAAACGTTCCGACAAATCATCCGAACTGATTTTGCGGATATAACAAACCTCACCTTTACCCATCAGGGCCAGCTCACTTTGCGTTGGAAAATCATTTTGCGCTTTCATGGCATCTCTCCCTTCTCATCATATCAGTCATGAACGATTATTCTTCAAGAGCGCTAATCTTGATTTTACGAACAATTCTTTCTGGCTCAGGACGTTCAAGATCAACAGAAAGCAACCCGTTTTTCAGATCGGCACCAACAACCTTCATACCATCGGCCAACATAAAAACACGCTGGAATTGACGGGAAGCAATACCGCGATAGAGATATTCACGTTCATCCACATCAATTTGGCGTCCGTGAATAACAAGTTGATTAGCTTCAACAGTCACATCCAATTCATCTAACGAAAACCCAGCGACAGCCAATGTAATTCTAAGCCGATCATTTTCATCGTCCAAATGAAGCCGTTCGATATTATAAGGCGGATAACCATCCCCTGCCTTGGTCAGGCGTTCAATTGTCTTTTCCATCGTATCAAACCCCAAAAGCAGCGGATTTGAAAAAGGTGCGATGCGTGTCATGCCCCATAGTCCTTTAAAGCAACCCAAAATTACAAGAAAACCCAAAAAGGCATTTTCTTGACTGTAATAATATGGCAAGCCTTAATGGCGACTTCAAGACAAGGAGCAAGGAAAGATGGGGCAGACCAAACAACGCAAAATAAATGGTACACTCTATACAAAAGACGAAATTGCTGAAATTTTCCGACGTTTAAAAGTACAACGGCCCAATCCGCAAAGCGATCTTGAATATCAAAATCCTTTCACTCTTCTGGTTGCCGTTGTGCTATCAGCACAAGCAACAGATGCCGGGGTCAACAAAGCCACAAGACCACTATTCGAAATTGCCGATACAGCTCAAAAAATGGTGGACCTTGGAGAACAGAAAATCGCCCATTATATCCGCACTATCGGCCTATGGCGTGCTAAAGCCAAGAATGTCTATACCTTGTCAAAAATTCTGACCGAGCAATATAATGGCGAAGTGCCCAATACACGAGAGGCATTAATGGCACTGCCCGGCGTGGGCCGTAAAACAGCCAATGTCATTTTGAATGTTGCCTTCCACCAACCGACCATGGCGGTCGATACCCATATTTTACGTATTGGCAACCGGCTGGGACTGGCGCCGGGTAAAACACCTGAAGAAGTCGAAGCCAAGCTCGTAAAAATTATCCCGCCCGACTATATGGACCATGCCCATCACTGGCTGATTCTACATGGCCGCTATATTTGCAAAGCACGCAAGCCCGATTGCGACGCCTGTATCATTGCTGATATCTGCAATGCTGCCATCAAGACAAATGCCATTCCTGCACCGCTTATCGAAATTAAAGGTAATGGTGCTCCACTGCCAATTTAATTTCTCAAACCTCAGGTCAGTACAAAATCACTTTTATTATTAAAATAGCGCGACATCCACTTTGTCGCGCACACTATTGGTAGAAGCAAAACGCTTTTTCATGACATTGCCATCAAGAACCACTATTTTCAGCTTCATGATTCTTGGCTAAATCATTAAGTGATAATGAACTTGCCATCTTCCGTTACTTCATCAAACGGACTCCAATTCACTTCCCATAAATGGCCATCCATATCCGCAAAATAACCGTGATAACCACCCCAAAAAGCCTGCTGCGGTGTCTTGATAATTGTAGCACCGGCTCGTTCGGCCTTAAGCAAGACTTCATGTACCGTTTCTTTACTTGAAACCGTATATCCCAATGACATACCACGAAACCCGATATTATACGGTTTGACAACAGCATCCAACGTTGTTTCAATTGTCAACATCTTCCAACAGCAAAGAGCTAAAGCAATGCCTCCCAATTGAAACATGACTAATTGAGGAAGAGGAGAAGGCGCAGGCTGCCACCCCAATCCATGGGCATAAAACTCATATGACTTCTGTATGTCATCAACCCCAAGTGTTATGAAGGATAAACGCTGTTGCATAGTATCTCCTTATTATCTTTTAAAAAATAATTGCCCGATTTTTAGCGCAAAATAAATTAAAATCACCTAGATTATCCACTATGAATATACTATTTAATGATTTTGACCAATTATATAATGCACTACTGGCAAAAGATCGGTCATTTGACAACCATATTTATGTTTGTGTCAAAACAACCAATATTTTCTGCCGCCTTTCGTGCACAGCCAAAAAGCCCAAACGTGAAAATGTCTTTTTCTGCGAAACCGCTGGTGCTTGCCTTGAACAAGGTTATCGGCCTTGCAAAATATGCAAACCCTTGAGTACCGGAACCAATAGTAGCCCAGTGTACCAAATGCTGATGCAGCATCTTGAAAAAAGACCCGACCATATTTGGTCTGAAACCGATATTATCAAGCTCGGATTTGACCCCTCGACTGTGAGGCGCATCTTCAAGCGGACAATCGGCATTACTTTTCTCGATCTGGCCCGTCTGCGCCGCAAAAGTCTCGGATTGAATGCACTGGCACAAGGCGCTTCTGTAATTGAGGCACAACTGGAAGCAGGCTATGATTCGGGTAGCGGCTTTCGTGAGGCCATCAACAAGCTGATTGGTACACCACCCGAGGCCCTTAAAGGGCGAGCGTTGCTCACAGCCGCGTGGCTGGAAACTCCAATCGGCCAAATGTTGGCTATTTCTGATCATCATAAACTGCATCTTCTCAAATTCTTTGATCGCAAAAGTTTGTCAAACGAATTGCAAAAGCTACAAAAATTGACGCAATCCTACGTGACATACGGTCGCACGAGAATTATCGACCAGATCGAAAACGAACTGACCGCCTATTATGAAGGACGTGATTGCCGTTTTGAAACGCCGTTGGCCATCCATGGTTCACCCTTTACATCGCGTGTATGGGAAGCCTTGCGGATGATTGCACCGGGCACAACCAAATCTTATGCCGAATTGGCCCGCATGATCGACCATCCTACTGCCATGCGTGCCGTTGCACGCGCCAATGGTCAAAATCAGATTGCGATTATTATTCCCTGTCACCGCGTTATCGGCTCTGATGGCTCATTGACAGGCTATGCTGGCGGCTTATGGCGTAAAGACTGGCTTCTGCGCCATGAAAAACGCTTTTTTTCCTGAATCATTTCCTTGCCTTATGTAAAAAGCTGGACTATAGAAGCCGTTCGAGCCGACCGGCAGGGCATGCCGTGGCGGTTTGTATGCTTGATCGGACTTTGGTCAGTCTGATCATCAAAGATCAAAACAATCGCTGCTTAACAGCGACTTACAAGGAGTAGCAAAATGCCCAAGATGAAGACCAAATCTTCTGCCAAAAAGCGGTTCAAGATTACCGCAACCGGCAAAGTCAAGGCGGCTGCCGCAGGCAAACGCCATGGCATGATCAAACGTTCCAATAAATTCATCCGTGATGCACGTGGCACGATGGTTCTTGCTGAACCTGATGGCAAGAAAGTCATCCAGAATTATTTGCCGAACGGCCTTAAATAAAACATTCGTCCTTAAGGAGATCATATCATGGCACGTGTAAAACGCGGTGTAACAGCCCACGCCAAACATAAAAAAGTTTTGAAACAGGCCGAAGGTTTCTACGGTCGCCGTAAAAGTACAATTCGTACAGCCAAAGCAGCAGTTGACCGCTCCAAGCAATATGCCTATCGCGATCGCAAGAATCGCAAACGCACATTCCGTGCTTTGTGGATCCAGCGTATCAATGCTGCTGTTCGTAACGAAGGCCTGACCTATGGCCGTTTCATTGACGGACTGGCCAAGGCCGGGATTGAAGTTGACCGTAAGGTTCTTTCCGATCTTGCCATCCATGAACCGGCAGCTTTCTCGGCTCTGGTTGCCAGTGCCAAAAAGGCTCTGGAATATCTTAAAAATACAACACCAAACGCTTTTGAAGGCGCAGTCAAGTAATCTGGCGCCCCACAAGCTTTAAAAAGAATCGTGGAACCCGCGCCAAAAGATTGGTGCGGGTTTTTCGTTATTAACGAGCAAAGAGATGTCTGACAAAAACGACGATCTTATCCCTGCTGCAAAAACCAATGCCGATGATTTGCTCCTTTTGCAATCACGCCCGCATAAGCGCATCTTTGCGACCGAACGCCAAGGCAAAACAGTCTGGATAAAACGACAGGGCATTGAAAAGACTCCTTGGGGAAAAAGGCTTCACACCCTACTATCTCCCCTTTTGCCCAGTCCTTTCATGCGGGCCTCACCTCATCGCAAGCCACATGAAATGAATGAACAAGAGATCCGCAAAATAAAAGCTTTTCATCAGGCAGATATTCCGGCTCCACACATCATTGCCGCCCAAGGGGTTAATCTGATGATCGGCGATGTCGGTGAGACGTTACAAAAGACACTCAATGCACTCAAAAAAACAGATCCTCAAAAACATGATGCACTGCTTGTTGCCTGCGCTTATGCATTAGGCAAAGCCCACCATGCAGGGCTAGTCCATGGCCGACCGCATCCACGTGATATGTTTATGGACGGTGACAAAATCGGATTTTTCGATTTTGAAGAAGAGCCGGAGGCTGTTATGCCGCTTGCAACAGCACAAGCACGCGATGCATGGCTGCTTTTTTTCCAGATCAGTGCGCAAGCGCGTGATAAAATCCGGACACCCGATCTTGCCTTTCAGGCATGGGCCGAACAGGTCGATAACCAGACCATGCAGGATTTGCGCAAAATTGTGCGTTTTTTTTCAGTCTTTATCAAACCTTTGCGCTTATTAAAGCGAATTTATCTTGGCGCTGACGGCCAACGCATGTTAAGCGCCATGGAGTTTCTTGACCTTCACCTCAACAAGCAGGCAGAAAAATGAGCAATTTAGATACATTGGAAACCGAAATCACTGCATCCATTGCAGCGGCCGATCAATTGGAAGCACTTGAAGCTATACGCATCAGTGCCTTGGGTAAAAAAGGCACGATTTCGGAAATGCTGAAAAGTCTTGGTGCAATGAGTGCCGAAGAACGTCAAGCTGCCGGTCCAGCCATCAATGGTCTTAAAAATCGCGTCAATACCCTACTGAATGAACGGCGTGAAACCTTAAAACGCGCAGAAACAGCCAAAAGACTGGCTAACGAAACCGTTGATATCACATTGCCGGTACGCCTTTCCCCCGCTGAATGCGGCCGCATCCATCCAATCAGTCAGGTGATTGATGAAATCACCGCTATTTTTGCCGATATGGGTTTTGCCATTGCAGAAGGCCCCGATATTGAAACCGACTATTATAATTTCACTGCCCTCAATTTTCCCGAAGGTCATCCGGCGCGTGAAATGCATGATACATTCTTTTTACAACCTGATAAAAATGGCGAACGAAAAGTACTGCGTACGCATACATCACCCGTACAGATCCGCACAATGGAAGCACAAAAGCCGCCGATCCGTATTGTTATACCCGGCAAGACCTATCGCATGGATTCAGACGCCACTCATTCACCGATGTTTCATCAGGTAGAAGGACTGGTTGTCGATAAAAATGCAACCATTGCCAATATGATGTGGGTGCTGGAAGAGTTCTGCAAGGCATTTTTCGAGGTGCCATCCGTCAAAATGCGTTTCCGCCCCTCTTTCTTTCCGTTTACCGAACCAAGTATGGAAGTCGATATCCAATGCGACCGCTCTGGCAATGAAGTCAAAATCGGCGAGGGCAATGACTGGTTGGAAATTCTCGGCTGCGGCATGGTTCATCCCAATGTGTTACGATCCGGTGGTCTTGATCCCGATGAATATCAGGGATTTGCATGGGGTATGGGAATCGATCGTATTGCCATGCTGAAATACGGCATGCCGGACTTACGTGATTTCTTCAATGCCGATATCCGCTGGATCGAGCATTACGGTTTCCGCCCGCTGGATATGCCGACCCTGTTCGGCGGCCTCAGCCATTCCTAAGTCAACCGGTATAAAAGGACAAAGCAATGAAATTGACATTATCCTGGTTGAAGGACCATCTTGATACACAAGCAAGCCTCGAAGAAATCGTCAACAAGCTGACAGCCATCGGCCTCGAAGTTGATGATGTCGATGACCGTTCTTCATTAAATGCCTTTACCATCGCCCGAATACTGAGCGCCGAAAAACATCCAGACGCCGATAAGCTACAAGTATTGAAAGTGGATACCGGCAATGGCGATCCGCTTCAGGTTGTCTGTGGTGCGCCCAATGCGCGCGCCGGACTGGTCGGTGTTTTTGCTCCTCCCGGCGCCTATGTACCCGGCATCGATGTTACGCTTTCTGTTGGTAACATACGTGGCGTTGAAAGCTTCGGCATGATGTGCTCGGAGCGCGAACTTGAACTTTCCAACGAGCATAACGGCATTATTGATCTGCCTGATGATGCGCCAATTGGCACAGCTTTTGCCCAATATGCCGGTATGAATGATCCAATTATTGATATCGGCCTAACACCGAACCGGCCAGACTGTACCGGTATCCGTGGCATTGCACGTGATCTGGCTGCTGCCGGTCTTGGTACATTGAAGGCGCTCAACATACCATTGATTGATGGTGAAGGCGAACCCTCCATTGACGTTGATCTGGATTTTGACGATACCAAACCACTTTGTCTGGGTTTTTCCTGGCGCGAAATCCGAAATGTCAAAAATGGCCCCGCACCCAAATGGATGCAACAACGTCTGACAGCTATCGGTCTGCGACCAATCAATGCACTGGTCGATATGACCAACTACATTACTTTCGATCTTGGTCGGCCTTTACATGTTTTTGATGCTGACAAAGTAAAAGGAAAACTGACTGTACGGCGCGCGCATCAAGGCGAAAAGCTACTGGCACTCAATGGCAAAGAATATGAATTCAATGACAAGAACTGCATCATTGCAGACGAAAACGGTGTTGAATCCATTGGCGGCATTATGGGTGGAAATGCAACCGGCTGTGATGAAAACACCAAAAATGTCATCATCGAATCGGCACTGTGGGATCCCCAGAATATTGCTTATTCGGGCCGTACCCTTGGCATTATTTCCGACGCACGCTATCGCTTGGAACGTGGTGTAGATCCTGAATTCATGTTGCCAGGCCTTGCTATTGCCAGCGAAATTGTCATGCAACTTTGTGGTGGCCAGCCCTCACAGTCAAAAACCGTTGGCTATCAACCGGTACCGGCTAAAGTCATTGATTTTCCATTTAGCGAGATCAAGCGGTTAACCAGTCTGGATATCGCCAATAAAGATGCCGTTGCCATTTTGACAAAGCTCGGTTTCAAGGTCGATACCTCGGGCGATACGGCAAAAGTCATCGTACCATCTTGGCGGCCCGATATTGACGGTAAAGCCGATCTGGTCGAAGAGGTGATGCGCATTCATGGCGTTCATGAAATTACCCCGCAACCATTGAGTAAAATCAATGCTGTCAACACCCAGATATTGACAACAATCCAGATCCGCACCCGCGCGGCCAAACGCGCACTTGCCTCACGCGGCATGCTGGAAGCCGTCACATGGTCCTTTATTTCAGAAAAACTGGCCAAGCTTTTCGGCGGTGGTCAGGAATCGCTGAAATTGGCCAATCCAATCGCAGCCGATATGTCGGATATGCGCCCATCCTTGTTGCCGGGACTGATTACAGCGGCCAGCCGCAATATTGATCGCGGTTTCAATGATCTCGCCATATTCGAAGTTTCCGGTACTTATGAAGGAGACGCGCCCGAACAGCAACGCCGTGTTGCCAGTGGTATACGCCGTGGCACTGCAAAGCTTGAAGGTGCCGGACGCTTCTGGTCGGGCACAGCCAAAGCCGTTGATGTTTTTGATGCCAAAGCCGATGCTTTGAGCATTCTGGAAGCCTGTGGCATGGATACATCCAAAGTACAGATCGAAACAGGTGCACCGGATTGGTATCATCCGGGCCGTTCCGGTGTGATCAAACTTGGCCCCAAGGTCATCCTTGGTGCATTCGGTGAATTACATCCCGATACACTGGATGTGATGGATGTTGCTGGTCCTTTATGCGGCTTCGAAGTCTATCTTGATGTTATTCCCGAGCCACGTAAAAAGACAGCCAAAAGCAAAGGAGCACTCAATCTTTCGTCCTTGCAGATGGTCAAACGCGATTTTGCTTTTGTGGTCGATAAATCCGTCACCGCCGCTGCTATTATCCGTGCAGCTGCCGGCGCCGATAAAAAACTGATCCGGTCGGTCGATGTCTTCGATCTGTTTGAAGGACCAAGTCTTGGCGAAGATAAAAAATCGGTTGCTATTGAAGTCACCATCCAGCCGGTAGAACGCACTTTGACAGATGAGGACTTTGAAGCATTAAGTACCAAGGTGATCGACAATGTTACCAAATCGACAGGTGCTATATTACGTGGGTAAAAATTAATGTTCTCACGCGTAAAAGCCGGCATTGATTTTATAGGAGAGGGCCAATGATAGTATTACGGGTTATTGGTACCTTTTTCTTCATTGCGATTGGTGGCATTCTAGTCATAATATTGCCGAACGTGACCAGCATTATCCTGACAACAAGAGAACCCATCAATACTTTCAACCTTGCACTGGTCTATAGTTATCTTGCCCTAGTTTTAGGCGGCCCTGCTAGCATGTGGATAGGATTGTGTGCAGCCATTTCATTGGCAATATACAAAAAAATCCATATATCCGCACTCGGCTTCGGTATGCTTATGATCGCTATTGGCTGTATGGTTGTCGCATATTATTTTAAAGATGATGCTTTTCTATCAAATATTTTTAATACCAGCTATATCAACCAGTCATTAATCGCGACCCTCATAATCGGATTTTTGGCCCGGCGTCTTTTTGATATCAAAAAAACCAGCACTGCTATTGATTTTGGTAGCATCACCATTGGCAAACTGATCATAATATATATTGCACTTATGGTTCTTGCATTTTTACCATTATTACTTTTGCAGCTGACCCAAGCCAATCTCACTCTCTATTTCATCAAAGCCAGTATATATGACAGTCATGACATAACGCAAAACCAGCCGATGCAACAATTGGCGGTCTATAATACACACGATTTTCTGGTTTTCAGCATCAGTGCCCTATTTATCGGATGTGCCATCTATCGCCATAAACAACTTGATTTAAAAACCGTTACACTGCCCCTTTTCGGCATAATTGCATTGATCAAGATCCTCATACTGGGTTATTGGATACAAGCGATGCCATCCGGCTATGCCGATTTAAGCATCCTCATTCAAAGCATACCTCATACCATTGTAATTGCTCCGGCTATCCCAACGGCATGCCTGTGTTTTGCTTTATGGTGTATGCAATTCTATAACTGGAAACGCTAAAGTCCTATCGTATATTCAAATTTAAATACGGAACTAAATTACCCATTAAGCATTTCTTAACCATAAACCCATCTGAATGGAGAAAGAAATGACACTCATTACAATCACTGCAATTGTTATTATGGCTTGTGTTATACCGCTTTTTGCAGGTTTAAATTCTGTACGCTAGAATTTTCAAAAAATGGCGGGACTATAATCCCGCCAACCTAAAGTAATAATATATGAATCAAGAAATTAACGGCATCGTGCTTCGTATGTCTGCCCTCTGCTATTGCGATAATGGCAATAACGGACACCATTTTTTGTACGCGAATAACCGATAAGACCACCAGCAACAGCACCGATAGCCGCTCCGGCCAGAACAGCACGCGAGCCTTGACCAAGTACAGCCCCGCCCAAAGCACCGACTGCCGCACCACCGGCTCCCCATTTGGCAACACTTTGTTCCTGCTGGGTACAGGCAACGGTTGATAATGCAAAACCTGATAGAATCATTACAGAAAGAAGTTTTTTCATGGTGTTATCCTCAAACGAACTGTCGATTCATATCATGAGTTACAATAAAATGTATTGAAAACTTTGTGACAAAGGATTTTGGCGATATTTTTCATCATGGCTATTAGTATTGGATCTTATAGCGGCATAAAATAAATCTGCATCAACAGAAACGAAGCCTTGCCTTTATATAAAGGCAAGAACTTTGGCCAATCAGAATCGACACCGCATAATCATCACCCAAAATAGTTAAGTAATAGAATTAACGGCTCCAATCCGGGGTCACATTTTTGGCAAACTGGCCATGTGGACGATAGCGCCACAAATAAGAAGGCAGAACCGCTTCCATAGCCTGCGGCTTGATACCGACACCGCTCAATGTGCGTCCTTCAGCTTCGGCGTCGACCGACACAACACTATCATAACGCAGCATATTGACCTGACCGGCCGTCGTCATAGTCGGCACAAGCGGCAATTTGCCCAACAGACCAAAAATACTACCCATAAAAGCACCCAATGCAAAAGGCATCGAGCACAAAGCTTTTTCACGTTGGATAGTTTTCAGCATTTCTTCCATAGCATGACGGAAAGTAATGACCTCGCTGCCGCCCAGCTCATAGACCTTGCCAATAGCAATCTTGCCTTCAACAGCACGAACAATAAATTCAGCCACATCACCGACATAGACGGGCTGCAGCTTTGTCTTTCCACCACCGAACATCGGCAGGAACCATGACATACGCGCCATATCAGCAAATTTATTAAAGAAACCGTCTTCAGGACCGAAAATAATCGAAGGACGCATAATAATAGCATCCTTATGAGCGGCCATGACCGCTTTTTCGCCTTCGGCCTTGGTCTTCATATAAGCAACCGAAGATTGTGCATTGGCATGAAGCGATGACATATGGATCAGCGGCAGGCCTGCACTTTTTGCCAGTTCAGCAACATTTCTGGCGCCAACAACATGAACATTCTCGAATGTATTCTTACCATTGCCAATCAATGTACCAGGAAGATAAACCACCGCATCGGCATCTATCAATGCCCGTGCCACCGATTCACGGTTGCGCACATTGGTTTTTAACATTTGTGTCTGACCGACCTCGCCGATCTGTAACATATAATAGGCCTGTTCCGGACGGCGAATTGCAATACGCACCCGAAACCCACGCTTTGTCAAAGCTTCCACAACATGGCGGCCGACAAATCCAGATCCGCCGAAAACCGTTACCAGTTTGGGGTGTTGATAAAGATCGGTGCTAAGTTGCATGACTAACTCCTGACAGGAAATGGATTTACGTCGAAATATATCTCATGGTTTAACTTTTTTTAGCGTAAAGGCAAGCGTTTCAGATCAAAGTCAATGATTATTGATCAGACAATTTGTCGCTTTTAATACCTGCTTTATGCCTTCCCCAAAGCGGAACAAGCGAAAGAAGGACAATGATATAGCCAATCAGATAGGCAATATGATTGGAAATCAAAAAGTCAATCAGCACTCCAAGCACAAAACCGCCACCGAAAATATAAATAATATGAAACAGAACCCAGCGTGCCGTTGAATATTCAATAAAAAACAGGAGAATACTGCCAAGACCACCACTTGGGATTGCCATCATCGTTTTCCATATGACATTGCGTCTTATTTCATTAAAATTATCTTCGCAATAATCTCTATCCGTCTGCTCTATAGCCTTGCCCCAAGGTTGCAGATGAACTTCTTTAAAGCTTTCACTATCGTCTTTTTTGCCTGTCATATCTCAGCCTGTCGGAACAAACACGCCTTTCATACCTTATTATACAAATAATGCAGGAAAGGAAAAGCCATGCAAATCGTCAACGCACTTTTCAACCAACGCAGCGAAGCCGAACGCGCTTTTGATGCATTGGTTGCCAACGGGTTTAACAAGAACAACATATCCATGATTACACAATCCAATATCAAGGAGGTCTCCCGCCATCTATCACAACATGATAAAACACGCGGTATGACCAAAGGGGCGGCAACCGGTCTGGTCTTGGGTATTCTGGGCGGCGTGGCGGCACTGATGATTCCGTCCTTTGCCGGTATTACAATATTAGGCATGGTCGCGGCCATAGGCGGAGGAGCAATCATCGGGACGCTCTTTGGCTCTCTCGTCGGCAATATGGGTGAAACCATGAAAAAAGCCGGCGTTGACGAAAATGATGCACAGGCGCTCTCCGATGCTGTCGAACACGGCAATACGTTGCTCAGCGCTGAAATAAACGATAATGATGCCAATAATGCCAGGGCCATACTGGCCGAATTTGAGCAAACCGATAAAAACGGCCAGACGACGTCAATACGCAATCAAACGCAAAACGAGCAGGTTTATGCCCGGGTCGTGAAAGAAGATACGCCCTATACACGCGATGAATTGAAAAACATCCGCGCGGAGAAAGACAATAAATGTTCGATGGCAAATGACCTCTCTTCTTATTGAAGATTACCATCAAAAGCTTTTCTGGATACGCACAACCCATTGTATCGCCGTCTCTCCTTGCAATGAGAGACGGCTGTTTTCATCCCACTTCTTGTCGCCATTCCACTGGACCAGCGACAATTGAGGATTAATGAGAAAATCAGGATGGGGGCGGTAAAAAGCATCAAATGATGCTGCCAATGTCTTGTCCTCATCGACATTGAGCTGGCTGGTCAATGAAAGACGCTCATTGAGTTTGATCTCGCCACCGCCCCATAAGGCCCAGTTCCCGCCCCAGTCGCCATATTGACTACGTGCCAGACGGTAATAAAGCTTTTTGCCATAATCATTGATCCTGTCAAACGCATAATAATCATCCGCCGTTTTCCATGCTGCTATGGTAAATAATGACAATTTGTCGCCTAACGTCCGGTTATAGCGGACTTTGAAAGACCATCCCTCAATCACCGAATCAAACGCAATAACGCCGCTCAACTCGCCTTTCTGTTGCTGCCATTTGAAACCGCCCACCATATTGGGCCGCCATGAATTGATCTGGCTGGCCGTTCTGACCCGCTTTATATCAGCCCTATTGGGTGAAGAGGCCAAACGGTTGTCCGAAAACGCATAGGCAACATCATAGGCCTGCATATGTTTTCCCTGTTCCAGCGCCAGCAATAACGAAAAACGGTCACTGAGATCATGAATGTAACGTATATAATTGGTCTGTTTATACATGGCGGGATTACGCATATCATCATAATAGACCTTGCCGATATAACCGCTCCAACGCCAGAAATCGGAATCCCCCGTACCCACCTCAAGACCGCCAATACGGATATAGCCATAGCGAAGACTGTTATTGATCACATCATGGACATAAAGGCGCTGCGAACGGAAGGTCATATGCGTCACGATATCGCTGATCTCGGATGTATTGCGCAGGGTAAACTGCAGATCGGCACGGGTCAGCGTATCATAGGTTTTCAAGCGTTTTTGATCCTGCCTCTGGGCATAGACCTGATCGCCTGCCCCGATTGACATCCGCATGTAACCACCGATTTTCATACAATTATCACTGCCGGGAATACGGAAATATCCCGCCCCATAGGCGAGACAGGACTCTAACCGGTCATCGCCGTCATCCGCACTTGAAACTGTAAGCGGCTGCCCCGCAGCAGAGCCGCCAATCAGGGCAAAACTCATCATCGTCCATACGGCTATAATGGCCCAATAGTGCTTCATAGTGACAAACTTAATGGCGCCAGAGACTGCATAAGCTCGATATCATCATGGGTTTCCCTATTGGGGGTCGTCAACAATGTATCACCATAAAAAAGCGAATTGGCACCCGCCAGAAAACATAAAATCTGGGCCTCGCGATTAAGCAATGAGCGGCCTGCCGACAATCTGACCGTCGATTCGGGCATGACAATGCGCGTCGTAGCAATCATACGTATATGTTCAAGCGCATCGACGGGTTTGCGATGGGCAAGCGGCGTTCCGGGTACGGCAACCAGCGCATTGATCGGCACGCTTTCGGGATGCGGGTCCATCGTGGCCAGGACCTGCAGCATGGATGCGCGATCGCGGATCGATTCACCCAGACCGATAATGCCGCCGCAACAGATTTCAATTCCTTCATCACGCACGACTTTAAGTGTTTCCAGACGGTCGCTATACTGGCGCGTGGTGATGATACGATCGTAAAATTCCGGGCTCGTATCAAGATTATGGTTATAGGCTGTCAAACCCGCCTCTTTCAGTCGTTTAGCCTGATGCGGCTTCATCATACCCAATGTGACACAGGCTTCCATCCCTTGCGCCCGCACACCCTTGACCATTTCGATCACCGCATCGAATTCTCTGCCATCCTTGACCTGACGCCATGCCGCCCCCATACACAGACGGCTGGCACCGGCCGCCTTTGCCTGACGGGCTATATCGATAACTTTCTCAGGATCTGTCAGCTTGTCACGCGTCAAGTCCACCTCGCTATGATGGGCAGATTGAGAGCAATAGGCACAATTTTCCGGACAACCACCGGTCTTAATCGACAACAGGCTGGCTTTCTGAATTTCTTCATCACGATGATAATGGCGATGGACGAAATTGGCTTGCGCAATCAGCTCAAGCAACGGCAACCCGTAGATTTCCTCGATCTCTTCGATTGTCCAATCATAACGCAATGATAAATCCGACATGTCTTTCCTCAATTTATCTATAATTTTATATAATTATTGATAATAGAATCCATAACTAACTAAAAAAGACAAGAGAAAACAATCTGACAGCTTAGGAAGAGCGAGTAAAAAGCTAAATAAAAACAAAATAATCAAAAAAAACATTAAAATATAATATATTACATATTTATATTTTTTTCTGATATTTTATAGATAATTTTATAATGATGTCGCGTCAGTGACGATTCCATTGCACATGGCGGGCCAAAATTGACGCGGCTAAATCACTATGGTCCTTGCGCAAGGCTTCCAATACCGCCCGATGATCACGATCGGTCGGTGCTTCCCACTCTGCCCGCCAACCGGAAAAAAGAAAACGGGCGCTGGCACTGTGCAGATCCTCGATTGTCTGTAACAGACGAGGCATATGGCAAGGCTCCAGAATTGTGCGGTGAAACTGCCAGTTGGCATATTCCCATGCTTCGGCATCGACAGCGGCCTCACTTTGCTGCGTCCATTTTTCAGCCTCGCGCAAAATAGCCGGTGTGATATTGGGGGCGGCATGACGCAAAGCCAATGATTCCAGTGCAGCCCGCATTTCAGCCACTTCTTTCATCTCGGCTCGTGAAAAAGAAGATACCCGCACCCCGCGGCGCGGTTCGCCCAACGCAAGCCCCTGTGCTTCCAAACGCCGGAACGCCTCGCGCACCGGTACATGGCTGGTTTTAAATTCTTCGGCAATATGGTCTTGGCGCAGCTTTTCACCGGGGGCAATATGGCCGCGGATAATGCGTTCTGCCAATGCTTTGGCAATTGTATCGGCAATGGTGTCACGTGTATCTGTCATAGATTTATAGATAATATATAAATTTAAGATCAGGCAACCCGTAATATAGCCATAAAAATGATAAAAGCATGCCTTGAAGAAACAATTATGCTTTTTCTTTTGCCCGCTTGCTGATAAAGGGCTGTCATGACAACAAAGCTCGACCATATTCGCAATTTTTCCATCGTGGCCCATATCGACCACGGCAAATCCACTTTGGCCGACCGACTCATCCAAATGACCGGCGGGCTTGATACACGTGAAATGAAGGATCAGGTCCTCGATTCGATGGATATCGAGCGCGAGCGCGGCATCACCATTAAAGCGCAAACAGTGCGATTGCACTATAAGGCCAAAAATGGCGAAACCTATGTGTTGAATTTGATTGATACACCCGGACATGTCGATTTTGCCTATGAAGTTTCACGCTCGCTCTCGGCTTGCGAAGGTTCACTGCTTGTCGTTGATGCATCTCAAGGTGTTGAGGCGCAAACCTTGGCCAATGTCTATCAGGCTATCGACAATAATCATGAAATTGTCGTCGTCTTGAACAAAGTCGATTTGCCTGCAGCCGATGTGCCCCGTGTCAAGGAACAGATTGAAGAAGTCATTGGCATTGATGCATCGGATGCTGTCGAAATTTCTGCCAAGACCGGCCTCGGTGTCGATCTGGTATTGGAAGCAATTGTCGAGAAATTGCCGCCGCCCAAAGAAGGCGATATTGCCAAACCCCTCAAAGCCATGCTGGTCGATAGCTGGTATGATGCCTATCTCGGCGTTATCGTATTGGTACGTGTGATTGACGGTGTCTTGAAAAAGGGCCAGACCATCCGCATGATGGGAACCGGTGCCAAATATCCGGTCGAACGTACCGGTGTTTTTACGCCGAAAATGATACAAGTGGATGAACTGGGTCCGGGCGAACTCGGTTTTATCACTGCCTCGATCAAGGAAGTTGCCGATACACGCGTCGGCGATACAATTACCGAAGAACGCCGTCCCTGTGATGCCGCATTACCCGGTTTCAAACCAGCACAGCCAGTTGTGTTCTGTGGTCTTTTTCCCGTAGATGCCGCCGATTTTGAAGACTTGCGTGCTGCTATGGGCAAACTGCGTTTGAATGATGCCAGTTTCTCATTCGAAATGGAAACATCTGCCGCTTTGGGCTTCGGATTCCGTTGCGGCTTTCTCGGACTCCTCCATCTTGAAATCATTCAGGAACGTCTGGAACGCGAATTCAATCTCGACCTTATCGCCACGGCACCCTCTGTTGTCTATCGCATGAACATGATGGATGGCTCTGTAGTTGAGCTACATAATCCTGCCGATATGCCCGATATCGTCAAGATCACTTCAATTGAAGAACCATGGATTCGCGCTTCTATCATGACGCCGGATGAATATCTCGGCAATATTTTAAAGCTCTGTCAGGAGCGTCGCGGCATTCAAGTCGATCTTTCCTATATCGGCACCCGCGCTATGGTCACCTATGATCTACCCTTGAACGAAGTTGTCTTCGACTTCTATGACCGTCTAAAGTCAATTTCCAAAGGCTATGCGTCTTTCGATTACCAGATTACCGATTATCGCGAGGGCGATCTTGTGAAAATGTCGATCCTCGTCAATGGTGAGCCGGTAGATGCACTTTCAGTTCTCGTCCACCGAACAGCAGCAGAAAAACGCGGTCGCTCTATGTGCGAAAAGCTCAAAGATCTGATTCCCCAGCACATGTTCCAGATTCCGATTCAGGCTGCCATTGGCGGTAAGATCATTGCCCGCGAAACCATTCGCGCCCTGCGTAAGGACGTAACCGCCAAATGTTATGGCGGTGATGCGACACGTAAGCGCAAACTGCTTGAGAAGCAAAAAGAAGGCAAAAAGCGTATGCGCCAGTTCGGCAAGGTGGAAATCCCACAGGAGGCCTTTATCCACGCACTGAAAATGGATGACTAATGCACAAGTTCGCGCTTACTATCAGCCTCTTCATGCTGGGCACATTCTCGGCGCTGGCTGACAACCAATATGATGCCTGTATTGATAAATACTCTTCCGGCAACTATGCAGAATGGCAGAATTGCGGCATAGACTATCTCGAAAGACTTGATAGCGAACTCAATCGGGTATGGAAAATCATCAACCGGCAATTTGCGCGCAACGATAAAATCAGCAAACAGGCCAGGCAGCAGCTTCTTGAAGAGCAACGTATCTGGCTTGACTATCGCGATCATTCCTGCCTGCCTTTCCAAGGTGATTTTTATAAACGCAGTGGACAAGCCTTATATTATTATATGTGTCGCGCCGATATTGTCGATCACCGGATCAATGATCTCAAATCCTATTGTGTCGTTGATTTGGCGCCCTGCAAAGGCATGTAATTATATGCGATTGATGCTTTTTACCATCTTCGGTCTTTTGGCTAGATTAAATATAACGCTGGCCAATCCACAAGATGATGCCTGTTTTGCAAAACATGCCGATGGCACAATTGAAGTGCAGGGCAAGTGCGCCACCGATTTTATGCAGCGTTCCGACAAGCAGCTCAATATTGCCTGAAACGGGTTATACACGCAGCTTCAGGACAAAAGCCGGCGGCACAAGAATCAAGAAGATTGCTCCTTATCGAGCAGCGCACATGGGTCGCTTTCAAGGGCAAGAATTGCGAATTCTATGACTTTATAAAGTCGAATGAAGCCGCAATAATCTAAAATTTCTTAGCGTTGTCCTATTGATGATTATTGATACTGCGAAATTTAACCGATGCAGCTATCTTTTCAATGGCGTCAAGATAGGGCGTTATCTCGCCCTTAGCGGCTTTAGCGGTTAAATAAATAGGACGGCCTTCTTTATTCATAGCACTATAAAGAATAAAATCCTGCAGTGTACCTTTATCTGTTTCACCAACAACACGTAGATATCGCCCTGAATAACCGGCAAAGTCTATCGGCTTCTGTTCAATCGTCTCACGTATATGAAAACTTTTGGAAATCGAAGCTAGAAACTCTTTTTCAGCTGTTTCTGCCGTTTTGCCTTCCCAAGAATTGATATCCTGCATGATCATAATTGCAGGCTTATCCTCACCAAGCTCAGGATCATCCGCGGGACGCAAAATGGCCGTGTTCCCCATCATCGAATCATAAAACACAAAAGGCGCAGCAACCTCAAACGAGAATGGCAAGGTTGCTATCTTTTCTTCAGCGCTTATCTCGCCACTGAATTTTGCCGATTTAAATATCTTCATAACATTTTCAGTACTTAGTCCACTCCCCTCAGGTGACTGGACTGTCATTAAAAAAACACCGGTTTCAGTAAAGGAAATCCCTACCCATTTATCATATTCCAAACCATTTCCCTGTTGGCTACCAGCATAAACCCGTATCGCCACACCCTGATCTGTTTTGATGTCATCAAATTTATCAATCGTAAATCGCTGTTTTTGCATTTCAGCTTTCATACGATTTTCATCCATGAAGACAGACTGAATTTGTGATTTTGATTCTGGTGGAAATTGCACAATCACGATAGAACCACCGGTCTCTTCATTCATGAATCCTGAAAAATCAGGGCTCAATTCATAACCTTTCGGCACCGATAGGTAGATTCCTAAACCCGGTACTTTTTGAAAAACATCAGCATATGTCAAACTGACCAAACCTAAAAACAGGCCTAAAAAAACCAAACCAAATTTTTTTATCATAGAAATTCTTCCCGTTTTTATGGCACATCAGGATTATTAAAATAGGCTATATTGGCCATATATGTAAAACAATAAACCACCCCGATTGGCTATTCTGTACGCTGAAATGTATCCATTGTATGGTCTATCGGCAATTTGCCATGGTCGCTATTGTCCTGCTTGAACTGGGCCGTCTTGAATAAGGCCATGATAATTTTTTCCGGCAAGCCCTTACCTTCCATGGCCTGAACGGTGACTACAAAACCACCCTTCTCATTAAATGATACGCCCGCCCATTTATCATAAATAAGATCATCACCTGTTTGCTTGCCATAATAGATGCGCATATCATAACCCTGATCGGTCTTGATGTCATAATGCGCCAATACCCGAAAATTTTTCTGGGACATGATTTCTTTAAAGCGCTCTGCATTCGTCAATAATGCCTTACCCCCAACACCAAGATTGTCAGGCAATTTAACTGCCGTAATCGCACCTGAGGTTTGAAGATTAAAAAAACCGTCAAAGCCATCTGCTGGTTCATAGCCTGCAGGAAGGATCAAAAAAACCGGCGCACCGGCAACTTTGTGATAGCTTTTATCAACGGCATTACCCATGCTCGCTGATAGAAAGAATAACAAAAAAATAATAAAGATACGCACTTGCTTCCTATCTTCAACACTATGCCTGTTATAGGTCTGAATGTTCGGTTTAAGAAATTATAATATGTAACCGTCTTTCAATAAACGGTTAAAATCATAATGTACTTTTTTAAACGCACTATTTTAAAAAATAAAAGCATTTACATGAAAACAGAATTTATTTTTTGCCGGTCATAATCAAGTAACCAGGCATTATAATCTTGATAAAGCGGCCGTAAAACATCTTTATTCATCGCCACCATATCCATGCCACGATCATCATAGGCATGAACAAGCAATCGACGTTTCTCATCAAAATAATAGAAAAACGCATAAGGAATTTCTTCAAGCCCCATCGTTTCAAGCATTCATTTGTAAGCATTATCTGTCATCTGAAAATCTATCGTTTAGACTCGATATCTATATAATAAAAAGCACTGCACGATCATCTGATCGGCAGTGCTTTTTATTTGTCATGCATACACCTATTTCGGTGCAATAACCATCATCATCTGACGGCCTTCAAGCTTGGGCTCGGCCTCAACTTTGGCAATCTCGACTGTATCATCCTTGACACGCTGCAAAAGTTTCATGCCCAGTTCCATATGTGCCATTTCACGACCACGGAACCGCAATGTCAGCTTGACCTTGTCACCGTCTTCCAGAAAACGCGCAACAGCCTTCATCTTCACACCATAATCATGGATGTCGATATTCGGGCGCATCTTGATTTCCTTGATCTCGACGACCTTCTGCTTCTTACGCGCTTCGGAGGCTTTCTTCTGATTCTGGTATTTCAACTTACCCAGATCAATAATCTTGCAGACCGGCGGTTCGGCATTGGGCACAATCTCGACAAGATCAAGACCGGCATCGGCAGCCATAGCCATCGCTTCTACGGTGGAAATAATTCCGTGATTATGTCCTTCGTCATCAATCAGTTGGACATTTGGAACACGAATATCTTCATTGGAACGGGGCCCGTCTTTAACGACGGGTGCGGCTTTAAACGGACGGCGAATGGTCGTATTCTCCTCAAATTGTTAAAATTTTTGAACGAATTCTACAAAGCGTAAAAAACATCAGGCTCTGCCAGTCCATGTATCAATCTGACAGGCCTTGTCAATAGCATGGTTCATCTATGAAATACATAGCGTTCAATCATGTTTTTATAGGATGTTATACAATATATTGACACCTAGAATAATAATGAATGGTACGCTTTGCCTTCATAACCGAATATCGCTATAACAAAACCAATTAATCAAGGGAGAGATTATGGATTTAACGACCCCACAGAAAGAATTCTTTGAACATGATGGCGCACCTATTGCTGTACGTGCACGTCGCGGACAAAAATCACCCGGATTTGTCTGGTTGAGCGGGTATCGCTCCGATATGCTTGGTTCAAAAGCTGAAAAAATTGATGAAATTGCAGCACTGCACGGTCATGCCTGTTTGCGTTTCGATTATTCCGGTCATGGCGAATCAGGCGGTGATTTCTTTGATGGCTCTATCTCGCGCTGGCTTTCAGAAAGCCTGAAGGCTTTCGAACTGTATTGTGAGGGACCGCAAATCCTCGTTGGTTCTTCCATGGGCGGATGGATGGCATTGCGCATGGCACAAGAGCTGGCCAAGAAGAAAATTACACTTGCCGGCATGGTGCTACTGGCACCGGCGCCTGATTTTACCCATGATCTGATTGAACCAGCCCTCACACAAAATCAAAAGAATGATCTGCAGACAAAAGGCTTTTTTGAAGTTCCGTCTCCCTATGCACCAGAACCTACTCCCTTTACACGTAAGCTTATCGAAGATGGCCGTCAAAATCTTGTTATGCAAGGTTTGATTGACCCCGCTTGTCCGATCCATATTATTCAAGGTATGCAGGACGATGATGTTCCCTATCAACATACACTCGAGCTTATGCAGCATCTGCCATTCAACGATGTCACATTAAGCCTGATTCGCGATGGCGACCATCGTCTCTCACGGCCACAAGATCTGGCCTTTCTTGAAAAGGCAATCAGCCTTTTGCTTGAGAAAACAAGATAAATGCGCTTTTCGGTTGTTGCTTCAGGTCTTGTCGGTGCCATTGTCGGCTTTGGCGGTACATTATCACTCATTATCGCGGCCGGACATTCTGTCGGGGCCGATAGTGCGCAGATCGCCAGTTGGGTTACGGCTATTTGTATCGCAATTGCCGCTTCAACCTTTTATCTGTCGTGGCGCTATCGTATTCCGCTTGTTACCGCATGGTCGACACCGGGGTTAGCCCTTATTGCCGCAACATCCGGCTTTAATATGAATGAAACCGTCGGCGCCTTCATACTAACCGGTCTCGCGATTATTATCACAGCACTCGTCAAACCGGTTTCACTTGCCATTGCACGTATTCCTGCTTCTATTTCTTCAGCCATGCTGGCAGGCGTGCTTTTACATTTTATTATCGAGGCCGCACGACAGGCCGGACTTGATCCAGCTTTTGTCCTACCGCTCGTTGCCCTCTTTTTTATCTTACGGCTTTTACAGCCCGCTATGGCTGTTATCTATATTCTTATCGCCGGATTTTTTTATGCCTTTTTCACATCACGTATTGGCCACTTGCCTCCGCTTGAAATATCAAGCCTGTCACTGGTTATACCAACCTTTGATATCAAAGCGCTTTTTGGCCTTGCACTGCCACTCTATCTCATTACCATGGCATCGCAAAATCTACCCGGCTTTGCCGTTTTAAAAGCCTATGGTTATGAGGCACCGACAAAAGCCTGTCTTTCTGTCACCGGTATCGTAACTGTTATTTCAGCTTTTTTCTGTGCTGCCCCCACCAATATGGCCGCTATTTCCGCGGCTATTTGTACAAATCACGATGCCCATCCGGACAAGGAAAAACGCTGGATGACCGGCCCATTCTATGGTTTGTCCTATATTATTTTTGCTCTTTTCGGCGCTTCTTTTGTCGCTATTTTTGCCGCCCTTCCCATTGCGCTAATCGCATTGATTGCAGGATTGGCACTCATCAGTGCTTTTAGTAATGCCATGACAATCGCATTAAGTATTGAAAGTCATCGTTTTGCGGCCATTGTCACATTCGCAACAACTGCGTCAGGCCTCATTTTCTTTGGTATTGGCGCACCTTTCTGGGCACTTATTGCAGGGTTGATTGTCTATGGCGGCGAAAAAATTCTACGCCGTTGAAAATTAGTCTGCAAAACCGGCTCCCGAATCAGCTATAATCAGCTATGCTTCGCAATCTTTTCAAACCAGCATCAACTCCCGTTGCTTTCAACGATGAATATCAATTAAGCGACCGGAAATTACCGCTTAAAGTCACGATACATCCGCGCGCTACACGCCTGACTTTGCGTATATCGGCAGGCGGAAAAGCAATTTGTGTCACCATTCCGCTCCATACAGATCCTAATGATGTCTATGATTTTTTGGATCGCCATCGTGGCTGGATCGAATCCCGCCTTGCCAAACTGCCACCCCCGATTAATGGCACAATGTTACGTGCTGGTACAAAAATACCGCTTCTTGGCGTCCCCCATTTGATCGTACATCGGCCAGGACGCGGTACTATAGAAATCGAAAAAGGGGATACACCGAAAATTATTGTTCATGGCGCCATCGAACATCTGCCGCGCCGGTTATCTGACTATCTAAAAAAACTGGCTGAAACAACAATCCGCCCCATGATTGCCAAACACGCTGAAACCGTTGGCCGCATGCCTATATCGATCCGTTTTAAAGATACCAAAAGCCGCTGGGGATCATGTTCGGCAGATGGGCAATTATCATTTTCATGGCGTATTATTATGGCACCTCGACCTATTGTTGATTATCTCGTTGCCCATGAGGTTGCCCATCTGATTGAAATGAACCATAGCCATGATTTCTGGGCCTTATGTACAAAACTGTGCCCTGATACCAAACGTTGTCGTGCATGGCTCAAGCGGAATGGCCAAGCACTACATGCCATTGAATTTCGATAGATAAGAATAATCATGGATGCGCACCAAACGCATAATCCAATCCCATAACAATTATAGATTATATACGACAACAACTGTCGATTGCTCCCAATCCTCTCGACTTTGCAAAATAAGTTTTCTGGATGAAAACTAAGCTCTAGGCTTCAAGCCCCATCTGCCAAAAACCCGCTTCAAGCTTTGTTGCCATATTAAAAATTCTGCTCAAATGCGTAAAGCGCTTTTCATATCCGATCTCATCTCCTAAACGGTTGAGCATATCGATACCGGCAACAACGCCTCTCTGATAATCTTCTCCTTCATAGGTTCTGATCCAGTCAGCATAAGGATTATCGCTCCAAACCGTATCAGAGGATGACGCCAATTTGAGACCGATTTCAGCATAACCAGCAACACAAGGCATCAAAGCCGCCAACAAATCAAGACGGTCACCGCTCAAGCCGATATCCATGACATAACGCGTATAGGCAATTGTGGCTGGCGCCTCTTCTTCAGCCAATAGTTTTTTTTCATCAATACCCCATTGCGCACAATATCGTACATGCAACGGCATCTCATCGGCAATCGCCTGCAAACCGGCCAAGGCATCGCGGATATCATCAAGACGGGTCGATTTGGCAGCAAGCAATGCATAAGAGCGTGAAAAATGCAGTAAGAAAAGATAATCCTGACGCAAAAACCGTTGAAAACAGGTTATCGGCAATGTACTGGCACCAAGCTGACGAACAAATTCATGATTGATATAACAATCCCATATGGCACCTGCATTTTTACGCAAAAGACCAAAAAGCCCGCTATCAAAATCAATGCTCACAACCATTTCTCCTCTATGCCCATCAATAACAGATCATTGCGCAATGTAAAATTTATCTATACATCTCCAGCTTTTACAAGGATCATTTTGAAAATGAGTCATGATTCCATCATAATTGACGTACCGCCGCTCAATAAAAGACTTTTCAAAAAAGTTTCGGCGCTCTTATTGCGCCCTGTCTATGGCGGTAAATGGTATCCGTGGAATTTTATACTACTTGGAATCAGTATCGGTCTGGTTTTGATTTTTCTACTCTATTATCTGGAAACCCAATACCAGATCAGCAGCCTGACAATCTGCCTTTCTTTTGTTATCGGTTATTTAACGTGCTTGCTCATCATCATCAATACGGCACGCCGCATGACCAACCACATGTATAACAACCAGCCCATCCTCTATCAGGGCTATCGCCTCATTCTGGACGAAAATTTTATGACGATCGAATTGGGCGATAGCAAAACAATCAAACCGTTAAAACAGAAGATACATCTCAATATAGAAAACCATATCATCCTGAGTATATTAGGCGTCGGCTTTATCTGGCTACCAAAAGATCTAGTTGAAAAACACCCACAAAAAGACCGTATCAAACAACTATTGTCTATCTGATTTCGGTAACAAAACAATCATAGGTCTTTTTCTTGATATAAGCACAAGCAGCATTGGCATCACGGTCGTTATCAAACTGCCCAAAACGAACGCGATAAACCGTCGTACCTTCCAATGAGCCTTTTTCGACATAGGCCTTCTGTGCCAATGTATTACGGCCCAAATCAGCCAAAACCTGTTTCATAAAATTATTGGCTGATAAATCATCAGGTAACGCTGCAACCTGTGCAACAAAACCATGCTTTAAAACATCATTGGCGGCAATTGCAGCTTTTGTACCGGCATAAGCCAAAGGCACCGAATCCGGTACTGCAGCCACTGGATGTGGCCCTGATGAAACGAGGGCAGGCACAGATTGGCCGCGCCATACCGATTGTGCCACACTCCATTTGGAAAAAACCTTCTTGGTTGAAAAACGGCTGGCTTTATCCAGATACCGATTAACAAGCGCAACAACAATATCATCGCGTTGGTTGGCGCTCTTGCCGCCCAAAACGACCACGACAAGATGTCGCCCACCCCGATTGACTGTAGTTGTAATCGTAAAACCCGCAACCCTTGTATAACCGGTCTTCAACCCGTCCGCACCGTTTATACGTTCCAATACGCGATTATGACCTTTGATAATTTTACCCTGATAATTAAAAGAGCGCATCGAAAAGAGTTTATAATATTGCGGAAACTGGTCCCGCATGGCGATGGATAAACGTGCGATATCGCGCGCCGTCGATACATGACCGGCCTCGGTCAAACCATTGGAGTTTTTATAAGTTGTATTGCGCAGGCCGAGGCTTCGGGCTTTCATTGTCATCATACGCGCAAATGCCTCGTCACTGCCGGCCAGATATTCAGCCATAATCACAGTCGCATCATTGGCACTAACCACGATCATGGCATTGACCGCCTCGCGTACAGTGATGGTTGATCCGGCCGGTACACCCAGCTTCATTCTTGGCTGTTTAGCAGCATTGGCAGAAACCGGCAGGCGTGTATTCCAGTTGATCCGGCCCGACTCCAGTGCATCAAATGTAAGATATAATGCCATCAATTTGGTAATGGATGCAGGTGCGCGTATCTCATCAGCACGATTTTGGAAAAGTACCTTACCGGTACGACCATCCATAACAATAGCTGGAAAATCCGCCAGATTAATCGGGATCGACTGCTGGGCTCCGGCTTGGGTCGATCCTATAAAAATAACAACCAGCGCCATAAAAATAAACGCTTTGAAACGACGGAAAAAACAAACCATCAAACACCCCGATCATTGCTTATGTTTGAAACCATGCCGCAAATACCGACAAATGTTAAGAACCCCATCATCCGAAGCCTTAACAAAAAGTAAATATTGATCAACAACAGCAATCCCAAAAACTAGAAGTTCTTTTTCGGTACATCATAAGGATGGTATATATCATAATCCTTAGGAAAATTTTCTTTCGTATAGCAACCTTCACGCTCATCTTCATAAACATCAACCTTCAGCCGTTTTCCATGAACAAGATTGCGGATACGCGCCGTATCACCATTAGATTTTGTACGCCCGTAATAGTAATAACCATCTGCCCGCAGCATCCGATAAGGAAAATTAGAAACCGGAGTATCATCATTTTTAAGCGTAAACATAAAACTATCATCAGGATTTGACGAAATATCTTTTTCGGTCAACTGTTTTGCAGGATCGTCATGAGGACATAAGACGGGATCAAAATCGCTATAAGGAGGATTTTTTTCAGCGGTTACTTGCTTAAGCATGATACGTTTTGTGCCATTATCAAGCAAAACATCCAGCATATCTTTTTCAGAATCAATCATGATTTCAATATTAATGAGATGATCAGGCCCCATCTTACGGAATACATTGATGATCTCTTCCCAATCCTCAGGCTTGTAGCCATTTCTCATAAAATGGCCTATTTCGACTGTAAATCGTTCCAATTTTCCTGTCTTCTTGTTAACCACCAACATATCAAGCAAATAAGGAATAGCCCGTGCTTTTAATCTTTTCTGATCCGTACCATGATGAACGATATAACGTTCACCATTAATGGTGCGCACTTCAAAGTCTTTTAATTCATAGGCATCATTCAGTTTCAATTGCCAACGATACGTATCAAAATAACGTTCAAAGTGGGAAAGCTCTATCGGCTTTGATGGTAATGGCTGCTTTATCGCCTTTTGTGCATGTCTTTTCCATTCTTCTATAAATTTTTGGCGATCGGGATAGTTAAAATTTTCAAGCGGGCCATAAAACCGATGAATGAATTTATCCCAATCATAATCAATGCGTTTGGCCTGAAAACGCGCCAACACATATTTCTCTGTGCTGTTACCTCCAGTAACCCAGATAACCACCATGCCGCCAGGTGTTACATTGACCGTCCATGAAGTGGTTGCAGTAAACTTCTCTCGCCATGAAAAAAGCTGGCGCTGATAGACAAAAGGGGAAACGGTTACATAATCATCATATTTGGTAAAATCATGGGCCGGCAACGAATACTGACCTTCCCAAAACTGATTTTCCAACACAGAAAACCAAAGTACGAAAATCTTTTTAGGAAGCGGTACAGTATTAAAAACACTGACCTGGCTACCTTGGCTCCATTTACTCCCGCTGGCAAATGACGCGCCTATTGGGAACTGATCGTTATCACGATCATCAAGAAAATAAATTCGGTCATAAGCCATAGGTGTATAGGCAGGATAACCGGCATCAACAGTTATTTTATAATTTTTCCCAGCCAAAGCATGGTTGGCAAATCCCAATATGCTGATAAAAAATACGGCCAAATTAATAATTTTCAACATGATTAAGCCAATCTTCATTTGCTTGATTTGTTTAAAACATTTTAACCGCTAAGTACAATCATCCAATCTACCAGCACCAATTCATAAAATACCATTCCCAATGGCGCACCGTCATTAATTTCAAGCAACTTGCAGCAAAAAGCCTCCATACCTATCTATAATCGGGCAGGAGCCTTATTGGAGTTTATCAATGGATAAAACCACGCTTGATATCATTCTTGATCCGGGCAATGCAAAAACCCATCATAAACGAGAATCACAGATCAAAGATAAATTCTTTGCTGTTTTAAAAAAAGCGGCAAACCAAATTCCCTTTATGGAAGATCTGATTGCCGCTTATTTTTGTGCATTTGACCCGCAAACACCAGCACGCGTGCGTGGCATTCTACTTGCTGCCCTCGCTTATTTTGTCATGCCTTTTGATGTTGTGCCGGATATGCTTGCTCTCATCGGTTTTAGCGATGATATTGCCGTGCTGACGATTGCGATTGCCAGTGTCCGCACCTATATTAACGACACCCATCTAACAGCTGCTCGTGAAATGCTTGATCAGACAAAAGATAATGAGATATTATGATAAAGAAGATTTGCCAATATTTTAACGGACACTTCACCTTTTAGTAACCACAAACCTGCCATAGTCATAACATTAATTATAGGAATCTATTCAACATTGAATAATGTTCTTGATTGTCGAAATTTTAAAAAGTGAGTCATAAAACAATGTTCGCAAAGAAGATTATTGCCACTTCTCTTATTACTTTGAGCATGATTGGCATTGCCAATGCACAAAGCCCCAAGAAATTGAAAGAGTTTGATGCCTGGGCGACCTATTCCTATCAGATGGGCGGTAAGACTGTCTGTTATGCACTTTCCGCACCACTTACATCTGCCCCTTCAAGCGTGAACCATGGCGACAATTTCTTTCTGCTCAGCAAACGTGCCGCCAATAACGGTTTTGAGCCGCAGTTCATGGCCGGTTATCCCCTAAAAGCCAATTCCAAGGTTATCGTGACTGTTGATGGCAAGAATTTTGAAATGTTTACCAAGGACAATTCCGCATGGCTGAGTGGTCCGACACTGGAAACCCAATTGGTTGCAGCTATGAAGAGCGGTAGCAATATGACCATTAAGGCTGTTTCACAACGCGGCACCAATACATCCTACAGCTATTCGCTTAAAGGCGTGACGGCTGCACTCAATATGGCTCAAAGCTGCAAATAAGTCGGCCAGAAATTTCAAATTCTGCCGCCTCAAATATTATCAATGGCGCCGTGACGGCGCCATCAATTTATGCTAGAAAGCTTGGCGTATCAGGTGAACCACTTGATCCACCAACGCTTAAAAGCCAAAAACAAAAGCCATTTTAGTATCATATGAGCATATCCTACGACTTGAAGCCGATTGGCGCCCGTGAAACATTAAAACCTGCTGTGGCTGCACAGTCGGAAAAAATATCGCTTATCGGTTTAACCCGAGAAGAAATGGCACAAGCACTGGAAAAAATTGGGGTGCCTGCACGCCAGACACGCATGCGGGTTAGCCAGCTCTGGCACTGGCTCTATGTACGTGGTGTCTCAGACTTTGCCGATATGTTCAATATTTCCAAAGAACTGCGTGCGATTCTTGATCAACATTGCAACATTGCCCGTCCGGAAATTGTCGAAGAACAGGTTTCCAATGATGGTACGCGCAAATGGCTTTTACGATTCCCCGCCCGCGGTGCCGGACGCCCTGTCGAAATTGAAACCGTCTATATTCCGGAAGAAGGGCGCGGCACATTATGCATTTCTTCCCAGGTTGGCTGCACGCTGACTTGTACCTTCTGCCATACAGGCACCCAAAAGCTTGTCCGCAATCTTACATCGGAAGAAATATTAGCACAGTTGCTGGTCGCACGTGATCGACTTGGTGATTTCCCTGACAAGAATACACCCGATGGTGCCATTGTTCCTGCAGAAGGTCGCAAGATTACCAATATTGTCATGATGGGTATGGGCGAACCGCTCTACAATTTTGATGCGGTCAAGAAAGCTCTGATCATCGCATCTGATGGTGAAGGGCTATCATTATCCAAACGCCGTATCACCCTTTCTACATCGGGTGTCGTACCCGAAATCTACCGTACTGGTGAAGAAATCGGCGTCATGCTGGCAATTTCATTACATGCTGTACGCAATGAATTACGAGACCTTCTGGTCCCGATCAATAAAAAATATCCACTGGAAGAACTGATGCAGGCTTGCCGTGATTATCCTGGTCTTTCCAATGCCCGCCGCATCACCTTTGAATATGTCATGCTCAAAGATATCAATGACAGTCTTGATGATGCCAAACGGCTGGTACAGCTATTGAAAGGTATTCCTGCCAAAATAAATCTTATTCCGTTTAATCCGTGGCCGGGGGCCAACTATCAATGTTCTGATTGGGAGCAGATCGAGCGTTTCGCTGATGCAGTCAACCAGGCTGGCTATGCCTCGCCGATCCGTACACCACGCGGACGTGATATTCTTGCTGCATGTGGACAGCTAAAATCAGAATCGGAACGCCTGCGCAAATCAGAGCGACTAAAACTTGAAGCCATGATGATTGCTGGTCATGGCGACTGATCTATAAACGAACAGATTTTTTTAATGGTGATAGAATGAATAGAATTTCAACCTTCCATTTTGCTTGGGTCATTGTTGGCTGCGTTTTTGCCGAAGCCACCTATATGATCGTGCAGATCATCCTGACCCTTCTTACCAATCCCCACCTCTACAATCTAGATGCACTGCTTTCACCCGATAATCCGCTTTATGCACTGCCGCCACTTTTCTATATCGTTGCCGGCGTCTTCCTTCTCATCATCATTATTGGTGAATGGAAACACATCTATAATGCATCTTATTATATTATCGGTGCCTTGGTGGCAGCTCTTATCTATACAGGCACCTTGCACGTCGGCCATTATGCTCCGGAACCGGGCGGCATGATCATCAACCTTATTGCAGCAGCCGGATCCGGTTTTATTTATTGGCTGGTTACACCGCGCCGCTTCAACCGCCTTTCCCTTAATACGACCTCATTTTAAGCATCATCATAAAACAGTGTCGTATTAATTGGCTTTGATGTGGAAAAACAAAATCTTAGCTATTTTCTTGACCCTATGGTTGCTAAACCCGACCTGAAAATCTCCGGTGCCTATGCGGGGAGATATTCCATGTAAGCACATAATTCAGGAGAAATTCATGCAAGATAGTTTCAACCAACATTTACAGGACAAAAAAGGCCTCGCCAACACCGTTCTTCACCTTGATAAATTTATCACACCAAAAGCTATTACCCTTTTCTACTGGGTATTGATGATTGTTATCGCTCTTGTTTGCGTTTTAGGCTTCCTCGGTGGCATTATTGCATTATTGACAGGCAATATTTCCCATGGTTTGACACTTATCATTGCATCGCCCCTTGGCGCTTTGGTCTATTGGTTCATCCTGCGTATGAGCGTTGAAATGACCATTCTTGCTTTCAAGAGCAATGAATATCTGAAAAAAATCAGTGAAAAATAAAATTCTTCCAAAAGTTAAAAAGACGCCCGCTTGCGGGCGTTTTTTATTTTGCCTGTGCCAACAACAATCTTAAAGCAAAAGCGGTAAAAACACCCGCCATCAACCAATCAAGTAAACGGATAATACGTGGACTCGATTTTAACATGGCAGCAAACCGGTTTGCAGCAAAAACCATTGCAACCGTAAAAGGCAATGAGATCGGAATAAAACTCAAGCCCAAGAAAATAATCTTACCAGCAGCATGTGGGTCGTTGGCAACAACGAATTGCGGCAGAAAGGTCAGGTTAAAAAGCAAAACTTTGGGGTTAAGTAAGTTGACACTCAAACCATCAAGATAATGACGCTTCAAACTAACCTTACGGACACCTCCGGCCAAATTAAAACTGGACCCATGATAAATCGCCTGAAAAGCCAGCCAAAGCAAGTAAAGCGAACCGGCAATTTTCAATATAAAAAAGGCAAGAGGCGAAGCCGTAACCAAAGCTGAAAGACCAATAGAAACAGCGATAACCTGCATGAATATACCGCTACAACAACCGGCGATGGCGGCAAAGCCCGCACTTTTTCCCTGTGCAATCGACCGGCCAACAAAAAGAGCCATATCCGGTCCAGGTATAAGAGTAAGAATAATTGAAGCGCCGGTAAATTGTAAAAATATATGCCAATCAGGTATAAAATCCATGTCCGACTCCGTCACTTGTCATATAAAAGCCTCTTATCCGCATTACATCGTCTTTTTTCAGCTGGCAATGGAGAATCCGTCAATGCACTCTTGCAAGCATTGGCACAACTGCTAAAAGGGTAAAAACTCATAAAGATTGGGCTGAATCATGCAAAAATGGAAAGATGTCAAAAAAGTTGTTCTGGCTTATTCGGGCGGATTGGATACGTCTATCATCCTGAAGTGGCTGCAAACAGAACTGGGTGCCGAAGTCGTTACATTTACCGCCGATCTCGGTCAGGGCGAAGAACTGGAGCCGGCACGCAAAAAAGCCGAAATGCTCGGTATCAAAGAAATCTATATCGAAGACCTGCGCGAAGAATTTGTCCGCGATTTTGTCTTTCCGATGTTTCGTGCCAATGCCGTTTATGAAGGTGTCTACCTACTTGGTACATCCATTGCCCGTCCGCTGATTTCCAAACGTCTCATCGAAATTGCAAAAGAAACCGGTGCCGATGCCATTGCACATGGAGCTACCGGCAAGGGTAATGATCAGGTACGTTTTGAACTATCGGCCTATGCCCTCAATCCCGATATCAAAATTATTGCACCATGGCGTGACTGGCAGTTCAAAAGCCGAACAGACCTCATCCAATTCGCCCAAGATCACCAGATTCCGGTTGCCAAGGACAAACAAGGCGAAGCACCTTTTTCTGTCGATGCCAATCTGCTGCATTCCTCATCCGAAGGCAAAGTGCTGGAAGATCCAGCCGTTCCGGCGCCTGAATATGTTCATATGCGCACAGTCTCGCCGGAAGCCGCACCAGACAAGGCAACCATTATCACCATCGGCTTTAAAAAGGGCGATGCGGTTTCAATCAATGGCAAAGCCATGTCACCGGCAACACTTTTAAAAACCTTGAATGATTATGGCCGTGACAACGGCATCGGCCGTCTTGATCTAGTTGAAAACCGTTTTGTCGGCATGAAATCACGCGGCATTTACGAAACACCGGGTGGTACAATTCTGCTCACAGCCCATCGCGCCATAGAATCCATCACCTTGGATCGAGGTGCTGCCCATTTGAAAGATGAATTGATGCCACGTTATGCCGAACTCATCTATTATGGCTTCTGGTTCTCGCCTGAACGCAAGATGCTGCAGGCTGCCATTGATCTTTCTCAGGAAAATGTAGAGGGCGAAGTGACACTGAAACTCTATAAGGGTAATGTCATTGTCGAAGGTCGCCAGAGCGACAAATCACTCTATTCTGACAAACTGGTCACCTTTGAAGATGACCAAGGTGCCTATGACCAGAAGGATGCGGCAGGTTTCATCAAATTGAACGCCCTACGCCTACGTACACTGGCCGTCCGCGACCGTTAAAAATCGATATAAGGCTCCGTTGAAACCATGTAAACGGAGCTTTGTACATCTTAAAAATTACGATATTGAGATGGCAATAGCTGCTCTTTATAAATACGGTTTTCCAGTTGCCTTTGATGCGGCAAGCTAATTGCTATCACACCAATTGTAAAACTGAGCATTGCAATAATAGTCGCGATAATAAGGCCTGATGCGCCTTGTATAAAAGCGGGGCAATTTATGGGATCGCGTTGCAAAGGCTCGGTATCAGGATCTTCATCAACCGTCACAGTGAAAAGACCAAGATTGGCAAGCGGTACAATTAATAACCATGCTGCTTTCTTACTATCAAAGCCATCGTATGCACGTGCAACAGACACCTTCATAAAGAAAAAACCAAAAAGAAAGATTGGAATCAGTTCCAAAACCAGACGATAAATATTCAATTCATCATCAAAAATTGCATGCAACAGCAATTCATTGAGATAGGTCAAAATAACATAGAGACAAAATATCAAAGAAAAGCAGCAAATATAGGGAATGCGTGGTAGGGTTTTGCGATTCAAAGTGCTGAAATAAGCAAGGAATGCACCCAAAAGCATAGCGATTAAAAGCATACCGAGCGAAGTGTTTTCACTCCTTATAGAAAGAATATAATCAAGAATTTTTTTAAACCTTATATTGAAAAAGAAAACACTATAGCATTCATTCGCAAACAAGCAAATCCAATCACAGTAATGCGATTCGACAGATTAAAAAACAAATCTATAGTTATTTTATTACTTTTCGCGGAGACAAAATGACCGATTCTTCTTATATTTTTAGACCGCAACACATTGCTTCTCTACCAATCCAAGGCAGTAAAAATCTTTTTCCTGTTCATCGTATTTATTGTGTTGGACGCAATTATGCCGATCATGCGATTGAAATGGGGCATGATCCCAGTAAAGAACCGCCTTTCTTCTTTCAGAAAAATCCGGATAATCTAATTACAAACGGACAATTTCCTTATCCGCCAGCCACAAAGGATGTCCATCACGAGGTTGAACTGGTGGTTGCACTTAAAAACGGCGGCAAAGTCATAACACCGCAACAAGCTATCAACTGTATTTTCGGCTATGCCATCGGCCTTGATATGACACGTCGTGACTTACAAGCAGAAATGAAAAAAGCCGGACGACCATGGGAAATCGCCAAGGCATTTGAATATTCTGCACCCTGTTCACCTCTTACCGAGGCAACAAAAACCCAATCCATGGAAAATGGCACCATCAGCCTGAGTATCAATGGAACCGTTCGCCAAAGCGGTAATCTTAACCAGATGATCTGGAAAATACCGGATATGATTTCCTATCTATCGAAACTATTCGAACTTAAAGCCGGAGATATTATCATGACCGGAACACCGGCAGGTGTCGGCCCCGTCCAGAAAGGCGACCACCTTGTTGCCCATATTGATGGTCTCAATGATTTACATGTAACCGTTATCTGACGGCCTGATGACGCCGTGTGGTCAACATACGGCGTTCTTCACGACGTTCTTCCATAATCGGGCCCTTGGCCATTTTCTTCAATTTTTCCATGTGTCTTTTGCGCAAGGTCGGTGAACGGCGACGAACAGAAGGCCATAGAATCAATGGAAAAGTAAAAATATGGAAAAAGGCGAAAACAATAATATTGGCCGTTTTAGCTGCCAACATATAGCGGTGACGCGCCCGAAGAATATAATAAGGGATAGCAGAACTGATAAAAGCGAGCGCAAACCAGCCAAATAAAATCAAAGCAAAAAACAGATAATCACCCATTTCGCCTTTTGAACGAAAAAAATCCAACTGAAATTCATCAATCAACCAGCGCGACAGGCTGATAAGGCCGATAAAAAGTGCGCCATAAATAAAAACAACAAAAAGAACTAAAAAAATCAACGGCGCTGGGCTACCCGCAGATAGCGTATAGCGTTTATCATCCTGCATCGTGGCAACCATGTTCCAACCTTAGGGAATCCCCTATCATATTTATAATGGTTGCTTATACAACTTGACCATACGAAGAAGCAATCTTTATGCGTAACTTGCGCCGTTAAGCCGCATCCGAAGCGGGATGTTCAGTCAAAAAGGAATAAAGCGCCTGAGCTTCATGGGTGTTGCGCAGTTTTTGCACCATATCCCCATCACGAAAAATACGGGCAATCCGTGAAAGAGCCTTAAGATGGTCAGCACCGGCATTTTCAGGAGCCAATAACAAGAAAACAAGATCAACCGGCTGGTCATCGAGTGCTTCAAAATCAACCGGATTTTCAAGACGAGCAAAAACCCCGACAATGCGATCAATCGTTGTCAACTTGCCATGCGGAATAGCTATACCATTACCGACACCCGTAGAACCGAGTTTTTCACGTGCGATAATTGTATCAAAGACATCGCGTTCATTCAGACCGGTCAATTCAGCTGCTTTTTCAGCCAAAATTTGCAAAATCTGTTTTTTCGATGTCGCTTTCAGGGCTGGAATAATGGCATTGGGCGCAATCAAATCGCTAAAATCCATTGTTCTTGCTTCCTCCAACTAGGCCTTGCCCCATTCTATATCAAGAATATCGACAAGACAGTTTATGTTGTATGGCCTTCTATATTCATCCGATAAATAAATACGGTGAAAATAATAAAATCCAATAATGATCGGTGTTTTTTTAGCCTATGTAGATGTATTTTTTACATTCGATGGATCAATCCATCCAATATTACCATCAGCACGACGATAGACGATGTTGATCGTGTTATTGCCTACATTGCGGAACAACAGAACCGGATTATCCATCAAATCAAGCTCAACAACCGCATCAGCGACCGACATGGCACGCAACGCAACCGACGTTTCTGCCACAATAGTCGGCGCATAATCTTCCGGCAGATCTTCATCCGCATCCGGAACCGGCTCCATAATATGATAAGCAAACTCAGAAAAGGCAGCACTTTCACCGATATTGCCATGACGTGATTTCAAACGGCGCTTATAACGACGCAAACGTGTTTCTATCCGTTCAGCAGCCGCATCAAAAGCAAGCTGCGGATCCTGTCCATTGCCTGTTGTCTGTAAAATCGCACCAGTACTCAAATGCAGAACACAATCAGCCGAATAACGCGAACCAGATTTGGTAACCGTTACATGGCCGGTCGTACTACCATCAAAATATTTGGAGACCGCATCATTAATGCGCTCTTCAATACGAGCCCGAAAGGCATCGCCAATATCCATATGCTTGCCTGAAATGCGGAGCGTCATTTGTAAACCTCGTTTATATTCCGTTACCTCAGCAGCTTAAACAAATCTTTGAGCCGGCGCAAACTGAAAGCGCTATTTTTATTAAAACCTATTAGTCTCGGGGCTTCTATTCACGTAACAGGCCAAAGTCAACCAAGAAACTCAATTTTAAATAATGCCTAAGACCATCATCCGCCTTGCCGAAGCTTTTTTTCACGACGTCGGGAAATTGAAGAAGCAATATTCATAGCTTCACGATATTTAGCAACCGTTCTGCGTGCAATATCAATTCCCTCACCTTTCAAAATCGAGACCAAAGCATCATCCGATAATATATTATCAACGCCTTCTCCATCAATCAGCTGCCGGATACGAAAACGCACAGCTTCAGCCGCATGTGCTTCGCCCCCGTCATTATCCTGCAATGCCGCTGAGAAAAAATGGCGCATAGCAAATGTTCCACGCGGTGTCGAAATAAATTTATTAGCAGTGACGCGCGACATGGTTGATTCATGCATATTAACAGCCTCGGCAAGGCTTGCCAGCGTCAAAGGTTTAAGATGCGCAATGCCATGACGCAAAAAATTTTCCTGTACCCTAACAATTTCCTGACTAACCTTGAGCAGCGTTCTTGCACGTTGATCAAGTGCATGTATAAGCCAATTCGCATTTTTCAAACAATTACTCATAAAAGCTTTTTCCTCACCATCCTTGGCAAGGCGGGCACTATAGCAATTATTGACAACCAAACGCGGCAAAACATCACTATTAACCTCGATATGAAAACCGCCATAACCATCATCTGTAATCAGAACTTCCGGCACAATAATATTGCTGCCACTTACTGAAAAGGCCATACCCGGCTTAGGATCAAGTGCCCTTATTTCATCAAGCATATCAAGCAGATCATCTTCACCGACACCACATTGCTGTTTAAGATAAATAAAATCCCGCTTAGCCAATGCCGGCAAATGATTCAATAAAACTTTCATCGCCGGATCAAGCCTATCCTTGCGGCGTAATTGCAAGGACAGACATTCACAAAGATCACATGCAAAAAGACCTGCCGGATCAAAATCCTTCATCGTATCCAGAATGGTTTCAAGTTTCGATAACGGCCATCCAAGTCGCGTTGCCAACGCGTCCAAATCATCGGTAAAATAGCCATTATCCTCAATCAGATCGGCAATCTGCATGGCGACAAACCGCTCAGCTTCACTTTCAAAAGCAAAGGCAATCTGTTCGCGTATATGATCTTTCAATGTTTTCGTCTGGGCAATATTTTGCAAAAAATCGAAATCATTTGTATCCGACCCGCTTAACCGCGTTGAAACAGGTTCATAAAATCGGTCTCCAGAATCATCGGGATAAATATTTTCTATCGAAGCATCAAATGTATCGGCTATTTTTTCGGCATCAGGAATTTCTTCCTGTGAAAAATGATCAATATATGAAGAATCAAAAGATGGAAAATCTTCAAAATTTTCTATTTTTTCCATATCGGAAGCTTGCTCCAACAACGGATTTTTTTCAAGCTCCTCGGAAATGTAGGCTTCAAGCTCTATAACCGACATCTGCAACAGCTTCATCGACTGGAGCAATTTTGGTGTCATCGCTAGAAATTGCGTCTGACGTAAATCAACTCGGGGCGATAAAGCCATCCAGATGCTATCTCCTTAAAATAAAAATAAATGTAAAAACAGCTACGATTATACGCAAATAAAACCTGATTGGACAACAAAGAGTTCAAAGACAAACATCACATCAAAACCCGTTTTTCTATCCATAGGTTTACTCTCTTCCATTTTATTGCCTTTTCATGCCAAATAGCTGGACCAATCAAGGAACATCGGCATATGCATTATCATATCAACGACTATCCAGAAAATATCATCTATAAACTGCTTACCGCAACTATAACACCGCGTCCTATCGCTTGGGTCACGAGTTGTGATGCCAATGGCCATATCAATGCGGCTCCTTTCAGCTTTTTCAATATTATGGGCAATAATCCGCCATTGGCCGTCTTTAGCGTCATGAAACCATCCGACCGCATCATAAAGGACACTGCAGCCAACATTCTTCAAACGAAAGAGTTTGTTGTAAACCTCGTACCTTTCAGTCTTGCCCAGCAAATGAATATAACCGCTATGGAGGCCCCTCACGGTTTTGATGAGCTGGCCGCTGCCAATCTAACAACACGCCCTTCACAACACATCAAAGTTCCGCAAATCGCCCAATCACCGGTTTCTTTCGAATGTATTGACCATGCAACCATGGAAACCGGCGAGAACCAATATCTGGTAATCGGCAAGGTTATCGCTATCTATATTGATGACATCTATATAATTGATAGCGAAAAAGGTTATGTCGATACACCACGCTTAGAACTGATCGGCCGTATGCATGGACGCGGTACCTATCTAAAACCAACCGATCTATTCAATATAGATCGGATCGATTTTAAAAGCTTCCAAGATCACAAAGAGAATTGATCACCAAGATAGAGACGACGGACATCGCTATTGGCGACAATATCATCAGGCTGGCCATGCGTTAGCACCCGACCGGCATGAATAATATATGCACGATCTACCAAGCCAAGCGTCTCACGCACATTATGGTCGGTAATCAAAACACCGATACCGCGCTTAGTCAGATGACGCACCAATTGCTGGATATCGGCAATTGCAATCGGATCAATGCCGGCAAATGGTTCATCTAAAAGCATAAAATTAGGTCGTGACGCCAAAGCACGAGCAATTTCAAGACGGCGTCTTTCACCACCGGAAAGTGAAATAGCCGGTGACTTACGCAAATGAACAATCTTGAATTCTTCCATCAAGGCATTGAGTTCTTCTTCGCGCTTGCTCCGGCTTTTTTCGACAACCTCAAGAACAGCCTTGATATTATCTTCAACCGAAAGTCCACGAAATATAGAAGCTTCCTGCGGCAAATAGCCAATACCCAATCGCGAACGACGATACATCGGCATGTCGGTGACATTAAAACCATCGATCTCGATTGATCCCTCATCCACTGGCACCAAACCAGTCACCATATAAAAACAAGTAGTCTTACCGGCACCATTGGGACCAAGAATACCGACAGCCTCGCCAGCACGCACGCCAAAAGAGACATCATTGACAACCCGTCGGCCACGGTAAGTCTTACTCAGATTACGAGCAACCAACGTACCTTTCAGCCTTTGATCGACACCGGCGGATCCCCCCTCACCGAAAATCAGATTTTCATATGATATTTGCATTTCGCTCATCAGACTTACTGATTCCCACCCTGCTCGTTATTCTTCATAATAATCGAAACACGTCCCTTCTGACTGCTGCCCTTACAGCTTTCGAGATAAGCTTTTCCTGTATCCATATGGGCCGTCAATTTACAACCGGTGGCAACATTATCCCCATCAGTCAAGATGACACGACCGCCTGTCAAAACCATAACGTTTGTCTTAGCTTCGAACACTCCCTGATCACCGGTCGCAACCTGTGTTGCAGTCTTGATATAGACCTTGCCGGAAGCTTCCATCCGCTCAACACCGGTCGAACCCAAACCACCTGCCTGTGTACCTGCCGGTTGTGCCGCCTGATCGCCACTTGGCGCCTTGGCATAATGGACGACCAACTTGGCTGTGCGCAAAACACGGTCGCCTTGAACCAGCGATACATTGCCGGTAAAAATAGCAATGCCTTCTTTGTCACGCATTTCAAGATTATCGGCATTAAGCTCCACCGGCTCCTTGCCGCCAGAAAGATTGATGCCAAAATTAGTTTGCTGGCCATAAGCAGCACCCCATGGCATAAACGCTAAAAATGCTGCCGCACCAATACCCAAAAAACTATGCTTCAACAACGAACCGCAGATTTTGCGGGCAAAAAGTCCGGTCATTCCAAATCCTCTAAATCAAAGCGTCTATACGCTGATTGTTTTTCTTACTCCGGAGGCGTATTGTCAATGAGAAGATTGACACCGCCATGAAAAAATAGAACTTGCCCGTTATTACGGACCTGCATGCCATTCGCCTTAAGATGCTGCCCATCCCGCTTAATATCGACAGGCTTTGATGAACTCAACTGGCTGGTTGCAAGATTGACATCGGCAGACTGGAATTTGGCAACCATACCGTCATTCGTTGTCACTGTAAAAGGCTCGTTCAGGTTAAGGCGACCGTTGATATTGTCATAAATACCGCCTTTGGCATCAACTTTGGCCTGACCACGATTGCCCAATGGCAATTCAGCATCAATATTTCTCAATTCGATAATGCCGCTTTGTGAAGGATCCTGAATAGCTTTTGCTGCCCTCATCGAATAGGGACGGTTACTGCTGGTATAACCTTCAAGCTTCGGTTCAATCATTGTCAGACGACCATCCTCATTCTGGCCATTTACAATCAGCAGATCATCAAAAGAGGGTGTTGCAAAAAAAGTATACCATGAAAAAACAACAGCAATCAGCACAGCAAGAACCGGCAAGACTTTTTTCATAACTCGTACGCGATGTGAATGCAGACGAGCAGCATTAAACATAGCATCCGATTTATGTGATGCTGAAAAAATACCATCCGATGATGTGTTTTTTAAACGATCATCATATTCTCTATATTGCGGGGCAAGCGCCATTCACGATCCAAACCGGTTGTTTATCCATACGATATGAAAATTATCCCTTTCTTCTTCAATATGGTGTTTTTTCACAAACGAAAACACATTTTTTCTCAATTATTGATTTTTATCAAAAAACACTTTGACGTTTTTTTAAAAACTAGAGATTGACGAGACGATCTTGACGGTCAATAAGATTAAGATAACATAATGTGAAAATACCATATCTTTATTTATGGTCATGGAGGTTGTTTTGATTAAATCCGAGCTCGTACAAATCATTGCCACCCGCAATCCGCATCTTTTTCAGCGTGATATTGAAAATATCGTCAATTCGGTATTTGATGAAATTTCAGCGGCGCTCTCTGATGGCAATCGTGTTGAATTGCGCGGCTTTGGCACTTTTTCTATCAAGAACCGTCCCGCCCGCAGCGGCCGCAACCCACGTACCGGCGAACAGGTATCGGTCGATGAAAAATGGATCCCGTTTTTTAAAACCGGCAAGGAATTGCGCAACCGCCTGAACAGCGAGAACAAATGAGCCTTAAACGGATTGTAAGCCTGATTATTCTGGTGCCAGTGGCGATCATTTTGATCATGTTTATTGTCGCCAATCGTGAAATGGTTGCCCTGACACTCAATCCGTTTACAAATTACGATAAAAGCCTGACTTTTACAGCGCCCTTTTTTGTCTGGCTTTTTGCCGCTCTTGCCATTGGTATCATCATAGGCTCTATCACCACTTGGCTAAACCAACGCAAATACCGCAAAGCCTTGCATGAAACACAACAGGCCTTGCAACAGACCAAAACAACACAAACCAATCTGATCATCCATTAAATACCGAATCAGATAGCGAAAAAATTTCCAATAGAAAAATAACCGTAATCGGGCATTATATTTATCATATCAATGTTGAAATCTTTTATGCCGATATTGCAGTTGAGGTGACGTGAATAATTTAATTATGACAATGTTCTCATTTCATTTTTCCCTTTTTCAAATTATGCTTTATAGCGAAACCGCAAAATCAACAAAGAAACCCGATTCGTGAAACAATCTTTCAAGAAAAACAACCGGCCCCCAAATACAGCCGATCATCATGGCAAAGGCACAAGAAAACCGCGCCCTGAGAAGAAACCGGCCCCAGTACCACAATTATCTTTCCAACTCCGCCTGCAAGGCGCCAGACCGCACGAGCGCCTACCGCTTATTCTGGAAACCGGTGCAAGCCCTGATTATGCTTTGATTGACAGTGGCAACGGACGAAAACTCGAACGTTACGGCAATTACCGTATTATCCGTCCTGAGGGACAAGCCCTTTGGCAACCAGCCCTAACACAACGGGACTGGGACAATGTCGATGCTATCTTTACCGGCAATACCGATGAGGAAGGACTGGGACGCTGGCATTTTCCAAAAACACCTTTAGGCGAAACATGGCCGATGCAATGGCATGGCCTACCCTTTTGGGGACGCTTTACCTCCTTTCGCCATGTTGGCGTTTTTCCAGAGCAGGATGCCCATTGGGCCTTTATGGAAAAACTAATTATTGACGCGAATCGACCGATCAAAGTTCTCAATCTTTTCGGCTATACCGGTTTGGCGTCATTGATTGCTGCGCGTGCCGGTGCTGAAGTGACCCATGTCGATGCCTCGAAAAAAGCAATTCTCTGGGCACGGGAAAATCAGGAATTGGCCAAACTCAATGACAAACCCATCCGCTGGATCTGTGAAGATGCGATGAAATTTGTCCAACGTGAAGCGCGTCGCGGTAAAACATATGACCTCATATTGCTTGACCCGCCCGCTTATGGACGCGGGCCAGCCGGCGAAGTCTGGCAACTTTTTGATCATCTACCCGCTATGGTTGCCGGTTGCCGGGCAATTTTATCCGATAAACCGCTAGCCATGGTATTAACCGCCTATTCGATCCGTTCATCCTTTTTTGCCATTCACGAATTGATGCGTGATGAAATGACCGGTATGGGCGGACTGCTTGAATCAGGTGAATTGATTTTACGCGAAGAAACCGCCAAAAGAACATTATCAACCTCACTTTTTAGCCGTTGGACCTTGTAAACTATGCAACAACATCGCACCGGACAGGTTAAGGAAATCACCTCAGCCGCTAATCCGATCATCAAGGATCTGAAAGCGCTCAGTCTGAAAAAACATCGTGATCGCGAAGGCATTTTTATGGCTGAAGGACTAAAGCTAATTATTGATGCGCTGGATCTGGGCTGGCAAATACGCACCCTGCTTTTTGCCAAAAGCGGGCTGGGTAATTCGCTTATCGAAAAAACAGCGGCCCGTACGGTTGCGACCGGCGGCCTTGTCATTGAAGCCTCGCAAAAAGTTATGGAAGCCGTTACAAGACGTGATAATCCACAAATGGTTGTCGGCGTCTTCGAACAACAATGGAATCGGCTAAAAACACTCTCACCGCAACAAGGTGATGTCTATATTGCGCTTGACCGTGTGCGCGACCCCGGCAATCTCGGCACCATTATCCGTACTGGCGATGCCGTTGGTGCCAAAGGAATCATCCTGATCGGCGAAACAACAGACCCCTATTCATTGGAAACAGTGCGAGCCACGATGGGATCAATTTTTGCGCTGCCCCTTTATAAGGCCAGCGAGAATGATTTTTGCGACTGGCGTAAAAACTTTAAGGGGCTGCTTGTCGGCACCCATCTGAAAGGTGCAGTCGATTATCGCACGATCGATTATAAAACAAAACCGCTCTGTCTATTGATGGGCAATGAACAACAGGGGTTGAGCGATCAACTGGCGCAGATATGCGATGCCTTGACCCGAATTCCGCAGGCAGGACGCGCTGATTCACTCAATCTTGCCATTTCTACTGCCGTCATGCTTTACGAAATGCGCCGTCACGCATTAATCCTTGATCCGCGAGAAGAATAACCATGAATAGACAACGCATTCTTCTAAACGGTTTTTTCCTCGTTATTTTTATCGGATTAGATCAGCTGATCAAATATATTGTCGAGCAGACAATGTATCTGGGAGAAGACATTCCACTATTACCTTGGTTATCATTATTGCATGCACGAAATCCCGGCATTGCCTTTTCCATGCTATCCGGTTTCAATGATCTGGCCCTTATTATCATAACGACACTGGTCATTATCTTTGTCTTCTGGTTATGGATCAAAAATCCGAAATCTCGCTGGTTGGTCAGTTGCGGATTTTTATTAATTGCCAGTGGTGCTATTGGCAATCTCATTGATCGCATACGATTCAATTACGTCATTGATTACATTTATTTCCATATTGAAGATATTTTTTCTTTTGCTGTCTTCAATCTGGCCGATGCCTTCATCAGTATTGGTGCTATTTTGATTATAGTTGGAGAGATCTTCAACATCGATCACAATAAAAGCCGCCAAAACACGCCATCAAATTGACTTGTACAATTAAATCTGCGTATTTCCCGATAAATTTATATTGATTAGAACCTTTGAAGATAGCCCGAGACAAGGAACAAGCCGCGTGAACAACGTAACTGACAACGATAATAAAACATACCAAAAACTCGAATTCACCGGCACAGCAAAAGAATATTTCGGCATCTGGATTGTCAATATCCTGCTCACCATTTTAACCTTGGGAATCTATTCTGCATGGGCCAAAGTCCGGCGTCGGCAATTTTTCCAAGGCCATACCTTACTGAATAGTACAGGTTTTGGTTATCATGCAAGGGGTATGCAGATTTTTATCGGTCGTATTATCGCATTGGGACTTTTCTTGCTGATACCGGTCACTCAGTTTATCCATCCCGTCCTATTTCTTTTGGTCTATCTGCTCATTATTATTTTATTACCCATGTTCATGCACCGCTCTTTACGGTTCAATGCACGTGTTACCAGCTACCGCAATGTGCGTTTCAATTTTGTCGGCACCATAAGCGGAGCTTATAAAGCCTTTCTTCTTGGTCCAATTGTCTCCTCGGTAACACTGGGCCTCATGATTCCGGTAGCCGATTATTGGCGTAATGAATATATCGGTAATAATATGCGTTACGGTAATCGGCCTTTCATAACCGATATTAATTTAAGTAAAATATACCGTGCCTGGATAATACCAGTCATGATTACAGTTATTTTCATAGTACTATTTTTCATGATGGCATTCTTCAGTTATAATCTTCATATGGAATTCTTTAGTTCATTCTTTTTATTAATTGCTTATGCCAGCGTTTTTATTGCTTGGACAAGTTATGCCATTTGCGTGCGCAATATTGCTTGGTCCATGACACGTTTTGACGGCAAGCATCCAATACAATCGACTATTCATCCAATACGTTATGTCTGGATTTTGTTTTCCAATGCGATTGTGACTATTTGCACGCTAGGCCTGATGCGCCCATGGTGTTCGATACGTACTGCACGTTATATCTGGACCAATACAGCTATCATGTTTACCGAACCTCTTGGCGAGATTGTTTCATCTATTGAAGAAAGCTCCACACCGGTCGCAGCTGAATATCTTGATCTGGAAGGTTTTGATTTTGGTTTTTGATCAAAAACCTACACCGATAAACCATCCCATTAAAGGCGAATGGTTTATCGGCCAAACCAATCAGTCACGTACGGCTTATCTTGTCAGACAAGGCCGATCACTTGAAATACGTGATGAAACGGGGAAAATTCTTAGCTGCGGTCAATTACCGACGATTACTATCTCGCAACGTATCGGCAATATCGAACGAAAACTTTCTTTTGCCGATGGTACCTGCTTCTCGAGCAAAGATAATGACGGTATCGACAAAATACTTAAAGAGATTGGCCACAAAAGTTCTAGCCTGATTGCTAAATTTGAAACTTTTAGACCTCGTCTTTTTATCTTCATGCTGGTTGCAATTGGGCTTTTTTACGGTATTTATCGCACCGCCTTACCTATTATTGTCAGTCTTGCCATATGGATGACACCAAGCCAGGTTGTTGATCTCATGGGCCAATCAAGCCTGCAGACCATTGATAAAACCATATTAAATCAAACAAAACTCGATCAAGATAAACAAAACAAAATAAAAATGCGTTTTGATACGCTGGCCGCAGCTTCACCACGCGGCAAAAATGGCTTCAAACTCTATTTTCGCGATGCGCCCGCCTATATCGGGCCCAATGCTTTCGCGCTACCGGATGGTAGTATCATTGTCACCGACCAACTTATCAAGCTGGCCGATAATGATGACGATATGATTCTTGGTGTTCTGGCCCATGAAATCGGCCATGTCGAACAACAACACTCATTACGCCAGATTTATCGTGCAACCGGTACAGCCGGACTGATCATGCTGATTACCGGTGATGTTGGCGAAGTGCTTGAACATATTCTGCTTGAAGGCAATGTCATTCTTTCTCTTTCCTATTCAAGAGCAGCCGAAGCCGAAGCCGATCTTTATGGTGTCAATTTAATGCATAAAACCGGTATGGATCCGTCGGCTCTGTTACGATTTTTTACCTTAATCAAACAACAAGCCAATCATAAATCGAGTGAAGAGACAGCATCTGTCTTTGACAGTCATCCTAGTGACGATGCCCGTATCACTGCAATCAAAACAGAAATCGAAAAACTTAAAGAAAATCCATAAAATTATCTTTTTCTGGGAACCCTTTTCTTAATCATTCATTAAGCATGACATCATCAAGGCGTGAACAAAAACGCTTTGCCACGAAAAAATCACGATTTGGTCATTGTGCTGCAACAAGCTGCCTCTATTTGTTTCATCATTCAATAGGGCAAACAAAATCTTTCGGCCTATTGAACCAAATGATTCAAGGAGTACCAAGATGACCATGCAATCAATCAAACATCTCAACCAGACGGAATTCAATCCGGTGCTGGCAATGATGGGTAATTTGCAGGCTCTTTTCCTTAGCGCAGAAAAAAGCCGCAAAATTTTCAAAGATGAAGGCATCAATTTCAATGCTGATGCAAGCGGCTATATTGTTATTCTGGACAAAGTACAAAATCGCTTGTCGGCATTCTGTCATCTTATCCGTAGTGATGATACAACCAGCCAAACATCCTTTGGACGCCATTCAAAGTTCGACTATGAAGGGCTTCTCGCTGCCCATCCTGATAAATGTTTTGCCGAAATTGGTCCCTTCACTATTATGGAAACAGCCAATCGGCACCGTGCACAAGGATTGATCTGGCAAGCAATCAGTGAGTATTGCCGCCGCACACAAGTTGACTATGTTGTCGGTTGCATTTCCTTTGATGGCCAGTATCCTGCGGCACATGCATTGGCCCTATCTTATCTCCATCACAATTATCTGGCCGCTCCGCAGGAACGGGTTACTGTCAAAGCCGGTGTAACAATGGATATCATGCCTGCTGAAGCCATTAAGCCACGTGATGCCTATTCCAAGCTGCCACCGTTGCTACGCTATTGTCTACGCCTTGGCGCAAAAATCGGAGAAGGGGTCAGTGTGGACCGGAAAAACCATAAAATGGATGTTTTCCTCATGATACCCACATCCTGAACCGATTGACATATCCTACCAGCCAACCACCGCTTTTATAATAGAAGCGGTGGTTTTTTGTAATTGTAATATAATCTATGCGTAAACTTGCTTTTAATTGAAGACAACATCTCCAAACTCAGGATCCATATGTTTATCACCATTCATATGTCAGGAAATATTAGAAAATATCTCAATGTTTTTTATTAAAGATCTTTTTGTAAACTTCGCCAAGTGGCACGATCTATGGGTATCCTCATTGTTTATCGGCAAATAATGATTTTCAATGATTACAACATGCGGGAACCCCATATGATAAGCAAATCAATATCCAAAATTTTGCAATTTCATGAAAATTGAACTTATCCCGATCTTTATTATAAAACGGGATAAAAGCATAAATTTGAACATCGTTCATTTTTTTATTGATTATTGTATTTCTTCTGTTTATAGAAATTTGAACATCGTTCATTTTATAACAGATAAGAGATTGAAATGACCAAGCGGAATCATAATATGAAAGCCTCAAACGCTTATCCACACACCGGATCAGACGAATCAAAAACCACATTAATGCATTCAAGACGCTTTGCACCCCTCTTTTGGGCACAGTTTTTTGCAGCTTTTAATGATAATTTTTTCAAGAATACGCTTGTATTCCTCATTCTCGCAGTTTTTACCGCACCCGAACACGCCCAAAGCATGATCACCCTGACCAGTGCCGTCTTTGCTGTTCCGTTTCTGCTCCTTTCAGCTACCGGTGGTCAACTTGCAGACCGTTTTGACAAAGCAAAATTAGCACGTTTGCTTAAATTTGCCGAAATTTTTGCTGCTCTTTTCGGCGCACTCGCATTGCTGCTTTCATCCGTACCGCTCATGATGTTTACACTATTTCTATTCGGCATCGGCTCTGCTCTTTTCGGCCCTGTCAAATATGCCCTTCTGCCTGATCATATCGACAATACGCAACTACCGCGCGCTAATGCCTGGGTTGAAGCCGCCACTTTTATCGCCATTCTCGGCGGAACAATTCTGGCTGGTCTGACCTATGGCCTCCATGCCGGTCCACAGATCCTACCAGCGTTGCTTATGGTTATCTTTGCTATTGCCTCGTGGAGTGCCAGCCGTTTCATTCCGTCCACAGCCCCGGCTAAACCCGATCTTGTTGTCAACCGCAATATTATTCGCGCCACCTATGTCCTTATACACGAACTAACACAAGAAAAGCGCCTGATGATCGTTGCATTAATGATATCTTGGTTCTGGTTTATCGGTGCGATTCTTTTGTCTGTAATGCCTTCATTGACAAAACTCCTTGGCGAATATCATCATGGCTTTACCTTTTTCCTAACAATCTTTGCCGTTTCTGTCGCTCTCGGCTCGGTCATCGCCGCATGGCTTTCAGCCGGACGCATCGTATTATTGCAATCGGTTGTCGGCACATTGATTTGCGGATTTATCTGCATCGATCTCGGCTTTGTTATCCAAAACTTTGCCGTCACCACACCAATTAACAACTTTGCAGACTTTCTTGCCATTCCCGGTATGACCCACCTGACTATCGATCTAGCACTGGCCGCCATGTCAGGTGCCTTTTTGATTGTACCGGGCTTTGCTGCCCTGCAAGCCTGGGCACATCATGAAAACCGCGCCCGTATCATTGCGGCCAATAATATATTGAACTCTGCCATTATGGCCATTGGCAGCTTTGCTGTTGCCGGTTTGCAAACATTAAATATCGGTTTAAGCGCCATTGTATGGGGTTTAGGTGCCACTTCGATTATCGCTGCTATCATCATGTTGAAATTCTTACCGACCAATCCTTTTCGCGATTTTATCTCTATTCTTTTCCGGGCTTTCTTCCGCCTTGAAGTTAAAGGTATGGAAAATTTTGAAAAAGCCGGTGAAACGCCCATTTTGGCCCTCAACCACGTCTCGTTTCTTGATGGTTTACTGGCACTGGCTGTATGCGAAACCACAAGCTTGAAAACACCTGCTTTTGCAGTTCATACTCAGGTTGCCAAACGCTGGTGGGTGCGCCCGTTCCTTAAATATATCAATGCTTTTCCAATGGACCCGACCAACCCATTGGCTGCCCGCCGTCTGATCCGTACCGTACAGGATGGCGCACCACTGGTAATTTTTCCTGAAGGCCGCATTACTGTCACCGGTGCCTTGATGAAAGTCTATGACGGAGCCGCTATGGTTGCCGACAAGACCGGTTCCAAAGTTATGCCAATCAAGATTGACGGTCTGGAACGCACTTATTTTTCAAGACTCAATGATATCCAGACACATCGTCAGCTTTTCCCAAAAGTACGTGTCACCATTACAGAACCCGTCGATCTAAAGCTTGATGAAAAGCTGAAAAGCCGCACTCGTCGTCAAGCTGCGGGTAACGAACTCTATACAATCATGTCCGATCTAGTTTTTGCGACATCACCCAAAACCGGTACTATCATCGAAGAACTTATCAAAGCTGGCAAAAGCTTCGGTATGCGTGCATCCGCTATTGAAGATCCATTGAATGGTGCCATGAATTACGGCCTGTTGCTGACAACCATCCGTATTCTAGCCAAAAAATTCGATACCCAAATGCAAAATGACCAGAATGTCGGCATTATGCTGCCCAATTCCAATATGACGGCAGCCTCTGTTTTTGCTCTGCAATCGGCAGGTAAAACACCGGCTATGCTCAATTTCTCGGCTGGTTTTGCCAATCTGGATGCAGCAACAACAGCCGCCCAAATCAAAACAATCATCACCGCCCGCGCTTTTCTAAGACAAATGAAGTTACAAGATGTCGCCGATCAACTTGCTCAAAAAGGAATCCGTTTCATCTATCTAGATACCTTGAAAAAAGATATCTCTCTTTTCGATACAATCAGCGGCTTCATGATGAAAACAAAATGCATCATCAAAAGGCAGCATGCCGATCAGCCCGGTGCCATTCTCTTTACCTCCGGCTCGGAAGGCACCCCCAAAGGTGTCGTGCTCAGCCATGCCAATATATTGGCCAATGTTGCACAGGCTGCTGCACGCATTGATTTCAACACCAGCGACAAGCTTTTCAATGTGTTGCCGATGTTCCATTCCTTCGGTCTGACAGCCGCAACCATTCTACCGCTTGTCCACGGTGTACCCGTTTATTTCTATCCTTCTCCACTCCATTACCGTGTTGTACCGGAAGCCATTTATGCGTCCAACGCCACTATCATTTTCGGTACCGATACATTTTTAAACGGCTATGCACGGAATGCCCATCCTTATGACCTGCGCTCGATCCGTTATTGTTTTGCCGGTGCCGAAGCTGTGAAAGCCTCAACCCGTGAATTGATGATGAATAAATTCGGCATCCGTATTCTAGAAGGCTATGGCGTTACGGAAACCGCACCTGTTCTTGCCCTCAATACGCCGATGTATAACAAGATCGGCAGTGTCGGCAAATTGCTGCCCTCAATCAGCTATCGACTGGAAAAGGTCGAAGGCGTTGAAGAAGGCGGCCGTCTTTTTGTCAAAGGCCCCAACGTCATGGCCGGTTATCTGCGTACAGAAAACCCCGGCCAGATAGAAGCACCCGAAGATGGCTGGCATGACACCGGTGATATTGTTGCTATTGATCATGAGGGCTTTGTCACCATTCTAGGCCGTGCCAAGCGCTTTGCCAAAATCGGCGGTGAAATGGTGTCTCTTTCAAGCGTCGAAGCCATGGCAACACAAGTCTGGCCCGATATAGCGTTGGGTGTCGTCTCGGTTTTTGATGCACGCAAAGGCGAAAAGCTGGTACTGATTGCAGAAGACAAGGTCGTCAACCGCGCCGAACTGCTTCAATATGCCCGTGCCAATGGTGTACCGGAACTATCGGTCCCAAGCACATTTATGACCGCAAAATTGCCGCTTCTCGGTACCGGCAAGATCGACTACCCGGCCTTGAAAATATTGGCCGAAAGCAATGCATGAATTATCCATAATAAGGGCATTAAAAGATGCCCTTATTTTTTATCCAGCAATAATTTACCAGCCAAACCAAATAAAACCGCCCCCATGAAATAACGCTGTATATTCGCCCAAATCGGGCGTTTGGCAAGAAATACAGCAATCGATCCCGCACCCAAAGCAATCACTGCATTGACAGAAACGCTAATAATAATCTGAACAAAACCCAATATCATTGACTGACCGAGAACAGAGCCGTGCTCGGGTGAAATAAACTGCGGCAGCAATGACAAATACATGACCGCTATTTTAGGATTTAAAAGATTGGTAATAAAGCCCATCCAGAATAATTTACGATTGCTGTCAGGTGATAAGACTCTAACTTTGAACGGCGAATAACCGCCCGGTTTAAGGGCCTGCCAGGCCAGATAAAGCAGATAAAGTGCCCCGGCGATTCGCAATGCATCATAGGCAAAAGGAACCATCATCAACAAAGTCGTAATGCCCAATGCCGCACAAAGCATATAAAAAACAAAACCCATTGCAACGCCTGAAAGCGATATCAACCCTGCAACCGGTCCCTGACAGATAGACCGCGATATAAGATAAACCATATTCGGCCCCGGCGTTAAAACCATGCCAAGGGCAATGGCCGAAAAGGCAATCAGATTATGAAGTTCCGGCATGCCATCCTCCCTTTAAAAAAGGCCACTTGAAAGCGGCCTTTATAATATCAAAATTCACACTACTATTTGGCGCCCAGCCATTCGGCCGTGATCTTGTTATAATCGCCATTATTCTTGGCAATATGCAGCCATTGATCGACATAGTTTTTAAACGCAACATCACCGCGCGAAACCATATAGCCTTTCTCGGCAAAATTGAGCTGCTTGTCAGGATTGACAACACAAAGCGATGGATAGAATTTCTTCTGATAAAGCGCTTCCGAAGCTTCAGTAATCATCACATCGGCCTTGTTCTCAACCAGATTTTTGAAAATGATCGTATTGTCATGAAAAAGCTCAAGCTTCGCTTTCGGCATATGCTGGCGAACAAAAGCCTCATTGGTACCGCCGGCCGGTTCAATGGCGCGAACATTCTCATTATTAAGTTGTTCGATTGTCTGATATTTCTCGACATCATCACAACGCACAAACGGTACTTTACCATCAACATCAAGCGGAATTGTAAAAGCCGCCACTTTCTGGCGGGCCAATGAAACCGAAACACCGCCCATGGCAATATCACATTTGCCGGCCAAAAAATCCGGCATCATTTCTTTCCATGATGTTTTGACAAATTCAGCTTTTGCACCGAGACTTTCAGCCAAAAGATCTGCCATTGAAATATCAATGCCCTCATAGGAGCCATCCTCTTTCAAAAAAGTATAGGGCTTATAATCACCGGTCGTACAGACACGCAGCACTTTGCTTTCCATAACTTTATCAAGAGTCGATGTTTCAGCCGCCTGTGCCGAAGAACAAAAAGCCGCACCGACAAGAAGAAAAGAAAAAAGTTTTTTCAAGAAAGCCTCCGTTTTTTTGAATTTGATCAATAAACCATCATAGATCATAACTTTAACGCACTTGTAAAGCGGATGCCCCAAGCACAAAGCTGAAAAAGGCAATCTTGATCATAAGACTTATTGACGCTAACGATGACAACCATGATCTGGTTTGCCATTGCGCCCATTATTATTATTCTTGTTATCGTGCTTTTACATCAAGAAAAGCCGCAAGCACCGGCCAATGCGCAAATTATCCTATTGCCTGATAACAGCGCTCTTCAATCAATCCTCGAGCAACTTGGCCGCGATATAAAAGAGCGGCTTGATATCAATGTCAAAATAATAGAGGCAAAACCGTTTCTCAACACGCGCTTTTATGACAAGTTCAAAGAACAATATCAGGCCCATAGCGCCATTGATGAAATAGAAGCATTTTATCCTGATCTATCCCTTTCAGCCCATACGCTTATTATCGGGATAACCGCCAAAGATCTTTACGCTGAAAATTATAACGGCCCTTTTGTTTTCGGTGCCTATTCGATTACCCAAAAAAGGATTGCCGTCATCTCGACCGCACGTATGGGCCATGACCCGCGTCAACTGCAGAAACGATTGCTCAAAATGGTTATGCGTTATGCCGGCATCAAGCTTTATGGACTTGGCTTTAATAAAAAGCATATATCAGTCCTGCATGAGACATTGCGCACATTAACCGATCTTGATGCCATGGATACAAAATTCTGATTATTCGCTTACAGGTTTTATATCTAAACGTGCCAGCTCTTTTTCCATCATCGGCATAAAGTTTTCGACCATCCGGTCAACGCCATCGGCATTGGGATGCATGCCATCCTGCAACTGCAAATCGGCATGTCCGGCTACACCTTCCAGAAAAAACGGATAGAGCGGAACATCAAATTCCTGTGCCAATTCGCCATAAATGGGATTGAATTTTTTCGCATAATCCGCGCCATAATTAGGCGCACTCAACATACCAACCAAAATAACGGATATGCCGCGTTGTTTCAAACGGGTCAGCATGAAATGTAAATTTTTACGGGTTAGATCAGGCGCTATACCGCGCAACATATCATTGGCACCCAATTCAAGAATGACCAAATTGGTATCATCCGGCACAGACCAGTCAATCCGATCGCGTCCACCGGTAGACGTATCGCCAGAAACGCCCGCATTGGTAAGAGCAACAGTATAATTTTTAGCACGTAACGCTTCTTCCAGCTTTGCCGTAAAAGACTGGTTGCCATCCAGCATGTAACCGGCCATAAGACTATCACCAAAGCCAACGATCTTAAAAACCGTCTGTGACGCTACCGGTTCATCCAAACCGCTTTCCTGCGCCATAAGAGGCTGTAAAAAAAACAGGCCCAGAAAAGGTCCGATTATCGTTTTTATTATTATGCGTACCATATATTTATCACTTTGTTTTAATAGACATCGACCTGTATCAAACCGCAAACTACATCTTATTTAAGGGATATTTGTGACAAAACCACTCGTAATCATGAAAAATATCAACCTGACATTAGGCCAAGGTGCTGCACGCGTCCATGTGCTTAAAAATATGTCGCTTGATATCCATGACGGTGAAACCGTCGGTATTGTCGGCCCCTCTGGATCAGGCAAATCAACATTGCTGATGGTGCTTGCCGGCTTGGAAAAAATTGATTCCGGCATGCTGACCATTGCCAATCAACGCATTGACCAAATGGATGAAGATCAGGCTGCCGTATTTCGCGGCCGTCATGTCGGCATTGTTTTTCAAAGCTTCCACCTCATACCCAATATGACAGCCTTGGAAAACACCGCGGTCCCTTTGGAATTACAGGGTAACAAAGACGCTTTTGAAAGAGCCCATGAAGAATTACAGGCTGTCGGCCTCGGCCATCGTCTTGACCATTATCCCTCGCAGCTTTCAGGTGGGGAGCAACAGCGTGTCGCTATTGCCCGTGCTTTGGCCGCTAACCCACATATATTGATTGCCGATGAACCGACCGGCAACCTTGATCAGGAAACCGGCAGTCGTGTTGCCGATATGCTGTTTGAACGTGCTGCTGCGCGCAAACTTACATTGGTTCTTGTGACCCATGATCCGCAACTTGCCCAACGCTGTAACCGCCAGATCAAGGTGCGTGGCGGCGAAATTGAAAACGGACAGCCGGATTGATGACAAAGGCACAATCTTTCACATTGGCATTGCGTTTTGCCTTACGCGAAATGCGCAGCGGACTTAAAGGCTTTTATATTTTTATTGCCTGTATTGCATTAGGCGTTACAGCTATCGGCGGCGTCAACGGCGTTTCCACCATGATTAATGGTGAATTATCCAAACAAGGCCAGATGTTGCTGGCCGGCGATATCCGCTTTTCGATCACCCAACGTCCTGCCAATACGCAGGAACTCGCTTTTCTTGAAAAGCAAGGCAAGGTTGCAACCAGTATCTGGATGCGTTCCATGGCCAAACGTCAAGATAACGGTGATCAGACCATGGTCGAAATCAAGGCTATTGATAAACACTATCCACTCTATGGCACTTTGGAAACCAAACCAGCCTACGACCCCTCATTATTAAATGAAAAAAATGGCCTGCCTGGCGCATTTGTCAGCCAGCTTCTGCTTGATCGACTGCAACTCAAAGTCGGTGATCCGATCATGATCGGTACATTGCCCTTGCAAATTCGAGGCGTCATCATCAACGAACCCGACCTGTTATCCGAAGGTTTCCAGCTTGGTCCACGAATATTTTTTGCCAAAAAACTTATGGCCCAAACCGGTCTGTTGCAACCGGGAAGCCTTTTTGCCTATGTCTATAAAATTGCCATCCCAAGACTGGATAATCGCGGCCTTTCTGCCTTGAAAGAAAAAGCGGAAAAAGATTTTCCTGAAGCGCGCTGGAACGGGCGTACGCGACTGGATGCAACACCAAGCCTAACCAAAAATATCGAACGGTTCTCACAATTTCTCACCCTTGTTGGCCTGACATCACTAATCGTCGGCGGTGTCGGTGTTGCCAATGCGGTCCGTGCTCATCTTGAACGCAAAAAAAGTGTCATTGCCATTTTTAAATCCTTGGGTGCTTCCGGCGATTTTGTCGTGCAAATCTATCTGGCACAAATCCTGATCATGGCCTCCATTGCTACCTTGATCGGGCTTGTTCTGGCCGCCCTTATGCCCTTTAGTACAGCCGTTATACTCGGACGTTATTTACCAATTGTTGGACATGCCTCGATCTATCCGATGGCATTAATCTGGGGGCTTATCTTTGCCATCCTGACAACGTTAGCTTTTGCACTTGTCCCCTTAGGGCGGGCACAAAATATTCCGGTAACAACCTTACTGCGCAACGATTTTGAACCCCGCAATAACCAAACACCACGTCGTTATAAGCTAGCAGCTCTTCTATTTCTTGCTGCAACAGCAGGTTTTGCAGTTTTGACCGCCTATGACAAACGCATGGCCTTGATCTTTCTTAGCAGCGTTGCCTGTGTTTTTATCATATTGCGTATTGTTGCAACCTGTATCCAATATGGTGCACAATGCATAGGCAAAATACATTCAACAGCCTTGCGCCTTGCCATTGGCAATATCTATCGTAAAGGCAATCTGACATCAGCCATTGTTCTAGCACTCGGCCTTGGTTTGACACTGCTAATGGCCTTGGCAACAATTGATGGCAATTTACGCAGCCAGCTTGCAGATTCAGTGCCGCAAAAAGCACCCAATTTCTTTTTTACCGATATTGCCCGCCATGATGGCAATCGTTTCAAAGCTTTTTTACAAGATAAATATCCCGATAGTAGCATCAATATCGTGCCGTCTTTGCGTGCACGAATTACAAAACTCAATGGCATTGATGCGACCAAAGCTAAAATCCACCCCGATGGCGAATGGGTCTTACGCGGCGATCGCAATGTCACCTATGCACAAGAACTACCTACCGGTTCGATCATTGCAGAAGGTCAATGGTGGACAGAAAATACAAATCAGCCGCAAGTTTCATTTTCCCGTCAGGAAGCGCAAGAACTTGGCCTAAAAATCGGAGATACAATCACTGTCAATATTCTTGGCCATGAAATTACAGCTACAATCACCAGCCTACGCAATGTTGACTGGGATAACTTCAACATGAATTTTGTCATGATCTTTTCACCTGATGCCTTGCAAGGTGCACCACATGTATGGATAGCCACGTTCAAAACCGGTCACAAAACACAACTGGATGATGCAACATTCATGCGCGAAATCGGCAAACTCTTTCCATCCGTTACCGTCATTTCCGTACGCGATATCATCACTTCCGCACGTGAAATTGTCGACCAGATCGGCGTTGCTATCCGTGCCAGCGCTTCCATTGCACTAATCGCTTCCATACTAGTTCTTGCCGGTGCGCTTGCAGCTGGCAATCAAGGCCGTACCCATGATGCGGTTGTACTTAAAACTCTAGGTGCAACACGCTGGACATTGATCCGTGCATTTATCTATGAATATGCAATTCTAGGTATTATCACCGCTTTATTCGCCTTTTTGGCAGGCAGTGCAGCCGGTTGGTCAATCGCCCGCTATAAAATGGATCTGACCCATGCCACCATTTTACCAATAACCGGTGTAACGATGCTGATTATTGCACTTATTCTATCTGTCGGACTGTCGTTGATAGGCACATGGCGGATTTTGAGTACAAAACCCGCAGATTACCTTAAAGAATTGTAATCTTTCATACTTGATAGAAAGACTTGTTTTCGCCAAAAAAATCCCCATAATAAGAAAAGGCATGCTGGGGTTCCGACAGCGGCGCCTGGGAAACAGGAAAAAGAAATATCTTTTTCTGCCTGACACCCGACGGAACACGTGCAAGAGGTAACTTATGCAAGACTATAGAAATCTCCGCTCCTCGACGGTTGACCGTCTTGATGCGAGCATCGATCAGGGACTGCGCAGCTATATGCTGGGCGTCTACAATCTTATGGCCATCGGTCTGGTTATTACCGGTATTGCAGCCTATGCAATTTTCAATCTATCGGTTGTAACAGATCCCAATGGTAATATTCTCGGTGTAACCGCTCTGGGTAATGCAATTTATAATACTCCTCTAAGATGGGTGATTATGTTTGCACCTTTGGCCGCCGTCATCTTTTTAAGCATTAAAGTTTCGAGTCTGAGTGTATCGACTGCCCGTGCTATCTTTATCGTTTATGCCGGTCTCGTCGGATTATCACTCTCGTCGATCTTTCTAGTCTATACCCATGAAAGCATCATTCAGGTGTTCTTCATTACAGCCGCCGCTTTTGGTAGCCTGTCTCTTTATGGCTATACAACAAAGCGCGATCTGACAGCGATGGGTTCATTCCTTATTATCGGTCTTTTCGGGATTATCATTGCTTCGCTGGTTAATCTTTTCATGCAATCCAGCGGTCTAAGTTTTGCAATTTCTCTTATCGGTGTTGTCGTTTTTGCCGGCCTGACCGCCTATGATACACAAAAAATCAAGGAAATGTATCTGGAAACAGATTCAAGCCAGCGCATTGGTCAAAAAGCTGTTCTTGGCGCTTTGGAACTCTATCTTGATTTCATCAACCTGTTCCTCTTCCTGTTGCGTTTCCTCGGTTCGAACCGCAACTGATAGGAATAAACAGATAATTCAAAGACCCCGCTTTTCAGCGGGGTTTTTTATATTACATCCAACAAAATAATTAGATAATCAGGCATAACTTAATTCCTGACAATTTTCAGCAAGGCCTTGTCAAAAATACGCAAGACCTGACGCAGTTCATGACCGCGTTTTAGAATAATACCAGCGGCTGAAATAATACTATAGGCTCCTTGACGTTGTGCCAATTTAGGATTTTTCTCAATCCGATAAAGCGGCATTTCACTAGCCCGACGAAAAATTGAAAAAACCGCACGGTCACCCAAATGGTCAATTGCGTAATCACGCCATTCACCGCTTGCCACCATATAACCATAATAACGCAGAATCATATCTAACTCCTGCCGGTTAAATGCGATCGGCACTGCTGTTTTTACCGATGGTTGCGCGTTTGAAGATGTGACAATTGTCACAGGCATGTCGCTATTGCCTTTATCCATTGCGCCTTCTTTCCCGACACATGATATCCATATGGTTTTGATCATTTCATACCAGAACGAAAATTAAATCAATAAGGCACTATAAAAGAACCGATAGCTGTATATCCCTCTGTCATCACAACTTAGCGATAGGGCTTGAGTTCCATGGTCAAAATAAGCAATATTGCAAAATAGAAGTTGCAGATTGGTGGCCTATATATCCCACAGCCGCATCAGCACAAAGTGGAGCTATCTCATTGATAAGCCGCATAAAAAAACATGGCGAACAGGTCAGGGCCCATATCAGTCCAGAAAATCTGCTTAAAGCCATACGCAACCGCAAAGGGCACCGCCCTTTAGCCCAAGACCGCCAAGGCGGTGATCTGCTTGTCGCTTCCTATAATATCCATAAATGCGTTGGCACAGACAATCAGTTTGATCCCCAACGCATTGTCCGTGTTATCAGTGAAATAAATGCCGATATTCTCGCCCTGCAAGAAGCGGACCGGCGCTTTGGAGAACGCATCGGCCTGATTGATCTCAACCATTTAAAAGCTGAAACCGGACTGGAGGCGGTACCGATCAATACGATGTCACCTCATGGTCTTGGCTGGCATGGCAATGCACTTTTTATCCGTAACGGGCAGGTCAAAAACGTCCACCAGATCAAATTGCCCGGCATCGAACCTCGCGGTGCGCTAATTGCAGAACTTGAATTTACTGCCGGCCCTATCCGTGTCATTGCAGCACATTTCGGGCTATTGCGTCATTCACGCAACCAACAGGCAAAGACTATTTTATCCTTGATTGAAAAAAGTGACCATATGCCAACCATCATGATCGGCGATCTAAATGAATGGCGCATTGGCAAAGGCTCATCCCTCAGCAATCTTGTACCCTATTTTGATGTTACATCGGGAACCGTTCCGAGTTTTCCTTCACGCTTTCCCGTCTTGGCGCTTGATCGGGTCTTTGCCTATCCGCAGGAATTGGTCGCCGCCATCCAATGCCATACAACCCCTTTGTCGCGGATTGCTTCCGACCATCTGCCTATCAAGGCACGAATTGATCTGAAAAATGCTGTTGCTGCCATTAAAGATAAGGCGAACCGAGCCATATTATCCGATCAACAAGACGCGAAATAAAGGGGCGTTTTTTCAACTGCTGCATATCAACCACTATCGCATTTTTCAAACGTGCTTCTATCCGCGCTTCAATAGCAGAAGCAAATCCGGCATCAAAAATCTCCAAATCCACTTCAAAATTCAATCGTAAAGACCGTGCATCAAGATTGGATGAACCGACATAAGACCACAAACCATCAATGGTAATCAGCTTTGAATGGTCAAAATTACCCTTGGCGCGCCAAATACGGCAATGATCGCCCAACAGCTGATCAAACTGGGCCTGCATAGCGCGATCAACAAGTTTCAAATTATTATTAGAAGGCACCACAATATCAACTTTTACACCACGGCGCGCCGCCGTAACAATAGCACTGACCAGTTCACGATCCGGCAATAAATAAGGTGTCATGATACGAATATGATTTTGAGCCAGAGAAAAAGCACCCATCAACATTTTTTGGTTGGTCTCAATGGTTTTGTCCGGTCCTGACGACACAACCCGTATAGCCACACCTTCATCAGGCTTTAATAATGGCGGCTGAATGGCAAAGGCAGCTTCTTGAAGCTTTTCCGATGTCGTAAAAGCCCAATCTTCAGCAGCAACACGGAAAAGATCGGCAACAACCGGCCCCTCAACACGAAAATGCGTATCATAAGAAACATTATCGCCGACAATTGCTGTCACAAAACCGGAACGGATATTCATACCACCGGTAAAAGCAACCTGACCGTCAACAACCAGAATTTTACGGTGGGTACGCAAATTCGCATAAGGCAGCTTCAATCCATTAATCAATTTACCATTGAAAAGACGGGCATTAATTCCGCGATTGCGCAACACCCAGATAATAGACGGTATGGAATAACGGGCGCCGACCGCATCAATCAATATACGTATTTCAACGCCGCGTTCTTGCGCTTTTGCCAGACTATCGACAAAACGCAAACCTATATCATCATGGCCGAATATATAACTTTCAAGAATAATGCTCCTACGAGCTGCATCAATTGCTGCCAACATAGCCTTGTAGGCCTCATCACCATTTTCAAGCAATGTAATATGATTTCCCGATGTCAATTGACAACGGCTGACATGGTTGCCAAGACGATACATCGACACGGCAAGACGGCCCATTTTTTCTTCAATGCGATCTTCTATGATATCATAATCGGCAAGACACAGATGCTCGATATCCTTGGTATGGCGCTGTAACAAAATAGAGCGGCGCCGTACTCGGTTAATACCAAAAAGACCATAAATTACCGCACCCAAGATCGGCGATAAAATGATAACGCCAACCCATCCGATAGCTGCACGCACCTCCCGTTTAGTCATGGTTGCATGAATTGCCGCAGCCAAACCCATCAGGATGGAAAGCGTTGCCAGAATATGCGGCCAATAAAGTTCAAAAAGATTCCACATAGCTCTCTTATATAGATGTAATTATTATTTTGGCCTGTCTTTTAAAAGGCTTGATGATTTTTCTAAATTCAAAATCGCTATATATCACATATATATCATTATATTTGACAGATATCCTGCCGCTGAAAAGCCTGATTTGACCGGAATATAGATATAATAATGAATGCCTATCGGATAGAAAGGATCAAAAATGCCGAATGTCGATAATCTAAATCTTACATCGCTCAAAGCAAAACTAGCGGCCAAATGGATTTGGTTTATTTTTTTTGGTGCCATTTTATTGCTTATCGGTATCATCGCATCAATTGCCCTACCTATGGCAACTACAGCCGTTACTGTCTATATCGGCATAATGATGCTAGCCGGTGGTCTAATCCATATGGCCCATGCCTTCGGCGTACAAGAATGGGGCCGTTTCTTTTTCTGGCTAATCGGTGGTCTTCTTTATACTATTGGCGGCATTATCTGTCTTATCCAACCAATTATGGCAGCAACCATTTTTACATTTCTACTCGGTTTTATGCTGATTATTGCCGGTACCACACGCATCCTTGTTGGTTTTCAAAATCATGGTATATCCGGCTGGGGCTGGATTGTTGCAGCGGGTATTATTACCACTCTTGCCGGTCTCATTATTACAACAGGATGGCCAGCCAACAGCTTATGGATTTTAGGCCTTTTTCTGGCTATTGACCTGATTATACAAGGATGGAGCCTGATCGCCGTCGGTTTAGGTCTGCGCCTTTTACGCTAACTATTAATGCGCTTCATCCCAGTTTTTGGCAGCCCGCGCATCAACCTGCAAAGGAACCGACAAAACCAAAGCAGGAAAAGGCGCATTTTCCATAATATTCTTAACCACCTTCGTCGTTCTCTCAACTTCACCAACCGGCAATTCAAAAATTAATTCATCATGCACCTGAAGCAACATTTTTGCAGCCAAATTATTATCAATGAGCGCCTGATCCATCTTGATCATGGCACGACGGATAATATCGGCAGCAGATCCTTGAATCGGAGCATTGATTGCCGCACGCTCATTAAAGGCGCGAATTTGCGGATTGGATGAACGAATTTCAGGATAATGGGAACGACGGCCAAAAATTGTTTCGACATAACCATGATCACGTACAAAAGCCTTGGTACTTTCCATATAATCCTTGATACCGGGAAAACGCTCGAAATAGGTACGGATATATTGGCCCGCCTCCTCACGTGAAATACCAAGCTGATTGGCCAGGCCGAATGCCGAAATACCATAAATAATCCCGAAATTGATCGCTTTAGCACGTCGACGCACTTCAGACGGCATATCCTTAATTGGTACATTGAACATTTCCGAAGCCGTCATGGCATGAATATCCAATCCATCGGCAAAAGCCTGTTTAAGCGCTCCAATATCGGCAACATGAGCAAGAACGCGTAATTCAATCTGGCTGTAATCGGCTGAAAGAAGACTATTACCGGGTCCGGCAATAAAAGCAGTACGAATTTTACGTCCCTCAACGGTACGCACCGGAATATTCTGTAAATTAGGTTCTGATGAAGATAAACGCCCCGTTGTCGTGGCAGCCATAGAATAATTGGTATGAACACGGCCGGTTTTAGGCAGAATATAACCGGGGAGGGCATCCGTATAGGTCGATTTCAATTTGGTTAGCTGGCGCCAATCGACAATTTTACGTGGCAGATCATGACCGGTTGCTGCCAAATCCTCCAATACCTGTGCCGATGTCGACCATTGACCGGTTTTGGTTTTCGATCCACCAGGCAAGCCCATTTTTCCAAAAAGAATATCGCCCAACTGCTTGGGTGAACCAATATTGAATTTTTCGCCAGCCAATTGATAAATTTCATCTTCAAGCACAGCCGCCGATTGTGCCAATTCACCAGAAAGGCGGGATAAAATCTGTCGATCTACCAATATGCCGCGTTCTTCCATCAAAGCGAGCACAGACACAAGGGGACGCTCCAGACGTTCATAAACATGAACAAGACCCTTGGCGGCAAGCTGTGCTTTCAATATATGCCATAAACGCAATGTAATATCGGCATCTTCAGCTGCATATTCGGTAGCTTGCGCAATATCAACCTCAGCAAAAGAAACTGCCTGACGGCCCGTACCGGTTACTTCCTTATAAGCAATCGGCTTATGATCAAGCCAACGCTCGGATAATGCATCCATACCATGCGTAGAGGTACCTGCATCACAGACATAAGAAAGCAGCATTGTATCATCGAAAGTGGTAATGACGACGCCATGATTTTTCATCACCAGCCAGTCATATTTCATATTTTGTGCAATTTTTAATACGCTGTCATCTGTAAGAATCGGTTTGAGAATTTTAAGCGCCTGTTGGGGATCCATCTGATCCACCACCCGTCCACCACCTAATAAATCATCGCTGCCGGATATATGGTTAAGCGGTATATAGGCTGCTTCATTGGGTGAAAGGGCAATTGAAAATCCAACAAGTTCAGCCTGCATCGGATCGAGTGATGTTGTTTCCGTATCAAAAGCAAAAAAGCCTTGTATTTTGGCACGTTGTAGCCATTCAGCCAAAATAGCGGGATCTGTAATTGTCCGATACTGCCCGCGATCAACCGGAAGAGAACTTATTTCTTCAAGACGTTTTTGCGCCAAAGATGCCTTATCATCCATTGCCGGCGTTGTCGGCGAATCTGTCTTATGAGAAAATGATAAGGATGCCTGTGCTGTAGCCGCTTGATCCATATCCGGCCCATGGCTATCTTTATTCCAATCTGTTTCGACAAAAGACGCCTCAATAGCACTTGCATCACAATCGGTTGCTTCAGCTACACGTCGTGTCAACGTATTAAATTCCATCGCTTTCAAAAAGCCGATAAGTTTGGGGCCGTCTTGCGGCTCCAAAACAAAATTATCAAGACCGACTGTAATCGGTACATCTTTTTTCAAGGTTACAAGCTGACGAGAAATTTTGGTTTGATCGGCATATTCAATGATATTTTCACGCCGTTTTTGTTGTTTGATATCATGAGCATGGGCTAAAAGATTATCCAATGTACCGAATTCTTCCAACAATTGCGCAGCTGTTTTAGGGCCAATTCCCGGAATACCAGGAACATTATCCGTCGAATCACCGGTCAATGATTGTAAATCAATCATTTTTTCAGGTGGAACCCCCCATTTTTCAATAACCTCTTCAATACCAATCTCACGATCCTTCATCCCGTCATACATCAAGACTTGGGCATTAACGAGTTGCATCAAATCCTTGTCGGAAGACACAATTGTTGTTGTTGCTCCGACTTTTGCAGCCATATCGGCATAAGTTGCAATCAGATCATCCGCTTCATAACCTTCCATTTCAATACAAGGCAGGTTGAAAGCACGAGTTGCCTGACGAATCAATGAAAACTGCGGGATAAGGTCTTCCGGTGGCGCTGTACGATTGGCCTTATATTCTGGATATATATCTTTACGAAAAGTCTTAGATGAATAATCAAAAATAACGGCAAAATGCGTCGGTACAACACCAACGGCGGTATTACGCGCATCGCAAAGAAGCTTCCAAAGCATATTGCAGAAACCGGCAACGGCTCCTACCGGCAAACCATCGCTTTTACGAGTCAAAGGCGGTAGGGCATGATAGGCACGAAAAATATAACCCGAGCCGTCAATAAGAAAGAGATGATCGTCTTTTTTCATTTGAGTATCTATGTCACAAATGTCCATAATTGGGCATTTTTTATGCTGTTAAAACAAAAAACTCACAGCTTCGTTACAAAAGAGTAATAAATCTGCCCTTGAATTGCCACTTTTACCATGTCTATTTAGAAGGTATCGATAGTATAGTCGATTTTCCGGCTTTCGGCTCAGTCCCCGCCGACCCGGAATGTGGCAGCCTACCCCCCCTCTCCGGGTTGTCACTATGAGTGCAGTGATAGGCCGTTGTGGATCCCCTCACCACAACGGCCTTAATTTTTTAAGTCTTTTACGAAACAGCGAATTTAGCCCAAAGGGCTTTTTCTCCCATTTTTTCAACCATCGCCTGATGGGCCTGTTTTTCTTCATCGGATAAACGGGAGGCAAGCGGTATAGAGCGTTTTGATGGCAGAATAACATCCGATGCATTCTGATCGGTGTTATTGATATTGTCACGACCGGTTAATCCCAACGCACCCTGCTTGCCACCAATAAGTTCGATATAGACATCAGCAAGAATTTCCGAATCAAGCAAAGCACCGTGGAGAACACGATGACCGTTTTCTATGCCATAACGTTTGCACAATGCATCAAGACTATTAGGGCCCATCGGATGTTTGCGTCGCGCCAAAGCCAAAGTATCAATAACCCGATCGACACTAATTGTTTCACGCCCACAACGTTCTAATTCAGCATTGATAAAGCCAAGATCGAACATAGCATTGTGAGCAACCAATTTGGCCCCATCGATAAACTTTAAAAAATCATCAACGATTTCTTCAAAAGTCGGCTCATCTTTCAGTCTTTCATTGGTTAAGCCGTGCACAGCAACAACTTCATCCGGAATAATAACACCCTGCGGATTTAAATAGACATGATAGTTATTTCCCGTCAGATAGCGGTCAATCATTTCTACACAACCGATTTCAACAATCCGATCACTGTCTTTTTGCAAACCTGTCGTTTCAGTATCAAAAATGATTTCGCGCATCTATTCAGCCTGATTTATCAAATAATCAATGACAGTTTGCACATCTTGACGCGTTACTTCCAGTCCTTTTGACGTATCAATAACGAAATCCGCCACTTTTTTCTTATTTTCATCCGGCATCTGTTTATCAAGAATGGCCTGAAATTTTTCTGCGCTCATATTATCGCGCGCTAAAACACGTTCACGCTGTATTTCATAAGGGGCACTAACAACCAATATTTTATCAAAGCGCTGCTGATTTCCGGTCTCGAAAAGGAGTGGAATATCCATAACAACAAGATCAGCCTTTTGTTGACGCGCTTTTTCAATAAAAACTTTTTCCTGTTGACGAACTAATGGATGAATAATTGATTCCAGTTTTTTTAAAAGTTCAGGCTGATTTAAAACAATTTGTGACAATTTCTGACGATCAATATTGCCGTTTTTTGTACTGCCGGGAAAAGTTTCTTCCAATATTTGGCAGATATTAGGCTGACTATAAAGTTGATGTACTGTTTGATCAGCACTGTAAACCGGAATGCCGGCTTCTTTGAAAAAACCGGCTACAGTCGATTTTCCCATACCGATCGACCCGGTCAATCCAAGAATAATCATATCTCACCCATATCGCGTAAAATAAGATCACGTAATTGAGGTGTGACTTGCGGGCGGATACCAAACCAACGTTCAAACCCAGGAACAGCTTGATGAAGCAACATGCCAAGACCATCGACAGTTCTAAGGCCTGCTTTTTGTGCCTGTTGCAAAAAAGGTGTTATCAAAGGTGTATAGACAATATCGGTTACCAATATATCTGTTTTGGCCCTATCAAAATCAACAAACAGCGCATCACCAGCTTTACTGATATGACTTTCCATACCAAGAGATGTCGTATTGACGATAAAATCGACTTCAGTGATATGATCATTCAGTGACGCCCAGTCACCAGCCATAACCGGCATCCCAAAATGATTCGCTAAATCATCAGCACGGCTTTTTGTCCTGTTTAACACAATGATCCGTTCAAAAGATCTTTGTTGCAAGGCATAAATAATTGCACGTGCTGCGCCGCCGGCACCGAGAACAAGTGCTGTTCCACCATCCCATCCTGCCGCTTGCATATCAAGATTAGCCGTAAAACCATAAGCATCGGTATTGGATGCACAAAGGCGTCCTTGTTCAAACCATAATGTATTGGCTGCTCCGATAGAAGTTGCAATATTATCTTTTAAATCAGCCAGTCTGAAAGCTTCTTCCTTATGCGGAAGTGTCACATTGCCACCACAAAAACCATGTTGTTTTAAATTGGTTATGAAATCGACAAAATCTTGCAGCGTAATTTCTATCGGATCATATTGACCATCAATTTTATATATTTCCAGCCAATGACGATGAATAAGTGGCGAGCGGGAATGTTTGATCGGATAACCGGTTACAAAAGCACAAGGTTTATTTTGCATCTTATCAGCCATCAATCACCCCCATATGTCGCAATTGGGCCAATAAGCTTAAAAGCGGCAGTCCGATAATCGTAAAATGATCACCTTCAATTTTTTCAAAAAGTTGAATGCCATTACCTTCAATCTGATAAGCGCCAACACTATCAAGAACAGTTTCACCATTGCGATTAAGATAACGACCTATATAATCCATAGAAAGAGAACGCATGGTCAATTGGGCCGAAACAACATCGCTCCAAATAATTTCACCATTTTTAGCCAATGCGATGCCACTGTGCAAAAAATGGCTTTTGCCTGATAAATGGGCTAATTTTTGTCGTGCATCTTCAAGTGTTGGTGACTTATGTAAAACCTTACCATCGAGATCCAATGTCTGATCACAACCTATAACAAGAGCATCATGTTCTTCAAATGAAACATTGCGAGCTTTTTCTTCTGAAAGAACCTGAGCAATAATAATAGGTTTTTTATTTTTAAGACCATTTTCTATTGAACGTTCATCAATAGATGCGCTTTTTGTTGTAAATATCAATCCGGCATTTTTAAGCAATGCAGATCGATAGGGACTTTTCGAGGCAAGGATTAGACGGTCAATCAATGGTCAGCCCTTCCATAACCGGATATTATTTCATCTATTATGAATATTGAAAGTGCAAACGCGCTGCAAGCAATGAAATAGAATCAGATAGGCGATTCCATATCCAACGTTATTTTCAAAGCATTTTTTTAATTTTATTCCCGCTTTTTAATATCCATTGTGGAAATTTGTGAGCTATTCTGTTGATGAATTCTAGCTGTGTATAAACAGCGTTGAATCACGTTTATTTATACACAGGCATTCATACGGTGGATAACAATATCCACACTTTGGAAAAAATGGATATAACTTAAAATTATTCATAATTTTTTCCCATATTATCCACATTTCAAAATTTCTATAAAAGTCCAGAAAACTCTAAAGAAAATACTTTTTACAAATGGATTTTCCACATAAAGGGAAAACGTTATTCCATTTTTACAAATAGAAAAGATAATACTGGAAAAGTTTTGTGTTTTTTATAATTCACGTTAAACACAGACTCTAAGAATCAAAAGCCTTCTTTAAAACATTTATTTAAAGATAAACCGGAAAGCATCATGAAAAATTTAAAGAAAAAAAAGCTTCTGAATGTACTCGACGGTCATATCAATACACCACCACCCATCTGGATGATGCGTCAAGCAGGGCGCTATTTACCGGAATATCGTGAAACACGAAAACAAGCAGGAAGTTTTCTTGATCTTTGTTACAATCCAAAATTAGCTTATGAAGTGACAATGCAACCAATCCGTCGTTTTGGATTTGATGCTTCTATTCTTTTTTCAGATATTCTCGTTATACCCCATGCATTAGGTCGTGATTTACGTTTTGAAGAAGGCCGTGGCCCTCTGATGACACCAATTGAAGCAAAAGATATTATTAAACTTCGAAATCATGATGCCCTTTCAAAATTATCTCCATCTTTTGAAACTTTACAAATGTTGCATCAGAATTTGCCCGATGATGTAACACTAATCGGGTTTTGTGGCGCACCATGGACTGTTGCAACTTATATGATTGCCGGTCATGGTACACCAGATCAAGCACCGGCACGTCTTTTCGGATATCAAAATCCAAAAGCCATGAATGATTTACTCATGATATTGGCTGATATTTCTGCCGATTATCTAATCCATCAAATTAAAGCAGGTGCTGATACAGTCCAGATATTCGATTCATGGGCTGGTGTACTTGATGAAATATCTTTTGAAGCCTACTGTATCAAACCAGTGAAATATATGGTTGATAAAATAAAATCGGTTTATCCTGATCATCCTATTATTGGATTTCCAAAAGGTGCTGGCATACTTTATCGTGATTATGCTGTAAAGACAGGTGTTACAGCTATTGGTCTTGATTGGTCTGTTCCTTTCTCTTTTGCCAAAGAATTACAAAAAACAACACCTGTTCAAGGAAATCTAGATCCTTTGCGTTTATTGACAGGTGGTGAAGCATTAGAAAATGGTATCCGCAATATTTTAACAACATTGGGACAAGGATCATTGATATTTAATCTTGGACACGGCATATTGCCATCAACGCCGATTGAAAATGTTGTAAAAATGATTGATCTTGTGCGTAGAGGAACATGATGGAACACAAACCTATGACAACAGCAAAAATTTGGACACGGGCCATTATTTCTGTTGTCATTGTTGTTGCTGTTTTATGGGTGATGTTTCACGTGAATCTTGAAGAATATTCCAATATTGTTCTTTGGATAAAAGCACTTCATGTTATCGCTGTTATCTGCTGGATGGCCGGTATGTTTTATCTGCCACGTCTTTTTGTTTATCATTGCCGGGCTGAAAAAGATTCAATCCAATCCAAAACTTTTAAAATTATGGAACGACGCTTGCTTCGCGCAATTATTAATCCTGCAATGGTTGTTACATGGATTACTGGTCTTTGGATGGCTTGGGAAGTCTATCAATTTAAAGGCGGATGGTTGCATTTGAAATTATTGGCTGTTGTTTTGCTTTCAGCTTTTCATGGTGTTCTTTCACGAGGAACACGGCATTTTGCAGAAGATCGTAATCAATTTAGTGAAAAAACATGGCGTATTCTCAATGAAGTGCCAACCATCTTGATGGTTATTGCAGTTATTATGGTTATTGTTCAGCCATTTTGATTTTTCTTGCGCTTTATTAAAGTGGCGTGTATAGAAGGCATTCTCACCTCTATTTGTCATTGTTCTGAATATTTTCAGATCATAAGATGATATTTTCCCTTTTTAAAATGAGCTTTTTATGCAGGAAATGAAACTTCAGGAACTGAAAAGTAAAACCCCGGTTGAGCTTGTCTCTTTTGCGGAAACATTGGAAGTTGAAAATGCTTCTTTGATGCGCAAACAGGAATTGATGTTTGCCATATTGAAAAAATTGGCACTTCAAGATGTAGAAATTATCGGCGAGGGTGTTGTTGAAGTTTTAATGGATGGTTTTGGTTTCTTGCGTTCAGCAGACGCAAATTATCTTCCTGGTCCTGATGATATCTATCTTTCGCCATCACAAATTCGTCGTTTTTCATTGAAAACAGGTGATACTGTTGAAGGACCCATTCGTGGTCCGAAAGAAGGCGAACGTTATTTTGCTCTTCTTAAAATCAATACGATTAATTTTGAAGATCCAGAAAAGATTCGTCATAAAATTCATTTTGATAATTTGACACCGCTTTATCCGGATGAACGGTTGCGTATGGAACTTGAAGATCCGACAGGAAAAGATATGTCGGCTCGTGTTATTGATCTTGTTTCGCCTTTAGGTAAAGGCCAACGAGGTTTGATTGTTGCACCACCAAGAACTGGTAAAACTGTTTTATTGCAGAATATTGCCCATTCAATTACGGCTAATCATCCTGAATGTTATCTTATTGTTCTTTTGATTGATGAACGTCCTGAAGAAGTAACGGATATGCAGCGATCAGTTAAAGGTGAAGTTGTTTCATCAACATTTGACGAACCTGCTTCACGTCACGTTGCTGTTGCAGAAATGGTTATTGAAAAAGCTAAACGCCTTGTTGAACATGGCCGTGACGTTGTGATTTTGCTTGATTCAATTACTCGTTTAGGCCGTGCTTATAATACGGTTGTGCCTTCATCTGGTAAAGTTTTGACAGGTGGTGTTGATGCCAATGCCCTACAACGGCCAAAACGGTTTTTTGGTGCTGCGCGTAATATTGAAGAAGGCGGTTCATTGACTATCATTGCTACAGCACTTATTGATACAGGTAGCCGTATGGATGAAGTAATCTTTGAAGAATTTAAAGGTACCGGCAATTCGGAAATTGTACTTGATCGTAAGGTTGCTGATAAGCGTATCTTCCCAGCAATGGATATTCTTAAATCTGGTACACGTAAGGAAGATCTTCTTGTTGAACGTCAGGATTTGCAAAAAATCTTTGTGTTACGTCGTATTTTGGCTCCAATGGGTACAACAGATGCAATCGAATTCCTGATTGATAAATTGAAACAAACCAAAACCAATGGTGAATTTTTTGATTCAATGAATACCTGATCGGTTTGTTGTTTTTAAAATAGAAAAAGCGGTATATCTTTTTCAAGATATGCCGCTTTTGGATTTTTTATGGATACAATTTTTGCTCTTTCTTCCGGTTTGCTTCCTTCAGGTGTGGCTGTTATTCGCCTTTCTGGTCCACAAACATGCCATATTCTTGAAAAAATAAGCGGTGCTGTTAATACACCCCATATAATGCGATTTTCCAAATTTTGTGATCAAAATGGCGAATTGCTTGATCATGGATTAAGTGTTTTTTTTAAAGCACCAAAAAGTTTTACCGGTGAAGATTGTGCAGAATTTCATATTCATGGCGGTAAAGCTGTTGTTCAACGTTTTCTTACTGCTTTATCAACGTTTGATCATTGTCGTATGGCACAGGCGGGTGAATTTTCGCGGCGTGCTTTTGCTAATGGAAAGATTGATTTAACCGAAGCTGAAGGTTTGGCTGATCTTATTGAAGCAGAAACAGAAAGCCAACGACGCCTTGCTATGATGGGCGCTAGTGGAAAATTGGCAAATCTTTATAGATCATGGCGTCGCCGTATGATTGAGGCACGAGCTTTAATCGAGGCTGAGCTTGATTTTAGTGATGAAGCGGATGTGCCAGGTTCTGTATCTGATCAAATCTGGATTGATATGGGATTATTAAGTGATGAGATTGATAAACATATTGCTGCAGCAGATAAAGCAGGTGTGTTGAGAGATGGTCTCAATATTGTTATTGCAGGTGCGCCAAATGCTGGAAAATCTAGTATAATCAATATGTTAGCTAATCGTGATGTTGCGATTGTAAGTGATGAAGCTGGAACAACACGAGATATATTGGAAGCACGTATTGTTATTGCAGGTCTACCAGTGCTTATTCATGATACGGCTGGTTTGCGACAAACAGAAGCTGCTATAGAAAAAATTGGTATTGCGAAGGCTTATGAACGATTAGAAAATGCCGATCTGGTTCTACTTGTTGATGATATGGAAAATCCACAAACGGTAGATTTGACAATTGCGGTTAAAAATATTTGGCATATCGGTAATAAAAGCGATGTTATTACAGGTGATAAAAACCGTTGGCCGATTCAACTCTCTGCCAAAACAGGAAAAGGTTTCGACGTTTTTATGCAAAAACTTGAAGCTTTTTGTTTGTCATTTAGTGAAACAATCAGCGAGCTGATACCAATCCGTCAAAGACAACGTGATTTATTACGTGAAACAGTCAACGAGCTTAAAAGCGCGATTGATGGACAACATCTTGATATTGAACTTCGAGCTGAACATTTACGCCGGGCTTCTGATTCTCTTGGTCGCATTACAGGCGATATTGATATTGAAGATATTCTGGATGTGATATTTTCACAATTTTGCATCGGCAAATAATGATTCACGTGAAACAATTCTTATGGTATGACCGCGCACAAGAAAAATATACGTTTCACGTGAAACGATTAACCTGAAAATTCAATCTGGATAGAATGAATGAGCCAAATATATGATGTTATCGTTGTCGGCGGAGGACATGCAGGTTGTGAAGCTGCTGCGGCTTCAGCCCGCCTTGGCGCAAAAACAGCTCTTGTAACTCATCATTTCAATACAATTGGTACCATGTCTTGTAATCCTGCTATTGGTGGATTGGGTAAAGGACATCTGGTTCGTGAAATTGATGCATTGGATGGACTCATGGGTGTTGCTGCCGATCAGGCAGGTATTCAGTTTCGTCTTTTAAATCGACGTAAAGGACCGGCAGTACGTGGTCCACGTACGCAGGCTGATCGCAAACTTTATAAAACAGCCATGCAAAGGTTGATTAGTAATCAATCCAATCTTGATGTCATTGAAGATGAAGTGATTGATTTGGTTGTTACGGATCAGCAGATTGATGGTGCTGTTTTAGCAAAAACCGGAAAATTGATAGCAAAGGCTGTTGTATTGACAACAGGTACTTTTTTACGTGGTCTTATTCATATTGGGGAAAAGACATGGCCCGCGGGTAGAATGGGGGAAGAACCGTCATTATTATTGGGTCAGCGCTTAACGGCTTTGAATATTGTTTTTGGCCGTTTAAAAACGGGTACACCGGCACGGCTTAGTCGCCGGTCCATTGATTGGGACCGTTTGCCGAAACAAAATGCCGATGAAAATCCAATTCCGTTTTCGTTATTGACGAATAAAATAGAGCAGCCACAGATTGATTGTGCGATTACCCGTACGAATGAAAAAACTCATGAGGTCATTAGACAGAATCTTCATCGTTCAGCTATGTATTCTGGTGCGATTGAAGGTATTGGGCCACGATATTGTCCATCTATTGAAGACAAAATTGTCAAATTTGGTGATCGTGATGGACATCAGATATTTTTGGAGCCGGAGGGATTGGATGACGATACAATTTATCCCAATGGTATTTCAACATCACTGCCGGAAGATGCACAATATGCATTATTGGCGACGATTGAAGGTCTTAAAAATGTCCAGGTTTTGCAACCCGGTTATGCGATTGAATATGATTATGTTGATCCGCGCCAACTAGATCGTTCATTGGAATTACGTAAAATGCGCGGACTTTTTCTGGCCGGTCAGATCAATGGGACAACAGGTTATGAAGAAGCTGGTGCACAAGGATTGGTTGCTGGTTTGAATGCGGCTCGTAAAGCTGCCGGTCAGGAGCCTGTTATTTTTCAGCGAACTCAAGCCTATATTGGTGTAATGATTGATGATCTTGTGTCGCGTGGTGTCAGTGAACCTTATCGTATGTTTACATCGCGTGCCGAATTTCGTCTTTCATTACGAGCCGATAATGCCGATGAACGTTTGACACCTATGGCGCAGACACTTGGTCTTGTCGGACAGGAAAGACAGAATGTCTATGAAGAACGACGTAAGAAGCTGGATGGTTTGAGAACACTGACACAATCTTTGCAGCTGACGCCTAATGAAGCGGCCGAACATGGGCTTTCAGTCAATCGTGATGGTGTACGCCGTTCAGCCTATGATCTTTTATCCTATCCGGATATGTCTTTGATGCGTTTGGCCGAAATCTGGCCGCAGTTTAATGCATTTGATGCATCAACAGTTGAAGCCATAGAGATTGAAGCACAATACGCTGTTTATCTGGATCGTCAGCAACGTGATATTGCCCAGTTAGAACGGGATGAAAAATTACATATACCTGAGGATCTGGATTTCAATGTCATTTCTGGCTTATCAAATGAATTGAAAGCTAAAATATTGCAGCGTGCACCGAAAACGATTGCTGAGGCCCAACGTATTGATGGCATGACGCCGGCTGCGTTATCTTTGATTATTACCCATATCCAACGTTTGCATCGTTATGAAAAATCGGTGGCTTAAGGATTTTATCCATGAAAGATAAAATCGATTTTCTTAAAACTGTTTTTCCTACAGTTTCACGTGAAACAATCGATAAGCTTTGTGCTTATGAGGCATTGGTGAGAAAATGGCAGCCGCATATCAATCTTATTGCCAATTCAACGCTGGATGAATTATGGATTCGGCATATTGTTGATAGTGTTCAGGTCTTTAAATATGCAGAAACTGCAGATTCTTGGCTTGATATTGGCTCAGGCGGTGGTTTTCCAGGTCTTGTAACGGCAATATGCCTTAAACAAAAGGGCTCAGGCCGGATTGCGCTTGTTGAAAGCAATCATAAAAAGGCAGCATTTTTGCGTACCGTTGTTGCAGAGTTGGATTTACCTGCCGATATATATGCTAACCGTATAGAAGATTGTTATCAGATAATTGCCAAGCCCCAAGCCATTTCAGCCCGTGCTTTGGCTTCACTTGATACTTTATTTAGCTTGGTTTTTCCGTGGTTTGATCATGAAACAATCGCAATCTTGCAAAAAGGTCGTGATTATCTGTTGGAAATTGATGAAGCCCGTGCCAATTGGCAATTTAGTCTGGTAAAACATAGCAGTCAGATCGACAGGAATTCTGTATTATTAGAAATTACCGATTTACAGCCAATCCATTAAAATATTGGCAAAATCGAAAAGGTACATTGAATGAACGGCACACGCATTATAGCTATCGCCAATCAAAAAGGCGGTGTTGGCAAAACAACAACAGCCATCAATCTTGCCACAGCACTTGCGGCTATTGGTGAGACAGTGCTTGTTCTGGATATTGATCCGCAAGGTAATGCTTCGACCGGTTTGGGTATTGATCGCAATAATCGTCCGGTTTCTTCCTATGATGTTTTGGTTGATGGTATTTCAGTGGTTGATGCTGCGGTACAGACGGCTGTTCCCAATCTTTATCTTGTGCCTTCAACGCTTGATCTGTTGGGTGTTGAAATGGAAATTGCGCCTGCACAGGATCGTATACAGCGTTTGCGTAAAGCGCTTCGGCATGATGAAAAAGTACAAAGCAAATTCAGTTATGTGCTGATTGACTGTCCGCCTTCACTCAATCTTTTGACATTGAATGCTATGGGATCGGCTGATTCAGTATTGGTGCCATTGCAATGTGAGTTTCTAGCGCTGGAAGGTTTGAGCCAATTGCTTGAAACAGTCAAACAAGTGCGTGGCAGTCTCAATCCGGCTTTGGAAATTCAGGGAATCGTATTGACGATGTATGATGGGCGCAACAATCTTTCCAATCAGGTTGTTGAAGATGTTCGCGCTTTCATGGGTGATAAAGTCTATCGAACGGTTATTCCACGTAATGTCCGCGTATCAGAAGCGCCTTCTTTCGGTAAACCGGCTTTGCTTTATGATTTGAAATGCACGGGTTCCCAAGCTTATTTGCAATTGGCATCCGAGGTGATCCAGCGAGAACGGCGTTTGCGCGCTGCTTGATTTTAAGTTACTGATTTAAAAGAGAAAAATATGAGTGAAGATCAATCAAAAAAAAGACTGGGCCGCGGTTTGGCTGCTTTGATCGGTGATGTTGATCTGGGCCTTGATAATAAGAAAACGCCGCCTCCCTCTTTACAATCAGAACGTTATGTTCCTATCGAGTTTATTGCCCGTAATCCGCGTAATCCACGGCGGCAGTTTACCGAGGTTGAGCTTGATGATCTAGCGCAATCCATTCGTGAACATGGTATTGTTCAGCCAGTGGTTGTGCGGCCTTCTCCCGATCATCCTAATCGGTTTGAGCTGATTGCCGGTGAACGACGTTGGCGGGCAGCGCAGCGTGCCAATTTGACAGAAGTTCCTGTTATTGTACGTGATGTTGATGATCGTACAGCGTTAGAATTGGCAATTATTGAAAATGTTCAGCGTTCCGATCTCAATCCTATCGAAGAGGGTATGGGCTATCAGCAGCTGATTGATGATCATGATTATACCCAGGCTGATTTGGCGCAGGTTATCGGTAAAAGTCGTAGTCATGTTGCAAATACACTGCGTTTGCTTAAACTCCCTGCCAAGGTTCAACAAATGCTCAATGATAGTCAGCTATCAGCTGGTCATGCACGCTGTTTGATTACGGTTGATGATCCATTGGCTTTGGCTGAACAAATTATTCGCGATGGTTTGTCTGTGCGTCAGGCAGAGGCTTTGGCCAACCAGAAGGTATCGAATAAATCTGTTAAACGCACACCGGCACAGAAGGACGCCGATACAAAGGCGCTGGAAAAACTCTTAGGTGATGTTATTGGTATGAAAGTGGCAATCAAGCATGGCAAAAAGGGCGGTGATATCAAGATCCATTATGCATCGCTTGAACAATTGGACGATATTTGCCGCCGTTTGCAGAGTTGATAATTTTATCCTCCCAGAAGGGTACGGATACGATCGGCATATTTTTTTGCAAAAGCAAGATTTGCTTTTGAGACAGCCTGACTTTCATCAAAAATCTGGTCTTCGTCGCCATCGGCAATTGATGCAGCAAAAGAAGCTGTAATGGCCATAGAAGCCAGAACATAGTCTCGGATTTCCATTTTGTTGTCGCGGATTGTTTTTGCAAGCAGTGGTTTGCCTTCAATTGTTTTAACCATATCGGTCAAACGGTCATCATTACCGGTTCCCGGTGCATCCGGTTCATCCGGAAGGTTGTTGATTGCCTGCTGAATTTTTTCAAGCTTTGTCAGCACAGCTTCAGTTAATGGATAATCGGCAACTTCTTTTGGATTGGTCACAGGCGCTGGAATGGCAAAATTGTCTGCCTGCGCATAGACGGGAGCTAGAAGTAAGATGATGAAAACAAGCAAATATTTCATGGTTTAGAAATTATCCTTTAAACGACGTATTTGGGTAAAAACATCAAGATCTGTAGCATTCTCTAATTTCAATTTTTGACGGATTGATGGTGCATGGGCGCGTAAAAACGGGTTGGTTGCTTTTTCTTGCGCTATTGAGACGGGCAGTGTTGGCAGACGATTGGCACGTAATTTTTTAATTTCATCGGCGCGTTTTTGAAGTTCCATATTATCAGGATCGATTGAAAGGGCAAATTGTGCATTGCTTTCGCTATATTCATGCCCGCAATAGATTTTCGTATCATCAGGCAGCGCTGCCAATTTTGCAAGGCTATCAAACATCATTTGCGGTGTGCCTTCAAAGATACGTCCACAGCCTAGCGAGAAAAGAGTATCACCGGTAAAGACGGTTTTAATGTTTGGCCAATAATAGGAAACCTCACCCAATGTGTGACCGGGGGTGGCTATAATCTCAATTTGGCAACCCGCAAAAGTAATGTTGTCACCATCCTTGACCATTTTATCAAGATTGGCAATCTTGTCGGCTTCTGCCCCTGGTCCGATCACGTGACAGCTATATTTTGTTTTCAGTTCTTTGATGGCTTCTGTATGATCGAGATGGTGGTGGGTGATTAGCAGCAAATCGAGCGACCAGCCTTTTTCTTCGAGTTTGTTTATGATGGAGCGCGCTGAAGGTGCATCGATGGCAGCGGTTTTACCGCTTTCTTCATCATGCAATAGAACTGCGAAATTATCTGTGCGGCACATGAACTGTTCAATCTGCAGCATCAATAGGTTCCTTTTGGATATCTTTATATTTGTGCATTGGTTATTATGGCCGCAACATTTTGCGCTATAGAAAGATACTCACCATTAATTCTTGAATTTGCATCCTGTCACTTTCGTTCATCTATCAAAATGGGCAATACCGGTTTGATTGGATCAATCCAGTTTTTTACCGTTGAGCGGTTCTGTTGCATGTTTCATGATTAATGGCATTTGTCCGATCATGAAAATGATCGTGATGGGCATGGTGCCGAATACTTTGAAACTTGTCCAGAAATCGTCTGAAAAGTTACGCCAGACTATTTCGTTGAGAATAGCCAGAAAAATGAAAAAACACGCCCAGCGGAAAGTCAGCTTGTGCCAGCCTTTGGCATCAAGTTGAAAAGCAGAATCCAGTACATAGCCAAGCAGGGGTTTTTTAAAGGCCAGCCCACCAAACAGAATAAGTCCAAAAAGCGTATTGATGATGGTCGGCTTCATTTTAATAAAAGTATCATTATGGAGCCATAATGTCAGAGCGCCGAAAAAAAGTACAAAAATACCCGACACCAAAGGCATGATCGGTATTTTGCGGGCAATGATCCATGATGCGGCCAAGGCTGCAACAATTGCTATCATAAAAATAGCGGTGGCTGGAAAGATCGGTTTATCAAAGCTTTTGAAAAACGAGATATTTTGCAGAAGCCATTCACCTTTATAATTGGCAAAGAAAAAAACAACCAAAGGGCCCATTTCAAGAATAAGTTTCAATGTTGGTGACATATGCATGTCTTTGACGGCTTTGGCATTGTCGGGCTCTGGTTCAAATATAGATGGTTTCATATGCCTTCTCCATCATGTTTTCCGGCAATGGCTTCTGCAAAATCATCAGCCTTGAAGGGTTCGAGATCATCAATATCTTCGCCGACGCCGATAAAATAGACTGGTAATTTATGTTTTGCAGCAATTGCAACTAGAATACCGCCGCGGGCTGTGCCATCGAGTTTAGTCATAATCAGACCATTGACACCGGCAATATTGCGGAAAATTTCGACCTGTGAAAGCGCATTTTGGCCGGTTGTAGCATCCAGCGTTTGCAAGACAGTGTGCGGGGCTTCAGGGTCATGCTTGCCAAGTACACGGACGATCTTTGCCAGTTCTTCCATCAGCTCGGCTTTGTTTTGCAATCTTCCGGCTGTATCGATGATGAGGACATCACTACCCGCTTCACGTGCCTTTTCATAAGCTTCATAGGCAAGAGAGGCGGCATCGCTGCCAAGTTGTGACGAGACAACGGGGCTGTTTGTGCGTTTGCCCCAAATATGCAGCTGTTCAATGGCGGCTGCACGGAAAGTGTCACCTGCTGCAAGCATGACTTTCAATCCGCCGGCCGTAAGCTTGGCTGCCAGTTTGCCTATCGTTGTTGTTTTACCGGTTCCGTTAACGCCGACCACCAGAATGACATGGGGTTTGTGTGATAGATCAAGTTCCAACGGCATAGCCACGGGCTCAAGAACCTTTTTGATTTCTTGTGCCATGATCGTGCGCACTTCATCGGTAGAAATATCCTTGCCATAACGGGTTGATGCCAACGTATCGGTAATACGTATGGCAGTTTCCAGTCCTAAATCGGCTTGAATGAGTACATCTTCAAGATCCTGCAACGTATCTTCGTCAAGCTTACGTTTGGTAAAGATCGAGCCGATGGAATCACCGAGCTGTTGGGATGAACGGAATAGACCTGCCTTAAGCCGTTCGAACCATGTTTTTTTAGGTGCTGCCTTGACCGGTTCGGAGATAATCTCTTTCTTTTCTTCAATTTTATCGGCAACTGTTACTTTCTTTGCGACAGGTGTCTTTATTTCTTTTGTCGGTTTGACAGGTTCCTGTGTTGTCACAGATGGTTCAGGCGTTGCCGGTTTTGATGTTTTTGCTTTTTGAGGGGCGACAGTTTTTTTCGCTTGCACTTGGGCAGAAGCCGATATCGATTTCTCTGGCTCTGGCTCTGGCTCTGGCTCTGGCTCTGGCTCTGGCTCTGGCTCTGGCTCTGGCTCTGGCTCTGGCTCTGGCTGAATAGTATCTTCTACTGTTTGTATCTGTTCGGCATCCGGTTGATCTTTATCCGTAACCGGTTCTTTTGACTGTTGTCCGGCCATATAGGCTTCAAAAGGTGTCAGACCTGCAGTTTGTGTGGTTTCACCGGATGGTTTTTCAACCATATCGGATGATATATTTTCAGCCGGTTTTTGGCCGAAAGAAAAGACACGTTTGAATAAACCTTTTGCCATTTATTTTTCCTGATCAGGCGGCGCGGATATTGTGCATCTGCGCAATGAGTTTTGTTTTGTCATGACCGATGATGGTAGTTTTGACAAGAGTACTGGAAATACCGCCTTTCACATCAACCAGAGTATAGTCTTCTGTGCGTCCGATATTATCTCGTTCGATCAATACCATCTGATCGCTACCTTGTAACTTTTTCAGATGTTTCAAATAGGCTTTTTCACCGGCTTCACGCAAAATACGGGCGCGCTCTTTAATGACGGAGCCATCAACAGGCGGCATTTTAGCCGCCGGTGTTCCTTCACGCGGGCTATAGGGGAAAACATGTAGATGGGTCAGACCGCATTCTTCGACAAGTTTCAGGCTGTTTTCAAACATCGAATCGGTTTCTGTTGGAAAACCGGCAATTAGATCGGCGCCATAGACTATATCGGGGCGTTTTTCGCGCAATTTTTGGCAAAATTCTATAGATTGTTCACGTAAATGGCGCCGTTTCATTCGTTTGAGAATCATGTTGTCACCTGCTTGCAAGGATAGATGCAGGTGCGGCATGATGCGTTTTTCATACATTAATTGTTCAAGCAGCTCTTCATCCGCTTCAATTGAATCAATGGACGAGAGACGTAGTCGTGCAAGGTCAGGTACATTTTTTAAAATGGTTTTTACCAGTTTGCCAAGGCATGCTTTACCCGGTAGATCAGGACCATAAGACGTCAGATCGACACCGGTTAATACGATTTCCTGATAACCATTGGCATTGAGATGTTTTATTTGCTCGACAACCGCACCCATTGGGACAGAACGTGATGGCCCACGGCCGTAAGGAATAATACAAAAGGTGCAACGGTGATCGCACCCATTTTGAACCTGTACAAAAGCCCGCGCCCGTCCTTCGATTGAATCAACCATATGAGGGGCATTTACGGTTACTTCCATAATATCGTTGACGCGTAGCTTTTCATAAGAATTAACGCCGAAATCGGGAAGCTGACGATAGGAATGCGCGTGTAGCTTTTCTTCATTGCCAAGAACCAGATCGACTTCATCCATGGTGGCAAAGTCCACGGCCTGGGTTTGTGCTGCACAACCGGTAACGATAATACGGGCATCAGGGTTTTCACGCCGAGCCTTGCGGATTGCCTGTTTGGCTTGGCGTACGGCTTCTGCCGTTACGGCGCATGTATTGAAAATGAAGGCGCCATTTTCCAATCCTTCCAGTCCGGCAGCTTTGCTTTCTTTGCGCATGACTTCCGATTCATAGGCATTGAGACGACAGCCGAAAGTGACAATTTCAGTTGCCATTACTTTTGGTCCCGTTGATATGCACCGGTTTGACGGTTGAACGTACCGGTGAATTCAAATTCTGCCGGCCCGCTCATCAGGACATGGTCATCATTGCGCCATTCAATCTGTAAAATACCACCAGGTAATGTCAGGGCTGTCTTACGTCTGGTCAATGCGCGGCGGTTGGCGGCAACAGCAGTTGCGCAGGCGGCTGTACCACAGGCGCGGGTCAGCCCTGCTCCACGTTCCCATGTGCGAACATGGATTGTTTCTTTATCAATTATATTGGCAAAGGAAATATTGGCGCGTTTTGGAAATAGCGGATGATTTTCGAGGGCAGGTCCCAACTTTTCCAAGGGCTTTGACCAGATATCCTCCTGTATGAAAAAGATTGCATGTGGATTGCCCATTGAGACAAGGCAGGCATCGGGCAAGTCTTCAACACCCAGATTTACGTGGTTTGTGTCGATGATTTCACGTGAAACAGGAATGTTGTACCAATCAAAACGAGGCTTACCCATATCAACACAGATGGATGAGATATCGTGACGCCAAGCTTCGACCCGTCCGCCTTTGGTTGCAAAGATGAAATGGTCTTTGCTATTTTGTGCATAAAGCCATTCGACAACGCAGCGGGTACCATTGCCGCAAGCTTCGGCCAAAGAGCCGTCACTGTTTAGTATGTCGATGCGATAGTCTTCTTCATCTGTGCCGTCATAAACGGCCATGATCTGGTCATAGGCGGTATCTTGTGTTGTATTAAGCGCTATCGCAGCCTTTGGCGGGATAGAATCGGTACGCCCACGCATATCCGCGACAATGATTTCATTGCCTAGGCCATTCATTTTGGTGAAGTATATTGTATCGTTCATGGCTCTTCTTTTTAATCTTAAGAATTCTATATGAAGCAAAAGACACGAAATTTCCAGTCAAACGATAAGGGTCAGTCTGTTTTGTTACCTGTTGCTGATAAGCCGCAATTATACCAAATTTTTATTTGTTTAAGAAAATTTCATAAAGATGCCGTTTTATGGCATAATAAAGGCTAAAAGATCGTGCTGAAATAGCCTTGTCGCGATGGAGTATTTTTAAAATGAAGTTTTTAATAACCGATAAAAAGGTAAAACTCGGATTGGCGGCCATTGCAGGTTGCGCTTTTCTTCTTGCTGGTTGTTCGACATCGCGATTTGGTGATGCCAGTGGGCAGCCAGCGCAGATTGTAATGCCAGGTGGTTATGGCACAGTAACGCAAAGCGATCTACCGCCTCCGGGCGGTTACCCGCAGGCACCCGGTACAGATGGATCGACACAGGTGGCAAGTCTTGAGCCGCCAGCCGATGCGGCTGATCTTACTGCAGCCAGTGTTGCTGGCGTATGGCGTGCCAATATTGGTGGTATGAGCTGTCAGATTGCAACGCCGCAAACCAAATTCGGCCAAGGTTATCGTGCTGGCCCATTGCATTGCCCGGCAGCTTTTGCCGATGTTAAATCATGGGCAGTTAGCGGTAAGCAGTTGAGTTTCTATGATAGTACTGGGAATTCGGTCGCAACGCTTTATTCGGGCGGTCAGGGTAGCTTTTCCGGCCAGACATCAAGTGGTCAGGCGGTTACATTATCGCGTTGATAGAGGTACTTATCCAATGATCAGGCCGGTGATGATTGTCACCGGCTTTTTTGTTTTGTAAAAGTGTTGGCATCCGGTGCCGGTGATGATTATGTCATCATGATATGAGGAATAAAAATGAGTTCAGTCCGCCAATATTATGATGCGCTTGTGTCGCGTGGTGAAATAGACTTTGATCCTGCACAGGTCGAATTGATCGCACATTTTGATCGGTTGATAAAAACAATTGGCGAACGTCCGCTTGGTAATAAGAGTTCGGCACTTGGCTGGCTTTTTGGCAAGCGTAAGGATCAAGGTTCAACTGTTAAGGGGCTTTATGTTTACGGGGAGGTTGGTCGCGGTAAAACCATGTTGATGGATTTATTCTATAATGCTTTGCCCGGCGATAATAAGCGGCGTGCCCATTTTAATGATTTCATGGCTGATGCGCATGACCGAATCACCCGTCATCGACAGGCATTGGATCGAGGTGAGACCAAGGAAAATGATCCAATTCCACCAGTTGCAAAGGCATTGGCAGCACAATCAAAAATTCTTTGTTTCGATGAGTTTACGGTTACCGATATTGCTGATGCAATGATTTTGTCCCGGCTTTTTACGGCGCTTTTCAATGAGGGGGTTGTGTTGGTGGCAACATCCAATGTGGCACCGGACGATCTTTATACCAACGGGCTGAACCGTCAGCTTTTTTTGCCGTTTATCAAAATATTGAAAGAGCATGTCGAGGTATTCTGTCTGGATGCCAAAACGGATTACCGATTGGAAAAAACCGATCGTAAACCCGTTTATGTTTGTCCGCTTAATGATGATACAGCGGCAAAAATTGATGCATCCTGGGCCGAGGTTCTTGATGGCAGGAATGAACAGCAGGATGAAATTACGGTGCGTGGTCACCGCTTGCCTGTGCCGCGAATGGCTGATGACGTTGCGCGATTTGATTATGTGGATTTATGTGCCAAGCCCTATGCCGCTCGTGATTATATGGCGCTGGTCTCGCGTTATCGGACAGTTTTTATTGATAATATTCCTTTGATGGATGATGAACATCGTAACGAGACCAAGCGCTTTATCCTGCTTATTGATACGCTTTATGATCATCATGTACGGCTTTTTGCGTCTGCTGCCGCAACACCGGATAAACTTTATCGGGGGCGGGCTAAAACAACAGAAACTTTTGAGTTTGATCGTACGGTATCACGTCTTTTTGAAATGCAAAGTGAAGAATATTTGCAAATTTGGGCCAAAGGTGACCCGCGTCAGGCAGCAAAAACCGTCTGATTGTGAAAAAAATACGGCAAAGAGACCTAAATTAGTGATATATATTTACGTTAACGTAAACGTTATTCAATCTAAACGATTGAATTTAAAGGTAATGCATAATTGTGTTGTGTTTTTTTTCGATTCATCTTATCGACCGATGAGCGTCAAATTTATATTTTTGTCTCTCGAGATGGAAATCTATGTTTGGCGGGGCTTTTTAGGTTGTCGCAATATTGCCTTCGGGGCGCTTATATTGAGGCAAGTTGGTCTATTTAGTCCGGGAAGGCGCTTTAGAGGTTAAGTACCCGGGCTCAGCGTGAGGAAAACCAAAATGGCACGTAATAAAATTGCTCTTATCGGTTCAGGTATGATCGGCGGCACATTGGCCCATATGATCGGCTTGAAGGAACTTGGTGATGTTGTTCTTTTCGATATTGCCGAAGGTACACCGCAGGGCAAAGGGTTGGATATTGCCGAATCATCGCCAGTTGATGGATTTGATGCTCATTTTACCGGTGCTAATGACTATGCCGCCATCAAGGGCGCCAATGTTATTATCGTTACTGCCGGTGTACCGCGTAAACCCGGTATGAGCCGTGATGACCTTCTGGGTATCAATTTGAAGGTGATGGAACAGGTTGGTGCCGGCATTGCGAAATATGCGCCGGATGCTTTTGTAATTTGCATCACCAATCCGCTGGATGCGATGGTTTGGGCTTTGCAGAAATTTTCTGGTTTGCCTGCCAATAAGGTTGTCGGTATGGCCGGTGTTCTTGATTCTGCACGCTTCCGTTATTTTTTGGCTGAAGAATTCAAGGTGTCTGTAGAAGATGTTACCGCTTTTGTGCTTGGCGGCCATGGTGATTCGATGGTGCCTTTGGCACGCTATTCGACAGTTGCCGGTATTCCATTGCCTGATCTTGTTAAGATGGGTTGGACAACACAGGCTAAGCTTGACCAGATCATTCAGCGTACGCGTGATGGCGGTGCAGAAATTGTCGGCCTTTTAAAAACAGGTTCTGCTTATTATGCGCCGGCTTCATCTGCTGTTGCGATGGCTGAAGCTTATCTGAAGGATAAAAAACGCGTTATGCCGATGGCTGCTCATCTTTCCGGTCAGTACGGCGTTAAGGATATGTATGTCGGTGTACCGGTTGTAATCGGTGCCAATGGCGTTGAACGCGTTATTGAGATTGATCTTAACAAGGATGAAAAAGCCGAATTCGAAAAATCTGTCGGTGCGGTTAAGGGTTTGTGCGAAGCCTGCGTCGGCATTGCGCCTAATTTGAAATAACGCCATCCCCTGCCCATATTGATTGGGCGGCTATTTTTTCTGTCGCCGGATTGTCCGGCGACCTCTACTATATAAGGAAGAATGTTTATGAATATCCATGAATATCAGGCTAAACGTCTGCTTCATGAATATGGTGCGCCAATTGCCAATGGTGTTGCTGTTTATTCTGTTGAGCAGGCTGAAGAATGGGCCAAGAAACTGCCTGGACCGCTTTATGTGGTTAAAAGCCAGATTCATGCCGGTGGTCGCGGCAAGGGCAAGTTCAAGGAACTTGGTCCCGATGCCAAAGGCGGTGTCCGTCTGGCCAAATCGGTTGAGGAAGTTGTCGCCAATGTTAAAGAAATGCTTGGCAAGACATTGGTCACCAAGCAGACAGGTCCTCATGGCAAGCAGGTCAATCGTCTTTACATCGAAGATGGTGCGGATATTGAGCGTGAACTTTACCTTTCTATTCTGGTTGACCGTACAGTCGGTGAAGTTGCTTTTGTTGTTTCGACCGAAGGCGGTATGGATATTGAAACTGTTGCTGAAGAAACACCGGATAAGATTGTAACGGTTGCAATCAATCCTGATAAGGGTGTGACAGATGCCGATGCCAAGAAGCTTTGCGATGCTTTGGAATTAAAAGATGCTGCACGCGAAGATGGTTTGAAGCTTTTCCCGATTCTCTATAAAGCCTTTGTTGAAAAGGATATGAGCCTTCTGGAAATCAATCCGCTTATCATCATGAAAGACGGACATCTGCGTGTTCTCGATTCGAAAGTATCTTTTGATAATAATGCGTTGTTCCGTCATCCCGATATTGTCGAGCTGCGTGATACTTCGGAAGAAGATCCTAAGGAAATTGAAGCTTCCAAGCATGACCTTGCCTATGTTGCCCTTGATGGCAATATCGGTTGTATGGTCAATGGTGCCGGTCTTGCTATGGCAACGATGGATATCATCAAGCTTTATGGTGCAGAGCCTGCAAATTTCCTTGATGTTGGTGGTGGTGCAACCAAGGAAAAGGTTACAGCTGCATTTAAGATTATTACCGCTGACCCCCATGTCAAAGGCATCTTGGTCAATATTTTCGGCGGCATCATGCGTTGTGATGTGATCGCTGAAGGTGTGATTGCTGCTGTTAAGGAAGTCGGTTTGAAAGTGCCTCTTGTTGTTCGTCTTGAAGGCACCAATGTTGAAAAAGGCAAGGCAATCATCAACGAAAGCGGCCTCAATGTGATTTCTGCGGATGATCTTGATGATGCCGCCCAGAAAATTGTCGCAGCGGTGAAGGGAGCCTAAATATGTCGATTCTCATTAATAAAGACACCAAGGTTCTGGTTCAGGGTTTGACCGGTAAGACTGGTACTTTCCACACCGAACAGGCGCTTGCCTATCACGGTACACAGATGGTTGGCGGTATCCACCCTAAAAAGGGCGGCGAAACTTGGCAAGGATCAAACGGCGAGAATTTGCCGATTTTTTCTACTGTTGCTGAAGGCAAAGAAAAGACTGGTGCTGATGCTTCTGTTATCTATGTGCCACCAGCAGGGGCCGCTGCAGCGATTATTGAAGCGATTGAAGCTGAGATCGGTCTGATTGTCTGTATCACGGAAGGTATTCCTGTTGTCGATATGGTTAAGGTCAAAGCCAAACTGGACAAATCCAAGTCTCGTTTGATCGGGCCGAACTGTCCCGGTGTTCTTACGCCGAATGAATGCAAGATTGGCATTATGCCGGGCTCGATCTTCAAGAAGGGCTCTGTCGGTGTTGTGTCGCGTTCCGGTACATTGACCTATGAAGCTGTATTCCAGACTTCAAATGAAGGTTTGGGACAGACAACAGCTGTCGGTATTGGTGGTGATCCGGTTAAGGGCACAGAATTTATCGATATTCTGGAAATGTTCTTGGCTGATGACGAAACCAAGTCGATCGTTATGATCGGTGAAATTGGTGGTTCTGCAGAAGAGGATGCTGCCCAGTTCATCAAGGATGAAGCTAAAAAGGGTCGCAAAAAGCCGATGGTTGGCTTTATTGCCGGTCGTACAGCGCCTCCTGGACGTACCATGGGTCATGCTGGTGCAGTGATTTCCGGCGGTAAGGGCGGTGCCGAAGACAAGATTGCTGCTATGGAAGCCGCAGGCATTCGTGTTTCGCCTTCTCCAGCGCAGCTTGGCAAGACATTGGTCGAAGTTCTGAAGGGCTAAAAAATATAAATGGCCCGCAGCTTTAAAGGGTGCGGGCTGTTTTCAGCGGAGGTCTCAAACCTCTTCATACGTTTTCAAGCGTGCTCAACCAGCCGCTAATTTTAAGGAGACGGGACAGAACGTTCCGGCAACGACAATGGCAAGACAGGATCAGGTGAACGATCTTTTCGAACAAACGTCATTTCTCTATGGCGGTAATGCGGATTATATTGATCAGCTTTATGCGGAATATGAGAAAAATCCGGCGAATGTTGATCCGCAATGGCGTGAGTTTTTTGAAAGTCTTCATGAAAACAAGGAAGATGTTCTTAAAGCTGCAGAAGGTGCTTCATGGGCGCGTGATAATTGGCCTTTGAAAGAAAGCGGCGAGTTGGTTTCGGTTTTAGATGGCGATTGGCCACAAGTTGAAAAGCATATGGAATCCAAGCTGAAGGATAAGGCACAGGCAGCCGGTCAGTCGATTAATGAGCAGGATATGGTGCAGGCAACCCGTGATTCGGTGCGTGCCATTATGATGATACGTGCTTTCCGTATGCGCGGCCATCTACATGCCAAACTTGATCCGTTGCAATTGGCTGAGAAGCCTGAAGATTATAATGAATTATCGCCGGAAACTTACGGTTTTACGCCGGCAGATTATGACCGCAAAATTTTTATCGATAATGTTTTGGGGCTGGAATACGCAACTATTCCTCAAATGCTGGAAATTTTGAATCGCACCTATTGTTCGACTATCGGTGTTGAATTTATGCATATTTCCGATCCGGCTCAAAAATCATGGATCCAGGAACGTATTGAAGGGCCGGATAAGCATATTGAATTTACGCCGGAAGGCAAAAAGGCGATTATGCATAAGCTTGTCGAAGCTGAAGGTTTCGAGAAATTTCTTGATCTCAAATATAAGGGTACGAAACGTTTCGGCCTTGATGGTGGCGAAGCGTTGATTCCGGCGCTTGAACAAATCATTAAACGCGGTGGTGCGTTGGGTGTTAAGGAAATTATATTCGGCATGGCCCATCGTGGCCGCCTTAATGTGCTTTCCCAGGTTCTGTCCAAGCCGCATCGGGCAATTTTTCATGAGTTCAAGGGTGGCTCCTATAAGCCTGATGATGTTGAGGGTTCCGGTGATGTGAAATACCATCTTGGTACTTCGTCGGATCGTGAGTTTGATGGCAATGAAGTTCATTTGTCGCTTCTGCCTAATCCATCGCATCTTGAAATTGTTGATCCTGTGGTTGTCGGTAAGGCCCGTGCCAAGCAGGACCAGCTCGTTGGCCCGACACGGACAGATCTTATTCCCCTTTCCGAACGTGCCAAGATATTGCCATTGTTGATTCATGGTGATGCGGCTTTTGCCGGACAGGGCGTTATCCAAGAAACATTGGGTCTTTCGGGCCTTAAGGGATATCGTGTTGCCGGTTCTATCCACGTTATTATCAATAACCAGATCGGCTTTACGACTAATCCGCGTTTTTCTCGTTCTTCGCCTTATCCGTCGGATGTGGCAAAAATGATTGATGCGCCGATTTTCCACGTTAATGGGGATGATCCGGAAGCTGTCGTTTTTGTTGCCAAGGTGGCAACCGAATTCCGTCAGATTTTCCATAAGCCTGTTGTCATTGACATGTTCTGTTATCGTCGTTTCGGCCATAATGAGGGTGATGAACCGTCATTCACTCAGCCGTTAATGTATAAGGCAATCCGTGGTCATAAGACCACAATGGAGCTTTATGGCGAACAGTTGATCAAGGAAGGTCTTTTGAGCGCTGAAGAAATCGATGCCCAGAAGAAAGCCTGGCATGATAAGCTCGAAGCTGAGTTTGAGGCGGGTTCATCCTATAAGCCTAATAAAGCTGATTGGCTTGATGGTTCATGGGCCGGTTTGCGTACAGCGGATAATGCTGATGAACAGCGCCGCGGGGCAACTGGTGTCGCAATCAAGACCTTGAAGGAAATCGGTCAGAAGCTGGTTGAGGTGCCTGAAGGTTTTCAAGTCCATAAAACGATTCAGCGGTTCCTCGATAATCGAGCTAAGATGATTGAAAGCGGTGAAGGTATTGATTGGGCAACCGGTGAAGCTTTAGCTTTTGGTTCATTGGTTGCAGAAGGCAATCCGATCCGCCTATCGGGTGAGGATGTCGAACGCGGTACTTTTTCGCAGCGTCATTCGGTACTTTATGATCAGGAAAACGAGAATCGCTATATTCCGCTTAACAATATCCAGAAGGGTCAGGCAATTTATGAACCGATCAATTCGATGTTGTCGGAAGAAGCCGTTCTTGGTTTTGAATATGGTTACTCGATGGCCGAACCGCGTGGTTTGACTTTGTGGGAAGCCCAATTCGGTGATTTTGCCAACGGCGCACAGGTGGTTTTTGACCAGTTCATTTCATCAGCTGAACGCAAATGGTTGAGAATGTCAGGTCTTGTCTGTCTTCTGCCACATGGCTTTGAAGGTCAGGGACCAGAGCATTCTTCTGCACGTCTTGAACGTTATCTGCAGCTTTGTGCGGAAGATAATATGCAGGTGGCTAATTGTACGACACCAGCCAATTATTTTCATATTTTGCGGCGTCAGATCAAACGCGATTTCCGCAAACCTTTGATCTTGATGACACCAAAATCGCTTTTGCGTCATAAGCGTGCTGTATCGACACTGGCAGAAATGGGTGCGGATACAACATTCCATCGTCTGCTTCTTGATGATGCACAATATCTCAAAGATCAGCCGATCAAATTGCAAAAGGATAATAAAATCCGCCGTGTCGTTCTGTGTTCGGGTAAGGTCTATTATGATCTTTATGAAGAACGCGAGAAACGCGGTATTGATGATATTTATCTGTTGCGTGTTGAGCAGCTTTATCCATTCCCGGCCAAGGCGCTTGTCAATGTTTTGTCGCGTTTCTTGCAGGCAGAAATTGTCTGGTGTCAGGAAGAGCCTAAAAATATGGGTGCCTGGTCGTTTATTGAGCCTTTCCTTGAATGGGTTTTGGCCCATATCAAGGCGCAATATCCGCGTGCACGTTATGCTGGCCGTCCGGCATCGGCATCGCCTGCAACGGGTTTGATGTCCAAGCATCTTGAACAATTGGCAGCGTTTTTGGAGGATGCGCTTGGCAATTAAAATGGTTTTGCGGTTTAAAGGCCGCAAAATTCATATGTAAATTCACGTAAAGGCGGTGAAAACAGTCTTTGCAAAAGTTCTAACAGTCTGACCAATGGAAGAAGATTATGGCTACTGAAATTCGTGTTCCTACTCTTGGGGAATCTGTTACTGAGGCGACCATCGGCAAATGGTTCAAGCAGCCGGGTGATGCGGTTGCCATGGATGAACCGCTGGTCGAGCTTGAAACCGATAAGGTTACAGTCGAGGTTCCTTCACCTGTTGCCGGTAAATTGGCTGAAATTGTTGCTAAAGAAGGTGATACAGTTGAACTAAATGCCCTTTTGGCAATGGTTGAAGAAGGTGCAGCTGGTGCAGCCCCTTCTGTTCCTAAACCCGCCGCACCTGCGGCTGCTTCGGCTCCTGCACCAGCTGAGTCAGCTGCAGCTGGTACAATGCAGCCAGCGCCATCGGCTGCCAAGCTGATGGCTGAAAACAACCTTACCAATGATCAGGTTGACGGCTCCGGTAAACGTGGTCAGGTCTTAAAGGGTGATGTGCTTGATGCGCTTGCCAAGGGAACGACATCGGCAGCTGCATCAAGTGCATCGCGCGCGCCTTCTTCTGTACAGGATGCAGCGCGTGAAGAGCGTGTCCGCATGACTAAATTACGCCAGACGATTGCCCGTCGTTTGAAAGACGCGCAAAATACTGCAGCCATGCTTACAACCTTTAACGAGGTGGATATGAGCGCAGTGATGGATCTGCGTAAGAGATATAAAGATGTGTTCGAGAAAAAACATGGCGTCAAACTTGGATTTATGGGTTTCTTTACCAAAGCTGTCTGCCATGCTTTGAAAGAAATTCCGGCTGTGAATGCCGAAATTGACGGTACCGATCTTGTTTATAAGAATTATGTCAATGCCGGCATTGCTGTTGGTACTGATAAAGGCCTTGTTGTGCCGGTGGTGCGTGATGCCGATCAGATGTCAATCGCTGAAATTGAAAAAGAGATTGGTCGTTTGGGTCGTTTGGCGCGTGATGGTAAATTGGCTGTTGCCGATATGCAGGGTGGTACATTTACTATTACCAATGGCGGTGTTTACGGTTCATTGATGTCAACGCCGATCCTGAATGCACCGCAATCGGGTATTCTTGGTATGCATTCAATCAAGGAACGCGCTATGGTTGTTGGTGGCCAGATTGTTATCCGTCCTATGATGTATCTTGCGCTTTCTTATGACCATCGTATTGTTGACGGTCAGGAAGCTGTTACTTTCCTTGTCCGCGTCAAGGAAAGTTTGGAAGATCCCGAACGTCTTGTTCTTGATCTCTGATAAAAGGTTTCAAGCATGATGAATGCACCGACAGCTTTATTGACCTTCAGTGTCATTTTGCTGTTGGTGCATATTTTTTTACAAGCCTATTTTGTAACAAAGGAACTGGGAAGAGCATGGAATGCCGGCCCACGTGATGAAAACAGAAACCCACAATCGGTGTTAGCCGGTCGTGCTGAACGTGCCAGCTGTAATTTTCGTGAAACCTATCCCGCTTTTCTTGCTTTGATGTTGGCATTGTCTTTCCAGCCAGCCAATATCATGGTTGCAGTTATTGGTGGTTGGGTCTGGATACTGGCACGGATTGTCTATTTGCCGCTTTATCTTGCGGGTATTCCCTATATACGCTCATTCATTTGGCTTGTGTCTCTTTTTGGGCTTTTTATCATGGCCGTTTCTTTTTTTATCTGAGGTTAGGCAATGGCTTATTATCTCTCTGTCTATGGCCCGTTTTTTCTTGTTTTCGCATTCGGTGTTATTATGCCGGGGGCTGATTTTGCCATGGTCCTGCGTCAATCGATTTTGGTCGGTCGAAAAAATGCGATTATTACATCTTGTGGTATAGGTGCTGCCATTCTTGTTCATGCTACCTATACGATTTTAGGCCTTGGGATTATTATCGCCCATTCATTATGGTTGTTTAATATGATCAAATGGGCTGGCGTCGCTTATCTGCTTTATTTGGGATTGAGTGCATTACGCTCAAAAGGGACAGCTTTTACCATTGCCGATGAGCAGAAAGTATTATCCATTCAGTCGAACAAAAAGGCTTTTATGCTTGGTTTTGCCGTTAATATGCTCAATCCCAAGGCGGTATTTGTCTTTTTATCTTTTTTCTCGACATTGTTGCCGCCGACAGTAAGCATGCATGGCAAGATTGGTTTGGCTTTCACGATGGCCGCTTTTATTATTTTATGGTTTAGCGCTGTCAGTTTATTTATGACAACACCGGTCATGCGACAATTTTTTTCACGTGCATCCAAATGGATTGATCGGATTTGTGGCACAGTTTTTATCGTTTTGGGCATACGTTTGATGTTTCAGAAAGCATCTTGATTTTCAATCAGGGCTGTTTCGGCCTTAATTATTGATAAGCCGTGGTAACGGCATGAAAGGAAATAAAATGGCATATGATGTAGTGGTAATTGGCGCAGGTCCTGGAGGTTATGTTTGTGCAATCAAGGCCGCACAATTGGGTTTGAAAACAGCGATTGTTGAAAAGCGTGAAACTTTGGGTGGTACCTGCCTTAATGTCGGTTGTATTCCGTCTAAGGCGCTTTTACATGCATCGGAAATTTTTGCTGAAGCCAATCATGGTTTTGAAGCATTGGGTGTTTCGGTTTCCAAACCCAAGCTCGACATGGCCGGTTTGATGAAGCATAAACAGGTGACTGTAGACGCCAATACACAGGGCGTTGCCTTTTTGATGAAGAAAAATAAAATTGATACTTTTACCGGCGCAGCCAAGGTTTTGGGTACGGGCAAGGTAGAAGTTAATGGCAAGGACGGTACGCAGGTTCTGGAAACCAAGAACATTGTCATTGCAACCGGCTCCGATATTGCTGGTGTTCCGGGTTTGAATGTCGATATTGACGAAAAGGTCATTGTTTCATCGACAGGTGCAATTGCATTGGAAAAAGTACCGGCCAAAATGGTTGTTGTCGGTGCCGGTGTTATCGGTTCGGAACTTGGTTCGGTCTGGAGTCGTTTGGGTGCAAAAGTCACGGTTGTTGAATTCCTCGATAAGGTACTTGGCCCGATGGATGGTGAAGTATCGAAGAACTTCCAGAAATTGATGGAGAAGCAGGGTATCGAGTATAAACTTGGTGCCAAGGTCACCGGTATTGAAAAGTCGGCGGGTGGTGCCAAGGTAACATTTGAGCCGGTTAAGGGCGGTGCTGCTGAAACATTAGAAGCTGATATTGTATTGGTCGCGACTGGTCGGCGTCCTTATACAGACGGGCTTGGCCTTGTAGAAGCCGGCGTCAAGCTTGATGAACGTGGTCGTGTTGATATTAATGATCATTGGCAGACTAATGTTGCGGGCATTTATGCTATTGGTGATGTGGTCAAGGGGCCGATGTTGGCACATAAGGCTGAAGATGAAGGATTTGCTTTGGCTGAAATTCTTGCCGGTCAGAAAGGCCATGTTAATTTCGATGTTATTCCAAGTGTTGTTTATACACAGCCGGAAGTTGCCTCTGTCGGTAAGACGGAAGAAGAACTGAAAGCGGCCGGTATTGAATATAAGGTTGGCAAGTTTCCTTTTATGGCCAATGGTCGTGCCCGAGCCATGTTGCATACGGATGGATTTGTTAAAATTCTGGCTTGTGCAAAGACGGATAAGGTTTTGGGCGGTCATATTCTCGGTTTTGGTGCCGGTGAAATGATTCATGAAATTGCGGTGTTGATGGAGTTTGGCGGTTCTTCGGAAGATATTGGCCGTACCTGTCACGCCCATCCGACGATGTCGGAGGCTGTCCGTGAAGCGGGTCTTGCTACTTTTGCCAAGCCGCTACACATGTGATTATTATAAAATCATTCTAAAAGCCGCCCTTTTGAGGGCGGCTTTTTTATGGATATGACAATTTTTTATTTTAACTTTTTCTCTTGTCTTTTTTGCTGACCGCCCAATTTAGCTTTCTAACGGCAGGTAATAAATCGCCGCAAAATGCAAAGGAGAAGCATTATGGAATTTCTGGTCCCTCTTGTTACACAAATTGTTTCTGGTGTCGTTGGTGGTAATGTTGCCGGTTCATTAAAGAAAATCGACCTTGGCAGCATAGGTAATTCAATTATCGGTGGTATTGGCGGCTTGACGATCGGCCAGCTTATCAATCTATTGACAAGTGGTGGTGGTGCATCTTTGACAACAGGCTTGCTTGAGCAAGTTATGGCAGGTGGCGGCGGCGGTCTTGCGTTGACAGCTCTTATTGGTCTTGCGCGTAACTTGATTGCTAAAAAAGCTTGATTATAAATGGGTGCCTTATGGCACCCGTATTATTTGATATCCCATTTGGCATAGGCGTTCAATAATGCCTTTTGGACCGGGCAGATGGGCCGCGCCCACAGCAATAAAGTTTCAATCAATGGTTGGGCCGTTCGGCCATACGAGCATTGCGGACTGGTTTTTTAGAATTTTTGACCACTAAATAGAGTGCACTCGAACTCAGCAAAATCGGTAACTTTGAACACCCATGGTGTGATTTGTGATATAAGGGTAAAGGCTGAATCAAGGTTATTGGCATTAAAATATTTTTTTATATCTGGTTTTGGCAATATCTTGTTGTTCTGGTTCTGGTATCTCTCGTAGAGATTGTGTGTGATACAGTATCCATTGCGGGTTTCTTTTTTCTGACGAGCTTCTGTAATACCCGTCAGAAAAAAGAAGACCATAAAGACCGTGATGATAAAATTAGAACTCAAGCATTTTATCCTTGCCGTCTTCGCGAATACAGCTCGTAAGTCCCATTTTATCAAGCAGGCCAAGGAAAGGCTTTGGTGGTAGTTCTTCAATATTCGCCATGGTTTTGACATCCCATTTTCCATTGGCGACAAGTAAGGCGGCTGCGACTGCCGGTACACCCGCCGTATAGGAAATACCTTGTGCGCCGGTTTCGGCATAGGCCTCTTCATGGTCGGCAATATTATAGATAAAAATTTCACGCGCTTTACCGTTTTTCTCTCCTTTGATCAGGTCACCGATGCATGTTTTGCCTTTATAATCGGGTGCCAGTGAAGAGGGGTCTGGTAATACGGCCTTGACGACTTTCAGCGGTACAATTGATTGTCCTTCAGCAGTTTTTACCGGTTGTTCTGATAAAAGACCGAGATTTTTTAAAACGGTAAAGACATTAATATAACGTTCGCCGAAGCCCATCCAGAAACGTATATTCGGTACATCAAGATTTTTCGACATGGAATGGATTTCATCATGACCGGTCATATAGGCGACCCGTTTGCCGACGATCGGCAAATCATACTCTTTGCCAATCTCGAACATTTTGTTGCTGGTCCATTTATTATTCTGCCATGACCAGACCTGTCCGGTAAATTCACGGAAATTAATTTCAGGATCAAAATTGGTAGCAAACCAGCGGCCGTGATCACCCGCATTGATGTCGATAATATCAATTTCGTTCATTTTATCGAAATAGTCATCGCGGGCAAGGGCGGCATAGGCATTGACAACACCGGGGTCAAAGCCGGCACCAAGAATTGCGGTGACGCCGGCTTCTTCGCATTCTTCACGGCGGGGCCATTCATAATTGCCGTACCATGGTGGCGTTTCGCAAATTTTGAGTGGATCTTCATGGATTGCCGTATCGATATAGGCCGCGCCTGTTTCAATACAGGCCGATAAAACCGACATATTGAGAAAGGCCGAACCGACATTGATGACGATTTGGATATTATGCTTGCGAATGAGATCGGCCGTTGCCTTGATATTCATCGCGTCTAGATGATGGGTACCAAAAGGCCCCTTGACCTTCATAGCATTTTTTTCTTTGACCGAAGCAACAATGGCTTCACATTTATGCAGTGTTCGGGAAGCGATATGGAGAGAACCGAGAATATCATTATGTTGGGCACATTTGTGGGCTACAACCTGCGCAACACCGCCTGCACCAATAATCAGGATATTCTTTTTCATTCCCGGTTTGTCTCCTTATCATACTGTTTCATTGCATGGTGTCTTAATTGAGTGACACTCAGGATAGGCTTTCCATATAGTCTTTATAACCGAAATCACGCTGAATACGAGTCTCTCCATTTAATTCTTTAATAGCAATAGCTGGCATTTTGACACCGTTGAACCAGTTTTTTTTGACCATTGTATAGCCAGCCGCGTCTTGAATGGATAATCGATCGCCGATTTTTAACGGTTGTGGAAAACGGAATGTACCGAAAATATCGCCGGCTAGACAGGATTTTCCGCAAATCATGATTTCATGCTCGCCTTCATTTGGTAGAATTTTTGCTGTTTCGCGATAGATCAGCAAATCAAGCATATGTGCTTCAATCGAACTATCAACAATGGCAAGGTTTTTGCCATTATGCAGTGTATCTAGTACGGTGACTTCCAGCGTTGTGCTTTTGGTGATCGAGGCTTCTCCGGGTTCAAGATAGACCTGTACTCCATATGTATCGGAAAAACGTTTTAATCGGTCTGCCAGTTTTTGTAACGGGTAGTCATCGCCGGTGAAATGGATACCACCACCGAGACTGATCCAGTCAACATGTTTGAAGAGTGAGCCGAAATTTTCTTCTATATTTGCAAGCATGGCATTAAAACGGTCAAAGTCGCTATTTTCGCAATTATTATGGATCATGAAGCCGCTGATTTTATCCAGTATTGCTTCGATTTTTTCTTTGTCATGCTCGCCGAGCCGTGAATAGGGCCGTGCCGGATCGGCTAGATCAAAACTTGAAGAACTGATCCCGGGATTAAGTCGAAGGCCCCGGATAATATTTTTTGTCGTATTGTCAAAACGGGTAAGCTGGTTGAATGAATTGAAGATCATCTTGTCGGCATATTGGACAGCTTCTTCCATATCGTCATCGCTCCAGGCAACCGAATAGGCATGGGTTTCATGACCGAAATTTTCTTTGCCTAGCCGTAATTCATAAAGTGATGATGATGTCGTGCCGTCCATATAGTCGGCCATGAAATTGAAAACGCCCCATGTAGCGAAACATTTCAATGCTAGCAGCGCCTTGGCACCCGATTGATGGCGTAGGGTGGCAATTTTCTCCATATTTTTTAAAAGCAAAGATTTATCAATAAGGTAATATGGGGTTTTGAGCATAATATTATCCTGCAATCGGTAGGCTGTTGTTGTGCCAGAAAAGAATATATAGAAAAGGTTGTCCTTAAGGGCAAATTTGTTTTGAGGCCTTGACGGAAAAAAAGCGGCTCTCCATATCTATTTCGGTTCGTATGTGGTTATTTAAGAATAACATGAATTTTTATCGACAATCTTATGAAACGTGTCATGTTAAAGTCTTGTGAAGCGGTTAACCGGTGAAGGAATGACAAACGGAATGAAATCTTTTCTTTTACGTATGGTTATTGGTGGTTCTGGTCTGATGGGTTGCTGTATGATGCCGCTTTATGCTGCTGATAATATAGGGCATAGTCCTGCTTTGATGATGGCGCAGGCTGATATCGGCTTTGGTGAAAATATGAACCGGCAGGGCGAACTTAATGGTTATAAGGGTTATCGTCATCATCGTCCGGGTTATAAAAAGGCCAAGGATGGCTGGTGGTATCCGCAAGCTGCCTTTGATCCTGATGCTGCTCAAAAGGCGGTCAATATAAAAAAGGCAAAAACTGTCAAAACGCCAAAAGAGATCAAGCCGGAGTGGTCACAGGCCCATATTGATAGCTGTCGGTCACGTTATAAATCTTATAACAGTACTGATAACAGCTATCAGCCTTTTGAGGGTGCGCGCCAGCAATGCTATTCGCGTTATTTCAAGCCGTCTAATCGATAATTTTATATAAAATAGCAATAAAAACATTTTTTTGCCTATTTCATCTTTATTAAGTTTTTGAAAGGGCTTGTTCATTATATTGTTGTTCGTCCATTATGAAAAATCATGTCGCTATAAGCGGTATGGTGTGCTGGTATTTGTGTGACGAGATGAGAGGGATATGACATCACAAGGAGCTATGTTGATCCTCTTGATCGTACTACCTTTTATAGGGAGTGCGATTATCGGCTTTTTTCGCTCAACAGCTAAAAATAATGAAGCATGGTTTGCTGGTTCGATAGCTCTTTTCGGCTTACTCTTTACGGTTATGTTATTCCCCAACATCAGTGCCAATGGCAAACTTGTCATGGATATTGCATGGTTGCCGCAATGGGGATTGAATTTTACTTTGCGTATGGATGGGCTGTCATGGCTTTTTGCTTTGCTGATTACAGGCATTGGCTTATTGGTTGTGGTTTATGCCCGTTATTATATGGATCCAGCTGATCCGGTACCACGGTTCTTTTCATTTTTTCTGGCCTTTATGGGATCCATGTTGGGGGTTGTTCTATCCGGCAATCTCGTGCTGATGGTTATCTTCTGGGAATTGACCAGTATTTTTTCATTTTTATTGATTGGTTATTGGTACCACAATGCTTCTGGCCGCGATGGTGCCCGTATGGCATTGACAGTGACAGGTTTTGGTGGCTTTGCGCTGCTTGTCGGGGTGATATTGATTGGTCATATCGTTGGCAGTTACGACCTTGATGTTGTCCTGAAATCTGGCCATCTTATCAAAACCAGCCCGCTTTATCTGCCGGCCCTTTGTTGTATTCTTCTTGGTGCCTTGACTAAAAGTGCGCAGTTTCCGTTTCATTTTTGGTTGCCCAATGCCATGGCCGCACCGACGCCGGTTTCCGCCTATCTCCATTCGGCGACCATGGTGAAGGCGGGTGTTTTTTTAATGGTGCGTCTCTGGCCGGTACTGGCCGGTACAGAAGCATGGTTTTATATTGTCGGTTTTGCCGGTCTTATAACTATGTTGTTGGGTGCCTATTTTGCGATGTTCCAACAAGACCTAAAAGGTCTATTGGCCTATTCGACAATTAGCCATCTTGGTCTGATTACAACATTGCTCAGTCTTGGTAGTCCGCTTGCTTGTGTTGCAGCAATTTTCCATATGGCCAATCATGCAACTTTCAAAGCTTCGCTTTTTATGGCGGCAGGTATTATCGATCATGAAACCGGTACCCGTGATATGCGCAAGCTTTCAGGACTTTTTCGTACTATGCCGTTTACCGGTACATTGGCATTAGTCGCCAGTGCCGCTATGGCAGGTGTGCCGTTGCTCAATGGTTTTCTTTCCAAGGAGATGTTTTTTGCCGAGGCAATCGAAACTCATATGGAATCATGGCTTGATTGGGCAACGCCCTATATCGCAACATTGGCAAGTCTTTTCAGTGTGACTTATTCCGTTCGTTTCATTCATGGTGTTTTCTTTGGATCCAAGCCTCAGGACCTTCCTAAAACGCCTCATGAGCCGCCGCATTTTATGCGGTTGCCAATAGAATTTCTTGTATTTTTATGCCTTCTTATTGGTATTTTCCCGACGTGGAGCGTTGGTCTTATTCTCCATAATGCGGTTGTTGCGGTTTTGGGAACGGCACCCCATTATAGCCTTGCCATTTGGCATGGATGGGATGAATCGGCGCGGCCCATGTTGATGAGTTTGATTGCGTTGGTTGGCGGCATTCTACTTTATATGATTGCACGTAAATATTTTAAATCCTGTGATGAAGGCCCGCCTTTCTTCCGTCATCTAAAAGGACAGCGTATTTTCGAACGTGTATTGGTTACCATCTCATGGAAATGGGCGCGTTGGGCTGAAAGTGTTCTGAGTACCCGCCGTTTGCAGGTCCAGATACGTTGGGTTATTCTTGCTGTGATTCTTGTTGTTGCTATTGTTGCATTTTATGCACCAATCGGTGTTGGTCCGTTGCCGCTTTTCCCGCTTGATCTACCTTTCCTCTTTATTTGGGTAATTGGTTGCTTATGTGCGATTACAGTTGCATGGCAGGCCAAGTTCCACCGTCTGGCTTCACTTGTCCTGCTTGGTGGTGCCGGTCTTATGACATGTGCTACGTTTTTATGGCTTTCCGCACCTGATTTGGCGGTTACACAATTGGTCGTCGAAGTAATGACAACCGTGCTGTTGCTGTTGGGATTGCGTTGGTTACCAAAGCGTTGGGAAAATCCGGATCCGATGCCGGCAACTATTTCTGCTAAATTTCGGCGCGGTCGCGATCTCTTGCTCGCGCTGGTTGGCGGCGGTGGCTTGGCCTGGCTTTCCTATTGTATTATGACACGCCAGCAGGGGGTAACCATTGCGGATTACTTCTTGACCCATTCCTATTCGGATGCAGGTGGGCGTAATGTTGTCAATGTGTTGCTTGTTGACTTTCGTGGTTTTGATACGATGGGTGAAATAACAGTGCTTGGCATTGTGGCCTTGACGGTTTATGCATTGTTGCGTCGTTTCAGACCGGCAGCAGAAAGTATCGCACCGCCGGAACAACAACGCATACAAACGGCATTTGACGAGGCTCAGCCGGATCGTGAAGTTGGTGATACACTTTCAGATTATCTGATTATTCCAAAAGTTATTATGCATTGGCTTTTTCCGTCGATCATTGCTTTTGCTGTCTATCTTTTTATGCGTGGTCATGACTATCCTGGTGGTGGATTTGCTGGTGGTGTGACATTGGCAATTGGCTTTATCTTACAATATTTGGCGTCTGGTACACGTTGGGTTGAAAGCCATTTGACAGTGCTGCCGCTGCGCTGGATAGGCTTTGGTCTGTTGATTGCTTTGGTAACCGGTGCCAGTTCATGGATATTCGGTTATCCGTTTCTTACGTCCTTTTTTCAATATATGTCTGTGCCATTGATCGGCAAAGTACCGACAGCATCGGCTCTCTTGTTTGATCTTGGCGTATTTTCCCTCGTTGTTGGTGCAACGGTTTTGATGCTGATCGCGATTGCTCACCAGTCAATCCGCCGTTATCGCATTGATAAAAGTAAAGAGGAGCCGAATTGATGGAAGCTGTATTGGCAATCAGTATTGGTATTTTGGCGGCTTCCGGTATTTGGCTCGTGCTACGCCCACGTACATTCCAGGTTATCATCGGCCTATCGTTGATTTCTTATGCGGTTAATCTGTTTATTTTTTCGATGAGTCGTCCGCGTACCAATGCTGCTCCGATCGTCGATCCTTCGGGGCCAATTAATCCAGGTAATTATGCCGATCCTTTGCCACAGGCCCTGGTTTTGACAGCTATTGTTATTGGTTTTGCCACGACGGCGCTATTTCTCGTTATTATGCTTGTTTCGCGCGGCATTAACGGCTCTGACCATGTTGACGGGAGAGAACCGAACTGATGCTGGGGATGACGCTGCAACATTTAATTATTGTACCGATTTTATTGCCTTTGGCTGTTGGTGCAGCTTTGCTGTTCATTGATGAGCGTAATCGGCGTATCAAGTCGATTGCTGGTATTGGTTCGGCTGTTCTATTGCTATTGGTATCCATATTTTTGCTTGCGCGTGCTTATGAAGTTTTCCCTTCAAGTGATGTCTATCGGTTGGGTAATTGGCCGGCTCCTTTTGGCATTGTTTTGGTTTTGGATCAGCTTTCAGCGATCATGGTGTTTTTGAGTTCTGTACTGGCATTGGCAGCGCTTATTTTTGCGCAGGCTCATTGGCATAAGGCCGGACCACATTTTCAGTCTTTTATGCAGTTTATTCTGGTCGGTGTTAACGGGGCTTTTCTGACGGGGGATATTTTTAATCTTTTTGTTTTTTTTGAAGTGATGTTGACAGCTTCATACGCCTTGGCATTACATGGAAGTGGGCAGGCGCGAGTCCGTGCGGGGTTGCATTATGTTGTGATCAACCTGATTGCCTCTTCATTTTTTTTGATTGGTGCAGCAATAATCTATGGTGTAGCGGGTACGCTTAATATGGCTGATTTGGCTGCGCAAATTGCCAAGATACCGCGTGAAAATATGATTGTACTGGAAGCCGGTATTGCAATATTGGGTATTGCATTTTTGGTTAAGGCCGGCATGTGGCCGCTCAATTTTTGGCTTACACCAACATATAGTTCGGCTGTTGCGCCGGTTGCAGCCATGTTTGCTATTTTGAGTAAAGTCGGTATTTATGTTCTTTTACGGTTCTCTATGTTGCTATCCTATAGTGATAGCGGGGTATTGAGTTTTTTTGCCAACCAGTTTTTGTTCTATGGTGGTTTGGCTACTTTGATTTTCGCTTTTATCGGCGTTCTTGCTAGTCAGGCTTTGGGTCGTTTGGCCGCCTATTGTGTGTTGGTTTCTTCTGGTACGGTCTTAGCTGCAATTGGTACCGGCAATGCTTCACTGACAGCAGGTGTTTTATTCTATATTTTATCATCTACATTGGCTTTGGCAGCTTTTTTTCTGCTGATCGAACTTGTCGAGCGTAGTCAGGATACGGCGGCCAATGTTTTGGCTGTAACAATGGAAGTCTATGGTGATGATGAGGAAGAGGAAGAAGACGAGGTTGGAACTTATATTCCGGCAACGCTTGCAATATTGGGAGCGTGTTTTGGTATATGCGCCATTCTTATTATCGGAATGCCGCCTTTTTCCGGCTTCATTGCCAAAGTCATGATGATTACCGGTGTGTTTAATCCTGAAGGTTTGCAAGCTGATGGTTATGTGCCTTCAATACGCGACTGGATTTTTATGACCTTTATCATTCTTTCCGGTTTTGCTTCGTTAATTGCGATGACCCGTACAGGTATCCGTACATTCTGGGCATCAATCGAAAACAAGGTGCCTCGGGTACAATTGATTGAATTTGCTCCGATTGCCGGTCTATTAAGTCTTTGTTTGTTGCTGACAATTTTGGCCGGACCGATTGCCGGTTATATGGATAATACGGCTCAGGTGCTGCATAAACCACAATATTATATCAACGCTGTTTTCGAGAAAAATAGTGGTATGCCTGTGAAGGCCTCTCCGCAGCAAGGAAGGATTGGGAAATGAGGAAACTGTTTCCCTATCCTTTGTTATCGGCATCAATTGTATTGATGTGGCTGGTTTTGAGCGGTTTTACCTTGGGGCAATTTCTTATTGGTGCATTGGTGGCGTTTGTTGGCGGCCAAATCATGACATTGCTTGCGCCGGAAAAAGTGGTTGTGAAAAATTGGGCCTCGATCATTTTATTGTTTCTGCGTATTCTGGTCGATATTACAACATCCAATTTGGCGGTTGCTAAAATCATTCTTTTTGGCAGACGTGGTAAGGGTAAGCCCGGTTTTATAATCATTTCATTGGATTTGAAAAATCATACAGGTCTTGCCGTGCTTGCTTGCGTGTTAACGGCAACGCCGGGGACGGCATGGGTTTCTTATAATAGCAAGAATAGCGAACTTCTTTTGCATGTTCTGGATCTTGAAGATGAAGCCTATTGGCAAAATCTGATTAAAACTCGTTATGAAGCATTGTTGCTGGAGGCCTTTGAATGAGTATTGCCATTCTTTTTCTAGGAATTTCTTTTGCGCAAATTTTGCTTTGTCTGGCAATGTTTTGTGCGTTCTGGCGGTTGGCCCGCGGGCCACGGGCCCAAGACCGTATTGTCGGGCTGGATGCGCTTTATGCCTCGACCATGATGTTATTTTTAACATTCAGTATGCGGTCGGGTACAACTGTTTATTTTGAGGCGGCGCTTGTTATCGGCATGTTGGGTTTTGTTTCAAGCGTGGCACTGGCAAAATTTCTGATGCGTGGCGAGGTGATTGAATGAATGAGGATATTCCGCTTTGGCTCGCTATTATCATTGTCTTTTTTCTGCTTTGGGGTGCTGGCCTGACGTTGATCGGTGCAATCGGTCTGGTTAGGGTGAAGACCTTTTATGAGCGTTTGCATATGCCTACGCTTGGGACAAGTTGGGGTATCGGCGGTATTATTATCGCTTCAATGATCTATTCATCGCTTATCGAACATCGTTTGGTTTTACATGAGTTGCTGCTGACGATTTTTCTAGTTGTGACAACACCCGTGACATTGATGTTGCTTTCACGTGCGGCCATTCATCGTGATCAGAGTGAGGATTGGCGCAGAATTTCGCGTGAGAAATTACCGAACCGTCCTGAAGATATTTCGATTGAGACGGCTACAATAGAGAAGGTCGTGGTTAAAAAAAGTCGGGCTAAGACAAAAAAATAGCAATTTCCATCAGGTCATTATATTTTCAAATCCGCGATAGGATGCACCGATCAGACCGGCATTTTCGCGATAAAAGCTCTGTACCAATAATGGTTTTTTGAGCGGTGCCAATAAGCGTTTTCGCATGGCTTCATCCAATGCAGCGATCAGTTTTGAAACATTGGAAAGACCTCCGCCGACGGGCACATAATCGGCGCCTATGGTATTGATAACCATAGCCAAAGGGCCAGCAAGAAGATTGATATAATGCTTGATAGTTGTGCAGGCTGCCTGATTTTGTTGTTGCCATTGCATGATAATATCATGGCTTGAAAGTTCATGATGGTGGAGAGCCAGATGGATACGTTCCAATCCACGTGCGCCGCCAATTGTATCGATACAGCCAATTTGTCCGCAGCCGCAGGCAAAGGCAGGAATTTCGGTTTTGCTATCGCTATGCAAGATCGGACCATGGCCCCATTCGCCGGTATAGCCGTTTTTGCCTTGTATCAGTTTTCCATTAATGACCAGACCGCCACCCACGCCACTGCCTAAAATAATGCCGAATATGGTAGAGAATCCTTTTGTCCGGCGGGCTTCAGCCAATGTAAAGCAATCGGCATCATTAGTAATGATGAGTGGTTGGTTTATTCTTTCTGCCAATTCATTTGGGTGGCGACCATTGAGGCAGGCAATATTGGCGCATCGCATTATATTGTTTTGGGTATCGATAATGCCGGCCAGAGACAATGAAAGCGGTATTTTAGGATTGCCGCTATGGATGGCTATTAACTCTTGTAATGTCTGGCAAAAAACATCGAAATTATCAAAAGGGGTCGGGCGGATAGCAATGTCGCCTATTTCCCCCGGTTCCGGTGATGTCGCAAACTTTATGAAAGATCCACCAATATCAGCACAATATATCAAGCTCAATTCTCCGCTTTATGTTGTCTAAGCGATTGGTGGTGTCCACGACAGGAATCGAACCTGTGACCTCAGGATTAGGAATCCTGCGCTCTATCCTACTGAGCTACGTGGACATGTAAAAGATTTATCTTTTGTATCCATAAAGAATATGACACGGGCGATCAATCTTTAGCTTTATATTTTTAAGGCGTGTAACAAAATAAAAGACCTGTACCGTCATGCGATACAGGTCTTTTTTATAACGTTAGAGATGAAGAAATTATTTCACCTTGACGCCGACACCAACGCCACCTTTTTTGGTTTTGACGGACGCGCCGTCGCTGCCAACACTGGCGCTGCCTTTATTGGTTTTTACACCGACGGAGCCGCCTTTTTTATTATCAGCTTTGACGCCACCGGCTTTGACGGAAACACCGCCTTTACTATCTACGCCAACGCTGGCGGCAAAAGCGGAAGAAGCAAAAAGGCCGGAGATAACAAATGCTGCAAGAAGTTTTTTCATGGATATGATCCTTTTGATTGAATGGATGCCTCGATTCATAGAAAGAATTCGGAGTTTTGCCTATAAGAATTTTGAAGTTTATCTTCAAAAGATCGTCATCATAGATATGGTTATACAGAAAGCTTGATAGCTAAAAACTTTTTAACTTCTTCATGTGGTACATCTTTTGCAATAAAAGATTTGCCGATGTCGTGAGCGAGAATAAAGGTCAGTGCACCACGTGAGACCTTTTTATCTTGCACGATATATTCCATTAGCTTTTTGGCATCCGGCAGACCGCCGGGTACATCCTGTAATCGTGTTGGAAGACCGACAGCCTTTAAATGGCCGCTGACACGGTGGGCCGCATCAGGGCTTGCCAGATTCATGTGGGCTGAAAATTCATAGGCAAGCACCATGCCGATACTGACAGCTTCACCATGAACAAGACGAGCAGAATCATAGCCGGTTGCTGTTTCCAGTGCATGGCCGAATGTATGGCCGAGGTTAAGCAAAGCGCGTTCGCCGCCTTCGCGTTCATCGCGGGCGACAACATCGGCTTTTGATTGACAGGAGCGCGCAATGGCTTCAACACGACTGTCACCGCCGGTAAAAATTTGCTGCCAGTTCTTTTCAAGCCAGGTGAAAAAATCCGGTTGGTTGATCAGGCCGTATTTGGCAACCTCTGCATAGCCGGCACGAAATTCACGTGCGGATAAAGTATTCAGGACAGCAGTATCGGCAATAACCAGACGAGGTTGATAGAATAGGCCGACCAGATTTTTACCATGACGGGTATTGATACCGGTTTTACCGCCGACAGAAGAATCGACTTGTGCCAGAAGAGATGTTGGTATTTGAATGAAATTCATGCCACGGCGTACAATACCGGCAGCAAAGCCGGTTAGATCGCCGATAACACCGCCCCCTAGTGCTATTACAGCATCGCCGCGCTCAAGTCGTGCATCAAGGATGGCTTCGACAACATTTTGTAGTACCGGAAAAGATTTTGATTTCTCGCCTGGTTCGACAATGATGGGGACAACATCGATATTGTGCTGTGCCAGACTTTGGGTAAGCGTTGCGAGATGGGTATGGGCAACATTTTTATCGCTGACAACAGCGATGCGCACCCCTTTCATCAAAGTTGTAATGGATTGGCCGGCATGTTGGATAATATTGTCGCCGATTAAAATATCATAGCTTCGTTCGGCAAGTTTCACATGGACGGTTCTGGTGTTCATTTACGTCTGGCCTTTTTGATAGCCGATGGTTTGATATCATCGGTATAGCGGTTGTTTTCATTGAGATAACGATCAATGTGGCGCACGACATCGCGGGCAATAACATCACGGCGTTTATCGTGGCTTTTAACATTAATATCGGCAAGGGCATAAATTGGATAGCGTTCATCGATCAGTTTTTGCAAGACGACTTTCGGGTCTTTATTATGCAAAAGCGGCCTTGTATTACGTCGCAGAACCCGGGCAACCAGTACATCAAGTTCGGCATTCAGCCAGACAGCAATGGCTTTTTGTCCGATGGTTGTGCGGGTTTCCTCGTTCATATAGGCACCGCCGCCGGTTGCAAGCACCATTGGCCCTTCTTGCATTAGTCGTACAATGACGCGACGCTCAAGATCACGGAACTCGCTTTCGCCATAACGCTCGAAAATTTCTGTAATGGTCATTTGAGCCGCTTTTTCAATTTCTATATCAGCATCGAAAAAGGGCATATCGAGAATGGTGGCAATGCGTTTGCCAATAGTTGACTTTCCAGCGCCCATGAGGCCGACAAGCGCCAATGATTGGCCGTTGAGGCCGCTACGGATACGATGGGCGGTTCTGGCGAGTGGCGCTGTTTTAAAATCGGTTTGCTTCATTATTCCGTTTCGACATTTATCTGGCTGCGAGTCAATAGCTGTTAATCTTTATCGGGCATGATATTGGATGAAAAATCGTAAAATTTGAAAACAGCTGTCTATAAAATGCCAACTTTGACCCGTCTTATTATCTTTATTGTTGTTCTTGTCTCTCTGATCTATGGAGCCATGGTTGGCCTTGTTGCATGGGTCAGGCCGGTAACAGCCGAATTGAGTATTGATATTCCTTCAACAGCGATTAAGCCGCGCGACTGGCCTTATCAGGATAATTCCAGTTCTAATCCGGCTGTGACTGCGCCGGTTGAAGATACAGATGAAACGGGTGCGCCTTGAATAGGTTGATTGATCAGTTTCTGGAAATGATGAGTGCCGAACGTGGTGCTTCAGCCAATACGCTTGAGGCTTATCAGCGCGACCTTGATTGGTTGGACGAAATGCTTCGTGCTCAGGGGACCAATTTGAATAAAGCCTCTCCGGCTCATCTTCAAAATGCTATGGCCGATATGGGGATTGAAGGTTTTGCGGCTACATCACAGGCGCGTCGCCTTTCAACAATCCGGCAATTCTATCAATTTCTTTATGCCGAAGGATTGCGCGATGATAATCCGACAATAAAGCTCGATGCTCCGAAAAAACATATGCCTTTGCCCAAAATTATGAGTGAAGCGCAGGTGACAATGCTTTTGGAACAGGCTGAACATGATTGGCGTGCGGCCCCTGCCGGATCACTCGAGGCTGTACGTACATTGCGTCTACATGTGATGCTTGAACTGCTTTATGCAACAGGTTTGCGGATTAGCGAGCTTGTTGGCTTGCCTGAAAAGGCAGCACGTCGTTCAGAACCTTTTTTGATGGTCAAGGGCAAAGGTTCGAAAGAGCGTCTGGTACCTTATTCGGCCAAAGCACGTATGGCGCTTGAGTATTGGCTTACCTGGCGTGACAAGTCAAAATATGCTGCTTCATCTTTTTTATTTCCAGCTAATGCAACAAGTGGCCATGTTGCGCGTCAGCTTGTCGGTCGGGATCTTAAAAGTCTGGCGCAGCGTGTTGGGCTGTCTGAGGACCAGATATCGCCGCATGTTTTGCGCCATGCCTTCGCTAGCCATCTTTTGCAGCATGGCGCGGATTTGCGCAGTGTACAGCAATTATTGGGCCACGCCGACATTGCGACAACGCAGATTTACACCCATGTTATGGATGAAAAGCTTTATCGCTTGGTAAATCAACATCATCCGCTTGCCGATTGAAGCGATCGGCTGTAAAGAGAACATGTCGTCATGAAAAAGACGGTTTTAAATAATACAACAGTACAAACTGTCAGAAAAAAGTTGGGCCAATGTATAATTATCTCGATTTTGAAAAGCCTGTCGCTGATTTGGAAGGTCAGATTTTTGAGTTGAAAAAGCTTGCCAAGGAAAAAGGCAGCGTTGATTCGACGGAAGAAATTCATCGCTTGGAAAAGCGTGCCGAGACAGCTTTACGTGATTTATACAAGAAACTGACGCCGTGGCAGAAGGCACAGGTTGCTCGCCATCCGGATCGTCCGCATTTTGTTGATTATGCGGCCCGTCTATTTACAGATATGACACCTTTGGCTGGTGACCGGAAATTTGGCAATGATGCAGCCATTGAAGCGGGATTTGCTCGTTTTAATGGTGAGTCGATTGCCTATATAGGTCAGGAAAAAGGCAATGATACCAAATCACGTCTGAAGCATAATTTTGGTTCTGCCCGCCCTGAAGGCTATCGTAAGGCAGTGCGTATTATGGAAATGGCCGAACGGTTCAAACTGCCATTGATTACTTTGGTGGATACGGCCGGAGCCTATCCCGGCGTAAGCGCGGAAGAACGCGGTCAGGCTGAAGCTATTGCCCGCTCCACAGCTGAAACACTCAATTTGCAAGTGCCTGTTGTTTCTGTTGTAATTGGCGAAGGTGGTTCGGGTGGTGCGATTGCTATTGCGGCCGCCAATCGTGTTTATATGCTTGAACATGCTATTTATTCGGTGATTTCACCTGAAGGTGCAGCTTCTATTTTGTGGCGTGATGCAACACGCGCCAAGGATGCGGCTTCCAATATGCGTATTACGGCGCAGGATCTTTATGAACTGAAGATTATTGATGGTATTATCCCTGAACCGCTAGGTGGTGCACACCGAGGTGCCGAGGCAACGATTGATGCCGCTGGCAATATTATTGATGCGGCCTTGAAAGGTCTTGTCGGTAAAAGCGGGGCCGATCTCAAGCGGGAACGTCGGGAAAAATATCTGCAGATTGGTCGCAATCTCAGTTGATTCGTTAATTCTCTTTTTACCATTGCGCCATCTTTTGGCTGGCGTTGCCTTTGTTAAGGCGAAAATCGACTATAATCATAGATAGGTGATGATAGTCGATGTCGTATGGCATCATATTTTGATGGGTGCATCCATGTTTGTCATGCGAATAATTCGCCTCGTTTTATCGTTGGCCATTACTTTGTTTGTGGTTTTGACCGCTATCAGCTTTGCTATGGCTGAGCCGATGAAGGATGCGTTGCCTCTTCCCGATAATCTGATTAAAAAAATGCAGCAGCTCAATGTTGATCCGGCAGCACCTATCTATATACGTGCTTTCAAGGAAGAGGGGGTTCTTGAAGTCTGGAAAGAAGATCGTAATGGTCGCTATCAGCGAATTGCTGTGTATGAAATCTGTAAATGGTCAGGCAAGTTGGGACCGAAATATCGTCAAGGTGATTTGCAGACGCCAGAGGGCTTTTATACGGTTGCTTATGGGCAGATGCATCCTAAATCCAATTATCATTTGGCTTTTAATATTGGTTTTCCAAATGCCTATGATCGGGCTAACGGGCGTGATGGATCCTATCTGATGGTCCATGGCAATTGTCTTTCTGTCGGGTGTTATGCCATGACCGATCGTGGCATTGAGCAGATTTATGCCTTTGCACGCGAAGCCTTTACAGGTGGACAAAAAGCTTTTTCTTTTCATGCCTTTCCGTTTCGGATGAGTGGTGAGAATATGGCGCGTTATGCCATGGATGCCAATATGCCGTTTTGGACAAAGCTTAAAATCGGTTATGATGTTTTTGAGATTACAAAGCAGCCGCCGCGTATTGAAACATGCGCGAAGGATTATGTTGTGGGATTGGCTGATAATCAGGAAAGCCGTAAGGCGTTTTGCCAGAAAGGCGATGATGGACTGATTGACACTTTGGACGTTCATTATAATCATCATTATATGATGGATTATGTCAGTGCATTAGCCAATCCGCCGGATCGGCCTTTGATGGCAACCAATGGATTTTTAAATCTTGCGCAATAATAAAAGATAAAAAAGCCGCCATACAGTATGGCGGCTTTTTTGTTTTAGGTATTGTCACCCGCAATGGCATCAAGCATGGTATTGGTTACTTGTTGGGTGGTTGCCGTTCCACCGACATCAGGCGTTATAATGCCTTTTGCCGTAACGGTTTCAACAGCTTTCATCAGGCGCTTGGCAGCATCCATTTCACCGAGATGCTCCAGCATCTGGGCGGCTGTCCAGAAAGAGGCAACCGGATTGGCAATGCCTTTACCGGTAATATCGAATGCAGAACCGTGGATCGGTTCAAACATTGACGGGAAACGGCGCTCGGGATCAATATTACCTGTCGGAGCAACGCCGAGGCTGCCGGCAAGAGCACCGGCAAGATCGGATAGAATATCGGCGTGCAGGTTGGTTGCTACGATGGTGTCAAGGCTTTCGGGATTGCGGGTCATGCGTACAGTCATCGCATCGACAAGCATTTTGTCCCAGGTGACATCGGGAAATTCTTTTGAGACTTCTTCGGCAATTTCATCCCACATGACCATGCCGAAACGTTGGGCGTTAGATTTCGTGACAACGGTCAAGAGTTTGCGGGGGCGCGATTGGGCCATACGAAAAGCGTAACGCATGATACGGGTGACGCCAACGCGGGTAAAAATTGAAACTTCTGTGCCAACCTCTTCAGGCAATCCTTTATGGGTACGTCCGCCATTGCCGGAATATTCGCCTTCGGAATTTTCACGTACAATAACCCAATCGAGATCACCGGGACCGCAATTGCGTAAGGTTGGTGTAATGCCGGGAAGGATTTTGGTTGGACGGACATTGGCATATTGATCAAAGCCTTGGCAAATTGGAAGGCGCAGCCCCCACAAGGTGATATGGTCGGGAATATCAGGAGCGCCGACCGCGCCAAAATAAATGGCATCATAAGGTTTGAGTTGCTCAAGACCGTTGGCCGGCATCATGACGCCATGCTTGCGATAATAGTCGGACCCCCAGTCAAACATATCGATTTGAAAGGAAAGGTCGCCGAGTTTTTTTTCCAAGGCCCTGAGAACTGTGATGCCGGCATCAATAACTTCGGGGCCGATGCCATCGGCAGGGATGGCAGCAATTTTATGTTGACGCATGATGAACTCCGTTATGCAGATAATTTAAATAAAGGTGAAATGACGTGGTGATTACAATTTAATCTTGTCCTTCGGTTTTTGGCGCTGTTCTGGCAAGAATAACAGTCAGGACACTCGAGAGAACCAGCAGGCTGGCTACAAAATAGAGTCCGCCTGAAAAACTGCCTGTCAGATCCTTGATCCAACCGATCATGGTTGGTCCGAAAAATCCGCCCAGATTGCCAATTGAGTTGATGGTTGCGATACCGGCTGCGGCGGCAGGGCCGGATAGGAAAACGGTTGGCATGCTCCACATGGGTGGTTTTGAACATGAAACACCAATATTGACGATTGTCAGTGTAAAAATAATACCGATAACCGATGAAACCGTTGCGGCAAGCGTCAGGCCGACTGCGGCAACAAGGCAGGCGATAACGACATGGAAAGTACGTTCATTGGTACGGTCTGAATGACGGGCCCAGAAAACCATGGCAAGCACAGCAAAAACAGCCGGTACAGCATTGGCGAATCCGATCTGCAATGAATTCAATCCTGTTGTTTTAATGATCTGTGGCGCCCAAATACCAAGGGTATAGAGCCCTGCAGACGTACCGAAATAAACAATAGCCAAGGCCAGAACACGGATATCGGCCAGTCCTGACAGGATACTGTGTTTGGCAGCGCCCTTTTTAGCCTGTTGTTCGGCGGCCATGGTTTCGATCAGCCATTTTTGTTCGTCTGCTTTGAGCCATTTGGCTTTTTCAGGCTTGTCGGTCATGTAAAATAGCACGATGACGCCTAAAATAACCGCAGGCAAGGCTTCCAGAATGAACATCCATTGCCAGCCTGCATAGCCGCCAAGACCGTGCAACTGCATTAAGGCACCGGAAATCGGTGAGCCTAACGCCGTAGAAAGAGGAGCAGCAGCCATGAAGAGTGCTGTCATAGCCGCACGTGAGCGGGTGGGAAACCAGAAACTGAGATAAAGGATAATGCCGGGGAAAAAACCGGCTTCTGCAGCGCCCAATAAAAAACGTAAAATATAAAAACTGATGGGTCCCTTAACAAATGTCATGGCTCCTGAAACAAGCCCCCATGTGATCATGACACGAGCAATCCAGATACGGGCACCGACCTTGTTCAAAATAAGATTGGATGGCACTTCAAAAAGAAAATAGCCAAGAAAGAATATGCCGGCACCTAAACCATAGACTGTATTGGAAAGCCCGATATCCTTGTTCATTTCTAAAGAGGCGAAGCCGATATTTACGCGATCAAGAAAAGCGATGAAATAGAGAAGCATGATGAAGGGCACAATGCGCCATGCAACTTTTATAATAACCTTTTTACCAAGATCATGGCGTTGGTGTGGATGTGTCTCCGGCATGTCCGTCCTCCCTGCATGCTTCAACGATGCTGACAGAAAAAACTGGAACCTTTGTGAAAACAACGATACAGGAATTATATAATTATTTTGAATAATAGAGTTGTATTATGGATATCCAGCAATTGCGTAGTTTCCTTGCTATATGCGAAGAGCTGCATTTTGGACGTGCTGCACAGAAACTCAATATTTTACCGGCTACTTTGTCACGGCATATCCGTTTATTGGAAGAATCTCTCAATACGCGTTTGTTTATTCGTACAACCCGTAATGTGATGTTGACTGAAGAAGGCACCTATCTTCTTCGTCATGGGGGCCATTTGGTTTCGGAGGTTGAAAGTATCTATGCCCATTTTGCCCAGTTTCAAGGTCGTGGAAAGCGAGAATTGCAAGTTGGTGTGATTGATAGTGCAGCAGTCGGATTGATGCCGATGCTGTTGCAGCATTTCCATGCTTGTTATCCTGATATATCAATCCGCCTTTATGAGGATAAAACCGTGCGTCTTTTGCCGCGGCTTTTATCGGGTCGGTTAGATATCGTTTTTGTCCGCCCGCCGGAATATCCCAATAAAAAGCTGCAATTTATCAAGTTGTTTAACGAGAGCGCTATTTTAGCAGTACCGTCAAGTCATCCTTTGGCACGAAGGGAATCTCTGCAATTGGGTGATCTCGCCGGTGAGCCGATGATTGTGCCGGACCGTCGCTCGCGGCCTCATAGTCATGATATGACAATGAAGCTTTTTGCCCAGGCTGGTATTATTGCCAATATTGCCCAGATCGCGGATGAGAAACAGACCATTATCAATCTTGTTGCTGCAGGCATAGGTCTTTCGATTGTGCCGCGTTGGACAGCAAAACTGGGTGTTGAAGGTGTCCATTTTATCAATTTGGATATCCGTTCTATGGCAATAACAGGATATTTGCCTTTGGCAGCGGCTTATTTACGTCATACACGTGATGAGACGCGCGATCATTTTCTGACAGTGTTGCAGGATAATATCTCTTTTTATATGCAGCAGGCATAATGTTAAAATAAAACCATAATTTTTTAATAAGTTTATGGTATATTTTTCGGGTTGGCTTGATGTGATTTGGGCTGGAATATGCCTTCAAATGCAGGCATGTAGGGAAAAGAATAAAAGTATGTTGTTTGAGATAACAAGCTGCAATGTGCTTCAGGGTCAATACGGGATAATGGTATGAAATTCAAAACTGCCCTTCTATTTTCTGTACTTATCTCGGCCAGTGTGCTGACAGCCTGTCAGGATTCGGTCACTTTGCCTCAGGTTGGTAAGGCAACACAGCCTCTTCCGGCTAAAATTATCGAAAAGATGAAAGCCAAGAATATGGATAAGTATTCGCCCATTTTGGTGCGGATATTTAAAGAAGAAGGCATCTTGGAGGTCTGGAAGGAACAGCGTACCGGTAAATATGATCTCATTGCTTCTTATGATATTTGTAAATGGTCCGGTAAGTTGGGGCCTAAATTCATGGAAGGCGATCGACAGGCGCCGGAAGGTTTCTATAAGGTAACGCCGGCACAGATGAATCCCAATTCCAGCTATTATCTTTCTTTTAATATCGGTTTTCCAAACGCTTATGACCGTGTTAATGGCCGCACCGGCCAACATCTTATGGTTCATGGTGCCTGCTCATCGTCGGGTTGTTATTCGATGAGCGATGAGAATGTTGCGCAGATTTATGCTTTTGGTCGTGATTCATTCAAGGGTGGCCAGCGCGAGTTCCAAATACAGGCTTTTCCTTTTCGTATGACAGCCGCCAATATGGCCCGTTATAAGAATGATCCCAATTTTGCTTTCTGGAAAATGCTAAAAGAAGGCTATGATATTTTTGAAGTCACAAAGAAACCGCCGCAAGTCGATGTATGTGAAAAACGCTATGTTTTTAATCGTGTCGGAAATATGACTCCGGCAGGTGCGTGTCCGCCTGCAAGTTCGACGGAGTTGACGGCTGCCTATAGTGAATATCAGAAAAAATATGATGATACATTTGCTAGTGCTTTGAATAAAAAGTCTAAGCCGCCTGCTCCTTCTATTGTCAGTGTAGAAGAAGCACGTTTGGTTGCTGATTGGAGCCGCAAACGGGCTGCAGGTCAAAAGGTTTCACGTGAGCCGCCGTCTTTGTCGCCATCATCGGCCGAGAGAGAAAATGCGCCTGATATCCAATCGGCTGCTGTGAAATCATCTTTACCTGATACACAGACAACATCTGTAACTCCTATTCCTAGTAGTCCACCATCGGCGGCCGAGGGGGCCGTTGATACTGGTCAGAGTGAAAAGCCGACTAAAAAATCGCTTTGGAAGATTTTTGGTGGTTGAGACGCCGGAAGTTTATGATCTGACCGGATTACGCTGTCCGCTGCCTTTATTGAAAATGAAAAAGCGATTAAACGCTATGACTGCACCGGCCATTTTGACTGTTATTTCAGATGATCCTTTGGCTGAAATCGATTTGGCCCATTTTTGCCGGACGCGTGGATTTGTCTTTCAGACGATAAAAAAAGAAAATCGTCTTTATTTCACGGTTTGGCTTTGATTCATTTTGAATGAACTTCTATGACTGCCGGTAAAGGTCTGATTTTCTACTTTCAAAAGATCTAATTGCGGCAAAAAGGTCACAGCTACGTTATAATACCACTAATTTTGTATGTTTTTTCTCATTTACGAGGCGAAGGGGTTGCAATAGCTACAAAGCTTATCCATATTAATACCACTTGCTGGCGCTTCTCCTCCCATTTGCGCTGCAAGTGTTCCCCTCTGGAGGTTTTTTAACCTTCAAACTTTAAGCCGGACAATCGTCCGGCTTTTTTTTATGAAATGAACCTGTCTTTGAGGTCGGATATTCTTTTTTGGTATGTTGGATGAGTTTGTAATTTGCTCCAATTAAGGCAGATTGTGGCAAATTATTAACAAAATATGACTCATTTTAAGGCAAATCGCTTAAATATTGCACATCAGCTATGCAAACTTCACACTGCTCATTTTGTTTGTTCAAGCCTATATAGGACCCAACGAATTAAACAAACTGTCTAGGTGAGTGTTATGAATATCATCCGTTCTTTTAATAACTGGCGTCGTTATCGTACAACTGTCAATGAATTGAGCCGTTTGTCGGCCCATGAATTGAATGATCTTGGCATTAATCGTGCAGAGATCTCTTCGATTGCCCGTAAAGCTGTTCGTTAATCGAATAGAATTTAAAAGCTTTTGCTTTGAATACGCCCGTTATCTTATGATAGCGGGTGTTTTTATTTATTGGTTTGTGTGCATATATCTAATAATGCTTGCTACCATTTGTTTTAGAATGAATACAGGCAGGTTCTTGGCCTATGGATGAAAAGCATTTTATGGCGGCTATGGTCGATGCAGCCTTGAAGGCTGCGGATATTATCCGCCAACATTATGCCCAAACCATCACAGTGTATCAAAAAGCTGATTTGTCACCTGTTACAGAAGCGGACAGAGAGGCAGAATTAATAATTACTGTACGATTGAAACAATCCTTAGGCGATGTTGCAATTGTTGCCGAAGAACAGATAGCATGCGGTTTTTGCCCCGATATATCTGCAGGTTGTTTTTTTCTGATTGATCCGTTGGATGGTACGCGTGAATTTGTAGCCAGGAATGACGAATTCTCAGTCAATATTGCTTTGATAAAAGGACAAAGACCCGTTATCGGCGTGATTGCCTTGCCTGCATTGAATGAAATTTATGTGGGTTCAAAAGCAGGTGCCTATAAGGCATCGATTAAACCAGATGGCCAATGTGATAACTGGCAAAGTATTTTTTGTCGGGCTGCAGGTGAAAAGCCGGTTATTGTTACCAGTCGTTCGCATCGCTCGAAAGAGACCGACGCATGGATTAAAACGCAATCTTCAGCGTTTTGTCAGCCTATGGGGTCAGCCATTAAGTTTTGTCGGGTGGCACAAGGTGATGCCGATTTCTATCCACGATTTGAACATTGCATGGAATGGGATACGGCCGCAGGTGATGCACTTATCCATGCTGCGGGCGGAGCGGTTGTCGGTCTTGATGGTAAGCCATTGCTTTATGGCCGCAAAGAACAGGACTTTCGTCAGAATTTTTTTATCGCATATGGCAAAGGGGCCCTAAAGATGTAGGACCCCTTTATTGATTGTGTTTTACGATGTCTAGATTCTGAGCCTAGACCATACCGGTTGTGTAATAGAGACCGATGACAACAAAGACAGTCAGTGTCTTCAACACGGTAATCGCAAATATGTCTTTATAGGATTGTCTGTGCGTTAGTCCGCATACGGCAAGAACCGTGATAACGGCACCATTATGGGGCAGTGTATCCATACCGCCGGAAGCCATGGCAACAACACGATGCATTACTTCCATCGGGATGCCTGCGGCTTCTGCAGCGGTTTTGAAATGATCGCCAAGGGCAGCAAGGGCGATACTCATACCACCGGATGCCGAACCGGTTATACCGGCCAATGCAGTGACGCTGACAGCTGAATTAACCAGAACATCGGGAACAGCCCCTAATGCATCGCGTACCACAACGAAGCCGGGCAGGGCTGCAATAACGGCACCAAAACCATATTCGGATGCTGTGTTCAGGCCTGCCAGCATTGCGCCGCCAACAGCGGCTTTGCTGCCTTCGGCTATTTTATTCCGGATTGTTTTCCATGAGGTTAGTATAATAAACAGGATGCCGATCAACAGGGCGCCTTCTACGGCCCAGATTGCAATCAATGGAGATATTTCCATTGTTGCTTTCAATCCGGGCAATTCGTTTTTGTCAAGCACATGCGGTATAAGCTTTCCATCAGCGTCCATATAAATTTTCTGGATGAGAAAGGTCAGGATAAAATTGGCTACCCCGATCAATACAAGTGCAGAAAATGCAAGCCAGGGATTGGGCATTTCACTATGGTCAATAGCTGCAGGTTCATTATGGAGTGTTTGGCCTGAATCATAAGTTTCGCCATTTTTAACGGCACTGCGTACACGCCAATTCAAATAAAGTAGTCCGACAACAAAGATAAAGATAGATCCACTGATACCAAGAAGCGGTGCCGCCCAGCTGGTTGTACCGAAAGTACCGCTTGGGATGATATTCTGGATTTGTGGTGTGCCGGGAAAGGCGTCCATGGTAAAGGACAAAGCGCCAAGCGCCAAAACGCCGGGAATGATTCTTTTAGGAATGCCATTGGCACGGAAAAGTTCGGCAGCAAATGGATAGACGGCAAAAGCAACAACAAAGAGCGATACACCGCCATAGGTCAGTAAGGCGCAAACAATGACGATAACAAGCACAGCCTGTGTCTGGCCGATCCAACGGATGACCGCTTCGACAATGGATTTGGAAAATCCTGACAGCTCGATCAACTTTCCATAAACGGCACCAAGAAGAAAAACAGGGAAATAGTTTTTAACAAAAACAACCATGTTTTCCATAAAAACGCCGCTGAACATCGGCGCAAGATCATGTGGGGCAATAAGACAAACCGCGCCCATGGCTGCTATTGGTGCCATCAAGATGATGCTGTGTCCTTTATAGGCCATCACCATCAGGAAAAGTAATGCACCTAGTACGACAAAGAATTTATATAATAGCATTAAATCCATTTTTATCTCCCTACTCAGCGAGTTTTAGCTTCGCTTTATTTCGCTTCATGCAGAGAATAGCGGTATTGGATATTAATCTTACCGATCAATGATATGCACTAGAAACGAAAGTCCTCCATGATGTAGCTGTACGTTATCTTGATAGCTTTTGCCAAGCCCAATTTTGATATATTCATGTCTTGAAGGTGGCATGATGGATTTTATTGCGTCTGATTTTATCGGAAACGTGCAGAATTTACCCCAACAAGCAGGTTTTTGAAATCAAAAGCGCCTACATTAAAATAGCAAAAACCCAATTATCGATATCTTGATATTTTCGGCTCTAGTCATCATCGGGTTCAGGCGTATTACGTTTTTTGCGTTCATCATAAAAAAGAAAGAAAGTGGCCGCCAAAACGCCTATGGCTAATGAAAACCATGTAATGGCATAGCTGAGATGGTTATTGGTAAATTTGACATTTGTCAGTCCGCCAATAGGATAGTTCTCGTCACTTTGATCGGCTGCATTGATAAAGTTTTGAGCGGCTGCATCAATAAAGTAGGGAGCTGAACCATGAAGACCTGTTTTAGCATCCATTTGTTCGATATTACGTGTATACCACGTATTGTTTTCAGGATTGTTCTTACGTGGAAAGAACCCTTTGCCCTCGCCCATTCGCAATAGTCCTGTAACAATTGTTTCGCCTTTAATAGGGTGGGTATCCAATTTCGATTTTTGGGTATTGTCATTTGCCTGCATAGGTATAAAGCCGCGATTGACAAAAACAGTGGTACCGTCATTACGGGCAAAGGCAACCATCAGCCAATAGCCCGGCTGATTTTCTGCGATAGCGCTAACCAATACTTCTTTTTCATTGAGATAGTGGCCGGAAATAGTCACAGGAAGATATTCATAATTGTCATAATTGACTTGCGACCATTGGTTTTGGCCGGGCGCTTCAACCGGTTGCATATGTACGCGTGTATCGGCTTTCTGGATAAGATCAAGTTTCCAGCCGAGCCGTTCAACCTGCCAGATGCCCAGCCCGCTAAAAAGAACAAAAAAGAAAAGGCATAAAAGCCCAAATGAAAAAAGCTTAAAAGAAGAGCGACGCGTCTTTGCCATGATTGTTGTCCGTGCTAAATGGCATATGGCCGGTTTGAAAGGTTCGATACTTGTTCTTTTTAACATGGATTTTTTTGAAAAAAAGCGCTTTTGTTTACTTTTTCGACTTGTCGTCGGGTTGAAAACTCTTGACCTTTTTCAACAACCCCCCTATGAGAGACACAAATTTCCAATGATCATCCGGTCTTGATATGCGCTTGGATATTGAAAAGCGTGTCTATCCGGTAGAGTAGAGTAAAGGTGAAATAAATGTCACGCGCTTGCGAACTGACCGGCAAAACGGTCCAATATGGCAACAATGTCAGCCACGCGAATAATAAAACGCGTCGTCGCTTTCTGCCGAATCTTTGCAATGTTACGCTGATTTCAGAAGCTCTGGAACAGAGCTACCGTCTGCGTGTATCGGCCCATGCTTTGCGCACAGTTGAGCATCGTGGCGGTCTGGATGCATTTCTCGTCAAGGCTGACGATAAGGAACTGTCACAGCGTGCCCGTCTGCTGAAGCGTCAGGTTGTGAAGAAGCAGGCTGAAAAAGCTGCTGCCTAATCGGGCAATTTTGATTTTATGTTGAAAGGCCAGTTCTAAACCGGCCTTTTTTCTGGTTCCATTACCCAGGTTAAAAAAATGACAATCATACAAAATTCTTCCGATAAGCGTTATCTTATATTGGCCATTGCCTCGATGTGTGTGGCCGTGACAGCTTCCAATGTTCTGGTGCAATTTCCTTTTCATTGGTTCGGTCTTGAGCATCTTTTGACTTATGGCGCGTTTATTTATCCGTTTGCTTTTCTGATCAACGATTTGACCAATCGGCGATATGGTCCGCAAGCGGCGAGACGGGTTGTCTATGCCGGTTTTATAACGGGTCTTGTTGTTTCATGTCTTTTTGCTCCGCCGCGTATTGCCGTTGCTTCGGGGGCCGCTTTTTTGATGGCACAGCTTCTTGATATTGCAGTGTTCGGGCCATTACGGCGTAAGACATGGTGGAAAGCACCTTTGGCAGCGGCTTTTTGTGGATCTGTGCTTGATACGTTGGTCTTTTTTGCCATTGCTTTCAGCGTCCATTTTGCTTTTATCGATGTGTGGACCGGCTATGAGGATGGTTCAAAATTGAACATGGCCAGCCTATTGGGATTGCAAGTGCCAATATGGTTTTCATGGGCATTTGGCGATTTCTGGGTTAAAATTGCCATGGCACTCTTTATGTTGCTACCTTATCGCGCTTTTCTTAGCATTTTCATGCCTTCAGTTTATGCGCCATCCGGCAAATAAGCCTTATTTGGTTTATTATTTTTGCCGTAGCATGACAAAGGTTTCGCCGCCTTGGCGATCCAGATGAAAAATATAGGACTTTCCATCAATGAGCGCGGTGAATGGTGTTTTTGTCGGTAGCGGTTGCGGCATGGCTTGTGCCTTTGCGGCAATTGTTGCAACAAAAGCGGTCAAGACTTCTTTGCCACCGAGTGTATTGCTACCAAATGCGCATTCGACATTCGGTTTAATTTGAATACTCAAATTTTCGTCTTTATCCATGCCGAGATAACCATTTCCCAAAGGAAATAGTTCTTTTATGCCGTATTGAGCGGCAACTTTTTTGGCATTGGCGAAACTGGGTGCTGTTTGCAGGCAAGCGCGGTCAAAAGCGGTCATGACAGCTGCCAGATCGCTTTTTTTAGCGACAGGTTTGGCGGTTAGAATTTGAGGGGATGACAGGCCGATTAGACATGCAAGCAAAAATATGGATGGTTTCATTATAAAAAGCTTTCGAGTTAAGGATAATAAAACACAGATAGTTTGCTGTGATTGGAAAAAGAGCCGGATGCGTGGTCTTATTTTTTCTTTTCGTCAAAAAGGCTTGCGAGCTGTTCGGTCAGGGCTCCGGCTAATTCTTCGGCGTCTACAATTGTGACAGCACGACGATAGTAGCGGGTAACATCATGGCCGATGCCGATGGCAATAAGCTCAATGGGTGAACGTGTTTCGATCTCTTCGATGACGGCACGTAAATGCTTTTCCAGATAATTGCCGGGATTGACCGATAGCGTTGAATCATCGACCGGCGCTCCATCGGATATCATCATCAGTATGCGCCGGTGTTCGCGTCGTCCAAGCAGACGCTGGTGTGCCCAGACCAGTGCCTCGCCATCAATATTTTCTTTCAACAGACCTTCACGCATCATCAGGCCAAGATTTTTACGGGCACGGCGCCATGGTGTATCGGCGGCTTTATAGATGATATGGCGTAAATCGTTAAGGCGACCGGGCGTAGCCGGTTTGCCACGGTTGAGCCACGCTTCACGTGATTGGCCGCCTTTCCATGCTTTGGTGGTAAAACCTAATATCTCGACCTTGACACCACAGCGCTCCAATGTGCGTGCTAGAATATCGACACACGTTGCTGCAACCGTAATCGGGCGTCCGCGCATGGAACCGGAATTATCAATAACAAGGGTGACAACTGTATCGCGAAAATCTGTATCGCGTTCCATTTTGAAAGAAAGTGGCTGGGTCGGATCAATAACGATACGTGGCAGGCGTGCAGTATCAAGATAGCCTTCTTCGAGGTCAAAGTCCCATGAGCGGTTTTGTTGTGCCATTAACCGACGTTGCAGACGGTTGGCAAGACGTCCGACCACTCCTTGCAGATTGGCCAATTGTTTATCAAGGAAACTACGCAATTTTTCGAGTTCCGTATCATCGCACAGTTCGCCGGCCTCTACGGTCTCATCGAATTCGCGGGTAAAGACTTTATAGTCGCCTAGATGTTCAAGGTCAGAGAAAGGCTGCGGTGGCAGGTGGGTCTCGCCGGGTTGTTGTTCCGATTCAATTTCTTCGCCTTCTTCGCCTTGATCATCGGCGCTGTCTGCGGCTTCCATATCGCCGTCCTCGACATCATCTCCTGCCTCTTCGGATGCTTCGCTATCGGAACTATCGGAACCTTCTTGCTCTTCCGGCTGGTTATCGTTTTCTTCGTCGGGGTCGATTTGCTCGTCTTCTGTCGGTGCATCCTGTTCGATACTGTTATCATTCAGATCATCGGCCATTTGCATGGATGACAACATTTGGCGCACCAGTCGGGCAAAAGCATCCTGATCATCAAGATTTTTAGCGAGTTCATCAAGTGTCTTGCCGGCTTTTTCTTCGATCCATTGGCGCCAGAGCTCGACAACCTGTCCTGCCTGTTCGGGTGGCTTGCGACCGGTTATCTTCTCACGCACCATGAGGGCCAAAGCCTCTTGTAAAGGCGCTTCTTCTTGAGAAGTAATGGCACCATAATTGGCGCGTGAATATTTATCGGCCAGCATGACATCAAGATTTTGCGCCATGCCATCCATAGAGAGCGTTCCAATCGCTTCGACGCGGGCCTGTTCTACAGCATCATAAATGGCACGGGCATCCGGTCCTTGGGGTGCCAAGCGGGCATGGACACGTGCATCATGCCATGCCCGGCGCAATGACATGGAATCACCCAGACCGCGTGTAATGGCAACATCATGGGATGTCGGACGACGCGGCAGATCAGGTAGGCGGGCATGATCACCGACAATGGAGGGTCGGTCGTTACCAAAAGAGACTTCAAGGTCGTGGACACCCGATACGGCGCGCATACAAATAGAGACAGCCCGCTTGAAAGGCTCGGAATCAATCGGCCCTTGTGATCTTTCTCGGCTGTTATCTCCGGCCTCGGCGGTCATTATTTGTTCTCACACCTTTGTATTCGACTCAGGCAAAAACCGTATTGATAACGGATTCCGGTAGTTCTTCACCAAAAGCGCGCTGATAGAATTCGGCCACTGTCGGGCGTTCCAATTCATCACATTTATTGAGGAAGGTCAGACGGAAAGCAAAACCGATATCTTTGAAAATCTGTGCGTTTTCGCCCCATGTAATAACCGTACGCGGACTCATTACGGTGGAAAGATCACCATTGATGAAGGCCTGACGGGTCATATCGGCAACGCGTACCATTTTCGAGGCCGTGTCCTTGTCTAGTTTTTTGACTTTGGCAAGAATGATGTCAACTTCATTATCATGAGGCAGATAGTTGAGTGTTGTCACGATCGACCAGCGGTCCATTTGGGCCTGATTGATCTGTTGGGTGCCATGGTAAAGACCGGTTGTGTCGCCTAGACCAATGGTATTGGCGGTTGCAAACAGACGGAAAGCCGGATGGGGCGCGATTACACGGCTCTGATCAAGAAGCGTTAAACGGCCTGATGATTCCAGCACACGTTGGATAACAAACATGACATCGGGGCGGCCTGCATCATATTCGTCAAAAACCAGTGCAACATTATTCTGATAGGCCCATGGTAGAATGCCATCCTTGAATTCGGTAATTTGCATGCCGTCTTTCACGACAATAGCATCTTTACCGACAAGATCGATACGGCTGACATGGCTGTCGAGATTGACGCGTACGCATGGCCAGTTGAGGCGGGCGGCAACCTGTTCGATATGGGTCGATTTACCGGTGCCGTGGTATCCAGATACCATAACGCGGCGGTTATAGGCAAAACCGGCAAGAATGGCCAAAGTTGTCTGACGGTCGAAAAGATAGTCGGGATCAAGTTCCGGCACATAAGGATCGTTTTTTGAAAAGGCCGGCACCTGCATATCGGTATCGATGCCGAAAACTTCACGGGCTGAGACAGTTATGTCCGGTATATTTTCGATGCCCAGATGATCTTGTTTCATTATGCCTCCAAGGCGCAAATATTTTTACGCTGTCAATTGGTCTTGGTGTTTATTCTGCCCGCCAGAATGGTTGCAAGCAAATAGCATCATTCATGTGGATGAAAGAACGTTGTGCCTTTTATCAATCTGTTGGCTATAAATTTCAATGGCTTTTCATCAACTATTTGTCAGCTTTTGAAAAATATTAGCAAAAACCAGCTGATTTAAGCAGATTATAGGCTTGCAGCACTTCACGAAGGCGTTCTTCGGATGAACGGTCGCCGCCATTGGCATCAGGATGGTGCATTTTAACCAATGCCTTGTATTTTGCCTTGATATCATCGGACGTTGCAGTAATCTCCAGCCCTAGTGTGACAAAGGCTTTTGATTCAAGCGTTTTCAGTTTGCGTTGTTTCGGTGCTGCCGCGCGTCGTTCATTAAACAGATTGAAGGGATCTCGTACACGGTTTTGATAGGCGGCCGAGCCTGAACGCATGGTTGAAAAATGGTTTGATGCCTTAGCGGTTGCATTGACGCCTGCTGACCATGTCGGGCGATGACCGGTGATGGCATCTTTTTGGAATTTTGCGATCTGCTCATTATTGAGACCGGAAAAATAATTGAAATTTTTATTATATTCGCGGACGTGGTCGATACAGAAGAACAAATATTGGCCTTCATTGTCACGTCCGGCAGGAGCTTTATGGGTGCCGGGTTTTTCACAGCCTTCCCACTGACATTCGCGGGTCTGCGGCGCTGCCGTTTTCTTTTTATTGGCGCTGATGCGGATTGAGTCGAAATATTTGGATGAGGTAGCCATGGCTCTCGCTTTACGCAAAACAAAAGGTTTTTACAAGAATTGACATTTAAATAATTAATCGAATCGACAATACCGAATTGACAGGGAAGGATTTTCTTTCCACAGTTGTAATCCAGATTATACGTCTTAAAGTTCGTTTAATCTACGGTTTCATATGGGATGAAAAGGGTTAAATGTCTAGTTCTGTTCAAGAAAGTATTGAAAAAAAACTTCAGGCCGCTTTTTCACCTGTCGAATTACAGGTAATCAATGAGAGCCATTTACATGCCGGTCATCATCATGATGATGGACAATCCTTTGATGGTTTGGGTGAAACGCATTTTCGCGTTAAGATTACATCGGCCGATTTTGACGGCATGAAACGTGTTGATATTCACCGTGCGATCAATCATGTTTTGCACCATGAATTAAGCGGGTCGGTCCATGCGTTGGCGATCGAGGCCAAGGGCCGCTGATTTTTCCTGTTTTCCCTCAATCGTTGAGCAAGGGTATTTTTCTCAGCATATTCTGCAAGTTCAACGCATCCCATGGCAGGTGTTCGGCAATCCCAAGGCCGACAATATCGGTTGCTTTGTCGACTTGGGCCAGCAGGTCGATTACCTCTTGCATGGTTAATCGCCCTTCAGCGATGCCGTCATATTGATGCGGGTTAATATCGGGTTCAGCCATTAGCAAAGCGCGGAATTTATGGTGATCAAGCACATCGAGATCAAAATGAATGGCCAGATGTTTGATTTTTTGTTCTTTGATCCAGTCGAGGACCGGTGCGGGGTCGGTACGCAAGGCTTCTGGCGACAATGTACGGATATGATGTCGTGCTAAAAAACCGGCTTCATAATCATTGGGGCTATGGATACCGGCAATCATCACCTTGTTATGAGGGACAGGCCGTTTGATATCACGTGTCAGATCAGTATCGCCATACCCCATCAAGGCACCCAGCACATGGGCATGTGAATTGGCATATTGTTGCGGCGTCATGACATCGGGATGGGCATCGATCCAGAGAATGCCGAAATCATCACCGTATTTATGTGCGAGATAGGAAAAAGGCGCCAGATCAACCAGACAGTCACCGCCAAACACCACAATCCGGTCGGGCTGTTGATCTTCAATCGCCTGATAGGTGGCTTGTAATTGTTCAACAATCTGATGGCGACCCGTTATGCCATTCTCGACTTGCAATGGTGTATCCGCTTCCGGTACCGGAATATGGATGGTCGGCCCATCGTTTTTTGGTGCCAGCCAGTTCAAAAGTTCGGACCCCAACCGATAAAGCGGGTTATTGCCGCCCTGCCATTGCGGAAAAACGATGCGGATGGTTTTACTCATGAACAGCTCCTTGATAATCAAAATATATCAGGGCCAATGGTGTGGATTGCAAGATATTTATTCAGGCGCGTGGATGCGCTTTTTGATAGATTTCCATCAACCGTTCACTGTCAACGCCGGTATAAATCTGGGTGGTTGAAAGGCTGGCATGTCCCAACAGTTCCTGGATGGTACGCAGATCACCACCGCGGGAAAGAAGATGGGTGGCGAAGGAATGACGCAATGCATGAGGTGTTACACTTTCTGGTAATCCTAGACTGCCGCGTAATTGCCGAACAGCACGTTGGATGATCGCGGGCTGAACCGGCGCGCCTCGTACTCCACGAAACATCGGCTGTTCGGGTGAAAGTACAAAAGGGCAAAGTGAAAGATAGTTTTCAACCGCTTCATGAACGACGGGAATAAGTGGCACCAGACGGGTTTTATTGCCTTTACCGGTAACATGGAGCGCATTTTTGTTGCTGTCGGAAAAACTTTTGGGTGTCAGCGCCAGTGCTTCTGATATACGCAGGCCACAGCCATATAGTAATGTCAATATGGCAGCATCACGGGCTGCAATCCAAGGTTCATCATGAATTTGTGTTTTATAGTCGACAAGTTGGCGGGCATGATCAATGCTTAATGGTTTTGGTAATGATTTGGGCTGGCGTGGTGTACGGATGACTTTGGCAGCGGCAATATCGGCAAGTCCCTGCCTGCTTAAATAATTAAAGAAGGAACGTAAACCGGCCAATGCACGCCCTAACGAGCGTGCTTCCAGTCCCTGATTGCGGCGAAAAGCGAGATAGGCGCGTAAATCTCCAACCTTTAGGGCCGACAAATTTTTGAGGGTAGGTGCATGACCAAGATGCTCTGCCAGAAAAGTGAAGAACTGTCTTGTGTCACGTTCATAGGCGTCTACAGTCAACATTGACAATCGCCGTACAGCACCAAGTGATTGAAGCCATAGACGGCGTGCTTCTATGATATCGGCGCTTGCGGGAAGCAGCAAATGGTTGGTTTCATCGTCATGCATGGAGTGATTCATAAAACCGTCTTATTAATTTATAGTTGAATCGGGACGCCCATGTTTTTCCAGATGCAGGTTAAAGAGTGATGGCAGTAAATTTAATGAATTTAACTGCGCGAATATCCAGGCAAGAAACCCCTTTTCATGAAATTCTGCCAGTGCATTGCCTTCCAGAAGCCCAAATTTATTTTCGTCAATAGTCCAGAAATCGTATAGGGTTTTTTTCTCGCCCGAAGGATGATTAATCGTAAAGCTTTGCAGTGTAAGCAAATTGTATTTTGTCAGCAGCCACATGAATTCTTTTGTAAATTCAAGTTCATCCGAGAAAGAAGCATTGAATTGGATATGGTCATTTAACGCTTTGCTGTTGCTACCGTCCTCATTAAAAAGCGGTATGCCTTTTTTTGTCGTTAAGGTTGCTGATTTTTTATCAACAAAAAGCGTATATTTGTGTCCATCAGATCCGGGCCCGGATATAAATGGGTAACAGCGGATAAAGGCTGGAATATAGATATTCTCTAGCCATTTTCCTTTATCGTCAATAAAATCGTTTTTATGATTGGTCAGACCGAGAATGGCAACAACATTCAAAGTTCCCGTTTCGGCAGCTTTTTGATCACCCATGAATAAAATCGGATAATATTGGGACGCAGATGGCATTTCGGTTCCAGCAAGCGGACAGAAATGTGTATCTGCAGCAAAGAGCATATCTGTGGCTGGTGCATACTTTAGATCTTTATGTTCTTCGCGTGATAGCGGAACAATCTCGTCATAAATCAACATTGTTTTGGGCATGACCGGATCTCCATCTTAATGTTTGTTGTTTTGAACTATTGTTATTGTTTATGGCAGCAGCTTATTAAAATTGGATTTATCTTGTTTCTCTTGGCAGGTTTTTATTTTACAAGCGAGATATTGGCAGAGGCAGATGGCAAATTATGGGCAAGTTGAAAAATCCGGTTCAGATGGCGGTTATTGGTGCAGCGCACGGAATCAAGGGTGAGGTCAGGGTTAAATCCTTTACTGATGATCCAATGTCTTTGGGACAATATGGTGCGCTTTATGATGACAGGAGCCGCGTGTTCCAGATTGAAAATATACGTCCACAAAAAGATATGCTGGTTGTTCGCTTTAAGAATATTACAACGCGAAACGATGCTGAATTGTTGAATGGGTTGCCGCTTTTTATAGAGCGTGACCAGTTGCCGGATGATCTTGAGGAAGAAGAGTTTTATCAAACTGATTTGATAGGTCTTATTGTGCGTGATGAAGCCGGTGCCGATTTTGCTGTTGTTTCGGGTTTTTTTAATTTTGGCGCGGGTGATTTATTGGAGATTAAAATCAAGGGTAAAAAGCCTGTATTCATTCCTTTTACAAAGGCCGCTGTTCCGCATATTGATGTGCAGGCAGGTTTCATGACAATGGATAAAACAGCAGCAGGATTGGTTGATCTGGATGATGAAACCGGTAAGGATCAAGAAGAAAGCGGTATGATATGAGTTTTCATGCCCGTGTTTTGACGCTTTATCCTGAAATGTTCCCGGGCTCTTTGGGCCAGTCCATGGCTGGGAGGGCGCTAGAGAAAAATATTTGGTCACTTGAGACTGTTCAAATTCGTGATTTTGCTCATGACCGTCACCATAACGTCGATGATACGCCGGCAGGGGGCGGTGCAGGTATGGTGATGAAGCCGGATGTGCTGGCTGCTGCCATTGATGCGGTCGATGACGGTTGCCCGCGGTTTTTGATGAGTCCACGGGGGCGTCCTTTTGATCAAGAGATGGCGCGTACACTTGCGGCAGGTCAAGGTGTAAGCTTGATTTGCGGGCGCTTTGAAGGTGTTGATGAGCGTGTCATTCAAACCCGTAATCTCATTGAAATCTCGATTGGCGATTATATTTTGTCAGGCGGTGAAATAGCGGCTCTCGTGATACTTGATGCGATTGTGCGATTATTGCCCGGTGTGATGGGTAATGCGCTTTCGGGTGAGAATGAAAGTTTTGAGGCCGGTCTTTTGGAATACCCCCATTATACAAGACCGGCAGTCTTTGAAGATATACCGATTCCGGAAGTGCTGACATCGGGCAATCATCAGGCCATTGAAGCATGGCGCAAGGCGCAGGCTGAGCAATTGACGCGTGAAAGACGTCCTGATTTATGGGCGCAGTATTGTAAAAATGCTAATAAATCAAAAGAGTCTTGAAGCTAAAGCTTGATTCAATAAACATGATCGTGTATTGGCGGACAACGTTTTCAGAAGGAAGACTTCTGTATCCGGAAAACCAATGGACTGTGAATACGCTCCTGCTTACGGGCATAGCGGGTCGAACAAGAGATTTGACCTTGCAAGTGTAGAGCGCTCTGACTGTTCGAGAAGAACATGAAGGATTGATAAAATGAATATTATTGCGCAGCTTAATGCTGAACAGATGGCAAAAATTGAAGCTAAGCGTACATTGCCGGATTTCCAGCCCGGTGATACAGTTCGTGTATCGGTACGTGTGACTGAAGGAACGCGTACCCGTGTACAGGCTTATGAAGGTGTTTGCATTGCCCGTTCCGGTGGTGGTTTGAATGAAACCTTCACTGTCCGTAAGATTTCTTACGGTGAAGGTGTTGAACGTGTATTCCCGATCTATTCGCCATTGGTTGAAGGTGTTGAAGTTGTGCGTCGCGGTAAGGTTCGTCGCGCCAAGCTTTATTATCTTCGTGGTCTTACTGGTAAGGCTGCCCGTATTTCGGAGAAAAAAGACAACCGTAAAAAAGTTGCTGTTCCGACAACTGGCAAGGCCGAGACTGTAACTGCCGAGACTGTTGCCGCACCGGTTCCTGAAGCTAAAGAAGAATAGAAATTTCTTGATTGATATTAAGGGCGGCCCAGGTAAACCTGTGTGCCGCCTTTTTTATTTGCCGAAAAAATTGTTTGCAGTCTTTTAAAATCGTTCTAAAACATGACTGTGGCGTATATCGAAAGCCAGAAGTGGTTTTTGGAGTTATATGCGCAATAAACCAAACTTTAATACAGGTTGTGTGAATCTTATAAAACGCAATATGTATTAGATATCATAAAATATTTGAGGAAACTGGGATGAGCGCCGCGCGTACACTCTATGACAAGATTTTTGATGACCATATTGTCGATCGTCAGGAAGATGGCACCTGTCTTCTCTATATTGATCGTCATCTTGTACATGAAGTGACAAGCCCACAGGCTTTTGAAGGCTTGCGTATGGCACATCGTAAAGTACGTCATCCTGAAAGAACGTTGGCTGTGGTCGATCATAATATTTCGACTTCGCCTGAGCGTCATAAAGGAATCACGAACGAGGAAAGCCGTATCCAGGTTGAGGCGCTTGCCGTCAATACCAAGGAATTCGGGGTCGAATATTTTAACGAGAATGACAAACGTCAGGGTATTGTCCATGTTATAGGGCCGGAACAGGGCTTTACGCTTCCCGGCATGACAATTGTTTGCGGAGATAGTCATACGTCAACTCACGGTGCTTTTGGTGCTTTGGCGCATGGTATCGGGACATCCGAAGTCGAGCATGTTTTGGCGACACAGACTTTGATCCAGAAGAAGTCTAAGAATATGCTGGTGCAGGTTGATGGCAAGTTGGGCGAAGGTGTCACCGCGAAGGATCTGGTCTTGGCGATTATCGGCGAGATTGGTACGGCAGGCGGAACAGGTCATGTTATTGAATTTGCCGGTGAAGCAATCCGTTCCCTCTCCATGGAAGGTCGTATGACGATTTGCAATATGACGATTGAAGGTGGTGCGCGTGCCGGATTGATTGCGCCGGATGAAGTGACATTCGATTATATTAAAAGCCGTCCGCGTGCGCCTAAAGGTGCACTGTTGGAACAGGCAATCCAATATTGGAAAACATTGAAAAGCGATGAGGGTGCTCATTTTGACAAGATTATCAAGATTGATGCATCGAGTTTGGCTCCGACGGTGACATGGGGTTCATCGCCGGAGGACGTTGTTGCTATTACTGGTGCTGTACCGGATCCGGAAAAAATTGAAGATGAAACCAAACGCGCTTCGAAAAAACGTGCGTTGGAATATATGGGTTTGACAGCAGGAACCAAGATTATCGATATTAAGGTCGATCGTGTTTTTATTGGTTCTTGTACCAATAGCCGTATCGAAGATATGCGTGCGGCAGCTGCGATTGCCAAAGGCAAGAAGGTTGCCTCCCATGTTTCAGCTATGGTTGTACCGGGATCCGGCCTTGTCAAGGAACAGGCTGAAGCTGAAGGACTTGATAAAGTCTTTATTGAAGCTGGTTTTGACTGGCGGGAACCGGGTTGTTCGATGTGTCTTGCAATGAATGAGGATAGGCTGGAACCGGGTGAACGTTGTGCGTCAACGTCCAATCGTAATTTTGAGGGACGTCAGGGGTATAAGGGGCGTACGCATCTGGTATCACCAGCAATGGCGGCAGCAGCTGCGATTGCTGGGCATTTTGTTGATGTGCGTGATTGGCAATAAATATTGTGTTGTAAGGTCGCAGTGCCAATTGAATTCTTTACGCGGCTACTTTGCCGCTTTAAATAGAAAAAAGAAAAACAGGCGTTTTGCGTTGTTTTTGGTTTCATCACTGTTAAAGTGGTAATTTTAAAAGGGAGACCCGTATTATGGCTTCGACACAAAGCACAGAACCTGCAATTGAAATCAGCCTTCTGCGTTTGAAAGATGCTCGTGTTTTGGCTCCTTTGCTGGCAACTTATGCACAGGCTTTGAAGCGTGGTGCGCCACGCCGGCCCGATGAATTTTATGCTGAACAATTGTTGCAGGATCGAACGGCTGAAGTGATTGGCGCTCATCTTGATAATGAGTTGGTCGGTTTTGTTATTTTTTATGATCTGCCTGAACCTGTATCGGGTTTGCGTGCCGGTCAGGTTGATCATATTCACGTTCATCATGCTTATCAGGGTAAGGGTATTGCTAAGGCGATGATTGATGTGTTGTCGGATAAGGCTGAAGAACGTGGTTGGACAAAGTTGGTCCTCAATGCGCCGCGTTTGCCGGAAGATGGTAAAAAGCTTTATGAGCAGATTGCAGGTAAGGCCGATTGGACAAGTTTTGTAATCCGTTTTGAATAATCTTGTCTTTGCGATTCGCCTATTTTATGCGTTTCAATATGCAGTGTAAAATCTTGATTTTTTTAATCATATTTAATTCAATCGATTAAACTTTAAAATTATAAAAAAAACGATCAAATCATTGAGATTTGATCGCTCAAAATGTGTCTGTGGCTTTGACGTGGATTAAAATCCGCATTAGAACAATAACGAGCCTTGCAGTTGAAGAATTGTTTGGCACCCGTTTGTTTTTGCGTGTGACCTTGAATCCGCGGTCTCAAACTTTCGGCAAAACCGCATTGGGGAGGATATCATTCCAATGCCTTTTCGTTGAACCGGTTTGTCTTATGCAAGATGAAATCGGGGGTTTTGTGGGGATGGAATAGGCCCTGCGATATAGATAGGTCAGGAACGTTCATGAAAGATCAGACAACAACGTCATCGCGTCCGCTTTCCCCCCATGTCCAGATTTATCGCTGGCCGATCACCATGGCGATGTCGATTGCTCACCGTATTTCCGGTGGCGCGCTTTATTTCGGCACTGTTTTTTTATTGGTGTGGTTGGTCGCTGCTGCATGTGGTGAAGAGGCATTCAATACTGTTAATACTATTTATGGATCATTTATTGGTCGTTGCATTCTTTTTCTTTATACGCTCGGTCTCGTTCACCATTTGGTTGGCGGTGTGCGCCATCTTTTCTGGGATACTAAAACATGTCTACTTGAAAAGCATGTGGCAACGAAAACGGCATGGGCGACTGTATTTATTTCTATTTTAGTGGCGCTTCTTATTTGGATCGTCGGCTATATGGTCCGTTAAGGAGGGTGCCATGAAAAAAGATTTCAGACCGCCTTTAGCTAAAGTACGCGGTCTTGGTTCGGCCAAGAGTGGAACCCATCATTTCTGGATGCAGCGTGTAACGGCTTTTGCCAATATTCCGCTTTTCATCTTTTTTATTGTGTTGATTGTCGGATTTGTCGGCAAGGATTATGCAACAGTTCATGCGGCCTTGGCTAATCCGGTTATTGCGCTTGTTTTTGCGCTGATGATCATTTCCGGTATTTATCACATGAAATTGGGCATGCAGGTCATAATCGAAGATTATATCCCTAATGAGGGGCTGCGTGTTTTCATGGTCACGCTTAATATTTTCTTTTGTTATCTTATGGGCGGTGCTCTGCTTTTTGCCCTGATTAAAATTGCATTGGGAGGCTGACTGATGGCCACAGCAACAAAAACAAAGTCTGCATCTGCCGGTAAACAGCCCTATCGCTTTATCGATCATAAATTCGATGTTGTGGTGATTGGTGCTGGTGGTTCCGGTTTGCGTGCAACCCTCGGTATGGCTGAACAGGGTTTGAAAACCGCCTGTATCACTAAGGTTTTTCCAACCCGTTCCCACACAGTGGCCGCTCAGGGCGGGATTGCTGCTTCATTATGCAATATGGGGCCTGATAGCTGGCAATGGCATCTTTATGATACGGTCAAGGGTTCCGATTGGCTGGGTGATACAGATGCACAAGAGTTTATGGTGCGTCAGGCACCACAGGCTGTTTATGAGCTTGAACATTATGGTGTACCTTTTTCGCGTACTGAAGAAGGTAAAATTTATCAGCGCCCCTTTGGCGGTCATACTACAGAATATGGCGAAGGCCCGCCTGTGCAGCGTACTTGTGCGGCAGCTGACCGCACAGGTCACGCTATTCTGCATACGCTTTATGGTCAAAGCCTGAAGCATAATGCGCAGTTTTTCATCGAATATTATGCGCTTGATCTTATCATGACGGACGGTGTGTGTACCGGTGTTGTCGCGTGGAATCTTGATGATGGTACAATTCATCGCTTTTCAGCCAAGATGGTTGTTTTGGCAACCGGCGGTTATGGTCGTTCCTATTTCTCGGCAACTTCGGCCCATACCTGCACCGGTGATGGTGGCGGCATGGTTGCACGTGCTGGTCTTCCGTTGCAGGATATGGAATTTGTTCAGTTTCACCCGACCGGTATTTATGGTTCGGGCTGTCTGATTACAGAAGGTGCGCGTGGTGAAGGCGGTTATTTGATCAATTCGGAAGGCGAACGTTTCATGGAGCGTTATGCGCCATCCTTCAAGGATTTGGCGTCACGTGATGTTGTGTCGCGCTGTATGACGATCGAAATTCGTGAAGGTCGTGGTGTTGGTCCTAAAAAAGATCATATCCATCTTGTTTTGAGCCATATCGATCCTGCTATTCTGCATGAGCGGTTGCCAGGTATTTCTGAATCGGCACGTATTTTTGCCGGTGTTGATGTTACCAAGGACCCGATTCCGGTTCTGCCTACAGTCCATTATAATATGGGCGGTATTCCGACTAATTATTGGGGTGAGGTCTTGAATCCGACGGCTAAGGACCCTGATCGTGTCCAGCCCGGTCTGATGGCCGTGGGTGAAGCCGGCTGTGCGTCTGTTCATGGCGCTAATCGTCTAGGCTCCAATTCATTGATCGATCTAGTTGTTTTTGGTCGTGCAGCAGCAATTCGTGCCGGCGAAGTGATTGATCGTAAGGCACCTATTCCTGAAATCAATGAGGCGGCGGTCGATAAGATCATGGATCGTTTTGATCGTATACGTTATGCCGAAGGGCAGACGCCAACGGCAGTATTACGTGAAAAAATGCAACGTGCCATGCAAGAAGATGCGGCTGTTTTCAGAACGGAAGAATCGTTGCAGCAAGGTTGCAAGCGTATTTCTGAAATTTGGAAAGAATTACCGGATATCAAAGTATCAGATCGCTCCTTGATCTGGAATTCGGATCTGATGGAAACGCTGGAACTTGAAAACTTGATGGCCAATGCGATCACTACCGTTTATTCGGCAGAAGCACGCAAGGAAAGCCGTGGTGCGCATGCACGTGAGGATTATCCTGATCGTGATGACAAGAATTGGCGCAAGCATACGCTTTCCCATCTTTCTGGCGACGGTAAAGTGAAATTAAGCTATCGTGGTGTCCATGTTGATCCGCTGACAAAATTGGAAGACGGCGGCATTGATCCTAAAAAAATTGCGCCTAAGAAGCGCGTTTACTAAGGGGAGACTTTCAAATGGTTCAAATGTCCCTTCCCAGAAACTCGCAGGTTAAACCCGGCAAGACATGGCCGAAGCCGCAAGGCGCAACTCGCCTGACAGAGTTTCATATTTATCGTTGGTCGCCAGATGATGGTGAAAACCCGCGTCTTGATACCTATTTTGTCGATCGGGATGAATGCGGCCCGATGATTCTTGACGGCCTTCTCTATATCAAGAATCATATTGATCCGACTTTGACGATTCGTCGTTCTTGTCGTGAAGGTATTTGCGGCTCTTGTGCCATGAATATTGACGGTTCCAATACATTGGCCTGTATCAAGGGTATGGATGAGGTCAAGCATCCTATTAAGGTTTATCCTTTGCCATCTATGCCGGTGGTCAAGGATCTGGTGCCCGATCTTAATCGTTTTTACGCCCAGCATCGTTCTATCGAGCCATGGTTGCAGACAGTTTCGCCGGAACCGCAGAAGGAATGGTTGCAAAGTCATGATGACCGTTTGAAGCTTGATGGTCTTTATGAATGTATCCTCTGTGCCTGCTGCCAGACATCTTGCCCGAGTTATTGGTGGAATGGCGACCGTTATCTTGGTCCCGCTGTTTTGCTTCAGGCCTATCGTTGGATTGCTGATTCACGTGATGAAGCCAAGGGTGAGCGTCTTGATAATCTGGAAGATCCTTTCCGCCTGTATCGTTGCCATACCATTATGAATTGTGCGCAGACTTGTCCTAAAGGCTTGAATCCGGCCAAGGCCATTGCCGAGATCAAGAAGTTGATGGTTGAACGGCACGTTTAATGTCAGTTATTGATTAATACAAAATGCCGGACATGTTCCGGCATTTTTTATTGGAGGTTCCATGCAAAAACTGGTTTTTATCCTATCAAGTCTTGTTAGTCTTTTTGTGCTCGTTGGTTGTAATGATGACTCGAATAAAAATCAGCCTTCGCCGCAACAGCTCGAGGAGCAGGCTAATATTGAAAAATATAATGCATATGTCTCAGCCTATAATCGCGGGACAGCACGTATCGTTGCAGAGATTGCGAATGATCTTGATGATTTAGAAAAAATCGGCCGCAATAATCCGCCAAGCACAGTTTCTCTTTCAACGCCAGACAATGTTATTGATGGTCTTCGTTTTTTTAAGGAAGCAAAAGATGAGCAGGGTTCTGCACTAGAGCTTGAAGATAAGGTTGATGCGATTATTAGCGCATTAAGCCAAGCCGAACCAACAGCGAAAGAATTGAAAAGCTATATTGAGAGCAAGGGTTATTTGGCTGATCAGGGTAAAAAAGCGCGAGAATTGAAGCAGAAATATAGCGAGGAAATGGAACAGTTGGGTAAGACCCTCATTGCTTTTACTGATTATCTGCAAGAAAAAGAAGCCCGTGAAATCAAACAACAATTCGAGAATGCAAGGTCTGATACAACCTCTTATTATATTAGCGGTCTGCTTTATTATGGCCGTGAAAGTATTCAGGATTTTAAAAGCCTGATGGCTAAACCGCAGGATAAAGATTTGCAGACGGTCTTTGAAGAAAAAATCAATAAAATGGCTGAATTGACTGCCAATTGGAGCAAAAAAGATCTACCTAAATTCTGTATGGTGCCACGTCAGGCTAATAGTTATATTGCCGATGCGCGTGTAGTTCTATCGGTTTTCCGCAAGGGTGATGCAATAAATTCTGATGGTTCTGTCAATGATCGTTTGACTGCCAGCTATTATAAAGCGTTGGTTGGCAAAATGAATGCGACGATCAATGCTATGAATGGTGACGGTTGCTGAGCGCAAACCAAACGGAAAATGTACATGAATATTTTACGGTGTGATAGCCATTGGTCGATCTATGAATATGTTGGGTACTTCAAGCTTGTTCCGTTAGCATTCATTCCTCTTGTCTATCTTTATCTTCTTTTTTCTGATCGTGACCTATTTTGTCCAACGTGATCCCTGTGTTTTCTAAGATAAATATATTGCGAGCATATAAAAGGTCTGGCATCTGGTGATTAAGATATCGTGCTCATTTACACGCAATGTAACGACAACTTCATCGGGTATATTTGGTGTTAAAATAACACGGGTTGATTGGTGAAATAATTAGATGGCCTCGCCGTGTAATAGGCGGGGCGATCCTTTTGTCAGGCCGGCGGCTTCTTCAATCAGATAGCTTTTGAGTTTTGGCATACGGTCGACAAGACCCAATCCCACATCGCGCAATAGACGTAAGGGGGCAATGTCGTTGGAGAACATCCGGTTCAATATATCCGTGGTTGCGCCCATGCGTACTGTTTCGAAACGACGCCAGCTTTCATATTTTTCCAAGGTGGCGAGTGAGCCGATATCAAGGCCGAGGCGCTCTGTTTCGACAATAATTTGTGCAAGGGCAGCCGCATCACGGAATCCGAGATTGAGGCCCTGTCCTGAAATCGGATGAATGCCATGAGCCGCATCACCAGCCAGTGCAAAACGCGGTTTGACGAATTGGCGTGCCAGCGTGAGTCCGAAAGGAAAAGCGCGTTTATCGCCGACTACTTTCAAGGCGCCCAGATGATGACCGAAGCGGCTTTCTAGCTCGGCTTCGAAGACTATATCGTCTGCAGCCATCAACCGTTTGGCATCTTGTTCGAATTCATTCCATACGAGTGATGAACGATTACCTTTCAAAGGCAAAATGGCAAAAGGGCCGGAAGGTAAGAAATGTTCTTCGGCTCGTCCATTATGGGGGCGTTCGTGTTCAACTGTGCACACAATGCCCATCTGGCCATAAGGCCAATAGAGTGTCTTGATTCCAGCACGCTCACGCAGGCTTGAACGTACACCATCTGCGGCAACCAATAGGCGGGCATTATAATGTGTCCCGTCATCTAATGTGATGTCGACTTTCTCATCGGATGTATTGAAGTCTGTCACCTTACGTGCTGCGATAATCGTAATGCCCAGCTTTTCTGCCTTGTTACGCAAAGCAGCATTGAGATGTTTATTTTCCACCATATAGGCAAAGGGCTCACCATCGCCCACTTTGCCGTCAAAGGTTAAAAAAACCGGACGGACAGGATCGCTGGTGCGTGAATCGGTGATTATCATATCATTGATCGGCTGCGCATCACCGACAACGGGTTGCCAGCAGTCGAGGTGATCAAGCATGCGGATAGCGGCAGCGGCAATAGCTGAAGCGCGTGGGTCATGGCGCCATGCATTTTCTGGCGCGGCATCTATCACAAGAATATCAAGTTGGGGTGCAGCTTGTTTGACAGCAACAGCTAAAGTCAGGCCGACATAGGCACCGCCGGCAATGACAAGATCATATTCATATATTTTCAACTGAACGGACTTAGCCATCATTTTCCTTTCAAATCTCCGCACTTTAGCGTGATCATTCTTGACATTGTTACGGCTTCTTGGTTCACCTGACAATATAAAGAAATTTTAAAAGACAGGTTCCACCATGGATACCAAAACCACACCCGTCGAGCAGCTTCTTTCTATCCTTGATCTGCAGATGATAGACCAGAATCGCTATGAAGGTCAAAGCGGGAATTCGCTATGGCAGCGTGTTTTTGGTGGGCATGTCATTGCACAGGCCTTGACTGCGGCGCAAAGAACAGTTGAAGGACGTTATGTCCATTCGCTGCATGCTTATTTTATGCGGCCTGGTAATCCTGATTATCCGATTATTTATGAGGTTGAGCGTTTGCGTGATGGACGCAGTTTCTCGACCCGTCGCGTGGTTGCAAGCCAGCTGGATAAACCTATTTTTACACTTTCCGCGTCTTTTCAGGTGGATGAGGATGGATTGGATTATGAGCGCCCCTTTCCGGCTGATACGCCGCCACCGGAAGAAATTGCCTATACGGAACATCATGCACTGGATCAGGCACCGGAAATGGTGCGCCATTATTGGAATTTGCACCGTCCTTTTCTAATCAGGCCGGTTGATCTGGAAAACTATCTGCAGCGTAAAAATAAACAGCCTTATCAAAAAAGCTGGTTCAGACTTGATGGCAGCATTGTTGAAAATCGTGTGTTGAATGCAGCGATACTGGCCTATCTTTCAGATATGACATTATTGGACACATCACTTTTTGTGCATGGTAAGTCGGTTTTTTCTCCCGAAGTGCAACCTGCAAGCCTTGATCACGCTATGTGGTTCCATCGTCCGTTTAAATTGGATGATTGGCTTCTTTATGAACTGGAAAGCCCCAGTACCAGCGGTGCAAGGGGATTTAGCCGTGGGTTCATCTATACGCGTGACGGCACTTTGGTTGCTTCTGTTGCGCAAGAAGGGCTGATGCGTATTATCGGGGACTAGTTCTGGTTCTCGTACTTTCTCTTCTAACTGTTGTTGGTGTAGTTGGCATGAAGCTTGTTGGTAAGCTTATGCCGAAAGGCTGTTATTAAGCCGTTCAAGTTGGATGAAGTGCGTGAAGCACTCACATCTTTGGGTATTGAGGGGCCGACGATTACGGAAACCAAAGGATTTGGCCGTTAAAAAGGGCATACGGAAATTTATCGGGGTGCCGAATATGCCGTGAGCTTTTTGCCCAAAATCAGGATCGAAGTTGTTGTTGCAACTGAGCAGGCCGATAAAACCGTTGAAATTATGGCAGAAGCCGCCCGTACAGGCCAGATTGGCGATGACAAGACTTTTGTTATGCCGGTCGAGAAAGCCATTCGCATACGCACCGGTGAAATGGATGCAGCTCGCTTTTGATTAAAATAAGCTCATATGTGCAAATTGATTAAATTTTAGGCAAAAATAAGAATATAGCTGGCTTATTTATTTTGAAAGGCGAAAAAAGCCGCCATTCGATGGGTTGGCATGAAACTTGTTTTCAATTGAAGAGATAGGACGCATGGCGTCATCCTTTTCAACGGAGAGGTCTAAATGTTTAAGAGTAAAATTATTTTTCCTTCGATACAAACCATGATTTTGGGCGCTGTCGCTTTGATTGGCGTAACACCTGCTTTTGCGCAAGAAACCCAGATTGTGACCGAAACAGCCCCTGTACTTGATAGCGGGGATACGGCTTGGATGCTGGTATCGACAGCTTTTGTCCTGTTGATGACCATTCCGGGATTGGCTCTGTTTTATGGTGGTATGGTACGCAAGAAAAATGTGCTGACAACGATGATGCAGTCTTTTGCTATTTGCTGTCTGATCAGTGTTCTATGGTATGCGGTAGGCTATTCCTTGGCTTTTGGCGGCGATAATCCCTATTATGGCAATTTCGATCATTTTTTCTTAAAGGGTATCGATTTCAGAGATTTGAATGGAACTTATCCAACCTATCTTTGGATTACTTTCCAGATGGCTTTTGCAGTTATCACGCCAGCGCTGATTACCGGTGCATTTGCTGAACGGATGAAATTTTCGGCGATGCTATGGTTCATGGGGCTCTGGTCTCTTCTTGTTTATGCGCCGATTTGTCATTGGGTCTGGGGTGGCGGATTTTTAGGAACAGATGGTCATGGCGTACTCGATTTTGCTGGTGGCACGGTTATTCATGTCAATGCTGGTGTTGCCGGCTTGGTTTGTGTATTTATTCTTGGTAAGCGTGAGGGTTATGGCACAGTCAATATGGCCCCCCATAATCTGACATTATCCATTATTGGTGCTGCCTTGTTGTGGATTGGCTGGTTCGGCTTTAATGCTGGTTCTGCTGGTGCGGCGAATGAATGGGCCTCTTTGGCAATGCTCAATACGCAGATAGCGACCGCTGCCGCCGCGCTTGGCTGGATGGTTGCGGAGTGGGGTGTCTCGAAGAAGCCAAGTGTTCTCGGTATTATTTCAGGTGCTGTCGCAGGTCTTGTTGCAATCACGCCAGCTGCTGGCTTTGTTGAGCCGATGGGAGCTTTGATTATCGGCATTATTGCGGGGCCTGTCTGTTATGTCAGTGCTGTGTTCTTCAAGCGGTGGCTTGGTTATGATGATTCACTTGATGCCTTTGGTGTGCATGGTGTCGGTGGTCTTGTCGGAGCATTGCTGACCGGTGCTTTTGCGACGGCAGCTGTGGTTGATAATGATGAACTTTTTGCCAAGGTTTCTGTATTGAATCAGGCTTATGGTCTGATTGCAGCCATTATCTATTCGGCAGTTGTCACAGCGATTATCCTTTATGTGATCAAGGCGGTTATTGGATTACGTCCGACAAAATTGCAGGAAATTGAAGGGTTGGATATCTCGTTGCATGGCGAGACTGTCCATTAAACTGGATGTATCGGCTATAAATATAAAAAGCCCGCTTTATGCGGGCTTTTTCATAGCAACTTCTTGATGGTTAATGGGGTGTTAAGACTCTTTTGTTAGAAAACAATAAAGTAATTGTTTTCATGCGATCCATAAAGCGACCTATTCATGAGCCAAACATCGCCGTCTTATGATTTCTCATCTTCTGGCACGGGTTCAAGCCCGCGTCTGTTGGCTATTTTCAGCCGCCAGATTGGTGCATTTTGCGGTATCGGTCTTTTATTGCTTGTCGCTGCCGCCGCTATTGCGCTTGCCACGTGGAATGTCGCTGATCCCTCTTTTTCTTATGCCAATGGTAATCCGGTCACCAATCTTTTGGGTTATCCCGGTGCGGTTTATGCTGATTTATCAATGCAGTTTTTTGGCCTTGCCGGTCTGGCTGCATTATTGCCGCCATTTTTCTGGGCTGTTTTATTGATGGCCCATAAAAATATTTCGCGTTTGATGATGCGTCTTTTATTTTGGTGTTTCTCGGTTGTCATGTTCAGCGGGTTGATTGCGTTGATTCCACCTTTTGCACATTGGCCGATGCCGATTGGTCTGGGTGGGGTTATTGGCGACAAGGTGTTGGGTTTTGCCGCTTTTTTGACATCTGCTTTGCCTACATGGGTTTGTGTTCCGCTAACCGCCTTGGTTTTGGCTCCTTTGTCTTTATGGTCTCTGGCTGTGGCCGGAGGTGCTTTGCGGACAAAACAGAAACCTGCCAAACGTGCTTCCAAGCAGAAAACTCCCATTATCGATGATGACGATGACGATGTTGAAAGTGCTGGCTTCTTTGTTACTTTCAGCGGTTATACCATGCATCTTGTGTTGAGCGCCGGTGCCTTTATCCGTCGTCTTTTTGGTATACGTAAAACCAAAGAATCCTTGTCGGATGATTTGATCATGCCTGATCATGGCGCTCATTTGCGCATTGAACCGGGTTTTGCGAGCTTGAATGCGGTTAATCATCTGCCGGAATTGGATGAAGAGGAAATATCTGTTGCAGATAAGCCGGTGCAACGTCGCCGTCGTCGTCCGGCGGTTGATACGCGTGGTGGTTTCCAGCTTCCGTTGCTTGATTATCTGACGCCGCCACAAGTGATGGAACGGGACCCTGCACTTTCAGACGATGTATTAGCACAAAATGCCGATCTTTTGCGGTCGGTACTGGATGATTTTGGCGTAAAGGGTGAAGTGATACAGGTCCGACCCGGTCCCGTAGTTACGCTTTATGAATTTGAGCCGGCTCCTGGGATCAAATCATCACGTATTATCGGCCTTGCCGATGATATTGCCCGTTCGATGAGTGCTTTATCGGCACGTGTTGCCGTTATTCCCGGTCGTAATGCTATCGGCATTGAATTGCCGAATCCTACACGCCAGACGGTTTATTTGCGTGAAATTATGGAAGCCGGTGAATTTAACCAGTCCAAGGCCAAGCTTGGTCTTGCTTTGGGAAAGACCATTGGTGGCGAGCCGGTGATTGCCGACCTTGCAAAAATGCCGCATCTGCTGGTTGCCGGTACGACCGGTTCGGGTAAATCTGTGGCGATTAACACAATGATCTTGTCATTGCTTTATAAAATGACACCACAGGAATGTCGTCTTATTATGGTTGATCCGAAGATGCTCGAGCTTTCGGTTTATGATGGTATTCCACATCTTTTGACGCCGGTTGTGACCGATCCTAAAAAAGCGGTTGTTGCGCTTAAATGGGCGGTACGCGAGATGGAAGAGCGCTATCGTAAAATGGCCAAGATCGGTGTGCGTAACATTGATGGTTTCAACAGTCGCGTCAAAGAAGCTTTTGCCAAGGGTGAAAATCTATCGCGTACTGTGCAGACCGGCTTTGATCGTGAAACCGGCGAACCGATTTTTGAGACTGAAAGTTTCAATCTTGAGCCGTTGCCTTATATTGTTGTCATTATTGATGAGATGGCCGATTTGATGATGGTTGCCGGCAAGGATATTGAAGGTGCGGTTCAGCGTTTGGCACAAATGGCACGTGCTGCCGGTATCCATGTTGTTATGGCGACACAGCGCCCATCGGTTGATGTGATTACCGGTACGATTAAAGCTAATTTCCCGACCCGTATCTCTTTCTCTGTGACATCGAAAATCGACAGCCGCACAATTTTAGGCGAACAGGGCGCGGAGCAGCTCTTAGGCCAGGGCGATATGCTGTTCATGATGGGCGGCGGTCGTATCCAGCGTGTTCATGGGCCTTTTGTCGGAGATGACGAGGTTGAGGATATTGTCGCCCATTTGAAGGCACAAGGCACGCCTGATTATTTGGAAGCGATTACGCAGGAAGAGGATGAGGTAGAGGAAGGACTTGATAACGCTGCCATGGAAGCTTCGGAAGATCCTTATGATCAGGCCGTTGCTGTGGTATTGCGTGATCGCAAGGTTTCGACATCTTATATCCAGCGTCGCCTTGGTATCGGCTATAACCGTGCTGCTTCCATTGTCGAACGCATGGAAGAAGAAGGTCTGATCAGTCCGGCCAATCATGCAGGTAAGCGTGAAATTCTGGTTCCTGAAGATGAAAGTGTCTTTTGATATCTTGTCAAGCTGCCAAGCACTCTTAGATAAAATAGGAATGACATAGTAGCGCCCTAATGGGCTGATAAGAAGCAATAGATTTTAGAATGATGAAAGAAGCATAGGCGAATGTTGAAATATTTGAAAATCGGTGTGCTGGCGCTTGTGATGTCTTGCCCTATTTCCATCTTGATGATGACGACATCTGCGACTGCCCAGATCGTTGATGCTGATGCCCAAAGAATTGCTAACCATTTTGCTTCGATCAAGACAATGACTGGTGATTTTATCCAGTTTTCACCCAAAGGAGACATGACGGAAGGGACCTTCTATCTCGAGCGTCCGGGTAAAATCCGGTTCCAGTATAAAAATCCAAGTCCTATCCGCGTCATTACCGATGGCAAATCCATTGCTATCAACAATCGCAAGCTTGATACATGGGATCTTTATCAGCTTTCACAAACGCCGATGAAAATGTTGCTGGATGACAGGATTGATTTATCGGGCGGCCGGTTGTTGGCGGTTACAAAAGATCCGGGTGCTGTAACTTTGATTATTGCGGATAAAACATTGGGGTCGGGTAATATTCGTATGATTTTTGATGATAAGACCTATGAACTGCGCCAATGGACTGTTGTTGATAAACAAAATCTGGAGACGACTGTCCAGATCATGAATGTACGCACCGGTGTTAAATTTGCTGATGGTATGTTTACAATTCCCTATCAGCGTATTGCCATGAAAAGACGACAGTGAATAATTTTGGGCCTATTTCTTCGGGAAGAACAGAAATAGCTGACTGATCTGACTTTTGTTTTGTGAAGGCTGGCGTTAGAACAGACAGATCTTATCAATTTGAAAGCCTATAGAATGTCTTTTTCTGTTGCTACATGGAATATCAACTCAGTTCGTTTACGCCTTCCAATTGTTTTAAAATATTTGGAAATGGCAAAACCGGATGTTTTGTGTTTGCAAGAAACCAAATGTCCCGATGACCAGTTTCCAGTCAAGGCTTTCAAGGCAGCGGGTTATGAATATATGGCGATTAGCGGCCAGAAGGGCTATCATGGTGTGGCAATCCTTTCGCGTCTGCCTCTTCATGGTGTTGATAAAATCAGATTTTGCGATAAAGCGGATTGTCGTCATGTCTCTGCAGTTGTCGATGCGTTGGGCAAAAATATCCGTATCCATAATTTTTATGTACCTGCCGGTGGTGATGAACCGGATCCTGATATCAATCCGAAATTCCGCCATAAGCTTGATTTTTTAAAGGAAATGGAAGATGTGCGCGCCGAGTATGATGACAAGCATGCTTCTATTCTTGTCGGTGATCTTAATATTGCACCACTTGAACATGATGTCTGGTCACATAAGCAGCTCTTAAAAATTGTTTCTCATACACCTGTTGAGACACAGGGCCTTGAAGCCTTGCGTCAACAAGGTGGTTGGGTTGACCTGATGCGTCAGTTCATGCCGGAGCCGGAAAAAATCTATACATGGTGGAGCTATCGCGCTAAGGATTGGGAAATATCCAATCGCGGCCGCCGTCTTGATCATATTTGGTCGTCAAAAAATATTGCGCCGTCTTTGAAGGATATTGCGATTTTGAGTGAAGCGCGTGGTTGGGAAAAGCCATCTGATCATGTGCCGGTAAAAGCGGATTTTTCATAAAATAGATTTTTTGCCGGTTCATACTGTATTCATGTCTTTTCATTTATGAACAAAATTTCACGAGCTTTCATCTCTGCTCTATGTCATAGACAATCGTCAACCGAGTGAAGAGGCGTCAAATTTATGGAAAAATACGCAATGTCATATCTGCGGTTTTTCGCTTTTGGTCTGCCTGTTCTGCTTTCTGGCTGTGTTGTCGGACCGGACTATAAAAAACCGGCTGTTTCTACGCCGGCTTTATGGGGGCAGACATCCAAAGAAACACCACCAAAGCCCGCCGAGATTGCCGGTTGGTGGCGTCAGCTTCATGATCCATTGCTCAATAGTTTGGTTGATGAGGCTATGCGTGGCAATAATGATGTCGCAACCGCCAAGGCCAAAGTGCGCGAGGCACGCGCTTCTTTATGGCAGGAAACGGGAACTTTGTTGCCGAGCCTTGATGCATCGGGTTCAGGCAGCCGCAATCGTTCAGGAGGCGGGCCGGAAACAAGCCAGTATCGTGGCGGCTTTGATTCCCGTTGGGAGATTGATCTGTTTGGTGCCAATCAGCGGGCTATTGAAGGTGCCAAATACGGTCTTGATGCTGCAGGGGAAGATTTGCGTGCAACAACTGTCACGTTGATCGGTGATGTGGCATCCAATTATGTCGAAGCGCGTGGCTTGCAGCAAAAATTGGCACTGACCCGACGGACGGCTGCCGCTCAACGCCAAACAGCGCAGTTGACGCGTGATAAATTTGTTGCCGGCGCTGTGTCGCAACTGGACGTTTCCAACGCTGAGGGACAGGCTGCCAGTACAGAAGCCTCCATTCCCCAGATGGAGAGCCAGTTGGCAACGACGTTACACCGTTTATCGGTTCTGACAGGTCGTACGCCTACAGCACTTAATGATGTGATGAAAAAGACAGCACCGATTCCACGACCACAATGGCCGATACCGGCAGGTATTCCTGCTGATATTTTGTTGACACGTCCCGATGTACGTGTTGCCGAGCGTCGTTTTGCGCAGTCAACAGCCCAGATCGGTGTGCGTGAAGCGGCCCGTTACCCGTCTGTCAGCCTTACAGGTACTATTGCCGGAGCAGCTTCACAGGCTGGTCAATTGGCACGGGAATCCAATATCAATTGGTCATTTGGTCCGGGAATCAGTATACCGCTGTTTAATGGTGGTCAGCGTGAAGCGGCGGTTGCTGTGGCCCGTGCCCAGCGTGACCAGTCTTTTATTGCCTATCGTGCCAGTGTGTTGACAGCATTGGAAGATGTTGAAAATGCGCTTGTTGCTTTACGCAAGGAACGTCAGCGCCAGAGTAAACTGGTACAATCGGCTGCAAGTTATGCCAAAGCGCTCGAGCTTTCACGCAGGCTTTATACGAGTGGTAATACATCTTTCCTGGAGCTGCTCAATGCCGAGCGCTCCCATTATTCAGCTGAACAGTCGGCTATTGATAGCCGTGTTGCCATTACCAATGACTATATTGCCTTGATGAAGGCGCTAGGCGGTGGCTGGGATGGTGTGGTGGATACAAGTAAAGCGGAAGTGGTCGATGGTTATACCGGACCCCATCTGAAAACAGTCAGGCAGGAATAGAAAGATGGTCGCATTCGTCCGTAAAAATATTTTGATTTCTCTTGTCGGCTTTGTTGTTTTATTGGGCCTGCTTTTCTGGCTGGGTGGAGCATTCTCGTCCGGTAATGCGACAAATTATATGACGACACCGGTTAAACGTGGTGATCTGGAAGTCAATGTATTAGCGACCGGTATTGTTAAACCCCATCGGTTGGTGGCAGTGGGTGCACGGGCAACAGGCCGTATTATTGCCATGCATGTGCAGCCCGGTTCGATTGTTAAACAGGGTGATCTTCTGGCTGAAATTGATCCGACAACACAGCAGAATGATTTAAAAAGCAAACAGGCGGCTTTGGCTAATTATCGCGCCCGGCTTGATGAGTTGCAGGCGCAGCAGATATTGGCAAAGCAGAATTTGGTGCGCAGCCAAACCATGATCAAATCCAATGCGGTATCAAAAGCTGATTATGATAGTGCGGATGCACAGGTGAAAGTTGTCACTGCACAGATCGAGCAGTTGAAAGCACAAATTATTCAGGCCGAGGTCGATGTCGAGACAGCCCAGGTCAATCTTGGTTATACGCGTGTGACAGCGCCTTCGGATGGTACAGTTTTGGCAACAGTCGTACAGGAAGGGCAGAACGTCAATGCCGTGCAGTCGGCACCGACGATTGTCATTCTCGGTGATCTTTCTGTCATGACGGTGCGGGCTGAAATTTCGGAGGCCGATATTGTCAATGTCCATAAAGGACAGGAACTTTATTTCAATGTGATCGGTAATCCCGACCGGCGTTATGTTGGCAAGCTTGAAACGATTGAACCGGCCCCTGAATCCATCCGTAATGATATCAGTTTCAATTCCAGTGCCAGTGCAACATCCACATCATCGTCACAGGCTATTTATTATAATGGTACATTCAATATTGATAATGCTGACAATGCATTGAAAACATATATGACAGCAGAGGTCCATATCATTCTCGGACATGCCAAAGATGCCTTATTGGTGCCGGTGAGCGCACTTTCAAAAGTTCAAGGCAAAAAAGCGGTTGTCTATGTTTTAGAAAATGGAAAGCCCGTTGCCCGTGATGTCGAGATCGGCCTTGATAACAAGGTGATGGCCGAAGTTAAACAGGGTCTTCTTGAAAATGAAACGGTGATTACCGGATCAAGTGACGGGTTATCGGCATCCGGTTCAGGCTCGAAACGCCGTATGGGGCCTTTTTAAGTGATGGCAAAAAGGGATGATATTGTTATTGCGTTGAAAGGTGTGCGGCGTGATTTCCCTGCCGGCGAAACCTTTGTCAGTGTCTTGAAGCATATCGATCTTGATATCAAGCGTGGAGAGATGGTGGCGATTGTCGGTGCGTCCGGTTCAGGCAAATCGACATTGATGAATATTCTAGGCTGCCTTGATCGGCCGACAGCGGGTAGCTATCGGGTGTCGGGCAAGGAAACATCCAAACTTGACGCCGATCAATTGTCCGAGCTGCGTCGTGAACATTTTGGTTTTATTTTCCAGCGTTATCATTTGCTGGGTGAACTGACGGCGTTGGGAAATGTTGAAATTCCAGCGATTTATTCCGGCCAGATGCCTGAAGAACGTAAGCGCCGTGCCGGTGAATTATTGACCCGTTTGGGGATGGGCGAACGTATCCACCATCGTCCGGGACAATTATCGGGTGGCCAGCAACAACGCGTTTCTATTGCTCGTGCCTTGATGAATGATGGCGAGGTTATTCTGGCTGATGAGCCAACCGGTGCACTTGATCGCCATAGCGGTGAAGAAGTGCTGCGGATTTTGGAAGAACTCCATGCTGAAGGGCGCACTATTATCATCGTGACCCATGATATGAGTGTGGCGGAGCGTGCTGAACGTATTATTGAAATTAGCGATGGCGAGATTATTGGCGATCGTGCCAATAAGCCGCGTGAAAAAGAAACAGGTAAAAGTGATTTGGGTGCAGCCGATGCACAACTGGGTGCTTCTGTGGGATTGTTGCGTGCGGTGATCGATCGCTTTGTTGAAGCTTTCCGTATGGCGATTTTGTCAATGAATGCCCATCGGATGCGTACATTTTTGACCATGTTGGGTGTTATTATTGGTATTGCGGCTGTTGTTTCTATGGTGGCGCTGGGTAACGGGACACAAAAGCAGATATTGGAAAATATCAACTCGCTTGGCACTAATACACTCAATATTTATGCTGGCAAAAGTTTTGCCGATATGCGTTCGGGCAAAGTGACAACACTGGTTGATTCCGATGCGGTTGCATTAAGCCAGCAACCTTATGCTGCCGCTGTGACGCCGACAGTATCTACAAACAGCACGGTGCGTTATGGGTCGCTTGAATCCAATGCATCTGTTTCCGGTGTCAGTGACCAGTTTTTTGAAGCGCAGGGTGCTAAACTGGTTGAGGGGCAATTATTTGATGCGCGAAGTGTGCGTCAACGAGCACTTGACCTGGTCGTAGAAAAACAGGCAGTAACAACACTTTTTCCCAATGCGACTGACAGTCCTATCGGTAAGGTTGTTCTGGTCGGCAAAGTGGCGGCAAGAATTGTCGGCGTTGTTGAATTGCAGCAATTTGGCCCGTCATCTGCGGATACATTACAGCTCTATCTGCCCTATACAACGGTGCAAACACGTTTTCTCGGCAATACTCAATTGCGGTCAATTACACTCAAGATTGCCGATAATGTTGATTCTCGTTTGGCAGAAAAGGCAGTTAAACAGTTTTTGATAACACGCCACGGTTCTGAAGATTTCTTTATCCGCAATTCAGAAGAATTTCGTGAGCAAGTTACCGCCAGTACCAATGTTCTGACATTGTTGGTTGCGTCCATTGCGTTGATCTCGTTGATGGTTGGTGGTATCGGCGTGATGAATATCATGCTGGTAACAGTGTCGGAGCGTATCAATGAAATTGGGGTTAGAATGGCGGTTGGTGCGCGCCAGAGTGATATATTGCAACAGTTTCTGATCGAGGCTGTTCTGGTTTGTCTGCTTGGCGGAATTTTGGGTATCCTGTTTGGTCTTTCGGTTGGTTGGTTTTTTGTGATTATCGGCGCACCGTTCAAGTTGGTGTATTCGACAGGGTCTATTCTGATTGCTTTTCTATTCTCGACCTTGATTGGTATCGGATTTGGCTTTTTACCGGCACGCAATGCGTCTAAACTGGATCCGGTTGCAGCATTGGCAAGGGATTGAGGGAGGAGGACAAGGATATTGTTATGTCGAAGACTACACCGGCAACGGTTTTTTTGATCAAGAATAATATTTCTTTTGAATTGAGAACCTATCAATATGATCCGGACGCCGATCGTGTTGGCATACAAGCAGCAGAGGCAATTGGTGCCGATCCGGCACAAGTGTTCAAGACACTCATGGTGAAGGTGGATGGCAAGCCGCATGTGGCGGTCCTGCCTTCTGATCAAGAAGCCAATATGAAAAAACTGGCTTCCGCATTTCAAGGCAAACATGCCGAAATGATGAAGGTCGAGGAAGCTGAAAAATTGACCGGCTATAAGGTTGGCGGAATTTCTCCATTTGGTCAACGTCGTCAATGCCCGACAGTATTTGAAGAAAGTGCCTTGCTCTTTGATCATATCTATATCAATGGCGGTGGTCGCGGTTTGCAGGTCTATCTTGCGCCTCAACAGGCGGTTGACAGCCTCAAGGCATTGATTGCCGATTTTTCACGATGAAAGCGCTATGATATGGTGATAACAATCCTGCGCGGTTAGAAGATTTTAAAAGTTTTTTGACGGTTGTCTATGATGTCGATTGATCGGGAAATCTTCGGTGATCATTCCCAGCTTCAGATTGTATGAAGCTGGGATCAACCAGTTTGATCGTTTCTTTTATACGGCCAGCGTTACGAATTTAATATCCATATAGGGATCGATGGCATAGGGGCCGCCTTCGGTGCCATAACCTGAATCTTTGATGCCGCCAAAAGGTACTTCTTGAAGCGCAAGCCCATTATGGTTGATGGTGGTCATACCGGCTTCGACTTCTTGTGCCAGGCGATGGGCGCGTGCTGCCGACTTGGTAAAGGCATAGGATGCTAAGCCATAACGTAAGCGATTGGCTTCTGTGATCATGTCATCATCGTTTTTATAGCGGTTGACGATTGCAACAGGGCCGAAGGGCTCTTCGTTCATCATCTCGGCATTTGTCGGCACATTGGTGAGAATAGTCGGCTCGAAGAAATAGCCCTTATTGCCAATACGCTTGCCGCCGGTCTCTAATTTTGCACCTTTGGATATGGCTTCGGAGATCATCCGCTCCATGGCAGGGATGCGTCGTTCATTGGCAAGCGGACCCATTTCGGTTGTGGCGTCAAGGCCATTGCCGACTTTAAGTGCTTTGGCGGCTTTAACAAGTTTTTCAAGATATTCGTCATAGACCTTGTCATGAATGATAAAGCGCGTTGGCGCTACGCAGACTTGACCGGCATTACGAAACTTGGCTGCGGCTGCAACGTTTACCGCTTGATCGATATCGGCATCGTCAAAAACAAGTACCGGTGCGTGGCCTCCTAACTCCATCGTGGATTTTTTCATATGTTGGCCGGCCAGTGCTGCCAGATGTTTGCCAACGGCGGTCGAGCCGGTGAAAGAAATTTTCTCAATGACTGGATGGGGGATGAAAAATTCTGAAATTTCAGCCGGTTTACCGAAGATCAGTGCAATGACACCGGCCGGTACGCCAGCATCGATGAAACACTGGATCATGGCTGCAGGAGAAGCAGGCGTTTCTTCGGGTGCTTTGATAACAATCGAACAACCGGCGGCCAGTGCTGCCGACAATTTGCGTACGATCTGGTTGATCGGGAAATTCCAAGGTGTAAAGGCAGCGACAGGGCCAACGGGACGGCGAATGACCTGCTGGCTTACATTGCTGCTACGCGATGGAATGACTAACCCATAGGCACGTCGGGTTTCTTCGGCAAACCAGTCAATCGTATCGGCGGCTCCTATTGTTTCGGTTTTCGCCTGCGCCAATGGTTTCCCTTGTTCACGTGTCATGATCCAGGCAATTTCGTCGGCCCGCTCCCGTAACAGGTTGGCAGCTTTGCGCATGATTTTCATCCGCTCAAAGGGAACGACTTCTTTCCATATTTTAAAACCACGGGCGATAGACTGGGCGATTTCTTCCATGTCATCGTAATTGGCGTGGGCAACATGGCTGATGATTTCCTCTGTTGCCGGATCAATGACGGCAATCGGCTCGTTTTTACCATCACGCCATTGGTTCTCGATTAGCAGTTTGGTATTGCGATATTGATAGTTGGTCATAAATCTTTCCTCACTTAAAAATCCCTTGATCATTGAATTTATGATAGGCATATCCAACTGTCATTCAACCCACGTCTGTGTGAAATGGGTGAGAGGCAGATTTATTCAGATGAAAAAGCGGCGTATTTCCGCACCGATGAATTTGATATATTCATCCAGCAGCAGGCGCAATTCATTTATGCCTGAAAGCCACCCGTTTTCATGTTTAGTCGGTGCCTTGACCGCATAAGGCAGGAATGTCACATCGGGCATGACTTTTTTAAATTCACGCATACTGCGCAACATATGGTAATCATTGGTTACAATGTAGACTTTGTGATAATTGTGTTCGTTGATCCATCGGGCTGCTTCGGCAGCATTGCCAATTGTGCTATCTGCTTCATAGCCAAGGTCAACACAGCAGGCAAACAATGTCGGGTCAGCACCTGTAATGCGGATCAGGGTCTGTACATTGGTTGCAGGATTGACACCGCTGACCAGTAGTCGTCGGCCAATACCGTTTTCAAGAAGTTCAAGACCGACACCCAGTCGTGATTGGGCTCCTGTCAGAACAACGATGGCATCGGCAGGTTGTGGTTTTTCAGATGGCGTGAAAGCATTGATTTTTTCGCTGAACCAGACAAAACCTGTGCCAAAAATAACGATGATGACTAATAATATCAAAGTTACCGGAGGTAGATGTTTGAAAAAACGTTGCCGCCAACGCAAGCGGCGGATTGTACGCAAACGACGCTTGCGTGTCTCATCGGCATCATTGCGTGGTTTTTCAAGTGGCGAAGTCAAAATAGGTCACTCTGGTGGCGATCAATATCGCGTAGCATTCTGATAATGGTCAGGCGGCTGGTGAGCATGGTTAGCATACCAACGCAGACGGTTAGAATAACAATTTCGATGTAGGTTGTCATGTTGATAGAAAAATTGCCGAAAAGAGCAGCAGCCTGATCAGCTTCTGGCGTTGCCATATTGCGCGATGACCATATTGAAAAAATAAAAAATATGATGATGGCGGCAAGTCCTCCAATCGATGCACCTTTAAGACCGGTTTTAAAAAAATGGATATCGAACTGGCGGGCAATGAAACGGGATTGTGCGCCGATGAAATGAAGAACCTCGACAATATGGGCATTACCGGCCAGTGCCCCGCGGGTTGCAAAGACGACGGTCAATGTCAGAGCGCTTAAGACCAGAAAAAATATGGTAAGACCTGTGAGGACACTGGCGCGTGCCATGGTGACAAGACGGTCAACCCAGTTGCGATGGTCGTCAAAACTTGCTCCCGGTATCTGCTTGGCAATAGCGGCAGAAATTGTAGAAAAGTCAGGCATTTGTTGTTCGTCAAGTGTTACGATAACAAGGCGTGGTATGGGGAGATCATCCAATTCAAGACCACTGCCGAGCCATGGTTCCAATAGGCGGTATGTCGCATCTTTATCAATGATTTCGGCGTTCTTTACGCCGGGAAATGTCTTGACCAGATCGGCTGCCTGTTTGAGTGTCGTATCCATAACGAGACCATCTTGTGGCCGGATTTGAATAGTAGCCTCACGTGAGATTTGGCTTTCCCAGTTTTTTGCCTGTTCTTGTACAAGATTGACAGAGCCCAACGCCAGACAGGCTAGAAATGTCATAATGGCAATAACAATCGTCAGCGCTTTGCCGGTTACATCGCCAGCCGGTACAATCGGGTTTTGTGTATCGGTGCGATTGGCTGTCAGTCGGCGTTTGCTGCGTGATTTGGGAAGGTCAGTCATAAATATGCAGCCTTCCTTTATTGAGAATCATACGCCTTGCATCGACTTGTTCCATCAGGCCAATATCATGGGTTGCAATGACAACAGCTGTTCCGAGCCGGTTCAATTCGACAAATAGGCGTAGAAGGCGCTGCGCCAGTGTCGGATCGACATTGCCAGTCGGTTCGTCGGCAAGTAATATTTCTGGTTGGTCGATCAATGCACGCGCAATGGCCGCACGCTGTTTTTCACCGCCTGACAGCACTGGGGGCGGGACATCCATTCGTTCACCTAGGCCTACCCAGTGTAAAAGTTCCTGTACTTCATGACGGTAAGTTGCTTCTTCGCGGCCTCGTACTCTTAAAGGAAGGGAAACATTCTCATAGGTGGTTAAGTGGTCCAATAGGCGGAAATCCTGAAAAACAATACCGATGCGCTGGCGCAATGCGGGCATATCATGCGCGCGCAGCAAGGCTGTATCCTGTTCAAAAACATTGATGAGGCCGCGGGTCGGGCGCATAGCCAAAAACATCAATCGTAATAGCGACGTTTTCCCGGCACCCGATGGGCCTGTCAGAAATTGAAAAGAGCCCGGCGGAATGTAAAAACTGACGTCACGGAGCACTTCCGGCCCCATGCCATAACGCAAGCCTACATTTTCAAATCGAATCACGCGTTTCTGACCTGTTATGTCTATTTTTTTATTATGTCGGAACGTCATGTTTTTTTCATGACTGAAAATGTTGTTCCGGCATTAAAAAAACGTTATCACATTCTTCCAATTATTAATGAATATGATTAAAACCACGTTAAAATGCCAATTATTTCGCTGATTTGTCGGCGTATTGCTTCATTAGAACAGGATTGTTGTTATGCCGGTGATTGATGGAAAAAATATTGAAGTACTTTTTTCAACCGAAGAAATTGCCGAGCGCAATAAAGCCATTGCGCAAGCTGTGGCGCAAGCTAAACCTAATAATCTCCTGGTTTTGCCTATTCTCAAGGGTTCCTTTATTTTTGCAGCAGATCTGATCCGCGCTTTACATGAGGCCGGTGTTGTTTCGACAGTCGAGTTCATTACAGTGTCAAGCTATGGTACCGGTACGACAAGTGGCGATATCAAATTATTGCATGATGTCGATAGTGATATTTCAGGACGGGACGTTCTGTTGATTGATGACATTCTGGAATCTGGAAAAACCTTGAAATTTGTCCGTGATCTCATTGCCAAACGCGGAGCACAGCGTATTTTTATCGCGGCATTGTTGGATAAGCCGATGAAACGTCAAGCCGATATTGAAGCTGATTTTGTCGGGTTCAAATGTCCGGATCAATTTGTTGTCGGCTATGGCATGGATGCTGCCCACGCTTTTCGACAGCTTCCTTTTGTCGGTGTGATCAAGGAATAGTATTGGTGAGGTTTTGAGTCTCAAAACTTTATAAATTGTCGTTTTGCAGACCTATGACAATTAGTCGAATAAGTTTTTCAATCTGCCCGTCAAGTTGATCTTCACGGACGCCGACATCGCGACTGTCAAGACCAAGGCGGATCAGGCCATGAACGGCTGAAAAGACAGTCTGTGCAAAAAGGGCAATGTCGTTATGGTCGGCCGAGACCATCAATTCTGCCAAAGGTGTCTCGACAAATTTGAATGGTCTCATCCGGTCTGATGTAACCCATTGTGGCAGATTTTCTTTATTGTTGAAGCGTGGATCAAAAAGACTATCCCATAAATGGTAGTTTGTACGCGCAAAGTGATGATAGGTTTGGGCAACCAGAACAAGCCGGTCTTGCGGTGCGCTTTTATCCTGCCCTTTGAGGCTATTAATGATGGCGGCTTCAAGGCGCTCAAGCGTATGAGAGGCTACCAGTAGAATGATTTCATCAAGATCGCTGACGAGATTATATATGCTGCCAATTGAGACACCGAGTGCACTTGCAAGATCGCGTGCTTTCAGATTCTGGAGTCCATTTTCGGCAATGGCTTGTTGTGCAAGCAGAACAAGCTTTTGACGTTGTAGCAAACGTTTGGATTCAATTTTGGTCAAGGATAAATCATTCATGAACAACGTTCATATCACTAGGAGCGTTTGCCGGCAAGCATATTGTTCTCATGGAAAGACATCATTATGGATCGGGGCAACCAGACGATAACAAAGGCCTGTTGGGTTATAGTCAAGTTGGCTTGTACCTCTAAAGCTGGCTGGTAAAAGGCGTTCTATTAGTTTTGAACCGAAGCCATTTCGCCGTGGTTTTTCAACTTTCGGGCCGCCCTCTTCACGCCATTGAAAGGTAAAGTTATCATTTTGCTTTGACCAATGGATGATAACGCGGCCGTCCATTATGGACAGAGCACCATATTTGACAGCATTGGTGGATAGCTCATGTAGCGCTAGTGCAATGGATAGGGCCGCTTGTGGTGATAGGTTCACTTTAGGGCCGTCAATAGTAAAACGTGGATGATTGCTACCATGTATATCGAGACTGGCTTCAACAATTGTTTGCAAATCGGCACTTTTGGCAGCACCATGGGTTAATATATCCTGTGCACGGGCAAGTGCTGCAATACGGGTTGAAAAGTCATTTTTGGCTTCAATGGCGGGTGCATTATTGTTCAATGCCTGATTGGCAATGCTTTGTACAATTGCGAGAATATTTTTAACCCGATGTGCTAATTCCTGCGAGAGTATGGCCTGTTTTTCCTGTGCTTCACGGCGTTCTGTTACGTCTTGTAAAACACCAAGAATTCGGTGGAATTTATTATCGGCCTGTTTGGATGGTGCGGCTTCGGCCCAATAGCCCATCCAGCGGATTTTCTGATCATTGATACGTTGGATGGGAAACTCCAGATGCAGAATGGCGCTTTCACCATCAATGGTCTCAAGAATTTGCCGAGCGAGATTATTTTTGTCGTTGATGAGGCAGTCAATAAATTGAGAAAAAGGCATTTCTGCTTGTGTTTCAAGGCCGAGAAGACGGCAAAATTGTTCTGTCGGTTCAATTATTTTACGGTCAAGATCAATTTCAAAGGCACCGATACCGGCAGCTTCTTGTGCCAGACGCACCCGTTCTTCCGACAGTCGTAAGGCTTCAGCCTGTTGACGCTCAGACGTACGATTACGAACAATTTTTAAAAAGCCCTGTTGTTTGCCGTCATCGTCAAAAAAGGCCTGAAGATCGCCAGAAGCCCAGAAGAAACTATTATCTTTGCGTTTATGCCATCGTTCGACAGGGTCAAGATGATGAAGGCTTGCCATTTCTCGTCTTTTTGCGGGTTGCCCTGTTTTGCGGTCTTCATCCGTGAAGAGAATGTCTAATGGTTGGCCGATAATTTCTGTTTCTTTCCAGCCAAACAATTTTTGGGCTCCAGAACTCCAGCTTAGAATATGGCCGTTCATGTCAGCTGTCATGATTGCATAATCGAGTGCGTTGTCTAAAATAAGCTTATTGCGCCAATCTTGATTTTTAGCCCGCTTCATTTCTACTCGCTCCGTTTATGCCATTTCAGCTTGTGGGTGATGACAAAGATACTATGCTCGGCATGTACAATATAATGGATTTCAATATATTGGTAAAAGGATGCTTTTAATATCGGTGTTGTCGAATTAAAAGCTCTATCGGGTCAACTCTTTAGGACCTTATACATCGGGTGTTTTATCGACCAATGTCTAAAAGCTGTTCCTGAATACAAAACAGGAAAATAAAAATTTATATTAAGTTGATTTGTAAAAAAGGGACGCAAGGCGTCCCTTTTTAAAGTTTATCTATTTACTTTTAGGCATTTGCTTCTTCAGCGGGTGCTTCAGTTGTAGCAACAGCTTCTTCAGCCACGGCTTCTACCGGAGCTTCTTCAACGGCCGGAGCCGCGGCTGCGGCTTCAGCAGCAGCTTTTGAATCTTCTTCAGCCTGCTTTGCAGCAGCAATACGCTCTTGAGCTTTTTTGCCTGGCTCGGCTTTTTTCGGGTTACTGCGTGCTGGACGCTTAACAAGACCGGCCACGTCAAGGAAACGAAGTACGCGATCTGTCGGCTGAGCGCCGTGGCCCAACCAATATTCGATACGGGCTGTTTCTAGTTTTACACGATCACCATCTTTTGGCAGCATCGGATTCCAGAAGCCAACTTTTTCGATGAAACGACCATCGCGTGGGCTGCGAACGTCAGCCACAACAATGTGGTAGTAAGGGCGTTTCTTGGAGCCCGCACGGGCTAGACGGATTTTCAACGACATATTTTTTCTCCTATTGTCGGTTCTGGTCTTGCGACCAATTTTTAGCCTTTATGTTTAGAGGCTGTATCTTCATGATGGCGGATAACTTCCTTGACGATGAAATTGAGAAATTTTTCTGCAAAATCAGGATCAAGATGGCTTTCTTCAGCCAGCTTGCGCAGCCGGATGATTTGACGCTGTTCGCGAGAAGGATCGGCAGGCGGCAATTGGTATTTGGCTTTGAGTATGCCTACAGCTTTGGTGCAGCGGAAGCGTTCTGCCAAAATATGAACGAGGGCGGCATCAAAATTATCAATAGATGCACGCAGTTCCAGAAGTTCGTCAGGTAATTTATTTTCACTCATGATTTTTATTTCTTTTTAGGTAGGCCCGGTAAGCCGGGCAATTTAGGGCCGCCGGAAAGACTCGGAAGGCCGCCACCTATACTACCGGGGAGACCGGGCAATTTATTGCCAAGGCCGGCACTTTCAGCCTGTTTTTGCAAGGCCTCCAATTGTTTAGGATCCATTGAAGAAAGGTCAGGCATACCGCCGCCCATGCCGCCGCCAAAACCAAGTTTTGCGCCCAGCCCGCCCATCATTTGCTTCATCAGGCCGCCTTTACCTTTACCGCCCATGGCTTTCATCATATCGGCCATCTGGCGATGCATTTTCAAAAGCTTGTTGATGTCGGCGGCTGATGTGCCGGAACCTTTGGCAATACGTTGTTTGCGGCTATGTTTTAGAATGTCCGGATTGGCACGTTCTTTGCGTGTCATGGACGAGATAATGGCCAGTTGGCGGTTGAAAATGCTATCATCCAAACCGGCTGCAGTCATCTGGTCTTTCATTTTTCCCATACCGGGCATCATGCCCATAATGCCGCCCATGCCACCAAGTTTTTTCATCTGTTTTAATTGTTCGGCCAGATCGTCAAGATCGAATTTGCCAGCCTGCATTTTTTTGGCAAGGGCAGCAGCTTTTTCCTGATCGATATTTTCGGCGGCTTTTTCAACCAGCGAGACAATGTCGCCCATGCCCAAAATACGATCGGCAATACGCTTGGGGTGGAAATCTTCCAAAGCGTCCATTTTTTCGCCGGTGGCGATTGCCTTGATCGGTTTGCCGGTCACAGCACGCATGGAAAGAGCAGCGCCGCCGCGACCATCACCGTCCATACGGGTCAGGACAATACCGGTAATACCGACACGTTCGTCAAAAGAACGTGCTAAATTCACAGCATCCTGACCGGTCAGACTATCGGCCACAAGCAGAATTTCATGTGGATTGGACTTGGCCTTGATTTCGGCCATTTCCACCATCAACGGTTCGTCAATATGGGTACGGCCAGCTGTATCAAGAATAACAATGTCATGGCCGCCGAGTTTGGCTGCCTGTACGGCACGCGCAGCAATTTCGACCGGAGATTGTCCGGCAATGATTGGCAGGGTGGCAATCTGTGTCTGTTCACCAAGCTGGCGTAATTGTTCTTGTGCGGCAGGGCGGCGGGTATCCAGCGACGCCATTAAAACTTTTTTGTTTTGTTTTTCTGTGAAGCGCTTTGCAACTTTTGCCGAGGTGGTGGTTTTACCCGAACCTTGTAAACCCACCATCATGATTACAACCGGTGCTGGTGCGTTTAGATCAATAAAAACGCCTTCTTTACCAAGCATTTCGATGAGTTCATCGTGAACAATCTTGACGACCATCTGTCCCGGCTTGATGGACTTCAATATATTGGCACCAACAGCCTTTTCACGGACGCGGTCGGTAAAAGAGCGCACAACATCAAGTGCCACATCGGCTTCGATCAAGGCACGGCGTACCTCGCGAAGTGCACTTGTGACATCCTGTTCCGACAAGGCACCGCGGCCTGTCAGATTATTCAGGATGGAACCAAGGCGTTCCTGCAAGGATTCAAACATGCTTTCACTCTTTAGTTTTATGCCTTTTCTTCAAAATGGATAACCATATTGAAAAGACAGCATTATTTTGCGGTTATAGACACGTCAAAAGCTTTTGGCACCCGAGGGCGCATCGCGCTGTCGGGTGTTGACTTCCGGGATCTTTTTATACCGTTAAGGGTCCCGGTCAGTGGCTCCAAGTGCATACCTGTCGCAGATTTATACTCTTCAAATAGGAAAACAGGTAAAGAGTCAAGTTTTTTCAGTTCGCTAATGTCTGCAAAAGCCGCCAACCTCTTTTTTTCTCGTCAAAGTTGTTATATGGCAAAGGGATCATTGCATGAAGTTGTCAGGAGATAAGGATTTGACAATGTCTTATAAGGCGGCCCTCAAAACGGGCGTTATTTTTATGGGGTTCGCTTTGGGGCTGGGAACGGCTATTGCAGCACCTAAATGTGGCAATAACTCTGCCGGCTTTAATAATTGGCTTGCCGAATTCAAGCAGGAAGCTGCGGCTCAAGGAGTTGGCAAACGTGGTATGGCAGCACTTGGCAATGTCAAATATTCGCAGGCAACCATTAGTGCCGATCGCGGACAAAAAAGTTTCAAGCTGAGCCTGAGTCAATTCATGCAAAAGCGTGGATCTGCATCCATTGTTGCCCGTGGCAAGATAATGAAGAAACAAAATGCCGCCCTTTTTGCCCGTCTGGAACAAAAATATGGTGTGCCTGCCGGCCCGATTATCGCTATTTGGGGTATGGAAACCGCATTTGGTTCTTATATGGGCAAGCAGCATACATTGTCGGCTGTCGCAACCCTTTCTTATGATTGCCGTCGTTCGGCTTTCTTTACCGAACAGCTTTATGCGGCATTGAAACTGATTGATCGTGGTGATTTTGATCCTAATTCAGTTGGTGCGATGCATGGTGAAATCGGCCAGACGCAGTTTTTGCCGAAAAATGTTTTGCTTTATGGTGCTGATGGTGATGGTAACGGCCATATCGACATGATCCATTCACGGGCGGATGCATTGGCATCAACAGCCAATTTCCTGAAAGGCCATGGTTGGCGTGCCGGCGCCGGTTATCAGCTGGGCGAGCCGAATTTTTCGGCAATACAGGGCTGGAATGCTGCCAGTGTCTACCAGCAGGCAATTGCCATTATGGGCAAACAGATTGACGGTAACTGATAAAAGCCTTATCCGCCATTTATAAAACCGGTCTAAAAGACCGGTTTTTTTATTCATAGAAACTCATGTCGTGATCAGGGCATAAAGCATAATCAGGAAGATACTGATTATGGTGCCGATGGATATAAGTGATGTCGACCTGCCGGATTTCATATAATATGTTTCTAGAACAATAATGGCGGCACCGGGTGGTAGAAGGCCGATAAAATAAAAGATGACAAGATTATTTTTAATCAGGGCAATATTGAAGTAATAGCCATAAATGACAACAAGGCTGATCAGCGATGAGAAACAGATGAAGCGTAAAGCTGCCATCCACAAGGCCGTCCATAACTCTTTTTTGCTATACCATTTTGTTCCGGCTATCCATGAGCCTAATACGAACATGCCAAGAGCACTCATGGCGACTTTAGAGATTTGATAGGGATAATGGATAATTGGTTCGATCAAATGGCTGATAGGAATAAGTGCCAGGCCGATGAAAATAGAAAATATCATTGGTGATTTGAAGGTCTTGATCAGGCGGCCCATGAGATGGGCATCACGAATCATCATGACAACTCCGGCTGTATTGCCGAAAACGGAGCTGCCAACATAGGCGGCAATCATTACCATGGCGGCCTGGTCGCCATAAAGGGAAACGACCAGTGGCATGCCGAGCCAGCCGATATTGAGATAACAAAAGCAGAGGCTCTTGATGATATCTTTTGATAGAATGAAAAAGCCAGCGAGCATGATTGCCATGGTCATCATTATGGAAATCATAATGATGAAAACACCGCTTTCGTGAAAAAAGATATTATAGACGACGACGATGGGAATGACGATATTGGTTAAGGCAGAGGATGCAAACCAACAGATATGCCCCTTTTTATCGAGCTTGAAATGTGTAACTAGAATACCGGCAGTCATATAGAGAAAAGGAAAAGCCACTGAAATTGTCATGGTGTTTCCTTTATTTGTTCATGGTCGTTTTCAAAGTTCGGGTCGTAAAAAATCACCAGTTGCTTTTTCCATAACCCATAATTCGCCAGTTGAAATATCAAACCATGCGCCATGCAGGGTCAGTGTTCCTTCATCCTCACGCTTTTTAAGCCATGGGAATGTGCGTAGATTTTCTAATGAATAACGGATTGAAATACGTTCTAATGCTGTCTGGCGTTCCCCTGCTGTCATGAGATTATTGGCGGCAACGCTTTCTGCCGCCGGTGCCAGTAGGCCCATCCATTGGCCGATAAAGTCATCAGACGATAAAGGTTTTGATTTAAGGTCAAGTGCATTTTGGATGCCGCCGCAACGACCATGGCCAAGCACAATAATATGTTTGACCTGCAAAGCCTGAACCGCATATTCGAGAGCGGCAGATGTTGCGTGATATTCACCATCGGGATGGAAGGGTGGCACCTGATTGGCCACATTGCGCATGACAAAGATCTCGCCTGGATCGGTGTCGAAAATATTTTCCGGTGCTGCGCGTGAATCGCAACAGGCAATGACCATGGTTTCCGGCGCCTGACCTTCTTTGGCTAGATGTTGGTAGCGTGAGCGCTCGTTGGAAAAACGGGTGGACATGAAATTGCGATAGCCATCAAGCAGCTTTTTGGGAAGATCTGTCATAATGAAGAGGCTTTCTTTATACTTTTTTTGTTGTCGATGTGGCGCAGATCAATATGGGTGAGTGGTTCACTCAAGGCATTAAGCGATGATTCACGTAACAGTTCATAGCCGCCATTTTTCATAGTATGTTGTAATACGCTATAAACAGAAGCTGTTGTCCGTCGTAAGGCTTCCAATTTATCCAGTCCGTTGAGAAGATGTACCAGGAAAAGCGTGCCTGTCAAATCACCCAGTCCATTAACCGGGTTATCAACTAAAGGATGTTCGGCCAGAATGGCATCATCCGGTGTTACCAGCAGGTTTCCGGTGCTATTTTTTAAAAACGGCCATGCCGATGTTATTAATACAGTTGGTCGTTTAAGGCTGCGAGCTGCATCTATTATGGCTTGATTGTCGTCAAGCTTGCGATTGCTTATCCATTCAAGCTCTGAACGATTGGGTTTGGCAATATCGGCAAGTGGCAACAGTTTGTCGCGTACAGCGATTGCTGTATCTTCGCGTATATAAAGGCCACCTTCATCCCCCATGACTGGATCACAGACATAAAGAAGATCATCATTTTTCTCTTTTAGCTTATTGATAAGATCAGCAACGATTGCAACTTGTTCAGGCGAGACAAAATAGCCGGTCAGAACAGCGCCGATTTCATGACGCCATGGTGATTTGAGAATGTCTTGTGCCCAGCCCTGAAAATCCTGTTCGGAAATATTCAGCCGGTGTGATTTTCCATGGTCCGGCTGCCATGTCATGGAGACGGTTAACATAGACCATACCGGAAATCCGAAATATTCAAGTGCAAAAACACAGCCGCGACTGCCGACAGAGCCGCGTATGACATGACTGGAAATAACAAGCACCGACTTTTTTATTGTCATAACGACAGCCTCTTTGGTGTATGAAGCATTTATTGTGACTTAACGCTTCATTCGGTTCTTAACAAGCATCTATTTTTAAACGGGCTATGGTTGGTATGCGGGGTGTTGAATTGATTTTCATCAAAATAACGGAATTTTTAGCTTATTTTTGATAAAAAACACAAACTTTTGAAGAAAATAGTGCAGGTTTTTGAAAATAACAGTGTTTTTCAGGTCATTTTCGTCCCATATGTTAGAAATGCTGGTTTGAGGAACAGCAAAGCGAGACTTTGGTTATAGGGAGATTGTCTTGATGAACAAGACCACGCAGGAATCATTCACCGATATTGCCATTTCAAGAAAAAAGCCTAAATCGGGCTGCCTATTACCATTGCTTTTCGGATCGGTCTCCGAGGAAGACCGTTGCCTCTATAAGAATGAGACATTGATAAAAGCTGCAGATATGGCGTTTGAGGTGTTAATCGGTCAGAAAGCGGGCAAGCCGAATATTAGTATTGAAAATGCGGCTTTGGAACGTGAGGGTGTACCACTCAGTGTTCTGACGATTGTCAATGACAATAAACCTTTTCTACTTGATTCCGTTATGAATGTTATCAATGAAGCGCGTGTGCCGATTTATCTTGTCGTGCATCCGGTTTTTGACTTGCAGGAAGAGGGCAAGGAACGACTGGTTCTGACGGCAGAGGCTCCGACATCATCAGCGCCGAAAGGTAAACGTCGTATCAGTGTGATGCAGATTCATATGCAGCTTTTATCTAAAGCCCAGACCAAAGATCTAAAAAAAGCCCTGTCGGATGTTTTGATGCAGGTGGCTGCTGCGGTCGAGGACTGGCCGGAAATACTCAAACGCGTTGAAGGGCTGGCTAAAAAATATGAAAAGAAGGTGCCAGCCAAATATCGTGAAAAGGCTGCTCAGGCAGTCGAATTTTTACGCTGGTTGATGGATAATAATTTTACTTTTCTGGGTGCGCGTGCCTATGACTTCAAAAAGGGTAAAAATCCGCAAACAGCTTTTAAGGCCAGTGGTTTGAAGCTGGGCATCCTAACGGATGCATCCGTACGTATTATCGGTGATGCACGGGTTGAAGAGGCGCCAAGCGAAGTTCTTTCCTTTATGGAAAGTGATGACATACTGATTGTAACCAAGGCTAACAGCCGAACGATGGTACATCGTCCGGTATGGCTTGATTATATTGGCATCAAGCTGTTTGATGATAAGGGAAAATTGACGGGTGAGTTGCGCATTGTCGGCCTTTTTACATCGGTTGCCTATACCAGCTCTGTCTTGAAAGTGCCGTTCTTGAAGCAGAAGGCCAAGGCCGTAGTCGAGCGTCTTGGCTTTAATGCGTCTGACCACTCCGGCAAGGCGTTGATCAATGTGCTGGAAAATTATCCGCGCGATGAAATGTTTAGGGCCGATATTGATACATTGGTTGAAAATATCCGTCTTATTCTGGAGCTTGGTGAAGTGCCGCGCGTGCGTGCACTTGCCCATGCTGATCCATTTGGCCGGTTTGTCTCGGTTCTGGTCTACGTACCGCGTGATCGTTATGATTCATCGATCCGTGAGAAAATCGGAACTTATTTGATGGAGATTTATGGTGGGGATCTTTTCGAGTTCCAGCCATTGTTTCTCGAAGGTGCCCTGACACGTGTCTATTATGTTGTCCATCGCAAGGGCAGTGAGGCAGCACCCCAATATTCGCGACAAAAGCTTGAAGGCGATATTGGCGCGCTTATTCGCAATTGGGAAGACAATATCTATCTTGCCGCCCATGATACAAAGATACCGCAGGAACAGATAATGCTGGCGGTATCTTTCCCGGAAAGCTATCGCAATGGTTTTGGGCTGGAAAATGCCTTGCAGGATGCGGCCCATATTCTGTCACTGGATGAAGCCAATCCGCTTTATGTCGAATTTTTCCACCATCGTGATGATGGGGCGTTTTCAGCATCTTTGAAATTGTTCCACCGTGGTAGCGCTCTGGCACTTTCCGAACGTGTTCCCTTGTTGGAGAATATGGGGTTTCGGGTGATTGCTGAACAGACTTTGGAAATGCCCGATGGTCGTGGTCATAATGTTTATCTTCATGATATGCAGATTGACAACGCCTATGGTCAGCCTGTTGATTTGAGTGATAGTGGCAAGCGTCTGGCTGAGGCGTTTGAGGCAATCTGGGCTGAAAATGCGGCTGATGATGCATTCAATGCGCTGACACAGACGGCCAAGCTTGACTGGCATGAAATTGTTATTTTGCGTAGCTATGGCCGGTATCTGCAACAAGCAGGCATTTCCTATTCACAGAGCCGTTTGGCTCAGGCTTTGAATAGTTATCCGATGATCGCGCGTGATCTTTACCAGCTTTTCCAGTTGAAGTTTGATCCGGCATTCAAGGCCAAGGATAATACGCGGACAGAAAATACAATCCAGAATCGTATCGAACTTGAATTGCAAAATGTGCCAAGTCTTGATGATGATGTGATCTTGCGGCGGTTTCGTAATCTGATTGCTGCCAGTCTGCGTACTAATGCCTATCTTCGACAGGCGGATGGTTCTCCATGTCGTATTTTGGCGATCAAGTTTGATCCGCGTCAGGTTGACGGTTTGCCGGAACCACGTCCTTATCGTGAAATTTTTGTCTATGGGCCGGAAGTGGAAGGCGTGCATCTGCGTTTTGGTCCGGTGGCCCGTGGCGGTATCCGTTGGTCAGATCGCGGTGCAGATTATCGTACTGAAGTGTTGGGGCTGGTCAAGGCACAACAAGTCAAGAATGCTGTTATTGTGCCGGTTGGCTCGAAAGGCGGTTTCTATCCGCATAAATTGCCACAAAGCAATGATCGTGCATTGGTTGGTGAAGCGGCCCGTCAGGCTTATATTCTTTATATTTCGGCTATGCTTTCCATTACCGACAATCTTGTTAATGGCAAGGTTGTGCCGCCAAAAGGCATTATTCGCCATGATGGGGATGATCCCTATTTTGTCGTGGCTGCCGATAAGGGAACAGCAACTTTTTCCGATACAGCCAATGCTATCAGCCAGGCTCGGGATTTCTGGCTTGATGATGCGTTTGCTTCCGGTGGCTCTGCCGGTTATGACCATAAGGAAATGGGCATAACCGCAAAAGGGGCATGGGAGGCGGTCAAGCGTCATTTCCGTGAGCTTATGGATCGCGATATCCAAAAAGAAAGTTTCACCTGTGTCGGCGTTGGCGATATGTCAGGCGATGTCTTCGGCAATGGCATGTTGTTGTCGAAGCAGACAAAGCTGATTGCTGCTTTCGATCATCGCGATATCTTTATTGATCCGGATCCTGATACGACCAAATCCTATAATGAACGTGCCCGTCTATTCAAACTGCCGCGCTCAAGCTGGCAGGATTATGACAAGACCAAGCTTTCCAAGGGGGGCGGTGTCTTTTCGCGTTCGCTCAAGACAATTACCTTGTCACCGGAAGCGGCACGGGCGATCGGGTTTGACAAAAAGAGCGGCACACCTTTCGAGATTATGACGGCCATTTTGAAAGCACAGGTTGATCTGTTGTGGTTTGGTGGTATCGGTACCTATATTCGTAGTGAAACGGAAACGGATGCACAAGTCGGTGACCGCGCCAATGATGCGATTCGTATTACAGGTGCGGATGTGCGTGCCCGTATTATTGGCGAGGGAGCCAACCTTGGCGTTACCCAGCGTGGTCGTATCGAATATGCGATGAAAGGCGGGCGTTGTGAAACCGACGCTATTGATAATTCTGCCGGTGTCAATTGTTCCGACGTCGAGGTCAATATCAAGATTGCGTTGGCTTCTGCGATGCGGGCAGATCGTTTGACCCGCAAGGCCCGTGACAAATTATTGAAAGAGATGACACCCGATGTTTCCAAGCTGGTGCTGCGCAATAATTATCTGCAACCTTTGACCTTGTCATTGGCCGAAAAGCGCGGTGTGCTTGATCTGCCTTACCAGATACGTTTTATCAATGATCTGGAGCGTCATAAGTTGCTTGACCGGCAGGTGGAAATTCTACCTTCCGATCAGGCTCTGCGTGACCGTATGGCAGCAGGCAATGGTCTGACTCGACCGGAGCTGGCGGTTATCATGGCTTATGCCAAATTGACATTGCAGGATGAATTGACAAAAAGTCCATTAGTGGATGACGCTTATTTCAAGACAGCCTTGTTTGGCTATTTCCCGTCAGCAATGCAGAAAAAATATGCCGATGATATTGAAGGCCATCAGTTGCGTCGTGATATTATCGCAACCCTTCTGGCTAATGATGTCGTTAATCGGGGTGGCCCGACTTTTGTCAACCGGCTTCAGGATAAAACAGGCGCGGCCCAGGCCGATGTCATTCGTGCCTATATTGCAGTACGGGATGGTTTTGACATGATCTCGTTGTTTGACGAGATTGATGCGCTTGATAACAAGGTTTCAGGTAATACACAAAACCGTTTCTATATGGCCGTGATGTCCATGTTGTTTAATACAACCGGCTGGATATTGCGTAATCTTGATATGGCTGGCGGTTTGGCAAAGGCGGTGGAGGATATTCGTCAGGCACGTCAGATAATTGAAAAGCAGCTAGTTAAGATTGTACCGGTCTATCTGCGTAATCAGATGGATGAAAAGGCACGCCTTTATAGTACGGAAGGGGCACCAAAAGCACTGGCAGCACGTCTGGCGACCCTCGAGATTGCAACGATTATTCCTGATATTGCGCTGGTTGCGGGACAGGCTAAAAGTGATCTGGTCAAAACGGCCGATATCTATTTTGCTATTGCTGAAATGTTCCGTATCAACCGTATCGAGGATGCCGGTCGTTCCATTCCTGTTGTTGATTATTATGATGGTATGGCATTGGCGCAGGCCAATGATACGATTGCGGAAAGCCTGCGTGCCATTGTGCTGAAGGTCATTCGTACTTATGGCAAGGAGAAAGATCCGGTACAGGCATGGATGGATAAGGAGGGTGTCATTGTCGAGAATGCAATCACCCGCATGAACGCCTTAATTGAAGGTGATCTGAATATTTCCCGGTTCAGTGTTGCTGCCGGTATGATGTCGGGTCTTGCCCGCGGCGAATGATTTTTTCCACATTTTGCTGAATGATTATGGATGCCGGTGCCTTTGTTGCACCGGCATTTTGTTTTTATGCTGCGTATAAAGTTTTTATAAAAGAAGAATTGACACTTCGATATATTTTGTACCAATCAGTACAAATTTATATTTCCGAATATATGTGGAAGATAAACCAGGAGTGTTATTTATGGGTTTTTTATACCGCCATCAGGCGCCGGTATCTTTTCGTGCAGCCATGCTTGCAGGATGTGGCGGGTTTGTTGCTATTGCAGTGGTTGCCACTTTTGTTACCTTTGCCGGTACACCATTATTGTTCGCGCCTTTCGGAGCAAGTTGTGTCTTGCTGTTTTCTGTCCACAATAGTCCGTTATCGCAACCTGTGAATGTTATTTTAGGGCATGTTGTGGCGACAATTGTCGGTCTTGTTTGCCATGCTGTCTTGCCTGATACACTATGGGCGGTTGCTATTGCTGTCGGTTTATCAATTGCGGTTATGGCAGCCTTGCGCATTACGCATCCACCGGCGGGTGCCGATCCGATAGTGGTCTTTGCATCATCGCCGTCGTGGAGTTTTGTCTTTATTCCTGTTTTGGCCGGTGCGGTTTGTCTGGTTCTGGTTGCCTATATCTATCATCGGCTAAGCTGCCGCCAATATCCATTGATTGTACCTGATCATGGTTAAGGGAGATGTTCAAAGGCGTGAAATTATCCGTCAATTGGCAGAATGTTTCCGTCAATATGGTTTTGAAGGTGCCAGTCTTAAAGTCATTAGTGACAAGACCGGTTTGGGTAAGGGAAGCCTTTATAATCTTTTCCCCGGTGGAAAGGATGAAATGGCTGATGCGGTTCTGGCTGACATCGAAAACTGGTTTGATAGCCATATTTTTAAACCGCTGCAGACAGATGATCCGGTGTCATCTATCGAGATTATGTTAGAACGGGTCGAAGACTATTTTCTCTCTGGTGAGAAGATTTGTCTTGTTGGCGCTTTTTCTCTGGATGCAACGCGGGATAAGTTTGCCGACACTATTGGCCATTATTTTACGCAATGGACGCTCGCATTGCAGCAAGCCTTACAAAAAAAGGGATTGGACCAACAGTTAGCCGGTCAAAAGGCGATGGATATCATTGCGATGATTCAGGGGGGGATTATTTTAGCGCGTTCGCTTGATAATCCAACAGTTTTCCATCAGATGATCAGCCGTTTGAAAGAGTGTCTGTCGGTATAAAATTATAAAAGTAAAAGTATAAATGTTTAACGGTCGAACTGTAATAGACGTTCGAGATATTCCTTTTCCATTTCAGGTGTCAGGGATTGCCCCAGTTTCTTGCGGATTTCATCAAGAATACGACGGGCTTTCTGCAAATCTGTTTCACTTGGAATTTCAACCTTATTGTCATCGCGGCTTTGGCCGGCAGAACCGGATTGCCGACCAAGCGGATCGGTATTCTTATTATCTTCACCCTGACCTTCGCCATTCTTTTTCATGGCTTCTTTCATCTGTTTCATCAAGCCTTGCGCGCCCTTACGCATGGAATCGATTGCGCCTGCCTGCTTTTCAGCTGCCTGACCACCTTCACCCTTACTTAAGGCTTCACCTGACTGCTGCATTTGGCGTTCAGCATCTTTCAAGTCATTGTCGGGCTTTATACCTTGATTTTGTAAATCTTTCATCAGATCGTTCATCTGTGATTGCAGCTCGTTTTGTCGTTTTTGTAATTCATCCATTTGCTGGTTGAAATCATCTTGTGATTTCTCACCACGCTTGAATTCGTCCTGCAGCTTGTGGGTATCGTTGAGCATTTCTTGTTGCCGACGCATCATATCGCCAAGCTTGTTCATTTGTTGTTGCATCTGATCGGTCTTGTTGCCGGCCTGCTGGTTGTCGCCGCCTTTCTGGACCATCAGATTATTCATCATATTTTCAAGCTCGTTCAAAAGCTGTTCGGCGGCAGCGCGGTTGCCAGTCTTGGCCAGATCTTCAAGCTGTTTGAGTTTTCCTTCCAGATCATTGGGGTTCATTGCCTGCATATTCTGCATTGTATCGGAATCAAGCTGGTCTTCTGTATTGCGTTGGGCAAGCTCATCCATATATTCCATCATTGCCTGACGCAGCTCCTGCGTCAGCCGTTCAATTTCTTCCGGTCCTGCACCATTGCGTAAGGCATCACGCAACGCAGCCTGCGCCTGTTTTAGCCGTTGCATGGCCTTGTCGAGTTGGTCCCCTTCAAAGTTCAATGCAATCTGCCACATATAATCGGCAGAATGTCTTAACCGTTCTTGTGCGACTTGAAGGCGCTTTCGATACTGGTCTTCATTGAGTTGTAGATATTGTGACCTTTGTTGAAAGTCATATATTTCGCGTAATCTACGCCAAAGGCTTTGCAACACGATCATTTGTGTAAAATTATCAAGTGTTGATTCCGGCCGCACCATTGTCGCCTGCACCATATCCATAACATATGGTAGTTTTTCTTCATTCAATACCAGAATACGGCGTTGTTCTACGATTGCACGGGCTATCGGGTTACCAAAACTTCTTTGTGGTAAAACCATTGTATAACTTTGGCTGTGTGCAATATGGCCAGCACCATCTTCTGCCATGAGTGTCAGGACAACCTCGGAACCTGCCCAAGGATGTGAGGATATATCCTGTTGTGTTTGTGCTTCACCTTTGCCCCCGCGTGGTAATGTCAGCGGGATTGTGGGAGCGTCATAAAGCGGATGGCCGTTTTCATCATGATCGGCTGCCAAGGGTTTGATATCGACCCAGGCTTTTATTGCTCCGTAATCATCGTCGATTTTATATTTGAGATCCAGCGAACCATTGAGCACACGGCCCGGCTCATCTGTTGTCAGGCTGATGGTTGGTGCCGTATCTGGTGTGACAATGAAAGTCCAGCTTTGGGAAAAATGGCGTGCCTGCAGCAATATACTGCTGTTTTGTGTCAAAGTGGTTTCATAAACACTGGTTCTTGTATTTTGGCCGCTATCTGTGGCTTTAATTATTTCTTGTCCCTTGCCTTCAATTTTGCGTTTAGCAACCACTCCACGGCCATCATAAATGCGCATGTTCAGAATGCTGCCTTCAGGAATGATGATCATATCGTCATTATGTGCGATAGCCTTGGTCAGAAAAATAGGTGGCTGATTGGTATAGGCAGGTGGTGTGATCCAGGCGTCAATACGCATATTATTGATATTGACAGCCGGTGAAAAATCAAAGGCATCACTTAAGCGTCCGCCTTTTGAACCAAAACTGAAAGCAAAGCCTAACGCCGTTATAAGTATAATCAGTGAACGTAATGCATAAGGATCTCGATGGGGAATATCCGGATGGGGCAACCCGACTTGAAGATGTTTGATCCGGTTGGCCATGCGGCGCTGATGTTCAGCCCACAAAGCTTGGGCGAAAGCACTATCTGCACCTGTGGCCAATTTGTCTTCTTGCACTTCAAGTGGCTGATGGGCCAGACCGCTTGCGGCTTCTATGCGTTTATCGACATCTACTTTTGACGGTATTTGAAAATGGCGTAGTGGATAAATTGCAATAATGGCTGCAAAACCACATAACCAGAGCAAAAAAACATGTGGCCAATAAGAGAGCGTATTAAAAAATCCAAACCAGCTTAAGGCACAAAAGCTTGTTACAATTAGAACCAGAGGCAGGATTTTTGGCCATATCCGTTCAAAAACCAGAACGCAAAAACCTAGCCCGCGGGCAATAGCCAGCGATAGGCAATTGTCTGATTTTCTATCGGCCTTATCCATATAGCCCTAAATGCCTTTCGATTCAGCGCCATCATAATGCATATCATGGCAAAGACGAGGCCAAAATTATGCAGGATACAAAATTTCAGGTTCCAGATTTAGATCCATTGCGGAACTTGGTCGAGACCGATCAGTGTATCATAATCGGGACGGGCGCGTATGATGTCGAAACGGTCTTTTTGCACCAGCACTTCTGGTACCAGCGGACGGGTATTATAGGTTCCCGCCATAACCGCACCATAGGCACCGGCCCCTTCGACAGCCAGTAGATCGCCACTTTCAGGTGTCGGAAACATACGGTCAATACCCAGATAGTCTCCCGTTTCGCAAACCGGGCCGACAATATCTGCCTTGATAAAGTCGATAGGCTCCTTGGGTTCTTTGACGGGAATAATATTATGCCAGGCATCATAGAGGGTTGGACGGATCAGATCATTCATTGCCGCATCGACAATGATAAAATTACGGCCATCTCCTTTTTTCAGATAAATGACCGATGTCACCAAAATGCCGGCATTGCCGACCAGATTCTTGCCCGGTTCGCAGATTATATCCAGTCCGAGCGGCTTCATATGTTTTAAAACAGTTTGTGCATAATCATATGGTGTCGGTGGCGGGTTATTATCCTTATTATAGGAAATGCCCAATCCGCCGCCAACATCGACATGACTGAGATGGATGCCGTCATCGTGTAGCATACGAATAAAGTCGGCCGTAATTTTAAAGGCATCATTAAATGGGCCAAGATCACAGATCTGGCTGCCAATATGGACATCGACACCTTTGATTACAATGTGGGGCAGGCTTTGGGCATGATGATAGACATTGCGGGCCGATTGTAGCGGAATGCCGAATTTATTTTCCGATTTTCCGGTCGATATTTTTTTATGGGTTTTGGCATCAACATTTGGATTGATACGCAATGAAACAGGGGCCTTTTTGCCTTGTGCAGCAGCACGGGCGTTAAGTTGTTTGAGTTCGGGTTCGGATTCGACATTGAAGCAACGGATGTTTTGAGCCAATGCATAATCCATTTCCATAATCGTCTTGCCGACGCCGGCATAAACGACATTTTCAGCGGCTATACCGGCTTTTAAGACGCGGCGTAGTTCACCCTCGGAAACAACATCCGCACCGGCACCTAATTTTGCCAACAGGGTCAATATGGCTTGATTGGAATTGGCCTTGCAGGCATAGGCGATGGTTACGGGTTCATCCTTGAAGGCACTTTTGAACTGTAAGAAGCGTTCTTCAATCGCGCTTGCCGAATAGCAGTAAAATGGCGTTTCGACTTTATGGGCTATATCGGCTACGGTGACGCTTTCAACATGGAGAACGCCATTCTTATATGGGAAATGGGACACGATTGATCCTTATCTTTAGCCTTATTGCTTGATCAGGCGATCAAGGATAAAAGGCTTGTCTTCTTTAGGCTTTGGCACCATTTTACCTTCACTATTTTCAATCATGCTGGAAGGTGGCGCTTCTGGTGGACCTTTGCGACCGCAACCAGAAAGAATGCTGGCGCCGATCAATAAAACAGCCAAAGTTGATATTGTTTTTTTCATCGTCCGCTCGTTTCTGTCAAAACCTTATTTTCTATCATGCTGTCCATTAGAGCATTTCCACTTTTTATTGCAACATAGAAATGCGTTAAAGTTTGGCAAGCCGTTTTTTCCATGCCGTAATTTGACGGCGCACCTGTGATGGTGCTGTGCCACCATAGGATTGACGGCTTTTGACCGATTTTTCAACGCTTAATACGTCAAAAATGTCGGCTGTAATCTTTTTATCAATCGTTTGCAGATCTTTTAGGGTCAAGCTGGCGAGGTCGCATTGCTTCTTTTCAGCCAGCGCAACAGCACGTCCGGTTACATGATGGGCATCACGAAACGGCATGTTGAGTGTACGCACCAGCCAGTCTGCAAGATCGGTTGCGGTGGAATAACCTGAGCCAGCGGCATCCGCCATGGCTTTTGTATTGATGATGATATCATCCATCATGCCGGTCATGGCAGCAAGCGAAAGTTCAAGCGCGTGGGCCGCATCAAAGACAGCTTCCTTATCTTCTTGCATATCTTTGGAATAGGCGAGCGGCAGTCCTTTCATCACGGTTAAAAGTGCGACAAGGGCTCCATTGATCCGGCCGGTTTTGGCGCGTACCAGTTCGGCCGCATCGGGATTTTTCTTTTGCGGCATAATTGACGAGCCGGTAGAAAAGGAATCGGACAAGCGGACAAAATTAAATTGCGGTGTTGACCAGATAACGATTTCTTCTGCCATGCGTGAAAGATGTGTGGCACATATTGAAGCGGCCGCTAGAAATTCCAATGCGAAATCGCGATCGGAAACACTGTCGATAGAATTGCGTGTTGGCTCACGAAAGCCCAAGGCTTTGGCTGTCATCTGCCGATTGGTGTTGAAACCGGTGCCTGCAAGGGCTGCTGCCCCTAAGGGGGATTCGTTCATCCGTTCGGCGGCGTCTTTCATACGGGAATAGTCCCGGGTAAACATTTCGACATAGGCCATCAGATGGTGGCCATAGGTAACAGGTTGTGCTGTTTGCAGATGGGTAAAGCCCGGCATAAACGTTGCAACATGTTCTTCGGCACGGTTGAGCAGGATGCCGATCAGAGTCTTGAGATGCTCGGCCATTGATAATGTTTCCTGTTTGACCCAAAGACGGAAATCAACAGCGACCTGATCATTTCTTGACCGTGCTGTATGCAGACGGCCTGCTGCGGGGCCGATCAGCTCGGCTAGTCTTGATTCGATATTCATATGGATATCTTCAAGACGACGGGAAAATTCGAATTTGCCTTTTTCAATTTCGGTCATGATTGTCTCAAGACCTTTTTTGATTTTTTTATAATCGGCGCTGGTGATGATCTTCTGCTTTTCAAGCATCGCAGCATGGGCCAGCGAGCCCGCAATATCCTGCCGGTAGAGCTTCTGATCAAAACCGATAGAGGCATTGATTTCCTCCATGACAGCGGCCGGGCCGGAAGCGAAGCGACCGCCCCACATCTTGTTGCTGTTTTTAGTTTTTGCCTGTGCTGGTTTGGCTGGTGTTGATTTGGTTTTTGCTGGCTTGCGGATATGCGCGTTTTTCATATAGATTAGCCCCGATAGAAGGACGGAAAAATGATGAGTAAAAAGAGCCTGTATGGAACTTTCAAAAACAACTTTATTAAAAAGCTGCGCTTGACCATAGCGGCTTTTTCACTTGGTACTTTAGCCCTATACGCGATAATGGGGGGGCATGACAACACGCGCCGCATCGATTTGTCGTCTTTCATCGCATCGGCCGCTGCCGCTGAGCTTAAAAGCTGCAATAATGACATGTCACATTTGGCTCCCATAAAGGCTGCAGCCCAAGGTTTTTTTAAAAATTTCCGCTTTGCCGACGAACCTTATAATGCTGCGGCGCTGAAGTTTCATGATCAGGCGGGCAAGGATATAAGCATGGCGGATTTCAGCGGTAAAGTGCTACTTGTCAATTTATGGGCTGTCTGGTGTGTACCATGTCGCCAAGAAATGCCTGAATTGGCTGCTTTGCAAACAGATGAAGGCGGAGATGATTTCGCTGTTGTTACGATTAATGTTGATAAAAACCCGGATGAAAAGGTCTTGAAATTCTTAAAGGATGTGAAGGCCGATTCACTTCATCTTTATCGTGATCCATCAATGGAGATTTTTTCTGTTGTGCGTAGTCAGGGTCTGGCTGTGGGTTTGCCTGTGACTTTGTTGCTGGATCGTGATGGCTGCCTGATTGGTTCTTTCAACGGTTCGGCGCCATGGGGCAATGACGATGCCAAGGCCTTGATTCGTGCAGCGATAGCGCAATAGTTTAAGGGGTAAAACCGCGCCTTTTAAGGCGCTGGATAGAAAGATCAAGGCTGCTCAGGAATTGTGAGCGGTCTTTGGCGGAAAAAGGCGGTGGCCCACCGCCCATCATGCCGCCTTCACGCAGACTTTCCATCAAATTGCGTGTGGCTAGCGCATTGCCGATGGTCCGTTCGTCATAGATATGGCCGTTGGGTTTGATGGCGACACCACCGGCTTTGACCACGCGGTCGGCCAGCGGTACGTCATTGGTGATAACAATGGCGGCTTCATGGGCGCGCTCGGCGATCCAGTCATCGGCAATGTTCAATCCGTTTTCAACAATGATGGCCTGAACGAAGTCTTCACGTGGCACACGGATAAAACTATTGGCGACGACATAGGTTTTGATTTGGTAGCGTTCTGCCACTTTATACACCTCATCCTTGACGGGGCAGGCATCGGCATCGATAAAAAGGGTTATTGCTGGCGTCATGACTTCTTGTTCTTATTGGTCATGGTGTTTTCAATTTCTTGCATGACTTTTTCTCGCGCTTCAGCAATCATTTTTTCGGTTGCCTTGATTGGTTGTCCCGGTTGCTGCGGACGGTTGCGATAGAACATGATTGCGGCATTGACTTCGCCGCCGATGACAAAAATAATGCTCAATATATAAAGAAAAATCACGGCCACCATGATCGAGGCTAGTCCTGCATAGGTCGAGACATAATTGGCAAAGGTCGCCAGATAGGAGGCAAAAAGCATCGAGGCGATGAACCAGACAACCATAGTGACAAAAATTCCGGGCAAGATATCGGTCATTTTGCGTTTGCCTGCGGGCAGCCATTTATGTGCGATGATCAGGCCGAGGGCAAGAACTACAATGGCGATGGTATAGCGCCAGATTCGCAGTGTACCGATATAGGGAGCAATGACAGGAAACTCACGCTGGGCAATTTTCAGGGCCAATGGTGCCAGTACAAGAAGAATGCTGATTGCCATCAGGCCGATGGTGCCGATCATGACAAAAAACAGACTTTGAAAACGGCAGAAAAAGATGCTGCGCGGATCGCGCACGCGATAGGCACGATTCAATGCTGTACGTAGTGATTCAACACCATTGGAAGCAAAATAGGCGGTCATGATAACTGATGCGGTCAGCAGTCCGCCACGTTGGACATTCAATACATTGGTCACCTCTTTTGATAGCGGACCGGCAAGGGCAGAAGGCAGCATTTCAAAAATATAACTGACGGCACGGCCGGTATAGACACCGGCGCCCAGAAAACTGGCCAGTGATGTGGCAAAAATCATAAAAGGAAAAAGTGCCAGTAGGCCGGAAAGTGTCATATAGGAGGCAAATGCCGAACCATTGTCGCGAAAATAATGGCTTACGGCATTATAAAGAATACGCCAGCAATAAAGGGCATGTCTCCTGAAGTTTCTCATTCTGCCTGTCTCGGTTAAAGGCTTTATATTGGTGCGTTCTATCGGTAAAGTTCCTGAAATACAATTGATGGACAGAATTTATGGTCAAGCTCAACAAAATTTATACAAAAACCGGTGATAACGGGACGACAGCACTGGTTAATGGTCCGCGACGTTCGAAGGCCGATTTGCGGGTGGAGGCTTATGGTCTTGTCGATAGCCTGAATGCCGTGATCGGTATTGTACGCCTTCATAGTGTGGCGCATGCGCTTATTGATTGTTTTTTAGCCGATATCCAGAATGATCTGTTTGATCTTGGTGCCGATCTGGCGACACCTGTTGATGGAACTGATTATGAAACTTTGCGTATTGTGGCGCGACAAGTGCAGCGGCTGGAAGATGAAATCGATCAGCTCAATGAACATTTACAGCCATTACAATCCTTTATTTTACCGGGGGGGTCGGCTTTAAGCGCATATTTGCATCTTGCCCGTGTTCATGCTCGCGATGCCGAACGGGCAATGGTGCGTCTATCGGAGATAGAGACTGTCGGGGTGCAAGCGCTTTGTTATATTAACCGTCTATCAGATTATTTTTTTGTTGCGGCCCGTATTGCCAATCATAATGGTGCAGATGATATTTTATGGGTGGCTGGAAAGAATCGTTCATAATCTGGGCGTTGTGAATGATTGACCATGCTGGATGACCGGATTAAGTGTTAAAAGATCTTGGGTGGAAATCATTGTCGGAGAAAACCATGTTAAAGACAGTGGCAATTGTCGGTGCCGGACAGATGGGAAGCGGTATTGCCCATGTGGCTGCTCTGGCCGGTTATGATGTTTTGCTTGAGGACATTAATTCTGACCAGCTTGTAAAAGCGTTGGAGACAATAGAGGCGCAGTTTAGTAAGCAATGCGCTTCTGGCCGCATTGATGAGCGACAGAAAAATGAAGCCTATGCACGGATTAAAACGGTTACACAGTTGGAAGCGCTTTGTCATGCCGATCTGGTGATCGAGGCCGCCAGAGAAGAGGAAAATATCAAGCGTGATATTTTCATCGATTTGTGTAAGACCCTTAAAAAAGAAGCTTTGCTGGCGACCAATACATCGACTATTTCGATTACCCGTTTGGCAGCAACAACCGATAGACCAGAAAAATTTATCGGTGTACATTTTATGAATCCTGTCGCGGCTATGAAGCTGGTTGAAGTGGTACGTGGCATCGCTACCAGCGAGGATACATTTCAAACCATTGGTGTTTTTCTCCAAAGTCTTGATAAGACCTATACGGTCAGTCAGGATTTTCCAGCCTTTATCGTCAATCGTGTTTTATTGCCGATGATTAACGAAGCGGTCTATACGCTTTATGAAGGGGTCGGCACTGTTGATGCTATTGATACAGCACTGAAATTGGGGGCGAATCATCCGATGGGGCCGTTGCAGCTAGCCGATTTTATCGGTCTTGATGTTTGTCTGGCGGGGCTTCAGGTGCTCGCCAACGGTCTTTCTGATACAAAATACCGTCCTTGCCCGCTTTTGATCAAATATGTCGAAGCGGGATGGCTCGGGCAAAAAACCGGTAAGGGCTTTTATGATTATAGTGGCGTAGAACCGGTTCCGTCACGTTGACGGGCTCTATGAATATTATAAGTTTGCCTGCAGATAATTATGCCGCATCCGCAAGGCGAATTTCAATTGGTTGGGCCCCTTCCCATAAAGTGCGCTTACCCAGAAGGGCCAACTGGTCGAGATGGTTTGTGATGGTAATAAAATGGTTTCCAGCCAATTGGCCAACTTTTGAAGCAAAATTGACGCCGCCATAGGCAAGCAGGATTTCTGTTTCGCTTATACCACCGGGATGAAGGATAAATTGGCCGGGCGCAGGATAGCAGGTATGGTTTTCATAACCGATTTTGAAATCATAATCACCAAGCGGAATCCATACACCCTCCCCTGACCAACGGACATGGATGATTTGGCTGATATAAGGGAGATGGCGTAAAAAAACTTCGCAGGTTTTGGGCGCTTTTTCTGTTTCCAGTACAGCGTCAAAAACAAATTCTTTCGAGGTTATTTTTAAGTCAACCATCATGCATCTCCATGCTGTTTAAAAGTGTTGCCTCAACTTTATAGATTTATCATCAAAAATATAGTTGGAAGAATGGTGATTGTTTCTGATTTGATGCGCGCCGTAAGATATCAAGCTTTTATTTTGGGTTTGAAATAAAAAGAGCCTCCGCTGTAAAGCAGAGGCGCTCGGGAGGGACGCTTTTCTATTTAGGCGTCAAGACCTTCAAAAAGAGCGGTTGAAAGATAGCGCTCAGCAAATGATGGAATAATAATAATGATATTTTTGTCTTTGTTTTCAGCGCGCTTGCCAATTTCAATTGCGGCTGTCAGCGCCGCACCTGATGAAATGCCAACGGGAATACCTTCAATACGAGCGATAGCACGGGCATTTTTAAAAGAATCCTCATTTGAGACGGCGATAATTTCGTCATACACACTTGTATCAAGCGTTTTAGGGGTAAAACCTGCACCGATACCTTGAATCTTATGGGGGCCGGGAGCTCCGCCGGAGAGAACGGGCGAATCTTTCGGTTCAACAGCAATAACCTTGAAATCGGGCTTGCGTGATTTGATAACTTGCCCGATACCGGTAATGGTGCCGCCGGTACCGATACCGGAAATGAGAAAATCAACATTGCCATCGGTATCATTCCATATTTCTTCTGCCGTTGTCTCACGGTGGATAGCTGGATTAGCCGGATTTTCAAATTGTTGGGCAATAACGGCATCGGGATTTTCAGCGGCCAGTTCTTCAGCTTTTGCGATGGCGCCTTTCATACCTTTGGCCCCTTCGGTCAGGACAAGTTCGGCACCAAGCAGTTTCAGTAGTTTGCGTCGTTCCACCGACATGGTTTCCGGCATGGTCAAAATCAGATGATAGCCTTTGGCGGCAGCGGCAAAAGCCAGTGCGATACCAGTGTTACCGGATGTTGGTTCAATCAGTGTGGTTTTCCCAGGGATTGCCTTGCCTTGTTGTTCAAGTGCTTCGATTAGAGCGAGGCCGATACGGTCCTTGACGCTGGCTAATGGATTGAAGAACTCAAGCTTGACCAGAAGATTGGCAACAACGCTGTTTTCTTTAGCAAAACGGTCAATGCGTACAAGTGGTGTATTACCTATTGTTTCCAGAATATTTGAGTAAATTTTTCCCCGACCGGTCGTTTTGCCCATAACATCGCTCCTTTATCATTGTATAGTATTCATGAAAATAGCGTAGTCGGACTCAAAGAAAGAGTGACGGGGATGCAAAAAAGTGACGCTAGATGCAAAAAAAAACTATTAATAGCAATATTCAAGAAAAAAAATACCACGCCATAAGACGGTCGGATTTTAACCTTATATTAAGTAATGATTTTCCAGTCGAAGAACTATTTGATAAGTAGGGAAATTAGAGTGGGTCTGATTGATACAGGACGGGCAGAAGGAACCGGTTAGGGGCGCGAGCAATGATGACTAAATTGATACGTTATACAGGCTTATCGGTTGCGATACCGTTGCTTGGTCTTGCATCTGGCTGCAGTGCTAAGGCGACTGCTACGGCGTGGAGTGAAAAACTCGTAACGCAAAAAGTCGAAATGCCGACTGAATGCGCTGGTTGGGAAAAAATTGATATAAAAAGTCGTTCACGCTATTATATGATGAAAGAAGATCAGCGTGCTTTGGTCAATATTGACGCTCATAATCTGCGTGGCAAGCAGCTTGGGTGCTGGCAATAAAGTATTATGAGCAAGTCCGCCTTTCTGTACAGGTTCTATCATGCAGATTGACGTGATTGCATTACGGGCTTTTTATGCTTCGCCTTTAGGCAAGCGTACTTTGGCAACATTACTAAGTGCATTGGAGCGTCACTGGCCGACCTTGCCGGAAGAGCGTTTGGTGGGGCTGGGTTTTACGCTTCCTTTTTTGGATTGTTTCAAAGACAGGGCTGAACGTGCCATTGCCCTGATGCCGGCCCGTCAGGGTGCTGTCGTCTGGCCAAGTATGGATGCTGTTTCCACCGCTCTTGTTTTTGAAGAAGAGCTACCATTGCCTGATTCATCGGTAGACCGGATTTTATTGGTCCATTCATTGGAGTTTGCCGAAAATGCCGAAGAAATGTTGAAAGAAATGTGGCGTGTTCTTGCACCGAATGGGCGGCTTGTTCTGGTGGTGCCAAATCGGCGCGGTTTATGGGCGCGTTATGAAAATACACCTTTCGGTTTTGGTGAGCCTTATAGCGGTGGGCAATTGCAGCAATTGTTGCATCGTGCAAATTTTATTATTCAGGCGTCATCCAGCAGTCTTTATTATTCACCGTCACCCAAGTGGTTTCCTCGTATTATCGCTTCATTATACGGACATATTGCAGCACGTTTTTTCCCCTATTTCGGGGGGGTGATTATTGTTGAAGCACAAAAGCGGCTCTATCAGGGGGTTGTGGTTAATCAACGCCAGTCACGTCGGGTGTTTGTTCCGGCGCTCAGTGCGCAGCCGACAACTCAGCGCGGACGCTTTACTTATGAGTATTCCCGGCCTCGGGCGCGAGACGACTGATATCTTCTACCAGCTGGTGAAGCGTGCTTTGTACATACTCAATCAAATTTTCTGCTGTTTTAGGAAATTCTTCTAATAGGCGCTGGAAAGATGATCGGCTGATACGTAGCAATGTTGCATGATTGACTGAATAGGCTGAAACCGGTCGCGTAGTTTGGGCAAGCAAGGCTAATTCTCCGATCAGGCTTCCCGGTTCGACCGATTGGATGTATTGCATGCTATTGCCGCGATGCCGATATAAATCGACTTGTCCGGCCAATACAAGGAATGCACAATCGGCATTGTCGCATTCATTGAAAATCAGTTGGTCTTTAATATAGGCACGGCGTTCCGCGCCGAAAGCAAGGATACGCAATTGCTCGTAATCAAGCGAACGGAAAATATCAAGCTTTCCCAGCACATTGATATCGTTATCAATAGACATGCTTACCCCTATAATGGTGGGGTAAGCCTAGAACAATTTAATCATGCTGTGAAGCGCTTTCCATACAATTTTACGGATTAAGCTTGTAACCGCCGCTATCCGTGACGAGGATTTGGGCATTGGATGGATCTTTTTCAATTTTTTGGCGCAAGCGATACACATGGGTTTCCAATGTATGTGTTGTCACACCGGAATTATAACCCCATACCTCTTCAAGCAATGTGTCACGATTGATTACTTTGTCACCGGCTCGATAGAGATATTTGATAATGGCGGCTTCTTTTTCCGTTAAACGGATTTTAGAACCTTTTTCATCAATCAATAGCTTTTGTCCGGGTTTGAATGTGTAAAAACCAACCTGGAAAGTTGCATCTTCGCTTTGTTCGTGTTGGCGCAGTTGGGCACGGATACGGGCAAGAAGAACAGCAAAGCGGAACGGCTTTGTCACATAGTCATTTGCACCGGCCGATAATCCTAAAATTGTATCGGAATCCGTGTCATGACCAGTCAGCATGATGATAGGTGCACGAAAACCATTTTCACGTAATGTCTTGACAGCTTCACGTCCATCCATATCGGGCAGACCGACATCCATAATAACCAGATCGACATTGTTTTTACGTGCCGATTCAACGCCGCTTACTGCCGTCATTTCTTGTAAAACGTTGAACTCTTCATGCATCTGTAACTGTTCGACCAGAATGGAACGCAGATCATTATCATCGTCTACAATCAAAATAGTACGGCTATTCATTTAAAACCTCATTGCAACTGAAGGGGTCTGCCCCTAGAGTTCTACGCTGGAATATATAACGACATCTTTTCGTGAAAATATCGCTTATGCAAGTTCTTTATCATTGCCCACCTATAAAAAGAAAGCGGAAACTTGTTACAATCCTAGCTGTGCGTCGGAGTGTTTTGGGAATTTCACGCGGCATATTGGCTGTAGGGCCGCTACGTCTACCATGTGCGTTAGGCCGCTCGGGCCTTACATCAAAAAAACGCGAGGGCGATGGCGCAACACCGATTGGTACAATGGCTTTACTTTATGGCTATCGCAAGCCTACTTGTAAACCGGTGCCGATGTCAGCGCTTTCTATTCTGCCAAGCCGTAAAAATGATGGCTGGTGTGATAGTATATTTGATGCCAATTATAACCGCCCTGTCAAACTGCCTTATCATAAGAGTGCGGAACGGCTTTTGCGCCATGATGATGTCTATGATATTTGTATCGTGATGAATTGGAATATTGTGCCACGCCGCCAGCGTGCTGGCAGTGCTATTTTTTTCCATCTTGCCCATGATGATTATGCGCCAACGCAAGGCTGTGTGGCTTTGTCACGGCGTGATATGTTGCGCATCCTGCCTTTTCTTTCGGCAGAGACGAAGATGGTTGTGCTCGGTTAGTATTATGATGTTGCGGCTGGTGGAAATTTCCAGATTGTAACTTTTTTAATGTTACAATCTTCGAGGGCTGCAGAAACGTGGATATGATAATCGGCGCAGCGGATCATTTTTCTATCGGGAAGATAGGTGCGGCCGGGATCACCGATCAAAATATCGATGTTCTTTTGTGCGAGTGTTTCAAACCATGGTGTAATTTTTTCCGCCATGAGGCGGTCATAAAAAACATCACCGGCCAGCAGGATATCCCATTCTTTATTTATACCAACGAGATTGTCGGCAAGAATATTGAGATCGACGGCGTTGAGTTGCGCATTCATAGATATGGCACAGACGGCAAAAGGATCAATATCGACTGCCTCAACCAGATGGGCGCCGGCTTTCATTGCGGCAATGGCGACAAGCCCCGAACCAGAGGCAAAATCCAGTACTCTTTTACCTTGAACGGTTGATGGCTGATCCAGAATATAACGGGCAAGTGCCTGCCCACCCGCCCATGGGAAGGCCCAGAACGGCGGTTGCAGATTATAATGATCAAGTTCTGCTTGTGTCAGATGCCATAATTCATTTGTTTCATGGGCCTGATAAAGACGGATTTCAGGTACACCGTCCACTTCTTGTGGATGGGTATGGCGTGCAATAAAGGCAGAATGATCTGTCAATATTTTTGATCCAGATTGCCCATACGGCAGACTTCTGCCCATTCATCGGGGCGTACCGGTTGTACGGAAAGCCGCATGGATGTGACAAGCGACATATTGGCCAGTTTTGGATTGGCTTTGACGGCACTCAATGTGACCGGTGTAGGCATATCGCAAACCGCTTTAATATCGACGCATTCCCAACGTGGATCGTCACTGGTTGAATCGGGATGTGCCAAGGCACAGACTTCGGCAATACCGACAACGCAAAGTCCTTCATTGGAATGATAGAAAAAGCCTTTGTCTCCAATTTTCATGGCGCGCATATTATTACGTGCCTGATAGTTGCGTACGCCATCCCATTCTTCGCCCTTGTCGCCTTTAGCCTTGAGCATGTCCCAGGAAAATTTGAAAGGTTCGGATTTAAAAAGCCAATATGCCATTTTATGCCTCTGGATTATTGATGGTCCAGTTCCATGCGCGCACACTGACACTGGCAAATAGCCCGGCCTTTGCATAAGGATCGCCATTACCAATTTTTTCAGCCGCCTCTTTGTTGTCAGCTTCAACAACCAGCAGTGTTCCACAAGGCTTGCCGTTATCATCAAGAAACGGGCCAGCGAATTTAAGTGTCTTGCCAAGGCCCTTGAGATAATCAAGATGGACAGGGCGGGTATCAAGACGTGTTTGTAAATGGTCCTTTTTATCTTCACAAAGAATAGCAAACAGCATGGATTGATCCTTTCAATCTTCGTATTTCAAGGGGCGATTGATAAGGCCGTTTATGGCATCATCAATAGAAATTTTGCCTTCAAGAAGGTTGGCAATAGCGCTAATAATGGGTGCATCAATATTTTTTTCAGAACAGATTTTAGCTGCAATTGGTGCAGTGGCTACACCTTCGGCTAGCCGTAAACCGTTTGTTGACCGTCCTTCACCAAGCGCCATACCGTAAGAAAAATTACGTGACTGTGGCGAGGAACATGTCAGTATTAGGTCACCCAAGACCGAAAGGCCTGTCAAGGTTTCAGCCTTGGCGCCTAAGGTTGAAGCGATACGGCGCAATTCAGCAAAGCCGCGGGTGACAAGGGCTGCTTCAGCACTGGCACCAAGCTTGCACCCGCGTGTTGCGCCAGCAGCCAGCGCCAGAACATTTTTAAGTGCGCCGCCTATTTCTACCCCGATGATGTCGTCACTTGCATAACAGCGAAAACGTGGACCGGAAAATTCATGCGCCAGTTGATGGGCAAAAGTTCTGTCATTGGCCGCAATTGTAACAGCTGTTGGCAATCCGCGTGCCACATCATCGGCAAAGCTGGGGCCGGAAAGCGCGGCGATCTGCTGCTTTTTAAGATGTTTGGTTGCAATTTCCGACATGAAATTGCCGCTACTTTGTTCGATTCCTTTTGAGCATAAGATGACGGCGGATGATGTCGGGATCAGCGGGGCGAATTCAGCCAGCGCCTTGCCAAGTGTCTGTGCGGGAATGACGAGTAATATCCGCTCGGCTTGATCAAGGGCTTTGGCCATATCGGTCGTTGCAACGATATTTTTATGCAATTTTATGCCGGGTAGATAGCGAGGATTTTCGTTCTGTGTGCGAATCATGTCAATGGTGGCTTCATCGCGGCCGTAAAGATGGACATGATGGCCGAGAGCAGCACTCATACTGGCCAAGGCACTGCCCCATGCTCCTGCTCCTATGACTGCTATTTTTTTTACCATGATAGTTTCCTCAAGCTTTCGCACCACGCCGTCCGGCACCGATGATTGGAGCAGATTTTTCGTCCAATGGCCAGCGTGAACGTGCAGCGAGATTAAAATCGTCCTGTTTGTTAAGGGCGGCATGTTCGGCACCGGCCCAGGCGATCATGGCTGCATTATCGGTACAAAGCGCCATAGGTGGTGCAATAAAACGGAAATTGTGGGTTTCGCATAAGGTTTCCAATATTTGGCGGATTGCCTTATTGGCAGCAACGCCCCCGGCCACAACCAGTGCTGCATGATCAAGTTTGGGGAACTGTTCTTTAAACTTTAATAAGGAGCGTTGCACGCGTTCATATAGTGTATCTGTTACGGCAGCCTGAAAGGATGCACAAAGATTTTTGACATCCTGATCGCTTAAAGGTGCTTGTGCTGTTGCGGTTTGGCGCACAGCAGTCTTGAGACCGGAAAAGGAAAAATCAAGTCGCTTTTCTCCTTTGAGCGGGCGCGGAAGTTCAAAGCGGTTGGCATCACCTTGCAGGGCCTCTTTTTCAACAGCAGGGCCACCGGGATAAGGTAGACCCAGTAATTTAGCCGTTTTGTCGAAAGCTTCTCCCAAGGCATCGTCAATGGTTGTTGCATAGCGTTCATATTGGCCGAGTCCTTTGACCGCAATGATTTGTGTATGGCCGCCCGATACCAGCAATAAAAGATAGGGAAAGGCAAGATTGTCGGTCAAGCGTGCAGTTAAAGCGTGGCCTTCAAGATGGTTGATTCCGATGAAGGGTTTATGGGCGGCCAAAGCCAATGTCTTGGCGCTGACAAGGCCGACAATCAGTCCTCCGACCAATCCCGGTCCGGCCGTAGCGGCAATTACATCTATCTTTTCAAGCGATGTATCGGCTTCTTCAAGTGCCTGTTTGATCAGACCGTCAAGAATTTCGACATGGGCGCGTGCTGCAATTTCCGGTACAACGCCGCCATAAGGTGCGTGGTCGTCAATCTGACTCCAGACAATATTGGAAAGGATGTGGCCTTTTCCGGCTGCATCGCGCTCGACAATAGCAGCGGCAGTTTCATCGCAACTTGTTTCTATTCCCAAGACGCGCATTTCAGGTTAGACCTCTTTTTTAAAACATTCGAAATCGGTAGCATGGAAGTATCATAATGCAAATACCTTCTATTAAAATAGGCTCTCGCGGTAGCCAGCTTGCACTTATCATGGCCCATGAGGTCCGTAAAAAACTGATTGATGCCCATAATCTGCCACAGGATGCTGTGACGGTTGAAACCATAGTGACAACTGGTGACCGTATTCAGACAATTGCACTTTCGGAAGTGGGTGGAAAAGGATTGTTTACCCAGGAAATCGAGGCGGCTTTGGTCGATGGTGTGATTGATATTGCCGTCCATTCAACAAAGGATATGCCGACAAAACTGCCGGATAGGCTGCATTTATCGGCATTTCCGGCCCGTGAAGATGCACGTGATGCATTTATTGGTGCCCATGTAAAAAGTTTTGCTGAATTACCGCATGGAGCGGTTATTGGAACGGCTGGTTTGCGTCGTCAGGCATTGGTTAAGAAATTGCGTCCTGATTTGCAAACGGCATTGTTGCGCGGCAATGTCGATACGCGTTTGAAAAAAGTCCAGAACGGTGATGTTGATGGTACTTTTTTAGCAATGGCAGGTCTTAATCGTATGGGGCTGACATCGGTGATCAGTGAAATTATGGCGGTAGAAAACTTTGTTCCGGCACCGGGACAAGGTGCCATTGCTATTGAAACACGCATGGATGATGCGCGGATTGATGCGTTGCTTGCGCCGATTAGGGACCGTGATACCGAAATTGCATTGGCCTGTGAACGTTCATTTCTAGCAAGTCTTGATGGATCATGCCGGACACCGCTTGGTGCCTATGCTACAATTGATGGAGAGAAGCTCCATTTTCATGGTATTATTTTGAATCCTGATGGTGATGTTTTTTATGAAATAAAACAGTCTGGCTCTTTGGCAGATGCAAAAGAAATGGGTCATGAAGCAGCGCTTTATTTACGAAAGCAGGCAGGGGAAGGTTTCTTTGATAGTTGGTAAGCCCAAAACAGTATTGGTTACACGGCCGGAACCCATGGCTGATGCAACGGCACAAAAATTGCGCATTTTAGGTTTTTTGCCGGTTATATTGCCATTAACAGAAACTGTGGCCCTGCCGGTTGAAAAACCGTTTGCCAAGGTTGATGCGGTGATTGCTACAAGCAGTGCGGTTTTTTTACATATGACGGATGCATTATTTGAACATATCCGTAGTTTGCCTCTCTATTGTGTTGGCTTGAAAACGGCACAGACTGCTGTTGAAAAAGGGATGGAGACCGTTTTATGCCATTTGCCGACAGCGGCTGATCTGGTTGACAAAACGGCAGTGCTGCTGCCACAGCATTTTTTATATCTTGCTGGTAGATTGCGGCGTGATACTCTATCGCGTTGTCTGCCGCAGCAGGGCCACCAGCTTACCATGATCGAAGTCTATGATACGCGTTCTTGTTCTTTGGATGAAGATGTTTTGATCAATCTGTCACAACAGATTGATTTTTGTCTTGTCTATTCAGGTTATGCCGCACAGATGATTAATGTAATCGATATGCAGTATCGTTCATCCATGAAGTTCATCTGTTTGTCACAGCGTATAGCCGATCAGTTGCCACAGGATGTGCGTTCAAGCGCTTTTGTCAGTGCGACGCCTGATGAAGAATCTGCGCTTGTATTGTTATCATCCATTTCACGGTAAAATTTTTGTTTTATTTTTATTTAAACAATTCCTTCACCTGAGTAATGTATCTGCTACATTATAGAGGATGGACTGTTTTGTCTTATGTGAGGATTGTCTGTTGAAAGAGTCGAAGAAACGTTATTCGTCAAGTACACGAAAGCCGCTGGTGATCGAACATGAGCCGGTCAAGCCTGCCCATGATGCTGAACCGATTGCTATGGATAAATCAAAAGTCGGAAGTGAGACAATGACGCGTACAGATAAACAAAGTCAGAATACATCCAAAGAATCTGCTGCTGCGGCATCCAAAGCTGAAAAGATGGCGCCGCCATCGGCATCATCAATGACGCGCGGCGGTTCACCTTGGATTGCTGGTCTTGTTGGCGGTCTGGTCGTGGCGATTGTCGCCGGTGGAATACATTATTCGGGCTTGATGTCATCTACGGCTCCTGTTTCAAATCAAAATGCCGGTCAGCAGATTGCAGCCTTCAAGGAGGAAGTGGCATCACTTCAACAAGCACTTGCTGCTAATGAGCATGAGACCGCTTCATTGAAAACCGCGTTACAGCAGGCACTGGAGCGACTGAATGTGGAAAATACGGCGGTTGACCATTCAGCCAGTGAAAATAGCGAGCGGTTTAATGCCTTGCAGTCTTCGGTCAGCCAGTTGCAAACGGCTATTGATGGTATTTCTGCCCAATCCGGTAATCCGGAGGCTATACAGGCGTTGACGGCCCGTTTCTCAACTTTTGAAGAACAGCTTGCCCGGGCGAATGCTGCTCTGCAGCGTATTGATCAGGTCAATCAGCATGCTGATCAGGCAATGGCTGCGACTGTTCAGCTTGATAACAGGCTTTCGGCACTTGCTAAAACAGTGGAAGAAATGCCGGAAAAATTTGCAAATCCGCTGCAGGGAAAAGAATTGGCTCTGTTAATGGCGGCTCATGCATTGAAAGATGCGGTCGATCGCGGTGGCTCCTTTGACAATGAGTTTCAGACATTTTCAACTATTGCACCCGATACGCTTTCTCTGGATGCCTTGGCTCCTTATACTAAAGAGGGACTTGCCAATCAGGTTGCATTGAGCGCAGCTTTTTCGAAAGTGGCCGATGCGATTGCCGCTACTGAAAATAAGCCTGATGCACAGGCAGGATATGGCGAGAGATTATGGGCAAGTGCCAAGAATATCGTGACAAGCCGTCCGGTTGGAAATGTTGAAGGTAATACGCCATCGGCCATTGCTGCACGTATGGAAGTTGCACTCAATAGCGGTGACTATACCAAAGTCTTGAGTGAATGGGAGCAATTACCGGATAACGCCAAAGCGGTTTCAAAAGATATGATTGAAAAAATCAGGGCCCGTCAAAATGCCGATATGGTTTTATCTAAAATTATTGCCATGGCTTTGACGCCTCAAGATAAAACCCAAAACGTAAAGGGCCAGGAATGATTCGCGTACTTCTTTACATTCTCGCTGTTGCTGTTTTGGGATCGGGTTTCGCTTGGCTTGCCAGTAATCCCGGTGATGTTGTCCTGACTTTTGGGGATATGCGTTATACAACATCGGTTTTGGTTCTTATCAGTGCCGCTCTTGTCGCATTGGTGGTGTTGTGGCTGGTTTTATGGCTGGTACGGATTGTATTTACCTCACCCTCTGCATTGATGCGCCGGTATCATTATCATCGTGAAGAGAAAGGTCGTGAAGCGCTGAGTCAGGGGTTGATTGCTGTATTGGCTGGCGATGTTGCCAGTGCCCGTCGGCTGAATAAAAAAGTTGACCGTCTTTTGTCCGATGATCGTGAGCCGCTGACACTTTATCTGGAAGCGCAAACCTATTTATTGGATCAGGATTATGCATCTGCTATTGCCGTCTATGAGCGTTTGCGCCAACATGAAAAGACAAAATTGCTTGGTCTTTCTGGTCTTTATCATGAAGCGGTGAAAAGTGGTGCTTTTGATGCTGCCAATCAATATGCGCAGGAAGCCATTCTTATTTCTCCGGGTGTCAAATGGGCCAATCGTGCCGTTATTGACCGTATGGGTGTGGAAGGTGAGTGGCAACAGGCTGTACAGCTTTTTGATCGTATGGAAAAAGCGATGCCGCGTATACAACGCGGCTCTGATAAGCTTTCGCGCCGTCGTGCAGTTTTGTTGACTGGACAGGCAATGGATATTTTTGAAAATAATCCTAATGAAGCGTGTCAGGCTGCTTTGAAAGCGCATAAGCTGGCTGCCGATTTTATACCGGCTGCCAATGTTGCTGCTGATATATTATTCCGGCTGCAAGAATTACGCAAAGGCTCCAAGCTTATTGAAGCAATGTGGAAAAAATATCCGCATCCCGATTTGGGAGCGACTTATGTGAATGCGGTATCGGGCCAGTCTTCAGTTGAACGGTTGAAGCGGGCACAAACTTTGGCGAAAGCCAATCCGACCCATTTTGAATCTTTGATGCTGGTTGCGCGTCAAGCATTGGAAACTGGTGAGTTTGCGTTGGCACAAGAATGTGCTGAGAAGGCTGTAAAGAACCAGCCGCGTGAAAGTGTTTTTTTGCTGCTTGCCGATATTGAAGAGGCGTCCAGTGGTGATCAGGGGCGGGTGCGCCAATGGTTACAAAGGGCTGTACGGGCCGAACGTGATCCGGTTTGGATGGCGGATGGATTGATATTGGAAAACTGGGCGCCGGTATCGCCATTATCAGGCCGGTTGGATGGTGTAGAGTGGAAAGTACCGACACGTCATCTTGGACCGGTTTTGGATCAGGATGATCTGGTTATACCCGAAAAACCGGCTGTTATTACAGAAGTGGTTCAATCTGCAACGAAAAAGAAAACGGTATCGCGCCGTTCAAAAAACGAAGAGGCTCAGCCGAAAATTGTTGATGAACCACCGCTTGTTCTTGATGGTGTTGTTGATGATAGTGATATCTCCCCGCAAGATACAACCCGGATCAATGTTGATGATCCCGGTGTTGGCAAATCATCCCGTTAGTTGGCTGATAAGGGAGGGGTCGTGTTTCAACGTCTGGTAGGCTGGATACCCGGCATAGGGCAGGAAAAGATCAAATTTGCAAAAGATGATCCAAGGATCGCGGCTGTAGCTTTGATGTTCCAGATTGTGGCAGCCGACGGCGAGGACAAGTCGGTCGAGCGACATATGCTGGCAAAATTATTACAACAAAAATACTCGATTGATGCTGCAGCTTTAAAAGCGATGATTGAGGCTGGGGAAAAGGCATTTGATGAGACAGATGATGTTTTGACGTATTGCCGTATTCTCAAATATGAATTGAGTGACGAAGAACGAATCGGTTTTATCGGCTTACTTTGGGATATTGCTTATGCTGATGGTACAGTTTACGAATTGGAAGAAAATCTTGTGTGGCGTATCGCAGAATTGATTGGTGTTGATGATTCGGATCGGATACAGCAACAAGAAATGGCGGCAGCAAAATATTGCCATGAGAAAGACCAGTCCGCATAATAAAAAATAGCATAATGCAACAAATCGCTACAATTATTGAACATGGCGGCAATTCCCGCAAAATTTTAGTGGTTCTGCACCAGACAACGTCGAGTGCAGGGCGAGTTGGCCAGTTGCTTCAGCAGGCCGGTTTTACGCTTGATATCAGACGGCCTGTTATAGGCGATAGGTTGCCATCGACTATGGATAATCATGCGGGTGCTATTATTTTTGGTGGGCCGATGAGTGCCAATGATTCAAGTCCTTTTATTCAACAGGAAGCGGACTGGATTGCTGTGCCGTTGCGTGAAAAAAAACCTTTTTTAGGAATATGCCTTGGTGCGCAGATGCTGGCCACCCAGATTGGCGGCCGGGTTGCCCCTCGTGTCGATGGCGCGGTCGAGATGGGATGGTATCCGATTTCAGCAACAGCGGAAGGTCAAAAAGTCATGGACTGGCCGGATATGGTTTATCATTTCCATCGGGAAGGCATATATGATTTACCGTCATCGGCGCGTATATTGGCAAAAAGTGATGCCTATCCCATTCAGGCTTTCTGTTATGGTGAACAGGCATGGGGTGTGCAGTTTCATGCCGAGTTGACCCGGGTGATGATGCAACGTTGGACGGTGCATGGTGCGCAAACCTTGGCGACCATGAAGGGTGCACAGGCACCGCAAGCACATTTAGATGGTCGTTTTATTTATGATGCCCCTTTGCGTCAGTGGCTTATTCGGTTTTTGGAGAAAATTTTTATCCAGCAGGGCTGATTTGTTTGTGGCCAATATTAGGATTTCAATTTCTTGGCGATGCTTTCAAGATTTTTATCGTGAATTTTCATTTGTCTCAGTTGCATGACAGTGTTGAGGACATAGTCACAATTGGGGCCGGAAAGACCGCTTGCCTTTGCAACAATTCGGGTCATGGTGGCAATATCCTGTTTGCCAGCATATTGGTTATGGTGGCGATCTGCAACAAAGGCCAGAGCTTTGACTTTTTTTCCATTGCCGAGATAAGTGGTGAGGTATTTTTCTTCATAGACGCCGTTGGGCTGTTCGCGTTCCAATAAATAGGCATAGGTTTTATCAGAATCGGCAACGGATACATGAAAGGCAAGGCCCTGACAGGAGCCGCCACGATCCAACCCTAGGACCAGCCCCGGATTTTTTTCTGTTCCTCGGTGATGGAAAGAATGGATACATAAAGCACGATGATAGCCATAAAGATGGGCCGGTTGCACATCATCGTGGGAAAAGTTAGGGTTCCACATCAAAGACCCATAGCCAAAAACCCAAAAATCGCCCATATCATTCCTACTATAATGGAAACACTTTAGCCAAGGGATACAAAGATCAACGCCATGCCGTCAAGTGAAAGCCCTTTTCGTAGCAAAGCCGCTAAATGTCATCGGATTCGACTCATCAGTGTGATGGCGGTTATTATCCTTGTTGTGCTTTATGCGGGTGCTTGGTACCTGATCGGCGAGAAAGTACAAAAAAAAGTCATAGAGGCTGTTGATGAGGCAGACCAAAAGGGCATTGCTGTTTATTGTGAAAATATGCGCAAAAGCGGTTTTCCTTTGCGTGTTGGTATCAGTTGCGGTGATTTCAGTTTGCGTGACCCAAAAGACGGTGTGGCCTTTTCCAGCGGTGGGCTGGCAGTTGAAGCGCCGATTTATGCGCCGCATTGGCTTGAGGTCCAGCTTGATAGCCCCTTTACTCTTGATCTGCCTGATTTTGTACCGCTGACGGGACGATGGAAGTCTGTCCGGTTAGAGACCGATATTGCGGGATCTTTGCCTAATAGTCTTGATCTTTTCGTCGAGAATTTTTTGATTGGTGCAAAAGCCGACTCTGGTTCGATGGTACCTTTGGTTGAAGGCGAATTTTTCCGTTTCGATGTCGTCGGGCTGCAAAAGGACATGCACCTTCGTTCATCTTTTGATGGCCTTAAGGTGCCGGTTAACATAGAAGGGCAACAGCATTTTCTGCCACTTATTGATGGCAATATCGAGATGTCCATGGATAATATGGGTGCTGTATTGCCGACCAAAGGTCTGTCTGGCGATGATTTGGCATGGTTGCGTGGCAAAAAGGGTGGTATTGATAAAATTAGACTGGCTTTTCAATCCGGTGGTGGCATCAATCTTTCCGGTACATATTCTTTTTCCTATGACGGCTATCTGGATGCTAAGCTGGAGCTTGCTATCGAAGATAGCAGTGCGTTGATGCGCAATATCCAGATGTTCTTTCCCGATCAGGCAGAAAATATAAAAACCTATATTTTTGCTTTGAATTCAATGCCTAGAAATAGTCAGGGGCTGCCGGTAATCGGTTTGAATATTGTCCATGGTGAGATACGGTTTGGCTTTATCAGGGCTGGTAATATTCCACCGGTTTGATTGTTGGATTATGGAAACATTGCAACAAAAAATTTATGTCTTTCTTGCGCAAGGTATTGCACAGGAATCGGATATATACCGGTTGGGTAGCCGCCATCCTCTACTTATATTGGCGCGCGCTGAAACCATAGAAGCCGCACGGCAGTTGGCGATTATAAAAAGTCGCGAAAATGGTTGGTATCCGGTGGATATACTGCGGGAAAAACCATTGGATTACACATATGTACCGGATGATCCTGTCAAACAGGAAGCTCTTAGGCAAGCGCACGAAAGCGGCTATTACATGGTTATTTATAGTGAAGAAATTCCGCCGGATGCATAATGTCCGGCGGTTCTATTTTATTTTTCTTCAGGGTGTTTTTGCGCAACCTGACGGCCAAAATCAGGGGCATCAACTTCTTGACCAGCTTCGATAATGCCGCGTCGCACAGCACGGGTGCGGGTAAAGAGATCGAATAATGCATCCCCATCACCCCAGCGGATTAGACGCTGCAAGGAAGCCAGATCTTCGGAAAAACGGCTGAGCATTTCCAGAATGGCATCTTTGTTATGTAGGCAGATATCGCGCCACATGGTCGGGTCGGAAGCAGCCAGACGGGTAAAATCGCGAAAGCCTGAAGCTGAATAGGCAATGACTTCCGAATGGGTGACTTTTTCCAGGTCACTGGCTGTACCGACAATGTTATAGGCGATCAGATGTGGTACATGTGAAACAATGGCCAGAACCAGATCATGATGTTCTGGATCCATCCGGTCGACTCGTGAACCGCAAGCTTCCCAGAATTGCGTAAGCTTTGATAGTGCTTCGCTATCGGCACCGGGTTGGGGTGTCAATATGCACCAGCGATTGGTGAAGAGCTCGGCAAAACCAGCGTCGGGTCCTGAATATTCCGTGCCGGCAAGCGGATGACCGGCAATGAAATGGACATGATCAGGCAATTCAGGCGCCATTTGTGCTATGACCGAACTTTTTGTTGAGCCGACATCAGTAACGATAGCCCCTTTTTTCAAGGCGTTGGAAATATCTTTTGCAACGGTTGCAGAGGCGCCAACCGGCACGGACACAATGACAAGATCGGCATCTTCAACCGCTTGTGCATTGCTTGTTGTGTAGCTGTCGCCAAGCTCCAATTCACGTGCACGGGCGAGTGTTTTTTCAGAACGGGTGGCGATAGTAACATGGGTGCCAAGTTTTTCACGCTTGATAATTCGGGCTAAAGATGAACCGATTAGACCGATGCCTATCAAGGCTATTTTTTCAAATTTGATATTGGACATTTTTCTCTACTTCAAAAAATCTTTCAGGGCGGCGACTACGCCGCGATTGGCTTCTTCGGTTCCAATAGAAAGGCGCAACGCGTTGGGGAAACCGTATCCCGCAACGCGGCGCAAAATATAGCCTTGAGCCTTGAGATAATCATCAGCAAGTGCTGCAGATTGATCTTTGTCGGCAGGAAAATGGATGAGAATAAAATTGGCTGATGACGGCGTGACATCAAGGCCAAGTTTGCGGATTTCATCACTGAGCCATTGCCGCCATTTGGTATTATGGGCAATGGCTTTGTTCAAAAATGTGCGGTCACGGATTGCGGCGCTTCCGGCAGCTTGTGCCGCTGCACTCGAATTGAAAGGCGGACGTGTCCGGTTGACGGCTTCAATGACATGGACAGGCGCATACATCCAACCGATTCGCAAACCTGCAAGTCCGTAAATTTTAGAAAAAGTACGTGTCATGACGACATTTTCATTGGCGGCAACAAGGGCCGTTCCAGCTTCGAAATCATCTTCTGTACAATATTCGGCATAGGCACCGTCAAGTACCAACATGACATGGGCCGGCAGCCCTTGATGCAGCCGTTTGATTTCGTCTTTATTCAAATAGGTGCCGGTCGGGTTGCCCGGATTGGCGATAAAGACAATTTTTGTGTGCTCTGTCAGCGCATCCAGAATAGCATCTACATCAATGCGGCAATCTTTTTCTTCGACAATAACCGGTTTGGCACCGGCGCCCAGAATTTCGATATGATAGACGCTGAAACCATGTGCTGTCATAATACCTTCGTCACCTGGTGCAAGATAGGTTTGCGCCATAAGACCTAAAAGTTCGTCCGATCCATTGCCGATGATCAGATTATTGATGGGAAGACCGGTAACATCGCTAATTGTCTGGCGCAGTTGAAGGGCTTGACCATCTGGATAGATTTCAAGATGGCCTGCGGCCTGACGATAGGCCTCTATAGCGCTTGGTGACGGACCGAGGGGTGTTTCATTGGATGACAATTTATAGATTTTTTTGGTTGTTGGCGCCTTGCTTGAACCGGGTACATAGGTAGCAATGTCCATAATGCCGGGTTTTGGTTGAGGGCGATTATTGGGCTTTGTGTTTGTCATCGGTCTTGTATCCGCTTTTATTTGGGTTGTGTTCAAGCCAATAAACCTGCAGGGCATAGAAGTCGAGAGAAAATCTTGACATTTGGCATGAAGCGGTCATAGCTAAAGTTCCTTTTTCCAGCCGGTGCAACCGAAATGAATACGATTAGAAATAGTGCAACAAAGCGCATGAAACCAAGCGCTGATACCAAGACAAAAGTTAAAAAGACACAGGCATCGATGCCTGATAGCAAGGTCGCGTTATTCGGCAAGGATAGGCCGCTGACACTTGATAGCGGGGTTGTGCTTTCACCCTTTCAGATTGCCTATCAGGATTATGGAAAGCTGAATGCGGACAAAAGCAATGCAATCTTGATTTGCCATGCCCTTACGGCCGATCAACACGTTGCCAATAATCATCCGGTGACGGGCAAGCCGGGTTGGTGGGAAAATCTGGTTGGTCCGGGCAAAATGATTGATACGAATCATTATTATGTTGTCTGCTCCAATGTTTTGGGCGGATGTTTGGGCTCGACCGGACCCGCATCCATCAATCCTGAAACCAAAAAGCCTTATGCGCTTGATTTTCCCGTTGTTACCATTGGTGATATGGTGCGCGCGCAGGCGATGTTGATCGATTATCTTGGTATCGATACGTTATTTTGTGTTATCGGCGGTTCAATGGGCGGCATGCAGGCGCTACAATGGGCTTCTGCCTATAAGGAACGGGTATTTTCCAGTGTTTTGCTTGCAACAGGTGCACGACATTCTGCCCAGAATATCGCTTTTGGCGAAATCGGCCGTCAAGCGGTTATGGCTGATCCGGACTGGCATAATGGCCGTTATCTTGAAAAGGGAACCAAGCCGAAAAAAGGGTTGGCTGTTGCGCGTATGACCGCCCATGTCACTTATCTGTCCGAAGCGGCGCTTCATCGGAAATTTGGTCGGAATTTGCAAAATCGCGATGAAATTACTTTCGGTTTTGATGCCGATTTCCAGATTGAGAGCTATTTGCGCCATCAGGGTATGACTTTTGTCGAGCGTTTTGATGCCAATTCCTATCTCTATTTGACCCGTGCAATGGATTATTTTGATATGGAAGCGGAAAATGGCGGTCAGCTTGCCAATGCTTTTAAAGGTACAAAAACGCGTTTTTTTGTGGCGTCATTTTCGAGTGACTGGCTGTTTACAACAGCGCAATGTCGTAGCTTTGTTCATGCGTTGAATGCGGCAGGCGCTTCTGTTTCTTTTGTCGAGATCGAGACCGATAAGGGCCATGACGCTTTTCTTCTTGATGAACCGGTCATGTTCTCGGCCATGCAGGGTTTTTTGAGTTCTGCAGCCCGTGCACGTGGGTTGGAGGTCTAGGTTATGGCGGATATAATGAAGTCGACAACACATTTGGCAACACGCACCGATTTCGAGGTCATTGCTTCTTTTATCAAACCGCAATCAAAGGTGCTTGATGTCGGGTGTGGCGATGGCACTTTGCTGGATCTTCTGCAAACGCGTCTTAAGGTAGATGGGCGTGGTGTAGAACTTTCCCAACAGGGTGTTGATCTTTGTCTTGCTAAGGGCCTTTCTGTTTTACAAGGTAATGCCGATAGTGATCTTGTCTATTATCCCGATTCAAGTTTCGATTATGTCATCCTCTCACAGACCTTGCAGGCAACGCTTAATCCCAAACAGGTGCTTGAACAGCTTTTACGTATCGGTGAGCGGGCGATTATTTCGATTCCCAATTTTGGTTATTGGCGTGCGCGTGCCCATCTTCTTTTCCGCGGGCGTATGCCGGTAACCAAAGAGCTGCCTTATAGCTGGTATGATACGCCTAATATCCATTTTTGTACCATCGAGGATTTTGTTGATATGGTCAAAGAGGTTGGCGCGACAGTCGAGGATGCGGTTGCACTTAATCGTAATGGCCAGCGGGTATCATGGAAGCTGCCTTGGAAGGCGTGGAATCTTTTTGGCCAGCAGGCGGTGTTTTTATTACACCGCTAATTGTCTCAAATCATATTTAAGAATATTACTAAGCCAGCAGAGATACCATGGCGGTTTTCTCTGGATATCAAGAGGAAGCTTTTTACAATGAAATATTTTATAATGGCAGTCACTGCATTGACGGCATCTATCTTATTGGCTGCCTGTGCCATGGATGGCGGCCAATTCGATTATCATGTCAATAAAAGCTGTAAGTCAAGCGGTCCATCGGCTTGTTATATCTTGTCGCAGACACCCGTTTGTGACGAAAAGGGCGAGAGCTGCAAGCAGTTTGCCGAAAAGCGCGATGTTAGAGTACTGCAAAATCGTGGTGCACTCTATCAGGTCCAAATGGTTTCCAATCCGGCCGAGACCGGTTGGGTATCCGGTGATCGTCTAGGGGTTGAAGTCAAGGCGAATAATCTCCGGTAATGGCATGGGGGCAAAAAATTGCCGGCGCATGGGCTCAAGCGCTGTCAGTTCTTTGTGCTAAAAAGAAAATAACAGGCATTATTGACGGGCGAGAATTGCCACACTTTTGATCTGGGCAAAAACATTAAGTCCTTTTTTAAGGCCCAGTTTTTTGCATGAATAATGTGTAAGGCGGGCGAGAATTTCTGCCCCGCCTTTTTGTGTGCCAAGCCGAAGAAGGATAAGTGTTTCGAAATCATCAATATGATGGATGGAGAGAATATGTGCGGGCAATATATTCAATATGGAGCTAGGGCGCGGTTTTTCGACGGCAATGGAAACCTCATGTGCGGCAATACGCAAACGGACTTTGTCGGTCCGGGGAACCATTTTGGCAGGGGCCATAAATTGTGTGCCGGCAACGCTTAAGGATAAGAGGCCGCTTTTTTTATCATGCTTTTCAATTCTTGCATCCAGACTAACGGCGGCTTCGCGATTCTTTGCCAGTGGTAATGCGGGGTCGGCCTGTAGTTTTTCCAAAGGGCCGGATGCGATAACGTGGCCTTTTTCGATCAGTATGATATTATCGGCCAGTCGTTCGACTTCACCCATATCATGGGTAATGTAGAAAATTGGTAAGTGTAGCTGATCGCGTAAGCGCTCCAGAAAGGGCATAATTTCCTCACGCGTTTGTTTATCAAGGGCAGAGAGTGGTTCATCCATCAACAGGACGCGAGGATGCGACAGTAGTGCCCGTCCGATTGCAACGCGTTGGCTTTCACCGCCGGAAAGATTATGCGGTGTGCGGTTTACAAGATGGGCAATGCCCAGAAGATCGACAACCTCGTCAAAAGTTGGTGTATTTTGCCGCTGTTGTTTGTCCGTGCCATAGTTGAGATTGCCACGTATATCGAGATGTGGAAAAAGACTGGCTTCTTGAAAGACATAGCCGATAGATCGTTTGTAGACAGGCAGAAAAGTCTTTTTATCCTGCCAGACCAGATTACCGATTTTGACGAAGCCGGATAGGCGGTTCAAGCCTGCAATAGCACGCAATATACTGGTCTTGCCGCAGCCGGATGGGCCATAAAGTGCGGTGACACCGTGCAGCGGAGCTGTAAAATTTGTATCAATGGCAAAGTGACCAAGCATGCCTTTTAGCTGGATGTCGATAAAATGACTCATAAGATTCGTCGCCGCATATATTTTTCCAGCAATGTTACTGTCAGGATAATCAGGAAAGAGAAGATCACCATAATACCGGCCAGCATATTGGCTTCATGTATCTGATCAGCTTCGACGTAGCCCATAATGGTCGTGGAAATGACCGCGGTCTTACCCGGTATGTTGCCGCCGATCATCTGGACAACGCCGAATTCGCCGACAGTATGGGCAAAACCTAAAATAGCGGCTGTCAGCAGACCGGGGCGGGCAATCGGGATAGATACCGTCCAGAAGGTCTTCCACGGGGATGCGCGCAGAGTTGCCGCTACTTCTAGTGGGCGCTCGCCCATAGCTTCAAAAGCGTTGCGGATCGGTTGGACAACGAAAGGCATGGAATAGATGATTGAACCGATGACCAGACCTTCGAAGGAGAAGGCAAATTTATCCATACCGAAAAAAGGTGCAATAAATCTGCCGGGACCATTTGGCCCCAACATGACAAGCAGATAGAAACCTAGCACAGTCGGTGGCAAGACCAGCGGGATAGAGATGAGTGAAGCTATGATTTCTTTCAGGCGTGAACGCGATCTAGCCAGCCACAGTGCAATCGGTGTGCCGATAACCATTAGACAAAGAGTGGTTATCGTAGCCAATTGCACGGTCAGGATAATGGCTGTCCATGTTTGGGCGGAAAGCAGCGACATGAATATCAGGCTCTACTTATTTTCAGCAAGGGCATAGCCATATTTTTTGATAATTGCTGCCGCTTCCGGCTCTTTCAGAAACTCAATAAAAGCTTTGGCCGCTTCATTGTTTTCACCGGTTTTCAGCAAGACGGCATCTTGTTTGATCGGATTATAATATTGCTGCGGTATAATCCATTGTGAGCCGCCTTTTTCATTGATGACTTGTGAGAGTGCGACAAAACCGATTTCGGCATTGCCTGTTTTGGCATATTGGAAAGCCTGCGAAATATTCTGGCCTTCGATTAGTTTGGGCTTTACGGCTTCGCTTACCTTCAGGGCATCCATTGTTTCGACTGAAGCTTTACCATAGGGTGCGGCATCAGGATTACAGAAAGAAATATGTTTGATATCGGTATTGGCCAAAGTTTCCGGCCCTTTCACGACATCCGGTTTTGCACTCCACAAGACCAGTGTGCCGATGGCATAGGTGAATTGTGTACCTTTGATGCCGTAACCCTCTTCAACAATTTTAGTCGGGCGTTGGGTATCGGCTGCTAGAAAAACATCGAATGGCGCACCATTCTTGATCTGGTTGTAGAAGTTGCCGGTGGCGCCAAATGAAAGTGTTGCAGTATGGCCGGTTTTTTCCTTGAATTGTTCGGCAATGGCCTTGACGGGTTCGGTGAAATTGGTAGCAACGGCAATAACGGTTTCAGCAGCATGGGCCAATGTTGATGATGCCAATAAGGCGGTTGCAATTAAAGCAAGTTTGAATTTCATGAGTGTCCCTCCTAGTAAGTCGCGATAATTACGTGATTGGCGTCAAAAGATGCGGTGACAGATTGGTCGATTGTCAACGCCAATTCATCGGCTTTTACTGTGGCAAGGCTGGCAATCAGAGTTTTATCGGCACCGATATCAATGGTGATTTCTGATGTCGTATTGCCATGCTCGATATGTATGATCTTGCCTTTTATCCGGTTTTCCATTGCAGATGTATGGTTGATATTGTCTGGTGAAATGAGAATAAAAGGTGCTTTGATGAGTGCGGCAATGCCGCGTCCTTCAACAAGGCCAAGTCTTTCGACACTTTTGCCGGTGATATGTGCCGATATGGATATTTTATCCGATAGGCGGATTTTAACCCGTGCGGATATATCTATATTTTCGATTTTCTCGATTGTGCCGGCCAAAAGGTTACGTGCCGAAGTGCGCATCATGAAACCTTGTAGAAGACCGGCAGAATTGAGGCCGATATCATCCAGTTGGCGTGCTGCATCATGCAGCATGGTGGCAAGGCCTGATTCAAGCTGATGAAAAGTTTCAATCAGTTGCAGGCCGGCGGGTGTCAAGGTTGCACCGCCGCCACGCCGCCCGCCGGATGTCTTGTTCAAAAGAGGTTGGGAAACAAGATTTTGCATGGCGTCCAGACCGTCCCATGCCGCTTTATAGGTCAAGCCAACCGCACGGGCCGCTGCTGATATCGATCCTTCCCGTGCAACGGCTTCCAGCAATGCGATACGTTCATGGCTGACTTTGCCGATACTATCGTTTTTTAATGCCAAAGTTGCTTTCAAGGGACATTCCACCTATATATTACACTATATAGAAAGACTATATAACGAAATAATCAAGTGCAATTTTTGTTTATTGATTGCCGGGTATGGTGGAAACTTAATGGCGGCGTGCCGCTTTGGCACTTTCAACAGCCAGCGCCAGAAGCGCCTGCCGGATAATTTCATTGGCAAGACTAGCTGTTTTGCGGCTTTCCAATGTGGCACGTTGAAGTCGTGAAAGGGCCATATGGATTTTATCGAGTGGCCAGTGAAGAAGAGCTTTTTCAATGATTTTCTGTCGTTTGAAAAAGATTGGTGGACGTGCTGATGCAACAACAGCATGAGGCAATTTTTTTTCCGTATCCATGCTGTAACGTAGCGAAAGCAATTGCTGGAACTGGCGCTGGGCGGTACTGATGATCATGAAAAGTTGCGTGCCTCCGGCCAATTGCCGGTCAAAATCCTCACTGAATGTCTTAAGATCGCCAAGTAATATGGCATCAATAATGGCGTCTTGTGTGATGGCGCTGACATTGGCTGTTGATTGCAGCACATCTTCCATGGTGATTTGATCTTTGCCCATGGCGTAAAGACAAAGTTTTTCCAATTCATTGCGTGAGGCAAGACGGTCACCGCCCAGATTTTCTCGTAGGAAACGGCGTGCTTCCAGCGACATATTGGTTTTGAACTGGTCAAGGGTGGTGTCAATCAGCATATCCAAGCTTTTTGTGTCATCGGCAAAGCAGGGAAGCGCCATGGCACCGGCGCCGGTTTCAATTGTTGTACGAAGGGTGGCGGTCTTTTTCAGATCCCCTGCTTCAATCAAGATGAAACAATGCTCCGGCGGTGTGGCAATCAGATTTTTAATTGCCTGTGCCAGCCCTTTTTGGGCACCGGCATTTTTAATCCAGATGAGACGGTCGCCGCCAAAAAGCGAAATTGTATTGGCTTCATCAAGTAGGCGGTCGGGATCATTTTCAATTTCGCCAGCATCGATCTTCAAGGTGGAAAAAGGATCATCGATTGGTATATCCGTTTTGGTGGCAAATATTTTGGCCCGTTCGCTGACCAATCCACGATCCGGTCCATAGATTAATATAATTTTGACCAGACTGGGTGGTGCAGCCAGAAATGCGTCAACTTCATGAGCTTTTTTTTGCGCCAATTGCCGGTCCTGATTCTAGTCCATCAACATTTTATCGCTATCGAGCGCTTGTCCGCGCACCGTGCGGAATTTTTCCATCAGATCATTGACGTTAAGACGTTTTTTTTCTTCGCCACTCACGTCAAAAATAATATTTCCGCCATGCATCATCACCAGACGGTCGCCATAGTCAAGCGCCTGGCGCATGGAATGGGTAACCATCAATGCGGTGAGATGGTTGTCATGTACAACGCGTGCTGTTAATTGCATAACAAAATCAGCCATGCTCGGGTCGAGGGCAGCGGTATGTTCGTCTAATAAAAGTACATCGGCAGGAGACAAGGTTGCCATGATGAGAGATAAGGCCTGACGTTGACCACCAGAGAGGGAATCCATACGGTTCTGGATGCGGTCTTCTAATCCGAGACCCAGTTCTGCTATACGGTCGCGGAAACTTTTATGGCGGCTGCGGTTAACGGCAAAACGCATGCCACGCCGATGCCCGCGCCGACAGGCAAGGGCAAAGTTTTCTTCAATTGTTAATGGGCCGCAGCTTCCAGCGAGCGGATCTTGAAAGACACGGGCGATTTTGTCTGCACGTGCGGCTGTTGAACGGTTTGTGACGTTTTCATTATTGATAATGACCTTGCCTTCACTTGGCAGAACATCACCGGCCAGCACGCCGAGCATGGTTGATTTACCCGCGCCGTTAGAGCCAATAACGGTGACAAATTCACCTTTGGAAATTTTTAAATCGATATTGATCAATGCCTGTTTTTCGAGCGGCGTTCCGCGCTTGAAGGTCACGCCGACATGGCTGAGCTCAATCATGGTTTTTAGCTCCGAAAAATCTGGGAATAATCAGGAAAAGTGCAACAATAACCGCAGTGATCAATTGCATATCGACAGTCGAGATACCGATTGAGCTACCAGCCAGTGCAAATTGTGTAGCGACACGGAAAATAACCGAGCCGATGGCACTGGCTACCAAAAGCCAGAAAACATTGCGTGTGCGAAAAATAGCTTCACCGATGATGACAGCGGCAAGTCCGAAAACAATCGTACCAGGACCGGCTGTAATATCGGATGTAAAATTGATTTGGGCAAAAAGTGACCCCCCAATGGCAACAAGTGCATTGGAAAGTGCCATACCTGTATAGATATAGAGCGAGGTGGAAATGCCTTGTGCCTTGGCCATGCGTGGATTGATGCCTGAAGCCCGCATGGCAAGCCCTGCTTCGCTGGCAAGGTAACGCCAGACAACAAGAATGGCGATGACAACAAGTATGGCAAAAACAAGTGGCCGGACAAAATTGTTCTCGAGACCGAAGAGACCATAAAACGGTGTCATGATTGTATCGGAGCCGAAAAAGGGCAGATTGGCGCTGCCGATTGAACCGCCCATTACCCGAAGATTGATACTGTAAAGTGCCGTCATGGTAAGAATGGAGGCAAGAAGATTGAGAATCTGGAAGCGCAAATTGAGCATGGCGGTGATCAGGCCGCTTATTGCACCACCGGCAAAAGCAACCACCATGCCAAGCCATGGATTATAGCCATTGACAATCATCAAGGCAGTAATCGCGCCGCCTAGAACAAAGGATCCGTCAACTGTCAGATCGGGAAAATCGAGAATACGAAAGGACAGATAAACGCCGATGCCGATAAAGGCATAGATCAGACCGATTTCAACAGCACCCATAAAGATGGAGATATTCATGCTTCTTCCCTTGACCGGTAAGATTTTGGTGATGGAATATAATGGAGTCCCATCACTATTCTTGCCGATTACTGGATGACTTTGACGGCGCGGTCAAGCACTGATTGGGGAATTTTCACGCCCATTTTTTCAGCGGCTTTCAAATCGACTGAAATGTCTTTGGCTGGTGGGACGCTAACAGCAATATCGGCGGGTTTTTCACCCTTCAGGATGCGGACAACAATTTTTCCGGCTTCAAGACCCGCATCATAATAGTTGATGCCTTGGGCTGCGAAAGGACCACGTCCTATGGAACTCGCATCAGCGGTAAAAAGCGGCATTTTGTTTTCAGCAGCAACAACCGATGCGCCTTCAAGAACCGAGATAATCATATTATCGGTCGGTACGTAAATGACATCGACCTTGCCTAGCAAAGCACGGGTTGCCAATTGGACATCAGCAGCTTTGGCAGCGGCAGAAGGAAAAATGGTGATATTGTTTTCAGCGGCAACCTTTTGCAGCAGTTTGAGATTGGAGATCGAATTGGCCTCACCGGAATTATAGAGATAGCCGATGGCTTTGAGATTGGGAAAAACCTCTTTCAGGAATTTGATATGCTCGTCAACCGGTGAGCGGTCTGAGACACCGGTGACATTGCCACCGGGTTTATCCCAGCTTTGTACGAGTTTGGCCTCAACCGGATCGGAGACAGCAGAAAAAACAATAGGGATTGTCTGTGTGGCGGCAGCCAGTGTTTGTGCCGAAGGTGTAGCGATAGCAACGATGACGTCGGGTTTTTCACCGACAAATTGGCGTGCAATTTGTGTTGCTGTGGAAACATTGCCCTGTGCCGATTGAAAATTGATGGTAATATTTTCACCCTGTTTGTAGCCGTCTTTGGCCAATACGTCTTCAACGCCTTTGCGTACAGCGTCAAGGGCGGGATGGGCAACGATCTGGGTAATGTCGACTTGTACCTTGTCGGCAGCCTGTAACGAATTTAAAGGTAGGAGGGCAGCGCATAAAGCAAGGCTGGCAAAAAGAGTTTTCCGCATCAGATTATCCTTAACATATTTTTTCTAAAAAAACTTTATTGAAGCTTTGTTTCAAAATCAACGTACAAGGCGGTTTTCAAGGGGATGAAAATGAATCTTCAAGAAAATTCATTTTTTGTGTTGCAATCGCTTCACGGTTGTTCCATATAGGCACCGCTCGCAGGCATTTGCCGGTCGGGTTTAGTGAGCGGGTGTAGCTCAGGGGTAGAGCACAACCTTGCCAAGGTTGGGGTCGAGGGTTCGAATCCCTTCGCCCGCTCCAGTTTTTCAGATGACAGTGATGATCTAGACATTACCCTTTCAGGGTAAGTGTGCTTTTTTCACTTGTTGACTTAATCCGGTATGACGATAGATGTATGTTTATCTATGAACATATAAACGGGGTGCCGAGATGGACATAAAGACTGTCGCCCATGTCATAAATTATATAATGGGCGTGTTTTGATACAGCTTTTTGTTTATGGGTGCAGATAATATTTTGGGCTTTCCGGATATAGTCGGGATTATCATCTATAATGACATTCTTCAAATTATACTGGTGTAGCCAGGGGGCAATAACCCATGCGCCGGATGCGCCAACCATATGCAGAGCAAGCCGGACTCGTTTGATATTTTTTTTAATCAGTGGTGCCCAATCAAAACTGCCGCTTAGATAGATCGGTCGTTCCTGATCCATATCTTCCAATTCACTGGCAAGTTTTTCGACATTGTAACGTGTGTATTGGTAGTTAAGATGTACGTCATTATTCAAAATATAGCTAAAAGAAAGAGGTGGTATCAGGAATAGAAGGACAATGAAATAGACAGCATATCCCTTAAAGCGTTTACAGAAATTGATGACAAGAAATATGAGGATGCTGCTGAACAGGATTGAGGCGACAATTGTTCTGGCCCGTACCGAATCGTTGGCTTCCATAAATAGCAATACACCAAGGGATAGCGGCAGAAATAGAATGAGGCAGATCGTAGAAAGCGCAGACCGTAATACAGGTTTCGTGTAACGGGTATCTTTATAGAAATGTAGATGGATTTCTGTGAGCGCAATTAGAATGGCGATCGTGTAAAGTATTTGCCCGGTGAGGGAAAGAAATCCGAAATAACGGGCATAAATGCCTTCCAGTTTTCTTATTAAAAGCTTGGCGGCATCAGCATTCTTCAAAATGAAGGTGCCTCTTTCAGAGATGTCATCGCTCATCAGAAAATGGTTTATCAATAGATAGAGTAGCAATGCGGGTATGGCTATCGCAATTCCTTTGGCGATGATCTTCCATGCTATTTTGAACGTATCGCCTTGATATATTCTGTATAGGGCTTCGATGAAGACCAGTATGGAAAAAATATTGATAAAAGGCTGGTAGGAGGCAACGGATATACAACAAAGGATGAAGGCGCTAACAGGACGTTTATGAAAGACCGCCCATGCCAGTATGGCGGCACCATAGGCAATGGCCATGGTAAGGCAGTCAATGCGGAATAGCATACACTGGATGTAGAACGGGTTGAAAATAGAGGCGACGATAATGGCGGCGTTGGTTTTACTGAACGCAATAGCGCGAATATTGATTGCGGCGATGATACAGGCTGCGCTTATGATGAGGGAAATGAATAAAAATAATGGCGCGGTATCGGACATCCATTGCCAGTCAGCACTGAAAAGAAATGCGGCACCTTCCCCGATCAGACGGCCAAAGACAGCGAGCTGGGGTTTTTCATGAAGGATGCGTATAAAATCATCGCGATGGTAATAATTATTGAGAATGAGCGGCGCGAAGAAAAATAGCATTGATATGACAACAACCGTACAAAAACGTTTGTCATCCGGTACAAAGACTTTAAGAAAAGGCGGGAGTGGCTGCATTATTTGCAATCCTTTATTCTTATAGGTTTGTGAGAAGCCATTCTATCACATGTCATGATTCGATTATGCTTGATCAAACTTGTCATTGTCGGTCATTTTGTTCCGTTTTTATCGTGGCTATTTTATCTTCATCGTGGATTTAACATGATTGAAGGGCGTTATCTATATCGGGGATGGTATTTAGAAAAAGTGTATTTTGTTACGATTGTGCTGCTGATAGATGATAGTATCGGTTGTTTGACAGATTGAACTATAGATGCCGGTGTTGCCTGTTGTATGTCAGCAGTAAGTGGTGGTTCAGGTGCAGTTTAGTATTTTTCTTACCACAAGTTATAGAAATGATGAACGGGGCCACGGCCCTTACCGACATCAAGCTGGGTAGAGGTTTCGAGCGCTTCTGTTAGATAGGTTTTTGCTTTTTTAACCGCTTCATTGCGCGCCATGAACGGTAGCAGGGCGGTAATCGCGGCTGAAATGGTGCAGCCTGTACCGTGGTCATTATGTGTATCAATACGTGGGGCATCCAGTTCGTGCAAGCCTTCTGGATCACAGTAGATATCGGGGCTGGTATCTATTTTCAGATGGCCCCCTTTAAGCAGGACCGATTGGCAGCCCAGTTGCAGTAAAGTTGGGGCCAATCGGCGCATTTCATCCAGTGACCATTCCGGCTTTTGATTCAACAATACACCGGCTTCCGGCAAGTTGGGGGTGATAATGGTCGACATTGGTACCAGTTCTTTGCGGATTAACTGAATGGCATCTTCTTTTAAAAGGAGATCGCCGCTTTTAGCGACCATGACCGGATCAAGTACGATATTTCTGGCGTTATGATATTTAAGCCGATCCGCAATAGCTGCAGCAATATCCGCATTGGCAACCATGCCGATCTTGACGGCATCAATGCGTACATCTTCAAAAACTGCGTCGAGCTGGTCGGCGACAAAGCTGGCATCCAGTGCTTGAAAAGCACGTACACCTTGTGTGTTTTGTGCGACAATCGCTGTGACCACGCTCAAGCCGTAGGTCTTCATGGCTGAGAAGGTTTTAAGATCAGCCTGCATGCCTGCCCCCCCTGAAGGATCCGTACCGGCAATAGTCAAAATATTGGCAATCATTTCATTTCCTCAGCTTGTATAATCATTGCAGCGTGAGCCATTCCACGGATGGCTCGGTGCTTCAATACCTGTGCCCCAGAGTCCTTTAAAACTGTTATATTCCTTGTCAAACTGCAAGATAGCATAACCATAACCATATTTGTCACGCCATTGCAGAGTACGGGTCTGGCCTTTTCCAATGTCGAGTTCTTCAACATTGCCATCAGTAATGGCACCGTTGTCGTTATAATGCATGACGCCTTTGAGGTGGCCGGTCTTGTCAGTTTCAAGCTTAAGTTCGGACTTAACGATATAACCGGCATGCAGGACCTCGCCGCAATAGCGGCCATCAGGATGGTCCTTATCTCCGGCTGTATTGGCCGTGTTGGTGTTTGTTATCAAAATCGGCATTGATATAACTGCTGATAAGACGATGTTTTTAAAAAGCTGAAAAGACATAGCCGTTCCACAATATAGATAGAACCAATCTAATGATGAATGATTAAAAAGAAAACAGACTCTTTAAACATGATGAAAAGTATCAAGATTATCAATTATTTTGTTAACGCATATTTTGTATCTTTTCCTTTGATTATATTACTTTATTGGTGGCGCAAAATGATTTGCAGCATCCATTTAGGAGGTTCTATTGTCAGATCACCATATGAAAAAGACGGCTCTTTCCATTACGCGCCGCGGCTTGATGTTGGGTGGCTTTGCTTGTGCGGCCGTTGCTATTAGTGCGCGGCATGCCCTTGCACAAAAACCACAGCCCTTGCCGCTTGATAAATATCAGCGTGCCTTTTTTAATGCTCAGGAATGGGCGTTTATCATGGCTGCAACGGCACGGTTGATTCCTTCCGAAGGTAAGGGGCCTGGCGCATTGGAAGCACGTGTGCCGGTATTTATTGATCGCCAGATGGGTACCCCCTATGGTCAGGGAGAGCATTGGTATCTGGAGGGGCCGTTTGATGTTCAGGCTCCCAACTATTGCGGTTATCAATCACCGCTTTCGCCGGCTCTTGCCTATCGTACGGCTATTCCTGCCATTGATGCATGGTGCGAGACAAAATATGGCGCTTCTTTTGCTGCGCTTGATGCTCAAAAGCAGGATGAAGCATTGACACATATCCAAAAGGATGAGGTCAGCATTCCGGATATTCGTTCAGCTGAATTTTTTGGTCTGTTATGGCAAAACACCAAAGAAGGTTATTTTTCCGACCCGCAATATGGTGGCAATCACGATATGCAGTCATGGGTTTATATCGGTTTTCCCGGTGCACGTGCTTCTTTTCTCGAATGGGTTGAAAAAGATAATGTGCCTTACCGGTTGGGACCAGTTTCATTGCATGGCGAAAGGGCTTAGATCATGACAACAAAATTACCGAAGAAAGATGTCGTCATTGTCGGCCTGGGATGGGTTGGATCTATTGTCGGATTAGAGCTTTGTCGTGAAGGATACGAAGTCTTGGCATTGGAACGCGGTGAAGATCGCGATACAGTGCCAGACTGGGCTTATCCAAAGCCTGCCGATGAGCTGAAATATGGTGTTCGACTTGATACGGCAGTACGTCCGAAAGATCATACGATTACAGTACGTCACGGATTGGACGATAAGGCATTGCCTTATCGTCAGCTTGGTTCGTTCTTGCCGGGTACCGGCGTTGGTGGCGCCGGCATCCACTGGAATGGTCAGAATTGGCGTGCGCATCCGGAAGAATTTGTTTTGCGCTCCTATACAGAGAGTACGTTCGGCAATATCGTGCCGGAAAATATGGCGCTACAGGATTGGGGTGTTACCTATGACGAGCTGGAGCCGCATTATGACATGTTTGAAAAGGTTGCCGGTGTTTCCGGTACGGCTGGTAATGTCAATGGCAAAATCATAGAGGGTGGCAATCCGTTTGAAGGAAAGCGCACCAATGCATATCCTATGCCGGCAACAAAAATGACGTATCATGGGCGGCTCTTTTCAAAAGCGGCCAAGGAATTGGGTTATCATCCTTTTCCCTATCCTTCATCAATTGCGTCTGAAGCCTATACTAATCCTTATGGCATGCAGATGGGGCCGTGTAATTTTTGTGGGTTCTGCGAGCGCTATGGTTGTCTGAATTATTCAAAGGCATCGCCCCAGGTATGCGTATTAGGTGCCTTGAAGCGTGAGAAAACTTTTGAATATCGTGTCAAATCAGATGTTTTAAAAGTTGAAAAATCGGCAGATGGAAAAACAGTCAGTGGTGTGACTTATGTTAATGAAAAGGGTGAGGAATTTTTTCAGCCCGCTGATTTGGTGATTCTGGCCGGTTTCCAGCTCAATAATGTGCATTTATTGTTGATATCCGAGCTTGGACAGCCTTACGATCCCTACACTGGAGAAGGTGTAATCGGACGTAATTATTCCTATCAGACCGGTGGTGGCGGAGCGACTCTGTTCTTCAAAGATAAAGTATTCAATCCATTTGTCGGGCATGGTTCCAACGGTGTTGCCATTGATGACTTTGGTATTAACCAGATTGATTTTGCCAAAGAAGGCTTTATTGGCGGCAGCCGCGTTACGTCAACCCAGTATCATGGTCAGCCGACACGCTCTATGCCGTTGCCTAAAGGTACGCCATCATGGGGTGCGGGTTGGAAGGAAGGTATTGGAAAGTGGTATGGCCATAGTATGAGCATTGGTCAGAGCGGTACCAATATGTCCTATCGTGATACCTATCTTGATCTTGATCCTACCTATAAGGATAAATATGGCCGCCCGTTGATGCGTATGACATTTAACTGGAATGCCAATGATATAAAATTGACACAATATCTTACACCGAAAATTGTGGAAATTGCCAAGCAGATTGGTCCCGATCACTATCAGTCAACACCATGGAAAGATGATCATCCATACGATGTGCGTCCTTATCAGTCCACCCATACGACGGGTGGTGCTATTATGGGTGCGGACCGTAAGACATCGGCTTTGAACCGTTACTTGCAGCATTGGGATTACCACAATCTTTTTGTGCCGGGTGCTAACGCTTTCCCGCAGAATATTCAATATAATCCGACCGGTACAGTCGGAGCGTTGACTTATTGGATGATCGATGCATTGAAGCGCGATTATCTTAAAAACCCCCGGCCATTGGTATAGGAGGATAGGGTGAAAAAAATTCTCAAAGTTATCCTCGCATTGGTGGTTATAGGTGTTGTTGCTCTTCTTGCCATTATTTTTGTTCCTGTCCAGCGTACCGGACCGTTGGAGGTCTTGGCATCTGACTTCAAACCTGAGCCGGGTCGTGGCGAATATCTCGCCAAGATGGCGGATTGTGCGGCATGTCATAGCAATGAAACAGACAAGCCCTATTCTGGCGGTCATGAAGTAGCCAGCCCTTTCGGGATTATTTATGCCTCGAACATCACACCGGATGAGACAGGTATAAAGGGTTGGACATTGGATCAGTTCCGTGATGCTTTACGTGATGGATTGCGGCCGGATGGCACCCATCTTTATCCTGCTATGCCTTATGAAAATTATCGCAAGATCAATGAAGAGGATATGGTCGCACTTTATGACTATTTTATGCATGAAGTGAAGCCTGTATCCAATAAGGTAGCCCAGACCAATTTGACTTTTCCATTCAATCAGCGTTGGGGTATCCGTTTGTGGAATTGGTTCGCCATTTCCGATCAGGCCGGTTTCACACCGCGGTTTAATGATGCAAAGCTTGATCGTGGTGCCTATCTCGTTGAAAGTTTCGGCCACTGCAGTGCTTGTCATACACCACGTGATATATTGTTTCGTCAGTCAGGTACAACGAGTGAAAGCCGTTCTTTCTTGACCGGCGAAGTAATTGATGGCTGGTATGGTCCCAATCTTCGCTCTTCCCATGCGGCCTTTGCCAAATGGAATGAAGAAGATTTGAAATCCTATCTGCAGACAGGCCGTAACGCCCACACAGCAGTTGTCGGACCAATGAAACTGGTGGTTGAGGAATCTATGCAGTTTGCGAGTGATGATGATATTGATGCGATTGCCAAATATCTCATTTACATCAAGCAGCCGGGTGAAATGAAAAAATCGGTACGTGATCCGCAGACAACGACGGCCATGCTGACAGAAGCAGCACCGGATATGAAATTGGGTGCACGCCTTTATATGGATAATTGCAACGCTTGCCATTTTGTCAATGGTAAAGGTGCGCCTGATGTGTTCCCCGAGCTTGATGGTGCCAGTATCGTCAATGCTGATGATCCAACCGGTCTTATCCGTGTTATTCTGCATGGGGCACGTATGCCATCGACAGCGCAAAAACCTGCGCCGCTTGCTATGCCCAATTTTGATTGGCGTTTGAACGATAGTGAAGTGGCTGAACTGGCAACTTTTTTACGCTCGAGCTGGACAAATGATGCAAAGCCTGTGACGGCCTCTGACGTGGCTAAAATCAGAAATGAAAAATCATCTGATCTTTGATTTTTTAGAAAGATTTAAAAAGCGGCCTTTATGGCCGCTTTTTTTATGGCTTAAAAAGCATTTTCACTTTGATGAAATGCCTTTATAAGCATTGCCAAGAAATCTTTCGTAACGGAACCAGCCAGTGCTTGCTTTACGCTCTATTCTTTTTACTTTTGCTTTTTATCTGACAACCTTTGTCCAGATGATTATCTATGCACCTTTCTATTTTCTGATGCCACGTAAAAAGGCATGGATTGTACCCAAAACATGGGGGCGGGTAACGCTGTGGTTGCAAAAACATATTGCCGGTACAGATTACGAAATTGAAGGGTTGGAGAACCTACCGCAAGGGGCATATATACTTGCACCCAAGCATCAGTCGGCATGGGAAACATTTGCGCTTGTGCCTCATCTGGATGATCCGGCGTTGATTATGAAGCGATCGCTGACATGGATACCGATTTTTGGTTGGTATATGGCTAAAACGCAGATTATTCCGATTGATCGCGGTTCACCGGTCAAGGCCATGAAAACAGTGATGAATGGCGCAAAAGAAAAAGCAGCACAAGGACGACAGATATTGATTTTTCCTGAAGGCACGCGCCGTCAACCCGGTGCAGAGCCTGATTATAAGCCTGGTATTGTTGCTATGTATACTGGACTTGATTTGCCGGTAGTGCCGATTGCACATAATGCAGGCCTTTATTGGCCTCGCGGTAATTTTCGCCGCTATCCTGGCAAGATTCGGGTGCGTATCCTACCACCTATTGAAGCAGGCTTGGATAAACGGGAATTTTTACCCCGTCTGATTGAAGAAACGGAAAAAGCCTGTGACGATCTGTTGCTGGCGGCAGCCTATGATGAAAATCCGCCTGCTATGCCGCCGACAGCCGTAACGCGTCTTAAGGCTCTTGGTCTGGATTGGCAGGGGCCGATACGGGACTAGGGAGCATGATTGATGACTGATGATAGTGTAATCAAAGTCTTGAGCAAAGAAAATTGTTTTGATTGGCAAGCGCTTGTTCGTCAATATATCGTTTTTTCCAATACCGGATTATGTTCTGCTTATGATCAGGCTTGACCATGTTTCATTCCGCAGGGAAGGCCAGACGATCCTTGATCGTATTACGGTACAGCTGGATGAGAGACGCCTTGCGGTGATCGGGGCCAATGGCTGTGGCAAAAGTACTTTTTTACGGCTGCTCAACGGGTTGTTATTGCCAAGTGACGGGCAGGTTGAAATAGATGGATTGGATACGGTCAAAGAGGGTAAGGCAATCCGCCGCAAGGTCGGTTTTGTTTTTCAAAATCCTGATAACCAGATTGTCATGCCGACTGTTGAGGAAGATCTCGCTTTCGGTATGAAAAACCTGAAACTTGATTCAGATGAAATCAAGTGTCGTATAAATCAGATGCTGGCGCAATATCATCTTGAAAGCCAGCGCCGTGCTCCTGCCCATCTTCTCAGTGGCGGCCAAAAACAGTTGTTGGCTATATGCGGTATTTTGGTCATGCAGCCAGAAATAATCTTGTTTGACGAGCCGACAACCCAGTTGGATATGCGTAATAAACGTATCATTTCCAAGGTTATAGAAGCGCTTGAACAGCAAGTTATTATTGTGTCTCATGATCTTGATTTGCTGAATAGTTTTGATCGTGTTTTGGTTTTTGATCAGGGACGTATTGTCTGTGATGACAGGCCGCAACAGGCAATTTCTTTTTATCGGAATTTAATGGCTGATGGATAGAGGGCAAAATTTCATTCAAAAGATGGCGCCAGGATTGAAACTTGGTATTCTTTTTGGCTTTAGCATCGCATTATTTTTTATCCGGGATTTCCGAATTTCGCTACCTATGTTGATCGTCGTGATGGTCCTTTTCAGGATTGCCGGATATACATGGAAGAAACCATTTAAACAGCTGGCACGGTTATGGTGGTTCCTTATATTGCTGTTGCTCATCCAATATTTCAGTGTTGATTGGCAAAGTGCATTAAACAATGTGATTAAAATTATTGCGATGATTTTATTTGCAAGCCTTGTGACTATGACCACACCAATGTCTAGAATGCTTGCAACATTGGAGTGGTTCTTTGCCTTGATACCGCTGCCCGGTCTTAATCCGGCCCGTTTATCTTTGGCGATTGCGCTTACAATCCGGTTTGTACCGGTTATGTCGCATATGGCTTCCCAAGTGCGAGAAGCACAAAAAGCACGCGGATTGGAGTCGCATTATTTGGCTATTCTTGTGCCCTTGCTTATCAGAATGGTAAAAATGAGTGATGATATTGCCGATGCCATTGAGGCGCGTTGCTATGATAATAGTGGTCGGGGGATAAGAGAACAGAAATGAGTATCAAGGATATTGTATTGATTGCCCTGTTTGCGGCTTTTACGGCTGCGCTCGGCCTTTTTCCTCCGATACCGGTTCCGCTTATACCGGTGCCTATTGCAGCACAAAGTTTGGGCTTTATGCTGGCAGGCGCTTTGTTAGGCGGGCACCGGGCTTTTTTCATGTCGATTATTTTCTGGATATTGGTTGCTATTGGTTTGCCGGTTTTGACAGGCGGTACCGGTGGGCTGGGGCCGTTGTTCGGGCCAACGGGCGGTTATATTTTCGGTTATGGTTTTTCAGCCCTTTTTATCGGTTTTCTTTATGACCGGATAAAATCGAATTCTACGCCATTCAAGGAAATTACTATTCTGATTGCAGGTTGCTTCGTCATTTATATTTTTGGTATTTTATGGCTGCTTTTAACAAGCCAAGTTGCAATCGGTTGGTTGATAAAAGGCAACCTTGCCTTTCTGCCGGGGGATGGTGTCAAAGTAGTATTTGTCTATACAGTCCATAAGGTTCTTCAACGGGCAGTACCGGGTGTTTTATAAAAAACGGAGCGTTCAAGCGCTCCGTTTCGTGTTTGGATGAATTGCAATATTATTTGACGACCATCACCGGACGCTCACTCATGGCAATCACTTCAGATGCCTGTGAGCCGAGGATCAGGCGATTGACACCGCGCCGTCCATGGGAAGCAACAATGATCAGATCGGCGTCATGCTCATTGGCAGCATCGACAATACCGGCAGCGGCCAGTTGGTTTTCAGCATGGATGCCTTTGGCTTTGACACCGACCTGTTTGGCTTTGTTCAGGGCGACATCCAGAATTTTCTTGGCACCATCTTCCATTTCCTTACGAAAGTCATCAAGTGCACCGGGACTTGAGGCCCATTCTGAACCCACGACAATGCCATAAGATGGCATTAAAGAGGTAACGGTGACAGCAAAAAGTTCACCGCCTGTCTTTTTCGCCAGTTCAATAGCAGCATCAACACCGCGGTCGGCGAGCTCTGACCCATCGGTTGCAACTAGGATACGTTCATACATGTGCTTTCCTTCCCACTCTCAATGCATTTGTTTCCAGACTTTAAAATAAGTACGATTGAAGCCTGCTTCAATGCTATTATACTGCGGCATTTTGTTGCGACCTCTCCTCGCGATTTTTTATTATAATGTTTTTTTTGACGAAGGCGACTATTAAGTCTATTTTGCCGCCAACGCAGATGTGTTTTGTCTTTGCTTCCCTAATTCCTTAAAGACATGTTTCATAAGATTATCATTTGGTTCGCAGTAGGTTGATATGAAAAAACGGCTTATATTTTTGATGACTATCATGTTTGCTTTGGCAGGCATCAATCGGGCATTGGCCAATCCTTATATATTGGTAGATGTGCAGACAGGCCGTGTACTTGAGCATCATGAGGCCTTTGACCGTTGGTATCCGGCGTCGCTCACTAAGATGATGACGGCTTATGTGACTTTTCGTGCCATGCAGAAAGGTGAAGTGACGCCGCAGACAGAAGTGCTTATTACACCGCAGGCAGCACGCATGCCGCCTTCGCATTCACCCTATAAAGCGGGCACGGTTTTGACGCTTGATACAGCTTTGCAGATCATGATGGTCAAGTCGGCCAATGATATTGCCATGGCAATTGGTGAGGCGGTTGGCGGGTCGGATGAGGCTTTTGTTGCGCGTATGAATGCTGAAGCAAGCCGTATTGGTATGATTGGCAGCCATTTTGCTAATGCCAATGGTCTGCCCAATCCTGCTAACTATTCAACGGCGCGCGATATTGCTTTGTTGGCAACACAGATCAGGCGCGAATTTCCTCAATATGCGCATTATTTTTCAATCGAGGCGATTGATTATGGGAGTGGCAAGAAAATCGAGCGTAACTCCAATAATTTGATGGGCCGTTTTACCGGGATTGATGGTATGAAAACCGGTTTTATTTGTGCGTCCGGTTTTAATTTGGTTGCATCAGCTACACGTAGCGGCCGTACATTGATTGCGGTTGTTTTAGGGGCAGAGCGTGTCGACCAACGGGAAGAATTGGCTGCCAAGCTTCTGAATGACGGTTATAGCAAACAGGGATCGGCACAGGTCACTTTGGCAACCATGCAGCCTTATGGTCAAAAGCTTTCACAGGTAACCGACAATCGTGAATTGATTTGCAATGAAGAAGCATGGAAAGTGCGGATGCAATATCGTGATGAAAAGGGTAAAACCATCTTTGATTCTCCTTTTATTGCAGTATTGAATGACCAGCCCCATGTCGTGGAAGTGCGACCTTTGCGTGAACCGGCTCCGACAAAGTCGGGTGAACTTCCGTTATGGAAAGTGCCTGTTCCGGGTGAGCGTCCACCCTATACAACCGAGTAGGCTCTATGGATAGGCGTATTCCTGTTACAGTCCTGACCGGTTTCTTGGGTGCTGGCAAAACCACTTTGTTGAACGCTCTTCTCAATGATCCAGCGTTGAAGGATACAGCCGTTATTATCAATGAATTTGGTGAAGTCGGCATTGATCATCTTCTCGTTGAAACAGCCGATGAAGGTGTCATCGAACTTTCTGATGGATGCCTATGTTGTACCATTCGTGGTGACTTGATGGATACGCTTGCCGGTTTGATCGACCGTTTGCAAACGGGCCGAATCAAACACCTTGCCCGTATTGTTATCGAGACAACAGGATTGGCCGATCCTGCACCGATATTGCAGGCTCTTTTGGGGCATCCTGCCATGTTGCAGTCTTTTCAGATTGATAGTGTCATAACGGTGGTGGATGCCGTCAATGGCATGGCAACATTGCAAGCGCATCAGGAAGCGGCCAGACAGGTGGCTTTTGCCGATCGTCTGGTATTAACCAAAACTGAACTGGCCGAGGCAGAAACAGTTGATGTATTACGCGCCCATTTGCAAAGGCTCAATCCATCAGCCGATATTGTTGATGCGGCTAATATCTCTGCGGCAATATTGATTGATTGTGGGATATTTGATGAAGGGGCAAAGCGTGTTGATGTGCAAGGCTGGCTCAAGTTGGAAAATGGCCATCATGACCACCATCACCATGATGTCAATCGTCATAACCAGTCGATCCGTGCTTTTAGCTTGACCCATGACAAGCCGATTCCCTATGCGGCGCTAGATGCATTTATCGATTTGCTGCGCGGTCTGCATGGTAAAAAAATGCTGCGGATGAAGGGAATCGTCAAGCTGGCAGAAGATCCGTCAAAGCCGGTGATTATTCATGGTGTACAGACATTGTTCCATCCGCCTCAACGATTGGACCATTGGCCGCAAGGCGTGGATAATACGCGTCTTGTGATGATTGTCGATGGTATTGACAAAGATGAGATTAGACGTCTTTTTGATGCGTTTACGGATGTGCCGTCTATTGATACTGCCGACCGGCAGGCATTGAGTGATAATCCTCTTGCCATACCGGGACTTAAATTTTGAAGACCATACAGTTACATGCCTTTGGCGCAGGCACAATACTGCGTGGTTTTCTTATTGTGGTTATGTTTGCCTTTGTACCTATATATGCACACGCCGAGCAGTCGCGGTTTTATGAAAACCCCGATATAGCGAAAATATTAAATTCGATAGATTATTATGATGTAGGCTGTGAAAAAGCAAAAACAGGCTTTGATCATCGCTATGGGGAAGCTTATCGCCATTATGATGAAATAGATAATATGGGCTTGCGGGCCGTGCCAACGCTTTTGAAAGCGATTGTGGTTGACGATATCCACTCAAAGGTTGGCTTTAATGGTTATATTTTTGTAGCATCCTGCCTTGTTAAAAGCATAACAGATGAAATTGCACCACTTGATTGGGATAAGATATTCACGAAGCCTTTGGGACAGGGCCTGATATCGGTCGCTGATAAATATGCGGTTTTTCAGGCAATCGTCGATGCACTGGCGGCTCAAAATATTATGCAGTGTGCATTGGTGGACGGGAATGTTGTCTGCATATCCTTAAGATAGATTAAAGCCCCCATATGGGGGCTTTGTGTTTTTCAGTTTAGTGTCTGAAATGGCGCATGCCTGTCATGACCATGGCGATGTTGTTGTCATCGGCTGCCTTGATCACTTCGTCATCGCGCATCGATCCGCCGGGTTGGATGACGGCTGTGGCACCGGCTTCAACCGCTGACAATAGTCCATCGGCAAAGGGAAAAAAGGCGTCAGAGGCGACAACCGAACCAATGGTCAAAGGTTTTTCAAGCCCTGCGGCTTCAGCGGCATCCTGCGCTTTACGAGCCGCGATGCGGGCCGAATCAACACGGCTCATCTGGCCGGCACCAACGCCGACTGTTGCGCCATCCTTGACATAGACAATGGCATTCGATTTGACGTGCTTGGCCACGCGGAAAGCAAATTTCAGATCTTCCATTTCCTTGTCGGTCGGTTGTCTTTTGGTGACAACTTTCAGATCGAGGTCATCGACCACGCCATTATCACGCGACTGGACCAAAAGACCGCCGGAAACGGTTTTGGCTGTCAGACCATTGGCACGGGGATCAGGTAAACCGCCGGTGATGAGCAGGCGGAGGTTTTTCTTGGCGGCAACAATTTCACGGGCTGCCGGTGTTGCATCAGGTGCGATAATAACTTCGGTGAAAATTTTGACAATTTCTTCGGCACTTTCTTCATCCAGTGGCTTATTTAGGGCAACAATGCCACCAAAGGCGGAAACAGGATCACAGGCAAGTGCTTTGAGATAGGCTTCTTTAAGTGTTTTGCCTTCGGCTACACCACAAGGGTTTGCGTGTTTGATAATGGCGACAGCGGATGTACGTTTGGGATCAAACTCGGCAACAAGCTCGAAAGCGGCGTCTGTATCATTGATATTGTTGTATGATAGTTGTTTGCCTTGCAGGACTTCAGCTGTTGCAACACCAAAGCGTTTTTCACCGGTGAGGTAGAAACCGGCTCTTTGATGTGGATTTTCACCATAGCGCATGACCGAATCAAGTTTGCCAGCCAAAGCACGCCATGTCGGGGTATCAATTTCAAGTTCACGAGCAAACCAGTTTGAAATTGCGGCATCATAAGAAGCGGTACGGGCATAAGCACGCGCTGCAAGTTTACGACGGAAGGCAAAATTGAGACTGCCTTCATATTTATCCAGCTCGGCCAGAACTTGTGTGTAATCATCGGGATCGGTGACAATGGCGACATAGCCATGGTTTTTTGCTGCAGCACGGATCATGGCCGGACCGCCAATATCGATATTTTCTACGATGGTATCAGTATCGGCATCGGATGCAACGGTTTCTTCGAATGGATAGAGATTGACGACAACCAGATCGATGCCGACAATATTGTGCTCTTTCATGGCTGCTTCATGTTCGGGATCATTGCGCACAGCCAGAAGGCCGCCATGGATGCCCGGATGCAATGTTTTAACGCGGCCATCCATGATTTCCGGAAAACTGGTAATATCGGAGACATCCTTGACCGGAAGTCCTGCCGCAGCGATTGCTTTTGATGTGCCGCCGGTCGAGATTAGCTCGATACCGTGGTGGTGTAGCTTTTGTGCAAACTCGATGAGACCGGTTTTGTCGGAAACAGAAAGAAGGGCGCGACGCACACGAAACAGATCGGGTGCGGGAATGTGTTTGGATGAAACAGCCATAACAAAGTCCTGAAAATTGAAATTTCGGTTATCTCAGGGCTGATAACACAGGGCCGACAAAAATCCTATCTTTTAACAGCGGTTATCCCTGCTTTTGCTGAAAGGGGCCGTTGTTTTGCGTTGATATATTTTATTCGGATACAATTTTGACCATGCGCCAGCGAATGCGCGGATGAAGAGCAGGATGACAGTTCAAAACGATTTGGCGGGTGCGTGTCGGACCATTCAAAGCGGCAAAATCAATGGAATCATCAAGCTCAATATCGGCATCCATACATGAGAATGTCCAGACATCACCGCCCATGATTTCAAGTCTGATACCATTGCTGGCATAGCTGACTTCGACATCGGGATGCAAATGAAAGCGAATGGCTGCCTGTGTACCGCCATCGGTTTTGGGCAGGTCAAGACCGGGTGAGAAAAAGCGGTCGAAACCTTCAATAATCGTGCCATCATGATTGAGCACGATACCGCGCTCATGACACAGGTTAAATGTACTGACATAGCCGTCATGGCTGGCAATAAAGCCGTTGCGTTCCGGTCCTTCGATACGTTCTACCTTGATGTTTCTAGGGCCGGACAGAATAGGCGCGGTTGCGCGTAAACCTTTTGTACGGAACCGGCATGATGATGTGTCGTTGATTGTTGCGGTTGAGTGCGCTGCCGTGGTACGGCCCAGAAAGCGCATATCATCACGTCCGTAAGGATCAATGCCGGAGTTGATGATAAAACGGCGGCTTCCTGATGATAATTCAAAAGAAAGACAACCGGCTGCGGCCTGTTCAGATGCTGTACGCGGCGGTGTTGCACCGGTATCGGCGATGATGGTGGTATGGTTGGCATGCAGGCGTTGATAACCGGAATGCGGGGCGTGGGAAAATGGATGCCCAGCCGTTTCATCAAGACCAAGAATGACGGCCAGCCGTTCAGGCAAGAGAGGGCCGACACCGTTAAAACGTGCCAATGTACCATCTTGATGTTGGAAAAACCGCAAGGCCGGCAACATGCGTTCGACCGTGTCGACAAGATTGCGTGGCGGTGTTGTTGTGCAATGGATAAAGCTGTGCCGTAGAGAAATAAGATCAGCCAGCAGATCAAGCAGGATGGCAGGATTGCGTGAAATATGTCCGCCATCAGGCAGAATTTGACGATTGAGAGATCGCTCTAGTGCTTGGATGCCACGCTTTTTGTGTTTTAGTGGGACATCAAGAGCAAGATTGGCAAAAACCAATGCAATCTCGGCTGTCAATCGTTTCTCATTATCATCCATTGAACGCACAAGCGTACGTAACAACCGCACTTGGAAACCCAAGGACTTTAAAAATTTCTTAGAAAAACTGGGAGCGGCATCATTAAGCAGCATATCAGCATGGGATAGCCAGCTCATGATCCGACGGCCGATAACTTCTCCTTGCCATGGTGTCCCCTTGATTGGTGAGGAGACAAGTTTGATCCAGTCGAGAAGTAGTGAACGTGCATGGGCAGTAGCGATACCGGTTTTGGCCGCTGCCATATGGCGGAGCCAGCCGAAGTCATGCAGTGCTGTTTCCCATCCAAGGCTTGGTGGTTCGACACGGAAGGGAGAGATTGATCCGGCTTGCACAATACGACCGGCTAGAGCAAAACGGCCATGATAGATTTCATGGGCAAGCTCCGGGTCGGCAAGATGTAGATCAACAGGAATATCACGGATATATTGAGGGGAAAAACCGGAAAAGCGCCACCGGAACAAAGGCCCTATCTGTAAACGGCGAAAAAGCCGCAGAAAATGATCTGCTGCTTGTAAGGTGCCGGATAACGGGCTGGTGGTTAAAGCACTCACCAAAGTATTTTCTCCCTTTCATGATTGAAGCCATTGTCTTCAATTATAGTGAATGAATGGTTAACTTTTAGGAGATGACGCTGAAAAAACGGATGTTGATTCTAAGTATTTTTATTATGGCTGTTTTGAGATTGAGGTGTTTATTCGCAATAGCAAAGGCTGGCTTAAAAATTATTGGTGTTTTTTTAAAAAAACGGGTGTTTCTTGGTGACGTGCGTCGTCAGCCAAGGGCTTTAACAACTGTTCATTTTGATGACAGGAATCAGAATGGAAATCTGTTGCGTGGATTGCTTCAAATCAGTTCTTGATTAAACGGGCGGCAAAAAAACCATCCATACCGGCTAAGGCTGGATTATCGTGGGGAAGGTCGGCGGGTGTTGTGCGCAGATAGCCTTCACGAGTAACCAGCTGTTCCATGCCTTTAAGTTCATCAGGCTGGATAGGAGAGAGCGTAATGTTTTGGCGGGTTGCAAGCAGTTTTTCTACCAGCGTTTCACCTTCCTGCTTTGCCAGCGAACAGTTGGAAAAAACAATGGTGCCACCTTTAACTGTTAAATTAATCGCATGTTCAAGAAGCTCGTATTGTAGGGCGGCCAATTTGTTTACATCATCCAGATTTTTGGTCCATAGAACATCAGGATGGCGTCGGATTGTACCGGTTGATGAACAGGGCGCATCAAGAAGGACGGCATCAAAAAGCTGTTCGGGTTGATAATCTTTAAGATTACCTGCCCATGTCTGAACTTTCAAACCAAGACGTTCCATATTGAATTTTAGCCGTTTTAGCCGGTTCGCGGAGAGATCAAGCGCTGTGACATGGGCTCCTTGTATTGCCAGTTGGGCTGTTTTTCCACCCGGTGCGGCACAAAGATCGGCAATATGTTTGCCCTTTATGTTGCCCATCAAGCGGGCGGGAAGGCTGGCGGCGACATCCTGAACCCACCATTCGCCGTTATCAAAACCATCCAGTTCCGTCAGTGAGCCATTCAAGCGTTCTATTCGTACCGTGCCATTGGGCAGGGTCATGCCGCCGAGTCTTTTTGCCCATTCTTGTGCATTGTCTTTTACGGTCAGATCAAGGCAAGGCTCTTCATTTTGTATGGCGATAATGGCCTTGGCTTTTTCTGATCCATAATTTTGTATGAGTATATCATTGAACCATTCAGGTGTATTGGCGATAGCAGCGGTATCATTTTTAAGAGTGTCTGCATGGCGGGCAATGTTGCGCAAGACCGCATTGACCAGACCGGAAAATCGGCTATTGCGCGGGTCAAGTTTGGCTGCCGTCACACAGAGATCAATGGCGGCATGATCTGGAATATCAAGATAGAGAATTTGGGCGCAGCCGATATGGAGAATATGGTTGAGCGACAATGCATTAGCCGGCAAAGGCCGGTCAAGAAAATTTGCCAATGCAGCCGTAATCGTCGCACGGTGGCGAAGACTGCTGCCCAATATAGCGCGACATAAGGCGCGATCACGCGGTTCAAGTGCCAGATATTGCGGGTGGCCGTGTTCATTGTCGGTCAAACCGTCCAGAGAGGTTTTTTTATCAATAACGGCAGAAAGCAGACGGGCTGCGGTTTGACGGGTTGCGAGACCAGGAATATCGGCTTCTATTCTCTGTTGTTGTTTTTTATGGGGGCGTTTTGTCGTCATGATCGGTGCTCGCTTTGGTTGCTTGTAGCCCGATCATGAAAAGGGGTCAATTGCGGAGGGATTATGCTTTCTATTTCAGCTGGCTATCCTTGCTGGCGCGACGGTTATAGGTGCTGGTGACTTGTCGTTCTTTTTCCAAAGCTTGCTGACAGACAATACAATAGCGCACACCGGGCAGGGCTTTGCGGCGTGGTTCCGGTATCGGTTCGCCACATTCATTGCAATATTCGGCACTTTCACCAGTTGGCAAATTTTTACGTGCCAGTGATAGCGCATCATCAAGACTGGCTTCAATCTGTTCTTCGACAGCGCCGTCTATACTCCACCCTCCAGCCATAGCCTTTCCTCTTTTTTTGTATTTTATCTTTTACGCATCCAATTCGGACGTTTTACTGTTCGCCGCATATTTTGATGCGGACTTGCTGTTGTCATCTGGGCCCCCATTTCTTCTGCCTGTTGGCGCAAGGCGGCAATACGGTTTTCTGTCGCCGGATGGGTGGAAAAAAGACTGTCCGTTCCTGAACCATTCAGCGGATTGATAATGAACATATGGGCGGTTGCCGGATTATGTTCGGCTTCTTCATTGACCATTTCATGGGCTCCGCGGGCAATCTTATTCAAGGCCGATGCGAGCCATAGCGGATTGCCGCAAATTTCGCCGCCGCGCTTGTCTGCCGCATATTCGCGTGTGCGTGAAATGGCCATCTGTACCAGCATGGCAGCAAAGGGAGCAACGACCATGGCAATGACCACGCCGATCAAACCAAGCGGATTGGAGTTCCCGTTGGAATCGCGGTTCCCTGCACCCATAAACAGGATAAAATTACCAAGCATCGAAATAGCGCCAGCGATTGTCGCGGTGATTGTCATGGTTAGCGTATCGCGGTTTTGCACATGTGCCAGTTCATGCGCCATGACGCCGGCAATTTCTTCCGGACTTAAACGTTGCAAAAGGCCTGTTGTTGCCGCAACAGCTGCATTTTCAGGATTGCGACCGGTTGCAAAGGCGTTGGGTTGCGGATTTTCCATAATGTAAATTTTGGGCTGTGGTAGGCCGGCTTTGCGTGCCAGATCGGAGACAATCCTATAATATTCGGGGGCTGAATGTGCATCGGCTTGCTTGGCGCCATACATGCGCAAGACCATCTTATCCGAATTCCAATAGGAAAAAAGATTCATGCCAGCTGCGATCAATAAAGCAATTATAACACCGCTTCCGCCGCCGACCAGATAACCGACACCCATAAAAAGCGCCGTCATGAAAGCCAATAGCATGGCGGTCCGCATCATATTCATTGCCGATAAACTCCATTTTCTTTATAAGTCTTGTATATGATGGGGCGCGTGTGCTGTTTCTTCAATATCCATGGTTGGCGAAATGAATGAAAAAACTGAAAAAATGCAGGAAAATCCGGTAGGCGAGAAAAAGAATCTACCGCCAGAGGCTTTACGCGCCTTGAAAGAAGCGGAAGAGCGCCGCAAACAGCTTGAGATGGCTAAAAAGAATACACCGAAGGAACTGGGCGGCCGCGGCGGTGAAGACCCGTCGCGCTATGGCGATTGGGAAATAAAGGGGCGGGCGATTGATTTCTAGACTTTTGTTCTGGTTCGCGTTGCTGTGGACATGGGCGCTTGTTACAAGCGCCCATGCCGACTGGTGGCAAAATCCGGCAACCGGACGCATGCTTATGCTGCCTGAAGATATCAGCGCGGAAGTGATAGAAACATCGACGCAATATATCGCAATCAACTCACGATTGACTTCGGTGTCACTCACGCTTCATCCTGGTAGCCATAGCCTTTATGATGATGACCCCTCTAGCCATGACACGTTTGATTTTGTCCCCAACGGCGAACTGTCCGGCTATCCCATCCAATCCTATGATGATAAGCGTGAGCCGCGCGAATTCCACATTGATGTTGATGGCCAGATGTGGGGTGTCAAGTTTTATGACGGTGAGGACAAGAAACATTATCGCGATATTCTCGACCTGTTTCAGCTTGTTCTGCCCTCCATGAAACCTTTGGATGACGGCGAGGATTTTCTGCTGTTACTGCCGTGGACAAGGACTAAAATCAATCTTGGTCGAGACGTGATGATGGCTGTTTCATCAGGCACAGGCATTGAGCAGCAAGATTATGATGGCGGTATCGATATTCGTGCCAAAAATTTTTCGATAACGCTATCAAGCGAAATGGTGGCACCGGAATTCAGCGAGAAGCGTTTGCAGCACAAAATTGCCGATTATGAACAACGTGAATTGCTTGATCCGTTTAAAAAGGTAGCCATATCGGGAAGGCCTGTCTGGAAGGCGCAATCAAGAAGGGCCGTGGTACCGTTTCCGGTTGCCCATTATACCATTTTTTATTATCTGGTGGTTTTAAAAAACCGTATCTGGACGATCCGCTCGAGTGTTTATGTTGATGATGACGGGCGCGATCAGGACAGGGCAAAACGTATTGATATCATTGAGCAGCTGGTTGCCGCCCTGCCCGATAATCCGCCTGAAATTGCCCATCAGTTTACCAATGCGCAAACCGGCAAAACACTGGCCTTGCCTGATGGCTGGGGGGTGATTCAAAGCTTTCATGATGGTCGTGCCATTCTTGATAGAGGCATTGTGCGTGTTGATGATGTGAGTGAGGTTACTGTTATCGATTATCAATGTGATGAAGATCGGGTTGGCGAGATGCAGTATTGGTCAAAAGAGAGCGACTATTATCGCAAGATACGTTATGGCGGTCGTGAAGCGTTTATTCGCGATGACGGGATTTATTCGGTCTATGCTGCTGCTGATGGCAAATTGGCCTGTGAGTTGCTTGCCTATAACATAGAAAACGATAGAAAACTTCAAGTGTTGGCAGAAAAGCTTTTTGCAACAGGTGCCAAATAGACCAGAAGTGATAGAGGCAGCATTTAAACCGGTTTCAGATTTCTGTTTATAGGCACGTATGCCGGAAGTCTGTTTGTGCAATTTGTGTGCAGAATTCTTCCCATTGACACCCCTTGCAGGCTTTGCGGATTTTATCGCCAGCAAAAGCCGCGCGCAATGATGTGAGGGTCGCTTCATCCAATAGGATGACATCACCTTTTTGTAGGTTTTGTCCGAGCAGCAGTCCTACATCATGTAGGGCATGACGGTCTCGGATTGTAATATCAAAATCATGGCAATGACAATCAGGGCAATCAAGCCAGCCCTGACATATATCATCGGGAGCATCAACAATTTCTATTTGTTGGTTTTGTTTCAAGCGCTTGATCAATTGCTCAAAATTGTCGGCAAAGGCTGGTGTATAGCCTTTGCCGACAAAGGTGAGAATGCAAAGCAGATGATGGCCGCGTAGCTTGATGGTCATATTGGTCAAGCCAATCAGTCTTCTTGCGTGATACGCACCGTATAGGTAAGGGTTGTCTTATCCTTGGGCTTGACCGGCACAGTCCAACTGGCGGCATTGGATGCAATTTTCTCGTGTTTGATGGATTCTTTGGTGATCGTCCACAGATTGGAGAAAGGCTCGGTAACGAGGACATCAACCGGCACATCCTTGGCGTTGGCTACTTCGATTTCAATGGTCTGTTCGGTGATTTTTTTAGAAATGCGCTTGTAATCGGTGCGTTTCCATGCGCCTGTCACATCGAAAGCGTTGCCGAGTTTTAGGGTAACTTTCTGTTTTTCCGGTGTATGATCGATCGAATCTTCGCCAATAAAAAGTGCGTTGCCAGCTGAATCCGGCTTGTAGACACGGATGATGCCTTTGGGCAGGGCAAATCCGAGATTGTCATCCTTGTCGTTGTTAAAAGAAACAAAGGTTTCGATCTTACGCTTTTCGGCAGCCCCTACTTGATCGCTGCTATAAAGGTTCCAATTGCGCTCCATGCCCATACGATAGATTTTAGTTACGGGTACATTTTGTGCATTGAATAAGGCGACCTGCTTGGTCTGGTTATTTTTAAGATCGGTCGGTCGGTTCAATGTATATAGATAGTATTCCGACAGGTTTTCTGATGCCATGTCTGCATTGGGAGCGTATTGCGTGCGGTCATCGGCTGCCCCTGCCATCGCCTGATAATTTAAATTGGTATAAACACGGTTCACATCACCGGCAACGAGTTGCAGCTTGGCCTGTTTATAATCTGTTCCGCTTTTATTGGTGAGCGTTACCCAGCCGTTCAAGGATAGGCTTTTTTCATCTTTGCTGAGTTCAGCAACATAATCGGCTTTCCAGTCAAAGCCCGCTGTCAGATAGGAAAGGTCAACAGTTTTGGCACCTGTTGCTTCGCTGTCGATGCTGGCGACAAGAGTGGGCCGGTCGCGCAGATTTTCCGGTACGCTGTCATATTGGATGCGGGCATTGGTAGGAAAACCGGTTTCAATGCGATCTTTATATTGCAGTACAACGCCATCATTATTGGCAAGTACCTTGACTTTTTCCTTTATCTCTTCATCGGTTGTCGGATTGATCGATACGACAGTGATGTCATGGCCGACATATTTGTTGAAAAGTGCATTGGGTGTCAGCAGATCGAAATCGAAATTCTGTTCGACAAGGTGCAGACTGCCATCGGCGCTGACAAGGCTTGCAGTTTCAGGGCGGATTAGGGCTGATACATCACGCAATGCGTAATGATTGATGCCTTTGTCGAAATTCAGCGTACGGGTTTCACGTATAAGGGCCAGTTGATCATTATAAATGGTGACGGCAACGGCACTACGATCCTCGCCAGGACTTGTCTTTTCAACGACATCATCGGCCTGTGCCGCGCCTAGCGATGTTGTCAATGCACCCGCAAGCACGAAATTTTTGATAAAGTTACGATTCATAGGGCGGCCCTTTTTATGTCATTGTTAAATAGAGATTATGTTTCAAATTGTGGCGGTGTTAAGATCAGTCATGATTATCTAAAAATCTTTGTAGCGCTTTTATAGAAATAGAATATGATTAGCGCAAAATACATCCTGTTAAGGTAGAAAAAATGTCGAATATTGATGAAAAATTGTTGCCGATTCTTAATTCTGTTACACAACGCAATGCCGGTGAAAAAGAATTTCATCAGGCGGTCAATGAAGTTCTGAATAGTCTTGGGCGGGTCATTGCCAAGCATCCTGAGTATACTGACAATGCGTTGATTGAACGGATTTGCGAGCCGGAACGGCAAATTATTTTTCGTGTACCGTGGGTGGATGATAAAAATCAGGTGCAAATCAATCGCGGATTCCGTGTCCAGTTTAACTCGGCGCTTGGCCCGTATAAGGGCGGGTTGCGTTTTCATCCGTCGGTTAATGTTGGTATTATCAAGTTTCTTGGTTTTGAACAGACCTTTAAAAATGCTTTGACCGGTTTGCCTATCGGTGGCGGCAAAGGCGGGTCCGATTTTAATCCGCGCGGCCGCTCGGATGATGAAATTATGCGCTTTTGCCAATCGTTTATGATAGAATTGCACCGTCATATCGGTGAATATATTGATGTGCCTGCGGGCGATATTGGTGTCGGTGGGCGCGAAATCGGATACATGTTCGGCCAGTTCAAGCGTTTGACCAATCGTTATGAGGCCGGTGTTTTGACGGGGAAAAATCTTCTTTATGGGGGTTCACGTGCCCGTACAGAGGCAACAGGTTATGGTGCCGTTTATTTTGTCGAGCGTATGTTGGGTTCAAGAAAACAGAGTCTGGAAGGAAAGAAGGTTGTTGTTTCCGGTTCCGGCAATGTGGCTATCTATACGATTGAAAAGATGATTTCGCTCGGTGCGAAAGTGATTGCATGTTCAGATTCTAACGGTTTTGTTGTTGATGAAGATGGTCTTGATCTTACTCTTATCAAGGAAATCAAGGAGCAACGGCGTGAGCGTATTTCGCAATACACCAAGCTTAAAGGGAGCAGTGCTTATTATAAGGAAGGCGGGTCGATTTGGTCGGTAGCTTGCGATATTGCCATGCCATCTGCAACACAAAATGAGTTAACCGGCAAGGATGCCGCGATGCTGGTGAAAAATGGTGTGATTGCTGTTGGTGAGGGTGCTAATATGCCTTCGACACCTGAAGCGGTTGAGATTTTTCAAAAAGCGGGCGTATTGTTTGCACCGGGTAAAGCTGCCAATGCTGGTGGTGTTGCTACATCGGCATTAGAAATGCAGCAAAATGCATCACGCGAAAGTTGGACTTTTGAAGAAACAGAAGAAAAACTTGCCAGTATTATGCGTAATATCCATGATATGTGTGCCGAGACAGCAGAAGAGTATGGCGTGCCAGGTGACTATGTTACAGGTGCCAATATTGCCGGTTTCGTTCGTGTGGCTGAAGCGATGAAACTTTTAGGTATTGTTTAGGCCAAGGCGCATTACTTTTTTAATGGTAAATAGAAAAAGCCTGTGCACGGGACAAAGAGAAGCAGGTCATGCCGTATTGGATGATATGGTATCACGACATCAATCCGCCCATTTACGATTGATGTCGTGAGTACTTGTTTTATCTTGATATTTTTTAGAAGATTGCTTGATAAGGTTTATTTGCCAATTCCATCAATATAAAAACCGCCGATAAACGGCGGTTTTTATGTATTCAAGGTTCAGATAATGATTCTGAATTTGGTATATTTCCAACTTATGTGCCGGGTTTTTTATTCTGTCGGTTTTTGATCAGATCTTCGACTACCTGTGGTTCAGCAAGGGTGGAAATATCACCGAGATTTTCATATTCGTCCTCGGCAATCTTGCGTAGAATTCGGCGCATGATCTTGCCGGATCGGGTTTTCGGCAAACCAGGGGCAAACTGAATTTTATCTGGTGTTGCAATCGGACCAATTTCTTTGCGGACATGGGCAATCAACTCTTGACGCAACTCGTCTGTCGGCTTGGTGCCTTCCATTAGGGTGACATAGCAATAGATGCCCTGTCCTTTAACGGGATGCGGATAGCCGACAACAGCGGCTTCCGACACAGCGTGGTCGGATACAAGTGCCGATTCGACTTCTGCTGTACCCAGACGGTGACCGGAAACATTTAGCACATCATCGACGCGGCCTGTGATCCAATAGTAGCCGTCCTCATCACGACGACAGCCGTCACCCGTAAAATATTTGCCTTTATAGGTGGCAAAATAGGTTTCAATAAAGCGCTGATGATCACCATAGACCGTTCGCATTTGTCCTGGCCATGAGTCAATGATGCACAGATTGCCTTCCACACCATTGCCTTCAAGCACCTCACCTTCGGCATCAACAATTTCTGGTTTGATGCCAAAGAAAGGACGCGCAACCGATCCTGGTTTCAAAGCTGTTGCACCAGCTAGAGGTGTAATCATATGACCGCCGGTTTCCGTCTGCCACCATGTGTCAACAAGCGGACAACGTCCCTCACCGACAACATTATAGAACCATTCCCAAGCTTCCGGATTGAGCGGTTCGCCAACGCAGCCCAAAAGACGTAGGGACGCGCGGCTTGAACGGGTGACATACTCATCGCCGGCCCCCATCAGGGCGCGTACAGCTGTCGGAGCTGTATAGAGGATATTGACCTTGTGTTTGTCGACTACTTCCCAAAAACGGGCTTGATCGGGGAAATTAGGTACACCTTCAAACATTAGACTGGTGGCACCGTTACAAAGCGGGCCATAAACAAGATAGGAGTGGCCTGTTACCCAGCCGACATCGGCTGTACACCAGTAGACTTCACCAGGGTGATAATCGAAGACATATTCATGGGTCATTGAAGCATAAACAAGGTAACCACCGGTTGTATGCAGAACGCCTTTTGGTTTGCCGGTAGAGCCGGATGTATAAAGGATGAAGAGTGGATCTTCTGCCTTCATTTTAACCGGCGGGCATTCGGCTTTGGCTTTGGCCATTTCTTCATGATACCAGAAATCACGTCCCGGTGCCCAACCGATCTTGCCGCCGGTACGACGCACAACCATGACCTGATTGACCAATGTATATTGACGTGCAGCAATATCGATGGCGTGATCGACATTTTCCTTTAGATTGATTGGCTTGCCGCCGCGCACACCCTGATCGGCCGTGATGATAAAAGTTGACTGGCAGTCGACCAGACGGCCTGCCAACGCTTCTGGCGAAAACCCAGCGAAAACGACCGAATGGACAGCGCCTATACGGGCGCAGGCCAGCATGGCGTAGGCTGCTTCGGGAATCATCGGGAGATAAATGGTAACGCGGTCACCTTTTTTGACACCGCGTTTTTTCAGCACATTGGCGAATTTACAGACATTTTCGTAAAGTTCGTTATAGGTGATTTTCTTGTCGATATAGGGGTTATCCCCCTCCCAAATGAGTGCAACCTGATCACCACGACTTTTCAGATGGCGGTCGATACAGTTATAAGACACATTGGTTACGCCGTCTTCGTACCATTTGATTGAGACACGGCCTTTATAATTGGTGTTTTTAACTTTTGTGAATGGCTTGTACCAGTCGATACGCCTACCGTGCTTTGACCAGAATGATTCTGGATCCTGAATGCTTTCTGCATACCACTGTTTATAGGTATCTTCATCAATCAATGTATTTTTTTTGACACTTGCCGGAACGGGATAGACTTTTTCAGTCATAGACTGCCTCCTCTTTAAAATGCGTCCCATATGTGGCACGCATAATTCCTCCATTTGCTTGTGGCCAAGCACCTCATGTTCAGGTTAGACGAAAAAGAGGGGGGTTGGATAGTCTTTATTTAGATTTTTCTATCAATTTTTTAGGAACGGTCCGTGATGAGACAGAAGGCTTTTATTTTGTTTCTGGAATGGCTTAATATTGGCGTGCACCGAAAATCGCGGATCCAACGCGTACGGATGTCGCGCCAAAAGCAATGGCGGTTTCATAATCGCCGGACATGCCCATGGAAAGAAGAGATATATCGGCTTCTCCTGCCAGTTTTTTTAATAAAGCGAAATGGGGGCCATGATTTTCATCGACCGGAGGGATGCACATGAGGCCGATAATATCGAGTTTGAGTTCTTCACGGCATTTTCGGACAAAAGAAAGAGCATCTTGCGGGTTGATGCCTGCCTTTTGCGGCTCCAATCCGGTATTGACCTGGACATAGCAGGCAAGCTGTCTTTGCTGTTTTTGCATTTCTTGTGCCAAGGTAACGGCAATTTTTTCGCGATCGACGGTTTCAATCACATCAAAAAGCGCCACGGCTTCAGCAGCCTTGTTGGATTGTAATGGGCCAATAAGATGCAGCTCGATATTGTCATAGGTTTTGCGCAGTAAAGGCCATTTGTTTTGGGTTTCCTGTACACGGTTCTCGCCGAAGATACGTTGGCCTGCTTCCAATATTGGGAGGATATCATCGGCAGTAAAATTTTTGGAAACAGCGACAAGTTGCGCGGCGTTTTCTTTGCGTCCGGACTGTTTGAGGGAAGATGCGATGTGATTGCGTACATCTTGCCAGTTTTTTACTGCATCAGACATTCAAACATTCCTTTTCTTTGTTCTTTTTGATCAAAAGCGCATTGAGACAGTTGACGCTTGCGCCAATCCATGGTGAACCAAAATAAAGTTTTTTTAAAGCGGTCTGCAAGAGAATAACACGATGACAAACAATATGACTATCGGTGAACGGTATAATCCGCGTGCGACAGAAAAAAAATGGCAAGCGGTCTGGGACGAGACACAGGTCTTTAAAACCGACAATCATGATTCACGTGAAAAATATTACGTGCTGGAAATGTTTCCTTATCCGTCTGGTCGCATTCATATGGGGCATGTGCGTAATTATGCCATGGGTGATGTTGTAGCGCGATATAAACGTGCGCGTGGCTTTAATGTCCTACATCCGATGGGGTGGGATGCTTTTGGTATGCCGGCTGAAAATGCCGCGATGCAGAACAAGGTACATCCTAAGGAATGGACCTATCAGAATATTGCCACCATGAAGACGCAGTTGAAGTCTATGGGGTTGTCGCTTGATTGGTCGCGTGAGTTTGCGACTTGTGATGTCGATTATTACCATCGCCAGCAGATGCTGTTCGTTGATATGTATGAAAAAGGACTAATTGCACGTAAATCCTCCAAGGTGAATTGGGATCCAGTTGATCATACGGTTCTGGCTAATGAGCAGGTGATTGACGGCTGTGGCTGGCGCTCGGGCGCTCCGGTTGAGCAGCGTGAATTAACCCAGTGGTTTTTCAAGATTACTGATTTTGCTGATGATCTGTTGCAAGGGTTGGAAACACTGGATGAATGGCCGGAGAAGGTGCGCGTTATGCAGCGTAACTGGATTGGCAAATCGGAAGGTATTTTGATTCGCTGGGAAATGACACAGGCCAGCAAAGCTTCAGGTTTTGACGAAATCGAGAGTTATTCGACACGCCCTGACACTATGTTTGGTGTTTCTTTTATTGCAATTGCTGCCGATCATCCGATTGCTAAAAAATTGGCTGAAACCAATAGTGAATTACAGACATTCATTGAAGAATGTCAACGTAGCGGTACATCAACTGCCGATCTCGAAACGGCCGAGAAAAAAGGTTTTAAAACCGAATTGCAGGTTGTTCATCCTTTTGATGAAAAACGGCATATTCCAGTCTATGTCGCTAATTTCGTTTTGATGGAATATGGTACGGGTGCTGTCTTCGGGTGTCCAGCTCATGACCAGCGTGACTTGGATTTTGCCAATAAATATAATCTGCCTATTACACCGGTTGTTCTGCCTGAAGGACAGGATCCGGCAAGTTTTATCGTGACCAAAACGGCTCATACTGAAAAAGACGGTGTTATGATCAATTCGCATTTTCTGGATGGTCTGAAGCCAAAAGATGCTTTTGATGAAATTGCCAATAGATTGGGAAAAAAGCAGGTCAATGGACGTAGTCAGGGTGAACGTAAGGTTCAATTCCGCCTGCGTGACTGGGGTATTTCGCGCCAGCGTTATTGGGGATGCCCGATTCCGATGATTCATTGTGATGATTGCGGTGTTGTTCCGGTACCAAAAGCCGATTTACCTGTCAGGCTTCCCGATGATGTTAGTTTTGATAAGCCGGGTAACCCGCTTGATCGTCACGAGATATGGAAAACAGTTAAATGTCCGCATTGTGGCAAGGCAGCAAGGCGTGAAACCGATACGATGGATACATTTGTTGACTCAAGCTGGTATTATACTCGCTTTACATCGCCGCATGAAAATGAGCCGACTGATAAAAAGGCAGCTAATGAATGGTTGCCGGTCGATCAATATATCGGCGGCATTGAGCATGCGATTTTGCATCTTCTTTATTCACGTTTTTTCACCCGTGCCATGAAAGTGACAGGCCATGTCAATGTGGAGGAGCCTTTTAAAGGTCTCTTTACACAGGGTATGGTGGTGCATGAAACCTATCGCAATGCGCAGGGATGGGTTTCGCCTGCCGACATCCGTATTGAGGAAAGGGATGGAAAACGTTTTGCAACCATGCTGTCTGATGGCGAGAAGGTTGAAATCGGCTCGATTGAGAAAATGTCGAAATCGAAGAAAAATGTTGTTGATCCTGATGATATCATTGCCTCATACGGTGCTGATACCGCACGCTGGTTTATGTTGTCCGATAGTCCGCCCGAGCGTGACGTTATCTGGACGGAATCAGGAGTGGAAGGTGCGCATCGGTTTGTTCAACGTGCTTGGCGGCTGATTTCAAATGCCGCGCCGGTATTGAAAGACGTAACTGGACGGGCGGCATCTGAAGGTAAGGCGGTTCTTATATCAAAGGCTGCACATAAAACATTGAAGGCTGTCGCGGATGATATTGAAAAACTTGCTTTCAATCGGGGCGTGGCGCGTCTTTATGAACTGGTCAATGTTTTGGCCCCTTATTTGCAGGAAAGCGAAAAACTTGACGATGTCACAAAAGCCGCTTTGCGGCAGGCTGTTGATTTTCTAATCCATATGTTGGCACCGATGATGCCGCATCTGGCAGAGGAATGTCATACATGGCTCGGTGGTGACAAGATGATTGCTGAAATGCCGTGGCCTGTGTTTGACGAGGGTCTGACCATTGATGACGAGGTTGTTTTGCCTATCCAGATTAACGGTAAAAAACGCGGTGATTTAACCATTGCACGTGATGCTGGACAGACTGATATTGAAAAAGCTGTTCTCGCGCTTGATTTTGTGCAATATCATCTCGAAGGAAAGACACCGAAGAAAATTATCATTGTACCACAGAGGATCGTCAATGTTGTTGTTTAAACCTATTTTGTCAAATGCCAGAAAGGCTACAGCTATCTTTTTTGCCTCTGTAATGATGTTTTCGGCCGCATGTACAGTGCAACCGCTTTATCAGGGCAGCAATGCAGATGGGACAGCAAAACTCAATGTTTCATCGCCAGTGCGGGCAAAGTTGGCCGGTATTACTATCGATCAGGCAAAAGACCGTTTTTCTCAGTTGGTTCGCAACCATTTGATTTTTCTTTTGGGCAATGGTGCGGGTGAACCTGCAACAACAACTTATCAACTCAGTTTGAATGCTACCTACGGTATCCGTTCGGCGGTGCAAATCGATATTGGTGATGATACAGATAAGACAGGGCGTGCGTCTGCCGGTGCTATTGATGGTACATCCAATTATGTGTTGAAAGATATGGATGGCAGTGTTTTAGCTAAACGCCGTCGTATGGCCACAGCATCATTTGACCGCCCAAGACAGGAATATGCCAATCTTCAGGCAGAGCAAGATGCTATTAAGCGTGCTGCAGAAGAGCTTGCCGAACAGGTTTTCCTTTCCTTGGCTCAGGATGTATCGAAACTGCCTTGAAAATCGGCATCGACCAAATGATGCTGTTGTGATTGGAAAGGCAGAGATTATAAACGCGGGCTGTCGCTCGCGTTTATAATAGGGCGTTTTTCATGATAGAAATTAATACTTGACCATTGCGTTGATTGGCTTCGCCGTTTTTTTAATCGAACACCAGAGTAACACAAAAGATAATGAATTTTTGATTGTCTGAAGTCAGCTGAAATATGGACTTTTATTGGAGCGCTCAAGATAGTTATTGATATAGGTGAAATCAATAAAGTCCGTAAAATCAATTTACTAAAAATAAAATAGGATTACGGATAGATAATTGGTCTTGTTCCGAGGTTAGCGTTGCATCATCCATACAAGGTAAACATTGTTGAACGAAGGTTTGGCATGGTTTAATCTTTATAAAGAAGAATGTGTTGAAAGAGACGATGCCGTCAATGACGCCAAGAATGCCACAAGATTGCGAGCTGTCTTATGATAGTGTTGCGGTTATTGTGCCGATGCCGGCTGAAAATGCTTATAGCTATAGTGTCGCTCCGGGGCTTGATCTTAAGCCGGGACAGCTTGTACGTGTTCCTTTGGGGCCGCGTGAAGTGGCCGGTATTGTGACAGACCGTATGCCGGATAAGGTTGCAGCCAAAAAGTTGCGGCCGGTTTCCAAGGTATTTGATTGTCCGCCTTTAACATCCGAACTTATGCAATTTATGGCTTTTGTTGCGCAGTATACGTTGTCGCCGATCGGTATGGTGGCGCGTATGGTTTTGAGAGTGCCTGCTGCTTTCGAGCCCGAGCCGATGATTGAAGGATTGCGCTATATTGGCGGTGAACCGAAAAAAATGACAGCCGCACGCAGTCGCGTTATCGCGCTTGCAGGGGATGGTATGGTATGGACGCGCTCCGGGCTAGCCCATGCAGCCGCTACATCATCGGGTGTTGTAGACGGCTTAAAGGAACAAGGCTTTTTTGAAACAGTTATGCTGCCATCACATGCTGTTGTACCTGCGCCCGATCCTGATTATACGGTGCGGCATTTGGAGGCTGGTCAGCAGGAAGCTGCAGAGCAGTTGTGTGCGGCTGTGGAGGCAAACAAGTTTATTGTTTCACTTCTTGATGGCGTGACCGGTTCGGGCAAGACAGAGGTTTATTTTGAAGCGGTGGCGGCTGCCTTGAAAGCCGGACGGCAGGTATTGATCCTTTTGCCGGAAATCGCTTTGACGCAGCAATTTCTTGATCGCTTCGAGAGTCGTTTTGGCGCGCCACCGGCGCAATGGCATTCGGACATGACACCCAAAGCGCGTGAAAAGGTCTGGCGTCAGGTGGCCGAAGGCCGTGTCAGGGTTGTGGCGGGTGCACGTTCGAGCCTATTCTTACCCTTTGAAAATCTTGGACTTATTGTTGTCGATGAAGAACATGACACGGCATATAAGCAGGAAGACCGTGTATTTTATAATGCGCGTGATATGGCGGTTGCCAGAGCATCAATAGGTCATTTTTCAGTTATTCTTTCATCGGCAACGCCATCGGTGGAAACACAGGTTAATGCGGCGCGCGGACGCTATCAGCGGGTTGATTTGCCTTCGCGTTTTCAGGCGGCAGCTTTGCCAGATCTTGTTGCCGTTGACATGCGCAAAAATCCGCCGCCGCCGGGACGATTTTTATCGCCGCCGTTGGAACAGGCTATGGCCGAGACCTTGCAGGCGGGTAGGCAGTCTTTGGTTTTCCTCAATCGGCGTGGTTATGCTCCTTTGACATTGTGTCGTGTTTGTGGTCACCGGTTCCAGTGCCCGAATTGTTCAAGCTGGTTGGTCGAGCATCGGGTTCGTGGCCAGCTAATGTGCCATCATTGTGGTTATCATGAGCCAACGCCTGAGGCTTGTCCGGAATGCGGTACGCTTGATCATCTGGCCGCTTGCGGGCCGGGCGTTGAACGGGTTGCGGAGGAAGTATCAACACTGTTTCCACAGGCGCGTCTGATTATTCTATCGACCGACTTTATTGGGGGGGTGAAACGTTTACGACTTGAATTGGAGGCAGTTCAGAAGGGAGAGGTCGATATTATTATTGGGACCCAGCTGGTAGCCAAAGGCCACCATTTCCCATCGTTGACGCTGGTTGGTGTGGTTGATGCTGATTTGGGGCTGGCCAATGGTGATCCACGTGCTGCTGAACGCACTTTTCAGTTGCTCAGTCAGGTAACAGGACGCGCTGGTCGTACGGGAGAAAAAAGCCGTGGCCTTATCCAGACATATCAACCGGAACACCCGGTTATGCAGGCGATTATATCCGGTGATTCGCAGTCGTTCTATGCCCGTGAAATTATGGAGCGTGAACGCCATCATCTGCCGCCTTTCGGCCGCTTGGCCGCGCTTATTGTTTCTGCTTCTGTGCGGGCTGAGGCTGAAAATTATGCGCGTCTTTTGCGTCAGTATGCACCGAAAGATGCCAGCATCGCTATTCTGGGACCCGCTGAAGCGCCTTTGGCACTGATTCGTGGGCGCTATCGTTTTCGGTTGCTCATTCATGGTGATCGTCGCGCTAATTTGCAAAATTATATTCGTGCAATTTTAGCGGCAACACCGCGTGCGCGTGGTACTGTACGTTTGCAGATTGATATTGACCCGCAAAGTTTTCTATAGACGTGATATTATTTTTTGGAAATGGATTAAAATGCGATCTTACTTAATACTTTTCTTGTCATTTTTATTGGCTACATCTGTTGTTGATGCTTATTCAGAGCCGCTTGCCGCGCCGGATGTGTCTAAAGTGGAGAGTTTGGACGCCGGTCTTTATGCGCTCGGGCTGAATTGGATGATGCAGGCTGATGAACAGATTGCAAAAATGCAAAAAGATCCAGCGCATTTTATGCAGATATTGTGTCAACAGCCAGCCAAGCATGCGCGTTCATGGGTCTATATGAATGCGGCTTTCCATTATGATGCTATTTTGACAGCGCTTGATGCAGTCAAACTTAAGTTTGGTAATAATATTGGCAGTTTGGCCAAGCTTGAAGCGCTGAAACAGCTTATTGCTAATCGTCGTGAAATCTATGACATGGCCCGCAGTCTTCAATTGAGTGATGAAGTTGTGGTGGAGCGCCTTGGTAAAAATGATGATGCTCTTGATCGGTTGCTGATTGAATCAGGAAGTACCGTCGCAGCTACGCCGATTGATTCACAACTGGAGGCGGATTTTCGTTCACGCAAAACTTTAATGCTTGATATGCAGCAGAAAATCAAAAAGACATGTGGGTGGAACCCGCAAGATCAGCATACTTATAGTGAATTGCAATAATGGGAATGGAGGGATGGCTATGCGTATGAGAGGGTTTATCCAATATATGTTTTTCGGCATGTTGTTATTTGTCGGTGTAGGGCCTGCATTGGGTGATGCAGCCGACGTGACTTTTGAAAATACTTATATTGAAATCATGGCAACGAACCAGTCAATCAGAGATATGACAGCCGATGCGGACCGTTTTATGTACGATCATTGTGGTAAAAAGGTCGAGAATGCCGATCGTAAAGTCTATGAAGCGGCGGAGATGATTTATGGGGAATATATAAAGGAATATCTTGAGGCGAGAGTTGATGCTTGGGGAAAACAGGATGCACCTTTTTTGCAGGCAGTTATGCGCGCTCTTTATGGCCGGATAGAAATTTATCGGGCAAAGATTAAGCGTCCGCGTATGAGTGATCGTGAATTAACACGTCGCCTTGAAGGTAATGATAAGCGTTTAAGTAGTATTTTACGTGCTGCCAGATATCAGCTTGATTTGCCGTCTGATATTGATTTACAAAAGAAGGCTGAGGCGGTCGGACGCCGCGTCAATGCCACTAATATGGTAACATTGTGCCATGATTGAATTTTACATACCATCGACGGCGGGTGAGTGGCTGCCATGGTTAAGTTCATGGGTTTTCGTTTTTGTCGGGCTTTTTTATTTTTTATGCCCGCATCGGACGTTAGTTATCATCACCGGTGTAGATATGCCCAAGGGGCGGCTTTATGCCGCAATGCGTGCCAATATGGGCGGTTTGCCGCTCGGATTGGGGATAAGCTACCTTTTGTTTGCACAATACTGGATGGCTATGTCCATTATGCTTGCGGCAGCCTGTGCGGCCTTTGGACGATTGATATCATTTGTTTTTGACAGTTCTTTTTCTCGTGTTGCCTGTTTGGCATTTTTGGGTGAAATTTTGTTGGCCATCGCCTCTTTTTCCTACCTTGGTGGCTACATAGACTGAGTGGAAAAATAAAAAAAACACTGAGACTCGTAAAAAGCCACCCCTCACGGTGTTGCGAGTCTGGTTTGTCTATGCTAGATGCACTTCAACTTTTAGTGTCGTGTTTTTCAATATCGAGGACAAAGACACTGAAAAACCATGGGACGATCAGGTGATTGGTGCTAATGATGCTGCCAATTATCTGAATAATGATTAAAGAACGGGATATTCGTGACCAAGGCAGCTTCTTTCACATCTGTAGTTGCACAGCGTTATGCGGGATCGCTTTATGATTTGGCTGTTGTGGCCAAAAGTGTTGATGCCGTTGAAAAAGAATTGACCGCCATTTCCAAGCTGATCGCATCCAATAATGATGTTCAGCGCCTTGTTTCCAGTCCTGCCTATTCATCAACTGAAAAGTTGGCTGTTATATCGGCGCTTGTAGAAAAAGCTGGGCTGAAGGGAAAAGGTGCGGCAGGGCTTGTTGGTAATTTCTTGCGTGTTCTTGCTACCAATCGTCGTCTTTTTGCGTTGCCTGATATTATTGGCGCCTTTCATGTTCTTGCTGCCCAGGCGCGCGGCGAAATCACTGCCGAAGTCATTTCAGCGCAGGCTTTGACGTCTGCGCAAGAAAAGGAACTGAAGGCGGCATTGAAAGTTAAGGCGGGCAAAGATGTCCGTTTGAAACTTGTTGTTGATCCGGGTATTCTCGGCGGCCTTGTTGTCCGTTTGGGCTCTCACCAGATTGATACGTCACTTGCTACTAAATTATCTTCGCTTAAGCTTGCACTGAAAGAGGTCGGCTGATGGATATTAAACCGTCGGAAATTTCGAAAATCCTGAAAGAGCAAATCAAGAACTTCGGCCAAGAGGCAGAGGTTTCTGAGATCGGTCAGGTTTTATCTGTGGGTGATGGTATTGCCCGTGTTTATGGTCTGGATAATGTTCAGGCTGGTGAGATGGTGGAGTTTAAGGGCGGTATACGTGGTATGGCCCTTAATCTTGAAGCAGATAATGTCGGTGTGGTTATTTTCGGTTCTGACCGTAATATCCGTGAAGGTGATCCTGTCAAGCGTACACAGTCGATTGTTGATGTGCCTGTCGGCCCTGAATTGCTTGGTCGTGTTGTTGATGCTCTTGGTAATCCGATTGATGGCAAGGGGCCAATCAATGCCAAGGAACGTCGTCGCGTTGATGTCAAGGCACCCGGTATTATCCCGCGTAAATCTGTGCATGAGCCGATGTCGACCGGTCTTAAGGCTGTTGATGCTTTGATTCCTGTTGGCCGTGGGCAGCGTGAGTTGGTGATTGGCGATCGTCAGACCGGCAAGACCGCTATTCTTCTGGATGCATTTCTTAACCAGAAGCCGATTCATGATAATGGTCCTGATAAAGACAAGCTTTATTGTGTTTATGTTGCTGTTGGTCAAAAGCGTTCGACTGTCGCCCAGTTTGTGAAGGTGTTGGAAGAGCGCGGTGCGCTTGAATATTCGGTTGTGATTGCTGCAACCGCTTCTGATCCGGCGCCAATGCAGTTTATTGCGCCTTTCGCCGGTTGTGCGATCGGCGAATATTTCCGCGATAATGCCATGCATGCGTTGATTGGTTATGATGATCTTTCCAAGCAGGCTGTTGCCTATCGTCAGATGTCGCTATTGCTACGTCGTCCTCCGGGCCGTGAAGCCTATCCGGGTGATGTTTTCTATCTTCATTCACGTCTTTTGGAGCGTTCAGCTAAGCTGAATGATGACAATGGTGCAGGTTCCTTGACGGCTTTGCCGGTTATTGAAACGCAGGCCAATGACGTTTCCGCCTATATTCCGACGAATGTGATTTCGATTACAGATGGTCAAATATTCCTTGAAACCAATTTGTTTTATCAGGGCATTCGCCCAGCGGTGAATGTCGGTCTTTCGGTTTCGCGTGTTGGCTCTGCCGCGCAGATCAAAGCGATGAAGCAGGTTGCTGGCTCGATCAAGGGTGAGTTGGCACAGTATCGTGAGATGGCTGCTTTTGCGCAGTTTGGTTCTGATCTTGATGCCGCAACCCAGCGTCTTCTTAATCGTGGTGCTCGTTTGACCGAATTGCTAAAACAGCCACAGTTTTCGCCGCTTAAGACAGAAGAACAGGTTGCTGTCATTTTTGCCGGTGTTAATGGTTATCTTGATAAGATCGCTGTCAATCAGGTGGGCAAGTTTGAGCATGGTCTTCTGGTATTATTGCGTACGGATCATCAGGATATTCTTAATGGTATCCGTGATCAAAAGCAGATTACAGATGAAATGAAGGGTAAGCTTACAGCTGTACTCGATAACTATGCCAAGAGTTTTGCATAAGACTGACGGGATGGTGTAATGGCTTCGCTTAAAGATCTCAGAGATCGTATCGCCTCAGTCAAGGCGACGCAAAAGATTACCAAAGCTATGCAGATGGTGGCGGCGGCGAAGCTGCGTCGTGCGCAAGAGGCAGCTGAGGCGGCTCGTCCTTATTCGCAGCGTATGGCAAAAGTTCTTGCCAATATTGCAGCCAATGTCGGATCTGAGGATGCGCCTCGATTGATGCATGGTACTGGCAAAAAAAATGTCCATTTATTGGTTGTATGTACGGCCGAGCGGGGTCTTTGCGGTGGGTTTAATTCGCAGATTGCGCGTTATGCCCGTGACCATATCCGTCTACTTCAAGCGCAGAAAAAAACAATTAAGATTTTGACAGTTGGAAAAAAAGGCGCCGACCTTCTTAAGCGTGATTTTGGACACTATATGATTGATCATGTTAATCTGCGTGAGGTTAAGCAGGTACATTTTTCCAATGCCGATAGTATCGCGCGCAAGCTTATAAAGATGTTTGACGCCGGTGAATTCGATATCTGTACATTGTTTTATTCAGAATTTGTTTCTGTGATTAACCAAAAACCTGTTTCCCATCGATTGATTCCGGCTTCTGCGCCGGATGAAGAGGATTTGGAAGAAGCCAATACATTGCAACCGATGGATAAGAGACAGTCTGTCATTTATGATTATGAGCCTGATTCGGCGTCTATTTTGAATGATCTTATTCCGCGTAACGTCTCGGTTCAGCTATTTCGGGCCTTGCTTGAAAATGCGGCTGGTGAAATGGGCGCAAAGATGAGCGCTATGGATAATGCAACGCGTAATGCCGGTGATATGATCAACAAATTGTCGATTACTTATAACCGTCAACGGCAGGCGCAGATCACGACAGAACTGATCGAAATTATTGCGGGCGCAGAAGCGCTCTAAAGTGGAAGGTAAAGGATCGATGGCAAAAGCGGCGACCCCAAAGAAAGAAACAGCTTCCAAAAAAGCTGTGACGAAGACAACAGCAAAAAAGCCTGAGGCAAAAGCAGCCCCTAAGGCTGCATCTGCCAAGTTGGCAACTAAAAAAACTGCTGCAGCTAAGTCTGCCGTTTCCAAGGTGGCTTCTGCTAAGCAGACTTCTGCTGGTGCATTCAAGCTTGACACCAAAAAAGGAACTATTGGCCGCATCAAGCAGGTTATCGGTGCGGTTGTCGATGTGCAGTTCGATGATCATCTTCCATTGATTTTGAATGCGCTTGAAACAGAAAATCTTGGTAATCGTCTTGTGCTTGAAGTTGCTCAGCATCTGGGTGAAAATACTGTGCGCACAATTGCGATGGATTCCACAGATGGTCTTGTTCGGGGTCAAGTGGTTGTTGATACAGGTATACCGATATCGGTTCCTGTCGGTGAAGGTACGCTCGGTCGTATCATGAATGTTATCGGTGAGCCTGTTGATGAGCTTGGGCCCATCAAATCATCGAAAACACGCGCGATCCATCAGCCGGCGCCTGAATATATCGAGCAGTCGACAGAATCCGAAATTCTTGTGACCGGCATCAAGGTTGTTGACCTTCTCGCACCTTACGCTAAAGGTGGTAAGGTCGGTCTGTTCGGTGGTGCCGGTGTGGGTAAGACCGTTCTTATTATGGAATTGATCAATAATGTTGCGAAGGCCCATGGTGGTTATTCGGTTTTTGCCGGTGTGGGTGAACGTACCCGTGAAGGTAATGATCTTTATCATGAAATGATTGAGTCCAAGGTGAACATCGATCCACATGAAAATAAAGGCTCAACAGAAGGCTCAAAATGCGCTCTGGTCTATGGCCAGATGAATGAGCCTCCTGGTGCTCGTGCTCGTGTTGCTCTTTCAGGCCTTACTGTCGCGGAAAACTTCCGTGATCAAGGACAGGATGTGTTGTTCTTTGTTGACAATATCTTCCGCTTTACCCAGGCAGGCTCCGAAGTGTCGGCGCTTCTTGGCCGTATTCCTTCGGCTGTGGGCTATCAGCCGACATTGGCCACGGATATGGGTGCGCTTCAGGAACGTATTACAACAACAACCAAGGGTTCGATTACATCTGTGCAGGCGATTTATGTTCCTGCTGACGATTTGACCGATCCTGCCCCGGCAACGTCTTTTGCGCATTTGGATGCAACGACGGTTCTTAACCGTTCGATTGCTGAAAAAGGCATCTATCCGGCTGTTGATCCGTTGGATTCGTCTTCTCGTATGCTTGATCCGATGATTGTCGGTGAAGAACATTATGAAGTTGCACGTCAGGTTCAGACTGTTTTGCAACGTTATAAGTCCTTGCAGGATATTATCGCTATTTTAGGTATGGACGAGCTTTCAGAAGAAGATAAATTGACTGTTGCTCGCGCCCGTAAGATTGAACGTTTCCTTTCTCAGCCGTTCCACGTGGCTGAAGTCTTTACCGGTTCGCCAGGCAAGTTGGTTGCCTTGGAAGATACAATTAAAGGCTTTAAGGGCTTGTGTGCTGGTGAGTATGACCATTTGCCGGAGTCAGCGTTCTATATGGTCGGATCAATTGATGAGGCTATTGAAAAAGCCCAGCGTATGGCAGCGGAAGCAGCTTAATGGTTGATAATCGGGATGTCGCTTATTGCGGCATTCCGGTTTAACTTTTTAATCAAGGTGAATGTGAAGATGGCTACTTTTCTGTTCGAACTGGTTTCTCCTGAACGGCTACTGCTTTCTGAACAGGTTGAGCAGGTTGTTTTGCCGGGCAGTGAAGGTTATTTGACGGTTATGGCTAATCATTCGCCTATGATGACAACGGTTAATCCTGGTCTGGTTACAGTCAAATTGGCAGGCGGGGAAGAATCTTTTGTTGTTTTTGGTGGTTTTGCCGATATCACATCGGATGGTGTGTCGCTTCTTGCTGAATCGGCTGTGCCGGTTAGTGAGTTTGACCGTGAAGATTTGCAGCGACGTATAGAAGAAGCTCGTAGCGAGATGAATGATGCCAAGACAGACGATTATCGTAATCGCGCAGAAGAGTTTTTACATCAGTTGACGACTGTTGAAGGTGTGTTTACTGAAGCTTGATTTTTATAGACAAAAAAAGACATATAAATGGATAGCAAGCTGTCTCTTTATGGGGCAGCTTTTTTTATAAGAGAACAAATATATAAGCATAGTAACATCATTCAATCCTTTGTGAGTAATACTGTTTTGAATTGCTAAAAATGGGGTAGGCTCATATATGTTGGCTCATAATAGTTAGCTTACTACATAAAGTTCATTTCTATGAAATGTGAAGATAACCAGGCCCATTTTATTGATCTACTGTTAAAAGTATCGCGGAAATTACGTGTTCTTTTTGATGCGCGTGTCAAAGAACAGGGGCTGACATTGGCACGCGCGCGCGCGTTGATGGCTTTGAAAGGGCAGGATGATTTCTATCAGAAAGATCTGGCCGATGAATTGGGGATTGAAAATGCGACTCTTGTCCGCTTGCTTGATGTTTTGGAGGAACAAGGGCTTGTCGTGCGTGATAAGGTAGATAGTGATCGTCGTGCTAAAAATATTACCCTGACCGTTGAAGGCCGTCGCAGTGTTGCCGGTATAGAGGCATTGAGCCGCATCATTCGGTCTCAATTGTTAAAAGACATTACGCAAGAAAATATTCAGACAACTATTAAGGTGTTGAATTCTGTTGCAAAAATGATCGAGCATGAGGCACGGTTATGAGTGAGGCGGTTAGTGCCATTCCTGATGATGAGCGTGAGCCGCCTTTTCCCAATCCGGGAAAGTTCTTCGCTGGCCCCATTCATAAATGTCTGATCTATATTTTTGCCTCCTGTGTCTTGCAGTTTGCTTATGGTTTGGGTGCCAATATGGTGCAATCCAATATTAGTCAGCTCACCGGTTATTTTCATGCGACGACCATAGAGACAACATGGCTAGTCGGGGCTTATATGGCGCCCAATGTTAGCATGTCGATATTTTTGATAAAAATCCGTAACCAGTATGGTTTGCGTGCTTTTGCCGAACTTTCTATTGTGTCTTTTCTACTGATTTGTCTGCTTCATCTTCTGGTCACAGATTTGCAATCGGCATTGATTATACGGTTTTTTTCAGGAATAGCAGCGGCACCGATGTCGTCTTTGGCCTTCTTCTATATGATTGAAGCTTTTGCACCTGCCCAAAAGCGGACATTCGGCTTGAGTCTTAACTTGATGAATGTTTCTCTTGCCGTGCCCTTGTCGCGATTGATTTCGCCAACATTGATTGACAATTTTGGATTTCATGGACTCTATGGCATGGAAATGGCTTTGGCCCTGATTGGCTTTGGGTGTATTTTTTCTTTGCCATTGACGCCGATACCGCGTGCAAAAGTCATTGAGAAAATGGATTTTCTTTCTTATGGATTGATTGCGTTGGGACTTGGCATCAACGCTGCAATCATGCCGGTTGGTCGTCTGTATTGGTGGCGTGATGTTGAATGGATGGGCTGGTGGCTGGCTTTTGCTGCTCTATGTCTGATGATTGCTGCTGTCATAGAGCTTAATCGTAGAAATCCTCTAATTGATTTACGTTGGCTTTTTAGTAAGGAAATGCTGCATATTGCAATTGTATTGATGATATTCAGGGTTTTGTTGTCTGAACAGGCAACACTTGCAGCTAATTTTTTCAATCTTTTTGGATTGTTGAACCGTGAATTGTTCGGGCTTTATGTATGGGTTGTTGTTGGTACCATTTTTGGAGGCTTTACATGTGCTTTTTTATTCAAGCCCGGACGTGAAGATATTTTTCATATAATAGCGCTTATTTTATTGGCTTTCGGATCATTCATGGATAGCCATGCAACCAATTTGACCCGACCGGAGCAAATGTATCTGAGCCAGGCCATGATCGGGTGCGGGGGAGCACTTTTTTTACCGCCTTCAATGTCTAAAGGCCTTGCAACTGCAATTGCACGGGGACCAAATTATATTTTGAGTTTTATTGCTGTATTCTTGTTTACCCAGAGTACCGGGGGCGTTATGAGTTCGGCATTTTTTGGCAGTTTGCAGATTGTATTTGAGAAATATCACTCCAATATATTGTCCCAGCATGTTGTATTGAGCGATCCCATTGTTGCCAAACAGGTTAGCCAGCTTTCATCGGCTTATAGTCATGTTCTGATTGATCCTTCATTATTGAATGCACAAGGCATTGCCAGCTTGGCTAAAAAAGCAACATTAGAATCCAATATTCTTGCATATAATGATGTTTTCAGGCTCTATTCTTGTATTGCACTTGCTATGTTAACCTTTTTACTCGTTAAAATTGCCAGAGCAACCTATCAGCAATGGAAAGAGCAGCAGCAACGGGATGTCATGGATGCTTCTGCAGTATGAGTGGTTTGAATGTATGATTAGAAATGTTGTTGAGACTTTAAAATGATAAAATATTTAAGATCAAAATCGACAACTGTGTCTGTAGTTGCTGGTTTGGCAGGTATATTGCTTATTCTTTGGGCCTGGCAGTTGCCCCCTTTTATTAGCAGTGTGCAGACAACGGATAACGCCTATGTCAAAGGTTTTGTCACCATACTCAGCCCACAGGTTGCCGGCAATATCGCGCAGGTTAACATAAAAGATTATGAACACGTCAAAGAAGGACAACTTTTAATCCAGATTGATGATCATATATTCAAACAGAAGCTCGATCAGGCCGAGGCAACGCTTGATACGAAGAAAGCTGCTTTGCAAAGCTCGTTCCAGCAGGAAGAATCGGCAAAAGCTGATATACGCTCGGCAGAAGCCGCCTATCACAAAGCCGAACTTAACTGGAAGCGGATCGAACCGTTGACGCGGCGAGGTGTATCATCTCAAAGCGATGAGGATTCGGCACGTGCCGATCTTGAACAGACGGCCGCTGCGTTGGATGTAAAAAATCAGGCATTGAAAAAAATAATTGTCGACCGCGAAGGCTTGAAGGCCGATGTGGAAAGTGCGCAAGCCGCTGTTGAATTGGCGCAGATTGATCTGGACCATACAAAGATTTACGCCCCTCGCAATGGCCGCGTCGGTGAAGTGGGGGCCAAATTTGGTCAATATGTTTCTGTTGGAACACAATTGCTGGCTGTTGTTCCCGATGAAGTGTGGATTGTTGCCAATTATAAAGAAACACAATTGGCAAGAATGAAAGTTGGACAGCCGGTCAAGTTTTCCGTTGATGCGCTTAACGGTTTGAAAATGACCGGCAAGGTTGTTCGTTTTTCTCCGGCAGCAGGGTCGGAATTTTCAGTATTGAAGCCGGATAATGCAACCGGCAACTTTACAAAGGTGGCCCAGCGTATTCCTGTACGGATTGAAATTGATCCCGGACAGGAGGCAACGGCACTTTTGATACCCGGCATGTCGGTCGTTACCCATGTTGATACGGCAAAGTAAAATTCTGTTGCATAGTAAATTGTTTTGCTTGTATTTCAATAAAAGCGAATAAGGCATATTATTTAGGCAGAGCATTTTTCCGCAAAAAGAATAGGCGATTCTTGATGGGGGCTATAAATTCTCGTTGCAATAAATGTGCGCATATTGCTAGGCTTTTTTTAAAGCCGGTTAAACCAGTGTATAAAAGAGGGTGAAGATTGAATGGAATATTTTCTCCAGCAATTTATTAACGGCTTGGCGCTTGGCGCTATCTACGGCCTTATCGCCATTGGTTATACAATGGTTTACGGTATTCTTGGCATGATCAATTTTGCGCATGGTGATGTTTTCATGATTGGTGGATTTATTGCCATGATTGTGCTGATCATGCTGTTAACCCTCCCAGCCGCTGTACCTGTTGCATTGGCGCTTTTGATTATGCTGCTGGTGTCGATGATATTTACATCGGTGTGGAGCTGGATGATTGAGCGGATCGCTTATCGGCCTTTACGTGGTTCTTTTCGGTTGGCTCCATTGATCACTGCAATTGGTATGTCATTTGTGCTGCGTAACTTTGTTCAGGTTCAACAAGGGCCTCGCAATAAACCTATTCCCGAGTTGGTCTCAGGTGGTTTTACCATTTCGGGTACGGATGTTCTTGTTCTCAACAAGCATGTTCTCGTCGTGGTGACAACGACTGTCTTATTGATTATTTTTTCCTATCTTGTCAGCAAGACATCACTTGGTCGGGCCCAGAGGGCTGTTGAGCAAGATGCCAAAATGGCATCGCTTCTCGGTATTAATGTAGACCGGACTATTGCAATTACCTTTATTATGGGGGGCTCACTTGCTGCCATCGCCGGCACACTTTATTTGGTCAATTATGGACAAATCCATTTTTCTGACGGTCTTATTCCCGGCATTAAGGCTTTTACGGCTGCGGTGCTTGGTGGTATCGGTTCGTTACCCGGTGCTATGCTTGGCGGTTTGTTGATCGGCCTTACAGAGGCTATGTGGCAGACCTATTTTCCAGCTGAATATAAAGATGTCGCTGTTTTTTCTATTCTTGCGATCGTGCTGATCTTTATGCCTTCGGGTATTCTAGGTCGGCCTGAAGTGGAAAAGGTGTAGCCGTGACAGAGACCAATATGAACACACAGACGTCACGCTTAGAAAGTAATGTCGTTCTTGCACTTAAAGAGGGTGTGGTCGTAGCAGCGATTACTTTTTTGCTATTTCTCTTCATTGTCGGATTTCGCGCAGATCTTAACTTGCGTAACCAGATGGTCTTGATGCCGCAATTGGGATATTTGGCCAATTATGTTTTGATTGCCGGTGTTGGCCGTTTTATCTGGCGCTTGTTTGGCGGCGGTATGCGTGGAGCGGTTATGGCACTTTTTCCAGCCTCAATCCTCTTTGTCGCTTATCGGGCTTGGATTTATCATATCGAGCATATGGGAGGAACGGATTATAACGCTTCCGAACAGGTGCGTCAGTTGACCATTTTTGGTGTGATATTGGTTGCAGCTTTGGCTGCGAGTTTGATTTTGTTTTATGTAGACGGCCTTCGTAGGTCAATTAAAGAGACGGTGAAGGAGATTTCTCCGGTTATCAATAAGTATGCGCCCGGTTTCATTCTTGCCCTTCTTTTTATCTATCCGCTATTTGTGTTGAATGTACTCGTTGACAATATGGCCCAGTCGCAAAAGTGGATTGATAATTACGCAATCCAGATATTGATTTATGTCATGCTGGCATGGGGGCTTAATATTGTTGTCGGACTCGCTGGTCTGCTTGATTTGGGGTATGTCGCTTTTTATGCTGTAGGCTCTTATACAGTTGCACTTCTTGGCACCCATTTTGGTTTTTCTTTCTGGTTATGTCTGCCTTTGGCCGGTATTTTTGCCTGTCTTTGGGGGATTGTGCTGGGGTTTCCGGTTTTGCGGTTGCGTGGTGACTATCTGGCTATTGTCACATTGGCTTTTGGCGAAATTATCCGGACTGTTTTGCAGAATTGGACGTCTGTTACCGGTGGCACAAACGGATTATCGGTACAAAAAGCGACCTTTTTCGGCCTGCCTTTCACACGTGGGGAAGGTTCTTTTGCCGATACTTTTGGTCTGACGTTTCAAGCGGCGCATTATAAGATATTTCTTTATTATGTGATCCTTATTATGGTGGCTCTTACGGCATGGGTTATTATTCGTCTTCGCCGCATGCCGATTGGTCGTGCATGGGAAGCTTTGCGTGAAGATGAAATTGCGTGTCGCTCGCTGGGTATTAATACGGTCACAACCAAGCTGACGGCCTTTTCAATAGGTGCACTGTTTGGTGGGTTGGCCGGTGCTTTTTTCGGTGCGCGTCAAGGGCGGGCCGATTATACCAGTTTTGTTTTTGATGAAAGCGCAATTATTCTAGCGATTGTTGTTCTGGGCGGCATGGGTTCACTTGGCGGAATTGCCCTTGCGGCTGTTGTTATGATCGGGGGTATGGAAGCCTTGCGTAATATACCGAATTTACAAATGATTTTCGGCATGGATTTTGATCCCCAGCAATATCGTATGTTGTGGTTCGGTTTGGTAATGGTGTGTGCCATGATTTTGAAGCCGCGCGGTTTTGTCGGTACACGTGCACCCAGTGCTTTCTTGAAAGAACGTAAAAGTGTTTCTGCGGATTTTACCAAGGAGGGGCATGGTTGATGGGTACGCCTGATATCCTCCTAGAGATTGAACATTTGCGGATGCAATTTGGCGGTTTGGTTGCTGTTGATGATCTGAGTTTTAATGTTAAGCGGGGCAAGATTACCGCATTGATTGGCCCTAATGGAGCGGGCAAGACAACGGTTTTCAATTGTATTACCGGTTTTTATCGGCCAACTGGCGGTATGCTGTCGCTTCATCTGAAAAATGATAAGATGATTTATCTGGAACGGTTGAGTGATTTTCGGATTAATAAGATAGCGAAGATTGCACGAACATTTCAAAATATCCGTTTATTTACCGGCCTTACCGTTTTAGAAAATCTTTTGGTTGCCCAGCATAATAGTCTGATGCGTGCATCCGGTTATACTATTCTTGGGTTGCTTGGTTTCCCTGGTTATAAGCAGGCAGCCCAAGAGGCTATTGAAAAAGCGCGCTATTGGCTGGAAAAGATTGATCTTATTGATCGTGCTGATGATCCGGCAGGCGACCTTCCTTATGGTGATCAGCGCCGTTTAGAAATTGCCCGCGCTATGTGTACCGAGCCGGAGCTTTTATGTCTTGATGAACCGGCCGCCGGTTTGAATCCGAAGGAATCTCTCGAGCTGAATGAGTTGCTTCTGCATATACGGGATAAGGAAAAGACCTCTATTTTGCTGATTGAGCATGATATGTCCGTTGTTATGGAAATTTCCGATCATGTAATTGTACTTGAATATGGGTCAAAAATTTCTGACGGCACGCCGCAAGAGGTACAAAATGATCCCAAAGTGATTGCCGCTTATCTGGGCGTTGATGATGATGAATTGGCGCAATTGGATGATAGCATGGTCAAGGCAAAGCCTAAAACTGGAAAGACGGTTGCTAAGAAGACGTCAGGAGCCAAGAAACCGGCTGCCAGCAAAGCAAAAATCAAGAAGGAGGAGCGTTAATGAGCGATCAGAATAAAACGCTTCTCTCGGTTGAAAAGGTCGAGACGTTTTATGGTTCTATCCAGGCTTTGCGTGGCGTGGATATCGAGGTGCGCCAAGGTGAGATCGTAACATTGATCGGTGCCAATGGTGCCGGTAAATCGACCTTGATGATGACCATTTTTGGCAAGCCTCGGGCCTCGAGCGGACGCATTATTTTTGACGGGCAGGATATTACCCAGATGGCCAGTCATGAGATTGCCCGTTTACGTATTGCACAGTCGCCGGAAGGACGACGGATTTTTCCGCGCATGAGTGTGCTTGAAAATCTGCAGATGGGTGCAAGTCTTGATCATCTTAAATATTTTAATACGGATGTAGAACGTATTTTTGATCTTTTTCCGCGGTTGAAAGAACGAATCCATCAACGCGGGGGCACTTTGTCGGGCGGTGAACAGCAGATGTTGGCTATTGCGCGTGCCTTGATGGCGCGCCCGCGGTTGTTGATGTTGGACGAGCCATCTCTTGGATTGGCACCTTTGATTGTCAAACAGATTTTCAGTGCCATCAGTGACTTGAATCGTGAGACAGGTTTAACGGTGTTTCTGGTTGAACAGAATGCTTTTGGTGCCTTGAAGTTGGCACACCGCGGCTATGTTATGGTCAACGGTGTGATAACAATGAGCGGTTCGGGTCGTGAATTATTGGAAAATCCGGATGTACGTGCGGCTTATCTCGAAGGCGGCCGACACTAGGATGTCACGTTGTTAGACCGTCAAGCAAGAGGACGGGGCTGCAGCGTTGTTAAAGGAGAAGATCATGCAGGGTATCCTTTATGAAGAATCATCTTTCTGGGTTTTTATTGTTGTGACTTGTGTATTAGGCGGATGGGCAGCATGGATGACGGGTCGTGCCTGTGCGCTGACATGGCGGTCTCTTGGTGTTACTTTGCTTTATATGGTGCCATTGGCTTGTGCGGTGCGGTTTATTCATTTTATTCCGCCTTTTAACGGTACATTGTTATCGGTCCATTTCTATGCGATTGACCTTGGCGTGCTGCTGATTTTTGCAGCTCTTGGCTTTCAATATACCCGTACGAGACAGATGATACGCCAATATAGCTGGCTTTATGAAAAATCATCGCCATTATCATGGCGAAAAAAGAAATAATCAAAGAGCGGTCAGAAGATTTTACCCTCATATAATCTTGCATATTTTATGTAAGGGCAGCAGAGGATATGAATAAGAAATGGTTGGTCAGCGTGGCGGCAGCGGCACTGATGACGCTTGCTTTATCATTGATTATACCTTGTTTTTCCTTTGTTTTCAAAGTGTCATGGGGGGATAAATCTACCAGACAAAAGGTTCCCTTTAAATGGCGTTTCACGTGAATCGCTGATCTAGAAAGATTAGCTCATTTACAGCGCCCAGTATATTCAAGGTTAAAAGACAGATGATAGGGATATTGTTCCAGATTGCCTTTTGTGGTCACCTTGATTTGTCCTGATTTGTCACTGACAATGGTATTGGTGCTGTTACTGCCGTTGGCACAATCAATATGCAGGTTGATTTTGCGGATAATATTGTTATCGACTGATTTTTCTAGGCGATCCTTGAGGTTGTTGAAGCCACATTTGGCAAGGCCCCTTTGCTGCAGAACATATGATCTTTAAAACAGATCATATGTTCTGCTTCATTATCTTTTTCCCTATTGAAATAGAACAGTTTGCCATCCCCTTGAAGATTACTGACTTTGTATAGTCCGGGTTTGAATCTCAAGCTGTTGTTTTGTGCTGTTGTCAAAGAGGGTAAGATGCACAGAAGTAAGATAATGAAGACTGAGATTTGTTTTGGCTGTGTCATAAAATAATATTAAAGGACAAAACGGTTTTATGCCACTATAAGAAATTCAAAGTTTCAAACAGGCCTGAATGAGATGAGTGCTTATTATTCCAAACCTTTTGCAAGACGTCGCTCAGTTGCCGTTTCTGTCGGCAATGTTACTGTAGGTGGGGATCATCCGGTTGTGGTTCAATCTATGACCAATACCGATACGGCAGATATTGATTCAACAGTCAAACAGGTGGCTGATCTGGCGAAAGCAGGTTCGGAGCTGGTGCGCATCACCGTTGATCGTGATGAATCTGCAGCGGCTGTTGCCAAAATCCGTGAACGGCTTGACCGGTTGGGTGTGGATGTGCCGTTGATCGGTGATTTCCATTATATCGGGCATAAATTATTGGCTGATCATCCCTCATGTGCCGAAGCTTTGGCAAAATATCGTATCAATCCCGGCAATGTCGGTTTTCGTGACAAGCGCGACAAGCAATTTGCCGATATTGTCGAAATGGCTATTCGCTATGACAAGCCGGTACGGATTGGTGTCAATTGGGGTTCGCTTGATCAGGAATTGCTAACAAGATTGATGGATGACAATGCGGCCAAGGGTGGGCCGTTATCTGCTGAAGAAGTAACACGCGAGGCAGTCGTTCAATCGGCACTCCTGTCAGCGGAATTGGCCGAAGAAATCGGTCTGCCGCGTGATCATATCATTTTGTCGGCCAAGGTTTCACAGGTGCAGGATCTTGTCGCAGTCTATACTATGTTGGCAGAGCGCTGTGATCATGCGTTGCATTTGGGGCTTACCGAAGCCGGTATGGGGACCAAGGGTATTGTAGCGTCATCTGCTGCTATGGGCATTTTATTGCAGCAGGGTATTGGTGATACAATCCGTATATCATTAACACCTGAGCCGGGAGGTGACCGCACAAGAGAGGTGCAGGTTTCCCAAGAGCTTTTGCAGGTTATGGGTTTTCGACAATTCATTCCGATTGTTGCTGCTTGTCCTGGTTGTGGACGCACCACGTCGACCGTGTTTCAGGAACTGGCGGAAAAAATCCAGAGTGATATCCGCAAGAATATGCCGATCTGGCGGGAAAAATATCCCGGTGTCGAGGCTTTGAATGTGGCGGTGATGGGTTGTATCGTCAACGGGCCGGGTGAATCAAAACATGCCGATATCGGCATTTCATTGCCCGGCACCGGTGAAACACCGGCAGCGCCTGTCTTTATTGATGGTGAAAAGGTCAAGACGTTGCGTGGTGACAACATCGCGGCTGAATTTGAATTGATGGTTGCCGATTATATTGAAAAGCGTTTTGGAAGGGATGGCCATTGACCAAACGCAATATTTTGCGCAGCATATCTATCTTGCTTTTATTCTGACGCCGATCTGTTTGAGCGTACCCGATATAATATTATCCATGATGGAACCACATTAACTTGGGCGGATTAGGTCCGTTAGCGCATGGCGCGTTTGATGGGGTTGAACAATTGTCCGGTGACCATGCCGGCCACCATGGCATGGACAAGGCCGCGGCGGCGCAATGTGGGCGCAATGAGATAATCACGCAAGAACGGTAATATTCGGTTGTCCGATTGGTAGAAGGGTGTCAGATAGTAACTGAGCGTTTGGTAGAAAAGCAGGTGCAGGCGCCGGCGGCTGACATAACTTTTAAGCGCGGCATCAAGATCAGTATTTTTGGCCAGCGCCTGTGATAAGGCTAGGGCATCAAGCAGTGCCATATTGGCACCTTGCCCCAATTGCGGGCTTGTAGCGTGATAGGCATCGCCTAACCGCGTGAACCCCCGCATTGTTGGCTGAATATGGGTATGATGGCGATAATTGGCATGGACAAATGCATCAGCGTGATTTTCAATATTGGCTAGAAATGGCGCAACTTGCGGCCAGTGAGCGCAGACTTCATCAACCCATTTCGCCAATCCTTGCTGGCGCCATTGGTTGACATCTTGATGTTTTATCGACCAGAAAAAAGTGGTCATGGGGTCAAGCTCGGGCCCGGCTTTGCCAAGCGGCAGGACACCGATCATGCAGGAAGCTTTTTCGTAACGTTGTTCTAGCGTTGTACGCTCAAAACCAATATTGTCATGCCATGGTAGATTGACCCAGAGAGCACCATAATCAAGTTCTTTGCCTTTAACTTTGCGTAGAGGGGAACGGGCACCCATTGCGTCAATCAATAGATCAAATTTCGGACTTTTATCACCATTTTCATAGATAAAGCGTTGTTGTTCGCTCAATTCGATGGCGGTAATTTTGTGGCGGGTGGCAATGCCGACACCGGCATTGGCGGCCGAGCGGTATAAAATATCAAAAAGTGCCCAGCGAATAATGGCAATACCATAATCACCCTCGCGATAACCGACATCCAATACAGTCTTGTCATTCTTGGATAGCTTGCCAAGCATACGGTCAATACGTTGGCCGCGTGCTTCAGCTGCATCGCGTAATCCCAATTGGTCAAGAACGATCAACCCTGTCGGTTGCAGAACAAAGCCCGATCCGACCGGGCCGGGCTTGGGCATTTGGTCGTAAAGGACAATGCGGTGGCCCTGACGGATCAGAAAATTGGCCAAGGCCAATCCCCCGATTCCCATCCCTGCAATAGCGATATCCATACGTACTTTTGTCATGTCAGTTCTGTCGTGCTGCGATGAAATGCGCTGCCTGTTTGAGGGTGTTTGCTTTTTGCCCGAAAGGGGCGAGTAATTCTTCGGCTTGGGCGATCAAGCCATCAAGCTGTTGCTTTGTCCAGTCGATGCCGTGAAGTGCGACAAGGGTTGCCTTGCCGGCAGCAATGTCTTTGCCGGCCGTTTTACCCAGTACTTTTGTATCGGCTGTCAGGTCCAGCAGATCGTCAGCAAGCTGGAATGCCAGACCGATAGCAGCGCCGAATTCTGCCAGTCGGGTACGATCATCGGATGTGGCATTGCCGATAATGGCACCGGCCTCAACGGCAAAACGGATGAGCGCACCGGTTTTCATGGATTGAAGAGCGATAATGTCTTCTTCATCGGGTTTTTGTGTTTCAGCCTGTAGATCAAGGGCCTGTCCGCCAACCATGCCGCCCATGCCCGAAGCGCGTGCAAGCGCGCGGATAAGTCTAACCTTGATCTCGGCCTTCAGATCGGTTTCATCGGCAGCGATAATGTCGAAAGCAAAAGTTAGTAATGCGTCTCCTGCCAGAATGGCTGTGGCTTCATCAAAAGCTTTGTGGACGGTGGGTTTGCCACGGCGCAAATCATCATCATCCATGGCTGGAAGATCATCATGGATAAGTGAATAGCAATGGATGCATTCAAGGGCTGCGGCAACACGCATGGCGGCATCCTTGTCCGCGTCAAAAAGTGCAGCGCTTTCCATTACCAGAAAGGGGCGAAGACGTTTTCCACCATTCAATACACCATGGCGGATAGCCTGCATCAGAGTGTCGGGACGTAAAATTTCTCCTGACAAAGTGCGCTGTTGCAGCATTGTTTCCAAAACTTTGCCAATTTTTTCTGCATGATGGTTCAAAGTTGTATTGAAGGTATCCATAAAAGCATTCCTTTGGTTTATAACGACATGAACCAATCAATCGGAGTCGTCAACTCTTTGCTGTAGCAACGATAGCTGTTAACAAGGGTATATGCAGCTATTCCGGTTATATATGCGGATGATCAAAGCGAGGTAGAATGTGAGCGTGCTGACGCGGCACAATTTAAATGAGCAAAAATGGCGCGGGGTCTTGCGCCTTGTTTTTTATATTGCGCTTTTTCTACTGCTTTTTCCGGTTGTTATGTTGCTTCTTTACCGGCTGCCATTTATCCATCCGGTTTCAACCTTGATGATCAAGGATAGTGTGGCACTGCGTGACTTCAAGCGCCACTGGGTAGCACTTGAAGATATATCGCCACAACTGAAATATGCGGTTATGATGTCGGAAGACGGACGATTTTGTGTTCATAACGGTGTGGACTGGAATGCGCTCCATTCGGTTATTACGCGTGAGGGTGGACCATCGCGTGGTGCATCGACGATTACGATGCAGACCGTCAAAAATTTGTTTTTATGGCATGACCGATCTTATTTACGTAAAGGTTTTGAAATTCCCTATGCGGTGATTGCCGATACAATTCTTCCGAAAGATCGTATTTTGGAGATTTATCTTAATATTGCTGAATGGGGTCCCGGTATCTATGGGGTGGAAGCAGCCAGCCAATATTATTTCAAACGTCCGGCCAAGAATATTTCGGCGCGTCAGGCCGCCTATCTTGCTGTTGCATTGCCCAATCCGTATGTGCGTAATCCGGCACGGCCTAGCAGGCGCCTTTCGCAGCTTGCACGTCTTGTTGAAGCGCGTACATATCGTTCTGGTGCCTATACACAATGTGTACGTTAGGCTTTGCTTCTTTGATATGAGTTGTAAAAAATACGTTTTAAGACTGGTCAAATGCTTTAGATCAGTGTATAGGCACCCCAAACAATCCACAATTTGTCTGGTCAGACGGCTTTTGGCATGTGGTATCAGATAGATTAAAGTGAATTTGGAGCGTATTTCCATGGCTGTACCTAAACGTAAAACATCCCCTTCGAAGCGCGGCATGCGCCGTTCGGCCGATGCGTTGAAAGCACCGACCTATATTGAAGACAAAAATTCCGGTGAATTGCGCCGTCCGCACCATATCGATCTGAAGACCGGTATGTATCGTGGCCGTCAGGTTTTGACACCGAAAGACTGATTTTATCAATCTGTTCTATTTTAAAAGACCGGCCTCTGGCCGGTTTTTTTATTGCCTGTTGCTCATTATGGGCATGCGTGATCAAGGTAATCGGCTATTGGATTCGATTATGTTTTATTCCGTGGATTGCCGATGCATTACAAAGGCATTGAATAATTTATCTCGTCAGAATGAATTATTAATTTTATTTTTTGTCTATTTACCCGATATTCATCACTATTGTTAACCATTAAACATTCATATTGTGGATTTTCGAAGGGCAGATTGTTCTACTTTAGTATCTGTCGCTACAATTACTCCCAATATCTTGTGTGAACATAATAGGAACATGGCGATGTCAATGATTCGTCGCCGATTCGTTCTGTAGCTGTTCTGAATGTTAAGAAATAACACCATAATTATTTGGTTTTATTTATTTTTTTTTAAGACTTTCAAGTGGAATTAACTTTTATATGGCGAATCGGAAACGATGTGCTTGAAGCTTGCTACAAAAGTTAACGCATCTGGCTTGAAAATGTGCGAAATGATGTTTTGTGATTCTATATGTTGTCATGCTTCTTCATTAAAAAGCTTTATCTGGTAAAAACAAAAAGAGAACATGGCGATGTCAGTGATTCGTCGCTGATTCGTTCCCTTCCCGTTCTAAAGCTTAATTTTTATGGTTAACAATGTGTTACTCTTGCGGTGGGGCCATGTCCTCATATATGCAAGGCGTCTGGTTTTTACGGAGTTTTTCATGGGGCGTGGCCCGCTTATTTTTTCCGGGCGCGATGTAACGGCTGTATTGGGGCCGACCAATACCGGCAAGACGCATCTTGCGATTGAGCGCATGTTGGCGCATGAAAGCGGTATGATCGGCTTGCCGCTGCGTCTTCTTGCCCGTGAGGTTTATAATCGTATTAGCGAAAAAATTGGTTCTCATCAGGTGTCTTTGATAACGGGTGAAGAAAAAATCACGCCGCCGACTGCCCGTTATGCCGTTTGTACAGTTGAGGCTTTACCGCGCGAGACAAAGGCTGCTTTTGTCGCGATTGACGAAGTGCAGCTTGCGGGTGATCTTGAACGTGGACATATTTTTACCGATCGTATTTTGCATTTACGTGGTCGTCAGGAAACCATGCTTTTGGGCGCGGCGACAATGGAAGGTGTTTTAAAAAAGCTGTTGCCGGGGCTAACGGTGGTCGGTCGTCCACGTTTTTCGCAGCTTCTTTATGTCGGTTCAAAAAAAATTACTCGATTGCCAAGCCGTTCTGCCATTGTCGCCTTTTCTGCCGATGAGGTTTACGCAATTGGCGAGCTGATTCGCAGGCAGCGCGGCGGCGCAGCGATTGTTATGGGGGCGCTTAGTCCGCGCACCCGTAATGCACAAGTGGCACTCTATCAATCGGGTGATGTCGATTTTCTGGTGGCAACTGACGCGATCGGCATGGGGCTTAATCTTGATGTCGATCATGTCGCTTTTGCCCAGACGCGCAAATTTGACGGTTATCAGTTCCGGGATCTTAATCCGGCAGAATTGGCCCAGATTGCAGGGCGTGCAGGCCGCTATACACGCGATGGTACATTTGGTGTAACCGGTAGGGTATCACCGCTGGAGGCTGATTTAGTCGAGCGGATTGAAGCCCATCAGTTTGATCCGGTACGGGTGCTGCAATGGCGTAGCGTCAATTTTGACTTTTCATCGATTGCCCAATTAAAGCAATCGCTTGAAATGCCGGCTCCTATAGAGGGGTTGGCACGGGCACTCCCAGCAACGGATGCGCAGGCGTTGGAGTTTTTGTCAACAGATTATACGATTTCGAAATTGGCGGACAGCCGCGATCATGTTGCCTTGTTGTGGGATGTTTGTGCGCTTCCTGATTATCGCAAAATTGCACCGGCGCAGCATGCTGACATTATCGCATCGATTTTTACCGATCTTGTCAAGCGCGGCAGTGTTAATGAAAATTATATGGCTGAACAGGTGGCGCAGGCTGATCGTATCGACGGCGATATTGATACTTTATCCCATCGTATTGCACAAATTCGAACATGGACTTATGTTTCCCATCGGCCTGGATGGCTGACCGATCCGCAACACTGGCAAGAAAAGACGCGACAAATTGAAGATAGATTGTCAGATGCGCTACATGAGAGGTTGACGAAACGCTTTGTAGATCGCAGAACAAGCGTATTAATGAGACGGCTTAAAGAGAATGTGATGATGGATGCCGAAATAGCACAAAATGGTGATGTATTGGTGGAAGGCCACCATGTTGGGAAACTGGATGGTTTCCGGTTTTCTCCTGATGTTGGAGGGGAGGGCATGGATGCCAAGGCAGTACGTGGTGCTGCCGCGAAAGCGTTGGCATCTGAATTTGAGGCTCGTGCAGCGCGTCTGGGTGCTTGTGCTAATGGTGATCTGGCTATCGGCAGCGATGGTATTATTCGCTGGATAGGCCAGCCGGTTGCGTCGTTGCAGGCGGGTGACGAGCTTCTTAAACCCCGTGTCATATTGCTCGCCGATGAACAATTGACCGGCCCGGCACGTGAACAGGTAAGCGGCCGGATTGAAAGATTTGTCGCGTTCCATTTTGAAACGGCCTTGAAGCCGCTATTTGATCTTTTGAATGCTGATGCACTGACCGGTTTGACACGCGGTATCGCTTTCCAACTGGTTGAAGGGCTGGGGCATCTTGCCCGTCGTCAGGTGGCCGAGGAAATTAAAAATCTTGACCAGATTTCTCGAGCTGCGCTACGCCGTCTAGGGGTACGTTTTGGGGCATTCCATATTTTTATGCCGATGATGATCAAGCCTGCTCCGGCCCAAGCGATTACCTTGCTATGGGCATTGAAAAATGACGGGCGTGACCGTCCCGGTTATGGTGATGTGATTCAAGTGTTGGCAGCGGGCCGTACTTCGGTTGTTGTTGATTCAGCTTTTGATCCGAAGTTTTATGAATTGGCCGGTTATCGTATTTTGGGCCATCGTGCTGTGCGTATTGATATATTGGAACGTCTGGCTGATTTGATCCGTCCGGCCCTTTCGTGGAAGCCAGGTGATGGTGTGCGTCCAGAAGGCGCTTTTGACGGCCGCCAATTTATTGTAACGCCGGCTATGATGTCTATTCTTGGTGCGACAGCCGATGACATGGAAGAAATTCTTAAAAGCCTCGGTTATCGTCATGAACAGATTGATGCCAAGGTGCTGGTTGCAAAGCTTGCCGAACTGGACAATGGAAATGATTCTCATGTAAGCAGTGGCGCTATCCATGCAGCAGAACCTGTCGGGGATTGTTGGGAAGAGCAGGCTCAAAATGCTGCCGCTTCTGTTGTTTCTGATGTTGATAATACGACAGAAAATAGCGTGGGTGATGCAACGGAGCAGGAAGACCAGCCGGTTTTCTTGTGGCGCTATCAGGGGCGTCAAGACCAACGGGCAAAACGTGCCCATGGTGACAAGCGTCAGCATAATAATAAACGTGCACAGGGTGAAAGACAGGATCGGCCACGTAAACCGCATGGCGAGAATCGGCATAAACCAAAAGGCCAAGCTGCTTTCAAGGATAAGAAACGCGATCAGGATAAACCGCTTGATCCCAATTCTCCATTTGCCAAACTTGCAGGCTTGCGTGACCAGCTCAAAAAATGAGCGAGGAAAAGGCGTTAAAACAGCGGCTTGATAAGTGGCTGTTTTTTGCTCGTGTCGTTAAATCACGTTCATTGGCTGCCGCATTGGCAGAAGGGGGGCATGTCAGGCTCAATCGGGAAAAGGTGGGTAAGGCATCGACAGCAATCAAGATGGGTGATGTTCTCACAATTACCCATTTTCATCGTGTTCTCATTTATCGGGTGGTTGCGCTGGGTACCCGCCGCGGTCCGGCTACTGAAGCACAAAGCCTTTACGAGGATCTCACACCTCCGCAGGAATATTCCTCATTGAAAATGGCCAATGTACCGTTTTCTGTACGTCCCAACAAAAAGGAACGTCGCCAGTTGGCCCGTTTGAAAGGCGGATTGTGATTGATAGGTAAATCCCGTCTTGAAACAATCGATAAAAAACGATAATTCTGTTTTGTAAATATGATCCCGTGCTTGCAAAGTGTGACAGGCTTTCAACCGGATTGCGCTGGAATATCGCAGCTTTAAAGGTGGAAACACCCGCAGGCTGTAACAATATTCCAAACAAAAATCAGAGTGTTTTCATTTCTGCTTGATATTGAAATATTCTGAGCGTCAAACTGGAGTGAAGTTCATGACCTATGTAGTGACTGATAATTGCATTCGTTGCAAATATACCGATTGTGTTGAAGTCTGTCCTGTCGACTGTTTTTATGAAGGCGAGAATATGCTTGTCATCCATCCGGATGAGTGCATTGACTGTGGTGTGTGTGAGCCTGAATGTCCAGCAGAAGCGATTAAACCGGATACCGAACCGGGGCTGGACAAATGGCTGGAGCTGAATGCTGAATATGCGTCGAAATGGCCTAACATTACAATTAAAAAAGACCAATTGTCGGAAGCTGAAGAAATGGACGGCGTGCCGGATAAGCTGCAGTATTTTTCGGAAAAGCCCGGCAACGGCGATTGAAAGTTACTGGTAACAAAGGGTTTGCGGGATTATTGTTGATCTTATTAACGGTTTGTGATAGAGTAAAAACGTTCAGCCGATGACTGGATGTTTTGCGTTTTAGGTCTTTTATCACTGGAAGGTGGTTTTCACTCTATAACCCTTTTGAAAAGCCGGATGATATCATTTGGCAGGGTTTTGTTGTGTGTAAACGAAGTAAACGTGGCATTTTGTTAGCGGCGTGATTTTATCAACTGTTCTATCTATATATGACCAGTTTATCGGTTTTCTAACCCTTCGGGGTATTTACCAGATGTTTCCAACAAACGTTGGAAGCAAAGGGAGTTAGTTGAATATGTCATCCCAAGTGAAGAAAAATCCGGCGCGTCATGGGTTTAAGGCTCAGGAACACATTGTGTATCCTGCTCATGGTGTCGGCCAGATTATCGCTATCGAAGAACAGGAAGTTGCAGGGCACAAGCTTGAACTTTTTGTTATCCATTTTGAAAAAGACAAGATGCATGTAAAGGTGCCAGTTGCAAAAGCATTGTCAATCGGCATGCGTAAGTTATCTGAAACCGATTTTATCGACCGTGCCTTGAAAGTATTGCAAGGACGTGCCCGTATCAAGCGTACCATGTGGTCGCGTCGTGCGCAGGAATATGATTCAAAGATCAATTCCGGCGATCTTATTGCGATTGCTGAAGTGGTGCGTGATTTGTTCCGTGCTGAGAACCAGCCTGAGCAATCTTATTCGGAACGTCAGCTTTATGAAGCGGCTCTTGATCGTATGGCGCGTGAAGTTTCGGCTGTAAACAAGTTGTCTGGGACCGAAGCGGTTCGCCTCATTGAAACCAATTTGGCAAAAAGCCCTAAACGCGGTGCCAAGGCTGAGGCTGAGGAAGCTGATTCTGGTGACGGTGAAATCGCAGTCGCTTGATTGCTTTTTTCGTTATTTTTAAAAAAGGCTGCAGGGTTCTGCGGCCTTTTTTCTTTTGTAGCTTTATATGCATCGTCATAATGCATGACGGGTTATTTTTATATCTAATCGCATCTTTGGAACAAAATCCGACTTTGTACGTTTTTGATACAGTCAGAAATGAATAACCGCTGTGGGCGGTATGCAAATAAGAGGTTAAGATGCAAACAAGCGTGGGCTATATTAATAAATCAGGTTCTTATACGGGTATGCCAGAAGGCGCATTGGCCCGTAATATTGTGCGTAGTGCCATGACAGCTCCTTATCTTGAAAGGAGTGAAGAACATGAATTGGCAATACGCTGGCGTCATGATGGCGATGACCGTGCCATGCATAAAATTGCTGCGGCTCACATGCGTCTAGTGATTTCAATTGCCTCTAAATTTAAGCGCTATAATCTGCCGATGGCAGATCTTGTTCAGGAAGGTTATGTCGGTCTTCTTGATGCTGCAGCCCGTTTCGAGCCGAGCCGTGATGTCCGTTTTTCAACTTATGCAACGTGGTGGATCAGGGCATCTATTCAGGATTATATATTGCGTAATTGGTCAATTGTCCGTGGTGGAACAAGTTCTGCACAAAAGGCGTTGTTTTTTAATCTGCGGCGTTTGCGGGCACAACTTGCGGCAGAAAATATTGACATGAGTAAAGCTGCTATTATGGAAGCGATTGCAACCGAAGTTGGCGTTTCAATCAAGGATGTAGAGACGATGGATCATCGTTTCAGTGCATCTGATAATTCACTCAGTGCAGCATTGAATGAAGATGATGAAAACTCGGCAACACGCATGGATATGCTGGTGGACGATAGTCCTTTGCAGGATGAGATTGTGGCGGACCAGATTGATGGTGCCCGTCGGATGGAATGGCTTGATAAAGCCTTGCGCGTTCTGAACGAACGTGAGCTTCAAATTATCCGTGAACGGCGGTTGAATGAAGAAGGTAGTACATTAGAAGCTTTGGGCGAGACAATGGGTATATCAAAAGAAAGAGTGCGGCAGATCGAGGTGCGCGCCATGCAGAAATTACGGATGGTTCTTGGGTTCGATTTTAACTCATAATAGATCGTCATCTTCCGGTAGATAAAAAATACGGCATGCAAAAGGCGCATGATGATGCGTCTTTTACTTTATTAGCAGTGTTCTTTATAAGTTGCTGGTAAGGAGATTGAAATTGCATGAATATGATTTACACGCAGCGCAGGAACAGTCTGTTTTAAAGCTTTCCATCGGTTTGACTGTTGTATTGGCTGTTGTTGCCGTAGCAACCGGTATTTTTACCGGTTCATCGTCGATCCTATTTGACGGTATGTATTCCATTATTGATGGAGTTTTCAGTGTTGCCGCTCTTTTTGTGGCCCGTCTTATCTATCTTGATGCCAACCGCCATAGATTGAAAGCCCCCGGTTTTACGGCCAAGTTTCAATATGGACTGTGGCATCTTGAACCGATGTTATTGGCTATTAATGGTCTTTCTTTATCTATTGCGGTTATTTATGGTCTTTTTGATGCCATCAATACGATAATGCGTGGTGGACATAGGCCAGATTTTGGTGCGGCGCTTTTCTTTGCGATTTTTGCTGTGATATTTTGCTATGGCCTTGCAATTTATGAAATCCGTAAAAACCGTACAATCAAGTCGGATTTTTTGGCCTTTGATGCCAAAGGGTGGATCATTTCCGGCTCTATCAGTTTTGCGCTTTTATTGGCTTTTCTGTTTGGCCTGATGCTCAGCAATACTCGATATGACTGGTTATTATCCTATATTGACCCTGCTATTCTTGGTTTGATTGCCATTTGTATGGCACCGGTTCCCTTTAAGACAGTCAAGAATGCTCTATATGGTATTTTGATGTTGACACCGGTGGACCTTGACGCGCTTGTTAGTCAGGTTGTTGACGATGTTGTTGAGCGCTATGGTTTTTTAAGTGCTCAAACTTACACGGCAAAAGTTGGTCGTTCGACGATGATTGAAATTCATTTTATTCTTCCGCCACAATATCCGATCAAGGATGTCGGTTTTATAGACAAGATCAGGGAAGAAATAGGTAATGCTATCGGTGATGCCGGGCCGGATCGTTGGTTGACAGTTTCACTGACGGGCAAGGAAGAATGGGCTTATTGACCTCTTATTCCATAATGATTTTGACGCGATCGCCTGCAGAAACAACATCACCCGCTGACAAGGCATTAATGATGCGGAAAAGCTTTTCCTTATTTTTCGTACCTTGCATTTTGGCAGCAAGGCTAGCAACTGTCTGTCCGGCCTGTACGATCTGAACACGGATACGTAATGGTTTCAAGGCTGAGACTTCTCGCGATGAAAGGGTTTTGAAGCTGGCAACTGTTGCATTGGCAATATTCGTAAGGTTTGTCGAATTTTTGGGCGCTGCCGTCAAAAAGCGGTAGACACGATCCTTGACCACGATCACGACGACATCAAATTGCCACCGGTCGCTTGTTGCACGGGCCCGTGCTGCTGGTTGGCCATTGATGGTGAGGGGTGTTACACTGGCGCGATCAAGTCCGCTGACCCAGCCACTTTGGATATAATCACTGGCTGAAAAACCACTAGGCATGGCGATGCCGTCAAAGCGAATGGCAATATCATCCGGTCCACTGGCAATGACCGCATCGGTTGAATTATCAATTGTAAAGCCGTTGGGTACGGCAAAACTGATTGCCAGCTTGGGATGGATGAACTGGTTGCCGCGTACATATCCTTCATCGGCAGTATCGCCAAAGATCAAGCCATCAATGCCATTAAGAAAAGCTGCTCTGTCTGTTGTTCCAACACCGGGTGCACCGACCTTACGGGCGTGGCCGATGGCCAGCTGTATACGCTGCGGGGTAGCCGGGTGACTGGCCAGAAAATCAAGTGTGGCATCTGTGGCACCGGAAACATTTCTAAAGGCTGAATAGGCCTCCATTGATTGTAAAAAGCGTGGTGAGGCAAATGGATCATAACCAGCATCACCCAGCATTTTGATGCCGATGGCATCAGCTTGCAATTCCTGATTACGCGAAAATTGTGCCAGCCGTAGCTTCCCGCGGATTGTTGCTTCCTGTTCGAAGGATTTATTGACTAGAACTTCTGAAATGACACGGTTGGCGATTGCCACTTCCTGTTCTTTTTGCTGGCGTAAAATACCGTGATTGGCGGTAACATGTGCCATTTCATGGGCAAGAACAGCGGCAACTTCGGATGAATCATTGGCAAGTGCAAGTAGACCGCGGGTGATATAGACGTAGCCGCCGGGTAAAGCAAAAGCATTGATGTTGGGAGAGTCTAGAATGGTGATGCGGTAGGTCTGGTTAGGATTTTCGGAAACTGCCGTCAGCTTGCCGACAATTTTTGCCACCATGCGCTCCAGCCGTGCATCTTTATATTCACCACCATAGGTTTCCAGAATACGCGGATGCTGTGCTGCGCCCAATTTTGCCATGGCATCGTCACGGGCAACCTTGTCGACGGTTATGGGGTCTTTGGATGGACGTAAGCCACCATCAGGTTGGTTGATGTCGATAATATTGCAGGCTGACAAACCAAGTGTCAGGCTGGCCGCTGCTATAATAGCGCCAAATCTGTGTTTTCTGTCATTGGTTGCCGTTTTCTTTGTGGTCAATTTTTTGAACCTGCATATTTTCATCATGGATGTTTTTCAGTTCATTGATCATATTTTACAAAAAGCCAATCAATATTTATGATTCACACTAAAAATATCTGTCTTTTTCAAGGACGAGTATCATATTTTTTATCACCTGTTACATATAGGAAGCGATCTGTGAAAGAATAAACTGGAATATAGGGGGTGGTTTTGTCAAAATTTGTTATTTTATTGGGGGGAGACCTTGTCGTTGGCACCAGACTGCGCCGTCAATTGAGTGGCGCACGCGCGATTGCGGCTGATTCCGGTATGAAGCATGCACAGGCCTTGGAGATTATACCCGAATTATGGGTAGGTGACTTTGATTCTGCCAATGAAGAAATGCAGCAACAATATCAGAATGTAGAACGAATGACTTTTCCTGCGGCCAAGGATATGACTGATGGTGAGTTGGCAATTAATGAAGCTTTGCGTCGTGGGGCGCGTGAAATAATTTTTTGCGGTGCTTTTGGTGGAAGTCGTGCCGATCATATGATGGCTTTAATGACCAAGATGGCCCAACTTTCACATCAGGGTATTGCTGTTTTCATGACCAGTGGCAATCAGGAGGGGTGGCCGATTAATCCGGGGCAGTCTTGCTTTGATCTGCCTGATTCTTGTCTGTTTAGTATAATCGGTTTTGGATATCTTGATGGATTGACGATTGAGGGTGCGCAATGGACATTAAATGACCATGCCGTGCCGTTTGGTGCCAGTTTGACGCTTTCCAACCATGTTCGTGGAACTTTATGTGTGAGGTTGCGTTCAGGTAATGGAATATTGATAGCCTGTCCTCAGGGATGATTATGTAGTTATGCTGAACTCAATATGAATATCATGATAAAGTGTTGTTCATCTCTTGATGTTTATGATGGGGCAGATTGTCATCATTTCAGGCTATTTAGTCTTTGTTTAGCCCTAATTGTTTGGCAGAGTGATTGAAATAAACGTCTGAGGAGAGGTTTTGAAGATGTTGAAAAAGATGATTGCGGTTACCCTCGTATCGATGATGGGTTTTGCTTCTGTTGCATGTACAGCTAATGAACAACGTACGGCCGGTTATGGTGTTGGCGGTGCCGCATTGGGTGCTTTGGCTGGTGGTGCGATCAAAGGAAGCGGTAAAGGCGCTTTGGCTGGTGCTGCTATTGGTGCGGCTGCCGGTACGCTGGTGGGTGCTACGACTAAGCGTAATGGAGTCCAATATTGCAACTATCGTGATGCATATGGACGCATTTATGATGCGCCATGCAATTAAGATATAATATTTCTAACAAGAGAAAAGACGGCCGAGAGGGCCGTCTTTTTTTATTTTTAGCAATCCGTATTTGACAGGCATGAAATTGTCGCGCAAAAGCATGGCAGTTTGATGGATATGGAAATAGATAATGGCGGGTCCGCCCCTTTTGCGATTGGATAATATTGCACTGACATTTGGTGGTACGCCTTTGTTGGCAGATGCCAATCTTTCTGTAAGTGCAGGAGATCGTTTGGCCTTGATCGGACGTAACGGTTCTGGCAAGTCGACATTGCTTAAAATCGCTGCCGGTCTGATTGAGCCGACATCGGGAAATGTTTTTCGCCATCCAACCGCGACCATCCGTTATTTGCCGCAAGTGCCGGACTGGGAGGGCTATGATACGGTTGAAGCCTATGTGGCAGCAGGGCTAGGGCCTGCTGACGAGCAGCATCGTGTCAGTTATCTGTTGGATCATCTCGGTTTGAAAGGTGAGCGCAATCCGGTCAATCTGTCGGGTGGAGAAGCAAGACGGGCTGCTTTGGCACGGGTTATTGCGCCGCAACCTGATATTCTACTGCTGGATGAGCCGACAAATCATCTTGATCTGACAACCATCGAATGGCTTGAAAGTGAATTATATCAGAGTCGTTCGTCTATTGTACTGATTTCTCACGACCGCCGGTTTTTGGAAAATATTTCACGTTCGACCTTATGGCTTGATCGTGGTGAAACACGGTTGTTGGATAAAGGCTTTGGCGCGTTTGAAGAGTGGCGCGACAAGGTATTGGAAGAAGAGGAACGTGAGCAGCATAAACTCGCCCGTCAGATTGTGCGTGAGGAGCATTGGTTGCGCTATGGTGTGACGGCACGGCGTAAACGTAATGTGCGCCGTCTTGGCGAACTTGCAGATTTACGGCAAAAGCAACGTGATTATCGCGGGCCGCAGGGCAGTGCTGTTCTGGAAGCCAGCCAGGCGCAGGAATCCGGCAAGCTGGTTATTGAAGCCAAGAACATATCCAAAGCATATGACGGGCATGTCCTGATTGATAATTTTTCAACCCGAATCCAGCGTGGCGACAGAATTGGCCTGGTCGGTCCTAATGGCATTGGCAAGACTACGCTTCTTAATATGCTGATTGGTGTAATCAAACCTGATTCGGGTACGATCCGACTTGGCGTCAACCTTGAAATTGCGACATTGGATCAGAAACGTTCGCTTGATCTTGATGAATCGCTATCCCATTACCTCACAGATGGACGTGGTGACAGTGTTGTCGTTAATGGCGAAGAGCGCCATGTTGTTTCCTATATGAAGGATTTTCTTTTTTCACCCGAGCAGGCGCGGACGCCTATTCGTGAATTGTCGGGCGGAGAGCGGGCGCGACTGATGCTGGCGCGTGTTCTGGCACGTCCTGCCAATTTATTGATTCTTGATGAGCCGACCAATGATTTGGATATGGAGACGCTAGATCTTTTGCAGGAATTGGTCGCCGGTTTTCCTGGGACTGTGATATTGGTCAGCCATGATCGTGATTTTCTTGATCGTACCGTGACGAGTATTATTGCGCCACAGAGTCATGGATTATGGCTTGAATATGCAGGCGGCTATAATGATATGTTGGCACAGCGTAAAGGTGCAGAACTCGCACTGAAACAGACGCAAACAGAAAAGAAACAGGTTGCTTCGACAAAATCGAATGGCCAGCCATTGCGGGAAGAAAAACGGAAACTTTCTTTCAAACAGAAATATGCGCTTGAAAATCTGCCACGCGAGATGGAGGCCCTTGAAAACGATATTGTCAAGCTTGAGCAGGAATTTGCCGATCCTGATCTTTATATGAAAAATGAAAAACGGTTTTCGCAGCTGTCCGGCCTTATTGCTGAAAAGCGCACTTCTTTGCAGCAGAAGGAAGAAGAATGGCTGGAACTTGAAATGCTGCGCGAAGAGATTGGAAGTTAGTGCTTTTAATGCGGATTTGGCAGGCTATGCGGCTGACAGATCTATTATTTTCATATTTGGATGTTTTGGCTTTGTCCAATCAGTCGGTTATGCGGCTTCCAGTTAGTATGTTTCCGTGCAGCAGCTGATTTGCCCGTAAAGTTTGTGGTACAAGCAAAGAAAATAAAAAACCCTCCACGTGTTGCGTGAAGGGTTGATCCGCCAATCGGATATAGGATTAGCGCATGCCGAGGGCGTCTTTATAGAGCTCAAGAATTGCTTCTTCTTCCTGTCGCTCATGTTCTTCTTTTTTACGTAAACGGATAATACTGCGTACAGCCTTGGCATCAAAACCTGTGCCTTTCAATTCGGCATAAACATCCTTGATATCGTCGGCGATGGTTTTCTTTTCTTCTTCCAGTCGCTCGATACGTTCAATAAAAGAACGCAGTTGTCCGACTGCAATGGCTTGTGTCTGGTCTATTGCTTCGCTCACTTGGGTCTCCGATCAATAGGATGGTTGATAGAGGAATGCAGTCTAAAAAACTGCATGATTATTATCACAGTCGATGACTCGCCGACAGCGAAGAGTCAAGTCTTGGTTTATGATTATCAATTGTAAAAAACTTGATTTTATGAGCCTTTTTCCATTGTTAAAACATAAATTGTTAAGGATGAAAACGGCGTTGTCATTGTTTTGCCATGTCATTTATGCAAAAAACACAGGCTCTGGAAATAAGCGGTTTGAAAAAACACTTATAAACTACTTTATTTGGATGCGATAAAGGCATAGGGTGTTAGCGATGTTGTTACGCCATATAATAATGACGGTCGTAGCTTGTGGTGTCGTTTTCGGCAGTATAGGTGCGGTATATGCTGATTTCCGTGTTTGCAATGCAACGCAGGAAACGGTTGGTGTTGCTATCGGTTATCGTGCTCCGGAAGGCTGGGTCAGTGAAGGCTGGTGGCGGATTGGCCCGACACGTTGCCGCACTATTATTGAAGGTTCTTTGTCATCACGCTTTTATTATCTGCATGCAGAAGATGCGAAAAATAAAGGGAATTGGGGCGGGCCTGTCAATATGTGCCTTAAAGAATCTGCTTTCAAGATCAATGATGTCGATGACTGCTTCCAGCGTGGTTATCAAAAAGCCGGTTTTCAGGAAATCGATACCGGTACACAATCGAGCTGGATGGTACAGTTGACGGAACCAACGGCGGCTAATCCTGTTTTAAATACACCTCTTGTGAATGGAAATGGTGAATAATGAAACGTGATCGTATGGTAAAAATTCTTGCAACTTTGGGGCCTGCCTCATCAAGCGAGGAGATGATCGAGAAACTTTTTTGTGCGGGGGCTGATGTTTTTCGCATCAATATGAGCCATGCCGATCATGATACGATGCGCCAGCTGGTGGCGCGTATCCGCAAGGTAGAAAAAAAATTGGGGCGTCCTATTGGTATTCTTGCCGACTTACAGGGCCCCAAATTGCGTGTTGGCAAATTTGCGGATGGCAAGGTAGAATTGAAAATCGGCCAGAGCTTCACATTGGACGATCAGGATATTCCGGGCAGTACGACACGTGTTTTTCTGCCTCATCCCGAGATTTTAAGTTCAGTCAAGGCTGGTGAGCGGTTGCTGATAGATGATGGCAAGCTGGAGTTGATTGCGGAAAAATGCAATGGCAAGTCGATCCAGTGTCGGGTTGTTGCGGGGACACGTATTTCCGATCGTAAGGGTGTTAGCTTGCCAGACACAACATTGGCTGTTGGCGCTATGACCGATAAAGATCATCAGGATTTGCAGGCTGTATTGAAAGAGCCCATTGATTGGGTCGCGCTTTCCTTCATCCAGCGACCGGAAGATATTACCGAGGTGCGTAAAATCGTTCAGGATCGTGTTGCGCTGTTGGCCAAGATTGAAAAACCGCAAGCTGTTAGCCGGATTGAGGAAATTGTTGATCTTGCCGATGCGGTGATGGTTGCACGTGGTGATTTGGGTGTTGAAATGCCACTTGAGATGGTTCCCGGCATCCAGATGCGTATTATTACAGCGTGCCGCAAGGCCGGTAAGCCGGTTGTTGTTGCAACGCAGATGCTTGAGTCAATGATCAGCGCACCGGTGCCGACCCGCGCCGAGGTGTCGGATGTTGCGACAGCTGTTTATGAAGGTGCCGATGCTATTATGTTATCGGCTGAATCGGCTTCCGGAGATTATCCTGAAGAAGCGGTCAAGATGATGGATCGTATCGCCCAGAAAATTGAGCGTGATTCCAATTACACACCGATGATTACGGCCCAGCATCCCAATCCCGAGCCAACGGGTGCGGATGCAATTGCCATGGCTGCCCGCCAGATTGCTGAAACATTGCAGTTGGGTGCTATTGTCGCTTATACGTCATCGGGCAATACAGGTATCCGTGTATCGCGTGAACGTCCCAACCGTCCATTGATTGCATTGTCGCCGATTGTCGAGACAGCACGGCGTCTGGCATTGGTTTGGGGGTTGCATTGCGTTGTGACCGATGATGCCCACGATCTTGATGATATGGTCAATCGTGCGGCGATGATCGCCTGTCGAGAAGGTTTTTGTGTTGCAGGAGATCGTATTCTGATTTCGGCCGGTGTACCTTTGCGGACGCCCGGCACGACCAATATGCTGCGTATGGCCTATATTGGCAAAGACGGTAAAAGCGGCGTTTGAACATGCTGACAATCGGCATGATAGGCGGTATGAGCTGGGAGTGTAATAAAAATACACGACTAATCATCGTGTGCCGTATATTGGCACTACTTTCTTGCCTGTTGTTTCTAGGTTCGTGTGGTTATAATTGTGATTTTTGTGTAAAGCAGGATCACAGCAGCCCCAATCCAGTACCCAAGTCTATTCGATATTCACTTTCGAGTGCAGAAAGCGATGCGTTAAAGCGCACTATAACAGCCCAGCAACAACCAGGAAGTGAACTTTTGGCGCATGCATTATATGCTGGCCGTATGGGTGCATATCAAAATAAATTGGGTAATAACAAAGTGCTCGTCTGCGGCTATGTATCATATTTCAACTTTAAACGTGATTATGGTGAAATATATTATTTTGATGCTGTACTGGAAAACGGTGTCGTGTTGAAATCCAATATAGGCAATAATATTAAGACAGAGAAACAGCCGGATATTTGTTTATCTCATGGTATTCATCTATAGATTAAAACCAATTAAGAGATTTGCTATTTATGGCCGAGACGCGCAGCCAGCAACTCGATGCGCTCGGTAACTTTTTCAACTGTTTCGGATAGGTGTTTTTGGTTGTTATTATTGGCGTTGGCTAATGCTTCATTTTCACGCTTGAGTATTTCGATCTCGTCTTTGAGGGTTTTGAACTGCTTCTGGATTTCAGACATTTCATCCATGACCATAATGCCGGCCATGACTGAAAGACGGTGATCCCCGATTTCGCCAAAATTTGTTTTCAGATGGGTGATGTATTGGTCAAGCTGTTGGGCAAGGCCGGTCAGGTGTTCTTCTTGGCCTTCATCGCATGCCATGCGATAGGTCTTTCCATCAATTGTGACTGAAACCGTTGCCATCTAATTTCCCCTTTATTGGTCAACGACCGAACGGATGGTTTCCATGGCATTGATCAGCCGTTTTGAAACCTCGCGATTGGATTGTTCTAGCCGTTCGGCACGGGCTTCTGATTGGTCTAGTTCCTGAGCCAGTTTCGCGCGGTCTGCGTTTAAGCGCTGGACTTCTTCTTCTATTTCGGCAACGTCGCCCTGATTTTCCATCCGCCGTTCAAATGTGCCCTCAAGCATAGTCAGGGCTTTGTCTAGCCGATTGAATGCGTCTTCAAGAGAAGGGTTCTGCGTCATTTGCTTTCCTTGTTCTATTGATCATCTATGCACAAGGCCGAATCAATACACATTTATAGCCACTTATATCCATATTCATAAATGGCGTTGATGCGGCTTGCAAGAAATCCACCATAACAGAACTGTTGAAAGGCAGAATTTATTGACTCCTTTTGCTTAAGTGTTATGTGTTCTTTTGAACCGGAATCCAAATATGCCCAATCCTATTAGGGTTACTTGAAATCAGTTAGGCGAATTCATGACAAACACCGATAAACAGAACCAGATGGCCAATGCCATCCGCTTTCTTTCCATTGATGCCGTTGAAAAAGCCAATTCCGGTCATCCAGGACTGCCAATGGGGGCTGCCGATATTGCGACAACGCTCTATACGCGTTTTATGGCGCATGATCCGAAGAATCCGCAATGGCCCAATCGTGATCGTTTTGTTCTTTCTGCCGGACATGGTTCGATGCTGCTTTATTCATTGCTTTATCTAACCGGTTATGAGGATATTACGATTGACGAGATAAAGAACTTCCGTCAAATCGGTGCCAAGACTGCCGGTCACCCTGAATATGGTCATGCAGCCGGTATTGAAACAACCACAGGTCCACTTGGCCAAGGTATTGCCAATGCGGTTGGCATGGCTTTGGGTGAGCGGCTGATGAATGCGCGTTTTGGCGATCTTGTCGACCATTATACCTATGCGCTGGTTGGTGATGGCTGTTTGATGGAAGGTATTAGCCAGGAAGCGATTTCGGTGGCCGGCCACATGAAGCTTAATAAGCTGATTGTTTTCTGGGATGATAATAATATCTGTATTGATGGTGCTGTTTCATTGGCGGATAGTACCGACCAGTGTGCGCGTTTTGAGGCTTGTGGCTGGGCAACGATCAAGGTTGATGGTCATGATCAGGATGCTATCGCCAAGGCTGTTGAAAAGGCGCAGAAGTCTAATAAGCCGACATTGATTGCCTGTAAGACAACCATTGGTTTCGGCTCTCCGCATAAGGCCGGTACCAACAAGGTACATGGTTCACCTTTGGGTGCGGAAGAAGTTGCTGAAACGCGCAAGGCCTTGGGCTGGACATCAGAACCTTTTGTTGTTCCCTCCGATATTCTCGATACGTGGCGGTTGAGTGGTCTCAATGCCGCTAAAAAACGCCTTGAGTGGGAAAAGAAGCTGGCTGCGCTTGATAGCACCAAACGGACTGAATTTGATCGTTTGATGCGGGGCGATTTGCCGGGTAATTTTGATAGTGAGATTGATGCTTATAAACAGAAGCTGGCTGCTGATCTGCCGAAGGTCGCGACCCGCAAGGCTTCTGAAATGGCATTGGAAATCATCAATGGCATTGTTCCCGAAACAATTGGCGGTTCAGCGGATCTGACCGGTTCTAATAATACCAAGACCAGCCAGACAGCTAGTGTTACACCGGAAGACTTTTCTGGCCGTTATATCCATTACGGTATTCGTGAACATGCTATGGGCGCTATGATGAATGGTCTGGCGCTTTATGGCGGCATCATTCCTTATTCCGGTACTTTCTTGTGCTTTGCCGATTATGTGCGCCCAGCCATGCGTTTGTCATCCTTGATGGGTATTCGCGTTGTTTATGTGATGACGCATGATTCTATCGGTTTGGGTGAAGATGGTCCGACACACCAGCCGGTAGAACATCTTGCCAGTTTGCGTGCTATACCTAACCATCTTGTTTTCCGTCCGGCCGATGTTGTGGAGACGGCTGAATGCTGGCAGCTGGCGCTGAAGGAAAAGAAAACACCGTCAACGATTGCATTGACACGTCAGAACTTGCCCACCGTACGCAAGTCGTATGAGGCTGATAATTTGTGTGCTTTGGGGGCGTATGAGCTGGAAACAGCCAGCAATGATGCGAAGGTGACGATTTTTGCTTCCGGTTCAGAAGTCGAGATTGCACTTGATGCTCGTCTTGCCTTGGAAGGCAAAGGTATTCCAACCCGTGTGGTCTCCGTACCGTGTTTTGAACTTTTTGCCCGACAAAGTGCTTCATATCAGAAAGCTCTGATCGGTAATGCTCCAGTTAAAATTGCGGTTGAAGCAGCCATCCGTCAGGGGTGGGATTCTTTTATCGGCAATGATGGTATTTTCATCGGCATGTGTGGTTTTGGTGCCAGCGGCCCGATTGATGCTCTTTATTCACATTTCGGCATTACGCCGGACGCGGTGGTCAAAGCCGCTGAAGACAAATTGAAAGCTTGAAACCTAACTCTTCAGGGAGAAAAAAATGGCAGTACGTGTAGCAATTAATGGTTTTGGCCGCATCGGTCGTAATGTTCTTCGTGCAATTATCGAGAGCGGACGCAAAGATATCGAAGTGGTGGCTATTAACGATTTGGGACCGGTTGAAACCAATGCGCATTTGTTGCGCTATGATTCTGTTCATGGCCGTTTTCCTCATGAAGTAAAGGTGAGCGGTGATACAATCGACGTCGGTCGTGGCCCGATCAAGGTTACAGCTGTACGCGATCCGAAAGAGTTGCCGTGGAAGGAACTCAACATCGACATCGCTATGGAATGCACCGGTATTTTTACAGCCCGTGATAAGGCAGCCTATCATCTTGAGGCTGGTGCCAAGCGCGTTATTGTTTCTGCACCTGCCGATGGCGCTGATCTGACCGTCGTTTACGGTGTTAATCATGATAAGCTCAACGCTGATCACAAGGTTATCTCCAATGCATCCTGTACGACCAACTGTCTTGCACCGGTTGCTTATGTGCTGAATGAAAAGATCGGTATTGAAAAAGGCTTCATGACAACCATCCATTCCTATACAGGTGACCAGCCGACACTGGATACAATGCATAAGGATTTGTACCGTGCCCGTGCGGCTGCTCTTTCGATGATTCCGACTTCAACTGGTGCGGCTAAGGCTGTCGGCCTTGTTCTGCCTGAATTGAAAGGGCTTCTGGATGGTGTTGCTATCCGTGTGCCGACCCCGAATGTTTCGGTTGTGGATCTAACCTTTATCGCTAAACGTGATACAACGGTTGAAGAAATCAATGATGCGATCCGTGCGGCTGCCAACGGTAAGCTCAAAGGTATTCTTGGCTTTACAGATGAAAAACTGGTCAGCCACGACTTCAACCATGATCCGCATTCTTCTGTTTTCCATATGGACCAGACCAAGGTCATGGATGGCAAGCTTTGCCGTATTCTGACATGGTATGATAATGAATGGGGTTTCTCTAATCGTATGAGTGATACGGCTGTGGCTTTGTCCAAAACCATTTAATTGAATTGACTTTGGGGGCTGCGGCCCCCATTTTTGTAAATACCTATTCTTTATCAATAGATATAACTTTCGGAGAAGATAATGGCTTTTCGCACCCTTGATGATGTTGATGTCAAATCCAAACGCGTATTGTTGCGCGTTGATCTGAATGTGCCGGTGGCGAATGGCGTGGTGAGTGATACAACTCGTATTGAGCGGGTAAAGCCGACGATTGATGAATTGGCGAAAAAGGGTGCCAAAGTTATTTTGTTGGCCCATTTCGGTCGGCCTAAAGGTAAGGTTGTTGCCGAGTTCTCGTTGCAGCAGATTGTCAAGGTAAGTGAAAAAGTTTTGGGTAAAGCTGTTGCTTTTGCCGAAGATTGCATTGGTGATAAAGCCAAGGCTGCCGTCGACGCTATGAAAGACGGTGATATTCTCCTGTTGGAAAACACCCGGTTCCATGAGGGCGAAGAAAAAAATAATGCCGATTTTGCTAAAGCGCTTGCGCAAAATGGCGATATTTATGTCAATGATGCTTTTTCTGCGGCCCATCGCGCACATGCTTCAACAGAAGGGCTGGCCCATCTTTTGCCAAGTTATGCAGGTCGCTCTATGCAGATGGAGCTTGAGGCGCTTGAAAAAGGTCTTGGTAAGCCGGTACATCCGGTTATTGCGATTGTTGGTGGTGCAAAAGTTTCAACCAAAATTGATTTACTTAATAATCTGATCGAGAAAGTAGATGCTTTGGTGATTGGCGGCGGTATGGCCAATACTTTTCTGGCTGCCCAAGGTGTGAATGTCGGCAAATCTTTATGTGAACACGAGCTTGGAGATACGGCGCGTGCCATTATGGCTAAGGCAAAAACCAAGAATTGCACTGTTATCTTGCCGGTTGATGCGGTGGTTGCCTATCATTTTGAGGCTGATGCCCCCAATCAGCATTATGGTGTCGAAGCCATTCCTGTAGACGGCATGATGGTTGATATTGGCGATCGTTCGATCGAACGGATCAATGGTGCGGTTGATGAAGCTGCAACATTGGTGTGGAACGGGCCTGTTGGCGCGTTTGAATTGCATCCTTTTGACAAGGGCACGGTTGCTATTGCCAAACGTGCGGCTGCACGCACCAAAGAAGGCAAGCTTGTTTCGGTCGCTGGTGGTGGTGATACGGTCGCTGCGTTGAACCATGCACATGTGGCCAATGATTTTACCTATATTTCGACTGCTGGCGGCGCTTTTCTGGAGTGGATGGAAGGCAAGCCGTTACCTGGTGTATTGGCTTTGGAAAAATAAAAGATATGTGTCGTTTCAAATGACAGTATGGGAGATGCGATTTATTGTCACTTCTCCCCATTTCAATCGATTAACAATAGCACATAACCATTTTGTTTTGGGTCGGGTTTTGCTATGGCAGGATAGATAATAAAGAGGAGCTTCCTATATGAGTGAACGTCTTGAAGATATTGCTGTTGCGATGACTGCTGCCGGTAAAGGTATTCTTGCCGCTGATGAAAGCACCAGTACCATCAAAAAGCGGTTTGATACTATCAATCTGGAATCAACCGAAGAAAACCGCCGCGATTATCGTGAAATGCTGTTCACTACAGATGAAGCTATGAGGGATTATATTTCCGGCGTGATTCTGTTTGATGAAACCATCCGTCAGAAAGCATCTTCCGGCAAGATGTTGACCGATCTGATCAAGGCTGCTGGCTCTATTCCCGGGATTAAGGTGGACGCCGGAGCCAAGCCGCTGGCTGGTTTTGCCAATGAGACAATCACCGAAGGTCTTGATGGTTTGCGCGAGCGCTTGAACGAATATTATGAGTTAGGCGCCCGTTTTGCCAAATGGCGCGGTGTCATCGCTATTGATAAGAGCAGTTTGCCGACCCGTGGTGCTGTGCGCCAAAATGCGCAAGCTCTGGCACGTTATGCCGCTCTTTGTCAGGAAGCTAAAATCGTTCCGATCGTTGAGCCGGAAATTTTAATGGACGGCAAACCCGGTGATCATTCTATTGACCGTTGTTACGATGTGACTTTGGAAGTGCTTCGTACTGTATTTGATGAATTATTTGCCGCTAATGTCAAAATGGAAGGTATGGTTTTAAAACCCAATATGGTGATTGATGGCAAAAATGCACGCAAAGCGAGCGTTGAAGAAGTCGCCGAAAAAACAATACGTGTTTTGAAAACAACCGTTCCTGCGGCTGTTCCGGGCATTGCTTTTCTTTCTGGTGGCCAGTCGGATGAAGAAGCTACAGCCCATTTGTCAGCTATGAATGCACTCGGCAATCTACCATGGAATTTGACTTTTTCTTATGGGCGGGCATTGCAGGCAGCTGCTATCAAGGCATGGGGAGGCAAGCGTGAAAATGTTGCTGCCGGCCAGCGTGCTTTTGCTCATCGCGCTAAGATGAATTATTTGGCAGCCCTTGGAAAATGGAGCAAGGAAGCTGAAAAAGCTGCTTGATTGTTTATTTTTTTCAATAAAAACCCGGTCTTTTGACCGGTTTTTTTATGATGTGATGGGTGATCTGCTTTGGGCTGTCTGTTGAGTTTTTAAACCATGTTGCTTTAAAGTTGACTAAATAAATCATATTTAATAATGTGCCCGCCGAAGGGGACTGATTCAATAAATTTGGAAGCTTGTCTGCCTTGTTAATTTTTTTAAGCGGATAGACTTATTGTATAATTTGAGAGAATTTTTACAGAAGAATATTGCTTTGTTGCAAATTATTTGCAGTAATAGGGTCGATGAATTAAGCCATATAAAGGCACGGGGAGGCGGACTATGATCAAGAGAGTACTTCTTTTTTCAACTACGGCGCTTGGGTTTTCCGGCGCAACAGGTCAGGCGGCCGATGTTTTGCTGCCTGAACCGGAACCCGTTGAATATGTGCGGGTCTGTGATGCTTACGGTGAAGGCTATTTCTATATCCCTGGAACGGATACCTGTATGCGTATTGGCGGGTTGATCTATTCACAGATCAAAGGTGGCGATAACGTATATGCACGTTCGCGTAATGAACGCCGCTTTGGTAAATGGGATACGAGTGTTCGTAACGAGCTTTATTTTGATACACGCAAGGAAACCGAACTGGGTACCTTGCGCAGCTATATCGGCTTTAGAACCGAATTTAATAATGGTTTCGATGAAATGGAAACACAAATGCGTTTCGGATTTATCGAACTTGGCGGTTTGCATGTCGGTCTTGATGAATCGTCATTCAATACGTTTTTCGGTTATTATGGTAATTTCATCAATGATGATGTGCAGTTGGGCGGTGCTTATCGTACCAATATGATTCAATATACCTATACGGCTGATAACGGATTTTCGGCTATGATCTCGCTTGAAGAAGGCGGAGATGAGGATACCGATTATAATGGAACAATTGATGATTATACGCCTCATGTTGTATTGGGGGCGAAATATAAACGTGATTGGGGCTCATTGACCGGTGCCGGCGCTTATGATGCACGCAATGAAGACTGGATGGGCAAGGCAAAGATCGACCTTAATGTCACGGAAAAACTCAATCTTTGGCTGATGGGCGCCTATAAGGATCGTGGCGATACCTATTATGAGGATATTGACGATCTCGACAGCCGTATTGTTGATCGGACCAAAGGCGTCAGGGCTATTGATAGCTTTTATGGTACATGGGGCGGTAATTGGGCAGGTTGGCTTGGTGCGACTTACCAGTTTACCCCCAAGACGGCGGGCAATCTTCAATTGGCTTATGAAGGTGCAGGAAATTCCTATGTTGCGGCCAATATCAATTATGAACTGGTACCAGGTCTGACAGTTATGCCTGAAATCAACTATCGCCAATGGAACGATATACATTCCGAGCTTGATGGCAGGGATGCGATCGGCGGCGCAATTCATTTACAACGTGAATTCTGATTGCAGGTTTGAAAAGCTTTTTAAAGTGGCCCGGATATAAATCCGGGCTATTTATGTTTTATCCTTATCTGATCAGCTGAAAAGCTGGATAACATAGATCATAAAGACAAAGAGATGGGCCAGTCCGACGATAAGTGTGCTGCGGCGTCCTGAAAATGTCATCATACTTAATATGATTGTTAATATAAACAGCACGGTTTCAGCCTGTGTCAGCCCCAATGAAACAGTTTTTCCGGTTATGAGCCCGATGATCAATACAGCTGGAACTGTCAGGCCAACTGTAGAAAGAAAAGCGCCAAGACATAGATTGACAACGCGTGCCATTTCATTGTGGCGTGCTGCTATCAATGTAGTGATTGATTCAGGTGTAAATACAATAATGGCAATAATCAGCCCACCTAATGTTGTTGGGGCACCGATAGCTGCAATGCCATAGTCGATGATGATTGCCATATTATGTGATAATAGAACGATCGGCACCATTAGTCCGATTAGGATTATAGTGCGTAGAATAATCATACGTATATCGGCTGGCATTTTGGGCGTCATCGGCTCATGGACAGTTTTTTTGATGACGTCCATTCTGCCTTGAGGGGGTTGGATAAAGTAATGGCTGATCGTTGTTGTCTGGAGAAAAAGAAAAGTGCCATAAAGACCAAGTATCAGAAAAGCCATAAGAATAGCTTCATGGTTTAAGAAGGCGTTATCATGGCCTAGATAGTTGGGCAGGATGAGTGCCGAGATGCCAAAAACAAGAATCAGCATATTATAAAGCATGGCGCCGCGGACATTATATTCCTGTTCATCATATTTGAGGCTGCCAAGTATGATACTGAGGCCGATGATCAGATTGAGAATGATCATCATGACTGAAAATATTGCATCCTTGCCAATTGTAGGCGCATTATTAGGGCCTAGCATAACCGATGATATAAGGATAACTTCGATGCTGACAATGGAAAGAGTCAGGATTAGTGTGCCGTAGGGTTCACCCAGACTATGGGCAAGTTTATCAGCTTCGCGGACGACACCAAAGGCGAGATAAAGAATAACGATAAAGAGTATGGCAAATAACAGGCTTGCTGATAGAGGGCTGAAGGGAGCTTCAAACCAGCTTGCGCCAATGGTCATGAATAGTAAGACCGTACCCCACGCCAGCAAAAGTCTGAAAATGGTCAGCGGGCGCATAATTGCACGGAGTGGAATGCGCTTTGGCTCGGGATAAGGACAGGATTGTTTTTTAGACATCAGGCACCTCATATATAAAGCGATCCGGTTTTACCATTTCAGCAAAATTACAGATCGCTCAAGAGGGGTCGTCCCCGAATGTTATAGAAATACCGGATGATGGTCGTCCATCAACGGCAGTGGTATCAGCGCTGTACAAATATTATACAACGCTGAGACACATTATTGATCATCGGGTGATGTATCGGATGATTTCAAGGATGACAATTTGGCAAAAACCTTGTCGGCATCCAGAATATCGTCATCTGCTGCGCCGATTTCCAGATTTTCTGTTGCCGATGCAGGTAGCAATGTTTCATCATCTTCCGCGATGGCCGGACGATTTTTTGCTGCTTTCCCGACTTCCAGATCAAGATCAATCTGTGAGCAGAGACCAAGGGTTACCGGATCAAGTGGCGTTAAATTCGCTGCATTCCAGTGGGTGCGGTTGCGAATTTGTTCGATTGTCGATTTGGTTGTACCAACAAGGCGTGAAACTTGAGCATCTTTCAATTCAGGATGGTTGCGAACCAGCCACAAAATGGCATTGGGGCGATCTTGACGTTTTGAAAGTGGTGTATAGCGCGGACTTTTGCGTTTTGCTTCAGGAATGCGCACTTTAGGTTCAAGAATTTTAAGGCGATAATTACTGTCGGCTTCACCTTTGGCAATTTCGTCACGGCTCAACTGGCCGGTATTGATTGGATCAAGACCCTTGATGCCTTGTGCGGCTTCGCCATCGGCAATGGCTTTGACTTCCAGCGGGTGGAGGGTACAAAAAGCCGCAATCTGATCAAATGAAAGCGCGGTATTATCAACCAGCCATACGGCTGTGGCTTTGGGCATCAAAAGTTGTGTTGCCATTTTAACATTATCCTCTTATGCGCCCGCTCCGGTGAGGCGGGACGTGGATGAAACCACAATTTCCGGGAAAACATGGTGTCTTATAACGCGAAATTTCCCAAATCACAAGCCATCTTTCCTGACTGTAGCTAATCTTGAATGACTTGCAAAATAATCTTGCCGATATTCTGGCCACTGCGCATGTATTCATGGGCATCTGCCGCATCATCCAAGGCAAAAATCTTGTCGATAACAGGCGAGACAATGCCGCGTTCCAAAAGCGGCCAGACTTTTTCTTTCAAGGTACAAGCAATGGCACCTTTGAAAGCAATATCGCGATGACGCAGGGTTGAACCTGTATGAATCAATCGTTTGCGCATCAGTGGGCTGAGGTCGATCTGGGCCTTGGCGCCATTCAGATAGGCAATTTGAACAATGCGGCCTTCAAGAGCGGCCAAATGATAATTCTTATTGGTATAGTCGCCCCCTACCATATCAAGGATTACGTCAATACCTTTATTGTCGCTAAAACGTTTTGCTTCTTCGACAAAGTCTTGTGTACGATAGTTGATGGCGAGGTCGGCTCCAAGCGTAATACAGGCGCGGCATTTTTCTTCAGAACCTGCTGTGGCAACAACTCTTGCTCCGAAAGCTTTTGCCAGCTGGATGGCGACTGTGCCGATGCCGGAAGTGCCGCCATGGACGAGAAAGGTCTCTCCTGCTCTGAGGCCGCCACGGTCAAATACATTGCTCCAGACGGTAAAAAATGTTTCAGGAATGGCTGCAGCTTTGATGTAGTTATAATTTTGAGGCAAAGGCAGGGTTGTGCGTTCATCAATAACTGCATATTCGGCATATCCGCCACCGGGAGCCAGGGCAGTAACGCGATCACCAATCTTGAAAGATTGGACGTTGGGGCCGCAACCAACGACTTCTCCGGCAATATCAAGGCCGGGAAAGGGAGATGCGCCGGGTGGAGGTGGATGAGCGCCTTGGCGTTGCAGCAGATCAGGCCTATTGACTCCGGCAGCATGGACTCTCACCAGAATTTCCCGATCTGTACAGGATGGCAATTCAGTTTCGATTTTTATCAGATTGCCACGGCCGCCAATATCTTCGATTGCAATAGCTGTCATCTTATCGGGCAGTGTTATGCTGTCGGGCTGTATCATGCGTTCTTTTCCCATTATTCAAGATGCAATATTGATTTTTGTTGAAGCAATACAATATCGCGATAAAATCATCTGTCAAAGCATGGTCATTGGATCTTACATGGAAAGTATGGAGAATAAAATGGATGATGAATCCAAGCCTAAAGCTATGACATCGCATGTTGTTGGTCAGGATATTTCACTTTTATCGCTTGATGAGATCAGGCTGCGGATAGAGGCATTGCGGCAAGAAATTGCAAGGCTTGAACAGGCTTGTGCTGATAAGGAAAAAAGCCGTGCCAGTGCGGATGCATTTTTTAAAAAATAAATTTCATGATTGCCGGGCTTACCCGGCAATATTTCTTGAAAATAATTATAGCATAGCACCAAAGCGCTTTATGGGCTGGTTTTAAGCAATTTGCAGTTTGATCTTTTCAATTTCGTCTTTGATTTGAAGTTTTTTGCGCTTGAGGTCGGCAATGATGAGATCGTCAACCGAAGGTGCATTTAATGCCTTGGACAGTTCCTCATCCAATTCGGAATGTTTTTGTTCCAATGTCTTCAAGTGAGCTTCTATTGCCATGTTAACCTCCTTGTATCTGTTCTTGTTATTGACAGGCCGGTTTGAACCGATTTGTCATAAGCAAGCCAAAACAATTTGGCAGAGTTGTGATCATTTGTCGAATGTTGAAACGAATATTTTTCTAATTTGATAAATGTGTTATAGCGCAGTTTCTATTTGACACATAGCATTGAAAGAGAGTTTCACAATGTTTGAACAGGATCAGGCCGATATCAAGCTGGCATTGGCAAAACTCAAGCAGGATCATGCAGATTTCAGTGCCGCGATTGACGCTATGGAAAAAGTTGGCTGCGACCGATTGCAGATTCAGCGGATGAAAAAGAAAAAACTTATTATCAAGGATCAGATGCAGAAACTGGAAGACCGCATCATCCCCGATATTATTGCCTGAAGGAACGAACATGGCTGATAAAAAAGCTGATATTGCTATCATTATGGGCAGCCAGTCTGATTGGGCGACCATGCGTTATGCCGCCGAGACGCTTGAAAATCTCGATATCTCGTTTGAAGCCCGTATTGTTTCGGCGCATCGTACGCCTGATCGTTTGGTTGAATTTGCCAAAGGTGCCAAGAAAAAAGGGTTCAAGGCTATTATCGCTGGTGCAGGTGGTGCGGCGCACTTGCCGGGGATGACAGCGGCGATGACGCCGTTGCCGGTTTTTGGTGTGCCAGTCCAATCCAAGGCTTTGTCCGGCCAAGATTCGTTGCTTTCCATTGTTCAAATGCCGGCGGGTATTCCGGTTGGTACATTGGCGATTGGCAAGGCGGGCGCTATTAATGCAGCTCTTTTGAGTGCAGCCATGCTTGCTGTCTATGATGAAGCGTTGGCCCAACGGCTTGACCAATGGCGGGCTAAACAGACGGCCGCTGTTGATGAATTTCCCAAAGACGAGGCATAAATGATGAAAGCTTTGCAACCGGGGGCAACAATAGGTTTGATTGGTGGTGGCCAATTGGCGCGAATGATGGCCATTGCTGCATCAAGGCTTGGTTTCAGGACCATTATATTGGAACCACAGGCCAATTGTCCGGCTGCTCAAACAGCTAACTGCCAGATTGTTGCGGCTTATGATGATCTTGCTGCTTTGGAAGAACTGGCACAGGCATGTGATGTCATTACGTATGAGTTTGAAAATGTGCCGGTCACTGCAGCTGATTTTTTAGCAAAAAAGAGTGTAATCTATCCGCAGCCGCAGGCATTGGAGATTTCACAGGACCGGTTTCTGGAAAAAAAATTTTTGAATGAAAGTGATATCGCAACGGCGTCGTGGCATCTGGTTGATGATCGTACTTCGCTTTTGGCGGCAATCGCAGCCTGCGGCGGTAAAGGCATATTGAAAACCCGCCGTCTTGGTTATGATGGCAAGGGACAGGTACGGATTGAAGAAGCAAGCGATGCTGTTGCTGATGCCGCCCTTGCGGCGATTGCTCATGCCCCGGCTATTTTAGAAGGATTCGTTGATTTCGATAAGGAAATATCGGTGATTGCAGCACGTGATGTCCAAGGTCGTGTTGCATTTTATGATTGTCCGCAAAATATTCATCGAGACGGTATTTTGCATCAATCTATTGTGCCCGCATTGGTCGAGAAAAAAACGATTGATGCAGCACAGGCGGCGACGGTAAAAATCCTGCATGCGCTTGATTATGTCGGCGTGATCGGGGTCGAGTTTTTTGTGCTCAAGGACGGATCTGTTCTGGCTAATGAAATGGCCCCGCGTGTTCATAATTCCGGCCACTGGACGGAAGCCGCTTGTCTGATTTCACAATTTGAACAGCATATCCGCGCTGTCAGTGGTTTGCCATTAGGCAGTCCGGCGCGGCACAGTAATTGTGTCATGGAAAATCTGATCGGTCATGATGTTGACCGGTTGCCTGCATTGCTTGAAGAACCGCAGACGCTTATTCACCTTTATGGTAAGGCGGAAATACGTCTTGGCCGCAAAATGGGACATTTCACACGTATCGTAGCTAAATAAGTCTGAAAATGTTACGTTTAATGTATAAGAAGTTGGTTTTAACCAGTGGCGGCTTTTTATATGATATATTTATGGAATAGATGGGCTGTGCATTAAAAGAGTCATTTCTGTGCCGCAGAGTGTTGACAAGCAGGTTTGATTCAGTCTATCAAACCGCCAGATTTAGCCCTTGATAGGGTTTTTATGAGTTGAAGACCCGGCAATGGGTTGAAAAAGGTGACAAAATGAAGATCAAGAATTCTCTTAAAGCTTTGAAGGCGCGTCACCGCGACAACCGTATGGTTCGCCGCAAAGGTCGCATCTATATTATCAATAAAACAGCACCGCGTTTTAAAGCGCGTCAGGGTTGATTTTTTTGAAATTGTTTCAAACGGCTCCTTCGGGGGCCGTTTTTTATTGTTTGTTCTCTTGTGAAACCATATTGCACATCTATAATGAAATATGCCTGAGCCTATAAACCGATTTTGTATCAGGATATTTGATAAACGTGGATGGAACGGAATTTGCTTATTTTACGCAGATTATTATTGGCTGTAGCGCTGGTTTATATGCCGGTTACATCTGTCTATGCACAGCCTTTATTTGTGCAAGGGTTACCTGAACTGCCAGATGAAGAAGACCCGACTGCTCCGCCCCTTGATCCTGATGATCTGATCCCTGCCAAACCTCAAGAAGGTGAGGCTTTGCCTGAAATTGGTCATGATAAGAATGCGGCGCAAAAGAAAGCTGCTGAAATTGATCGGTTGCTGAGCCAGTTGAAACGTACCGCCGATGTTAAGGAAGCGGGTAAGATTAGCCGCCAGATACAGGGACTGTGGGCACAATCAGGTTCAGAGACAGTTGATTTATTGATGCAATGGGCGGAAGATGGCATTAGAGAGCAGGATTATGCCAAAGCTCTTGATTTTGTCGATAATGCTATCGCCTTACAGCCGGAATTTGCCGAAGGTTGGATGCGTCGTGCTGCTGTCCATATCCAGCTGAATGACATTGCTCTTGCCATGATTGATCTGGAACAGGTTTTGCGTTACGAGCCGCGTAATTATAATGCGCTGGCGCTAATCGGTTCGATTATGGAAATGACCGATCGTGATAATAGTGCGATTTCGGCTTATGAAAAAGCTTTGGAAATTTATCCGCAAATGCAGCGTATACAGACACGTCTTGGTGATTTATTGGAAGAAAAAACAGATCGGGCGATCTGATTTATTGCAAATCTCCTCTGGCGGGTTGGCTCTAATCGCCCTATATTGGTTGCGGCGTTCTGCACTTTACGACAGGATAACTGCATCCCCGGGGCCTTAATGATCCTTAAGGGAGCTGTCCCTGAGAAGGCTCGTGGGCCTTTTCATACGGCACCCACCTACTATGTAGGTTCCCGGGATCAAAAACTTCCATCGGCTGTTGTGGTTCGCCGCTTGATTTTTGGGTATTTTAAATAATGAAATTGGCAAAACAGAAACTGCGCGAGGAAGCTCTTGGCAAACGTGATGAAATGGATGTGGACCAGCGCGCAAGAATATCGCGGTCGATGGCTATTTTTGCCGATGATATTATTGAGGATCCGGAAGGTTTGATCATTGCTGGGTTTTGGCCTATCCGCTCGGAAATAGATCCTGTTCCTTTGATGACAGCCTTTCAGGATAGAGGTGCACATTTGGCTCTTCCTGCATTGGTGTCTGGGAATGGAATGGTTTTTCGCCGCTTCTCTCATGTTGATGATCTTGTGCCGATGGGATTTGGTACAATGGGCCCTTCGGAAAAATGTCCGATTGTTTTACCTGATCTACTATTGATGCCGCTTGCAGTTTTTGACAATGACGGGCATCGTATCGGTTATGGCGGTGGTTTTTATGATCGTGCTATTGCCGCTATGCATCAAAAGGGACACTATCCTCTACGTTTGGGGTTAGCCTTTGATTGTCAGCATGCAGATTCTGTACCGGTGGAGCCACATGATTTTTCTTTGCAGGGCATTTTGACACAAAGTGGTTTGCGCTGGTTGGATAAAGAGCTTAAGACGCCGTTATGAGATTTTTATTTTTAGGTGATATGGTTGGACGTGTTGGACGGACCATCGTTTATGAAAAATTACCCGGCCTCATTCGGGATATGAAACTCGATTTTGTTGTTGTTAATGGTGAGAATGCGGCGTCTGGTTTCGGTATTACCCATCGTATTTATCAAGAAACACTAGATGCAGGTGCCGATGTGGTGACAACCGGCAATCATGCTTTTGACCAGAAAGATACACTCAATTATGCCAATGATGCCGATCGCTTCTTGCGTCCGGCCAACTTTCCACGTGGCACGGTTGGCCGGGGTTCAGGCGTATATATGGCTAAAAATGGTGCCCGTGTTCTTGTTGCCAATGTCATGGGGCGCGTTTTTATGCATCCTGAACTGGGTGATCCTTTCGAGGCTGCTGAGAAAATTGTCGGTGAGTGTCCTTTGGGTGAGCAGGCCGATGCGATCATTTTTGACTTTCATGCAGAAGCTACAAGTGAAAAACAGTGTTTTGGCCATTTTCTCGACGGGCGTGTTTCTGTGGTGGTCGGTACCCATACCCATGTGCCGACGGCAGATGTACAAATATTGAATGGCGGCACGGCCTATCAATCGGATGCAGGCATGTGTGGTGATTATGATTCTTCTCTTGGTATGGATAAGGAAGAACCTTTAAACCGTTTCTTGACCAAGGTACCACGTGGGCGCTATGAACCGGCGCATGGTCCTGCCACAATGTGTGGCCTATGTGTCGAAATTTCCGATCGTACCGGATTGGCTGAAAAGGTTTCTCCTTTGCGATTGGGCGCGCGTCTTCAAGAGCAGATGCCGGATTTCTGGTAGGAATATTGATTTTATTATCGGTATTTTGCCGTTGTTTTCATGCTCTGCATCTTTACCTTTTGCCAACTCTTCCGTATAAGGCGGCAATCCTCACAGTTTCAATCAACCGGCTTTTTTGCCTCGGGCGGAAAGGTGCCGGAACAGAGAAAAAGGTGTACCATGGCAGGCCATTCACAGTTTAAAAATATCATGCATCGTAAAGGCCGTCAGGATGCGATGCGCTCTAAAATGTTTTCCAAACTTGCACGTGAAATTACCGTTGCTGCCAAACAGGGCGCACCTGATCCGTCAATGAACCCGCGCCTGCGTCTGGCGGTACAAAATGCCAAAGCGCAATCTATGCCGAAAGATAATATCGAGCGGGCCATTAAAAAGGCATCTGGCGGCGATAGCGAGAATTATGAAGAAGTGCGTTATGAAGGTTATGGTCCGGGCGGTGTTGCGGTTATTGTCGAAGCTTTGACCGATAATCGCAATCGTACAGCCTCTAATGTACGTGCAGCTTTTACCAAATCGGGCGGTGCTTTGGGTGAAACAGGTTCAGTCGGCTTTATGTTTAACCGCGTGGGTGAAATTGTCTATAAGCTGGAAGCCGGTGATAATGATACGATAATGGAAGCAGCAATCGAGGCCGGTGCAGAAGATGTACAGTCGGATGAGAACGGGCATGTTATTTTATGTGCTTTTGAGGATATCGGCGATGTTTCCAAAGCGCTTGAAGCGGCGTTGGGTGAAGCTGAAAGTGTGAAAAGCGTGTGGAAACCTGAAACCGGTGCTCCGGTTGATGAAGAAAAGGCCCAATCGGTTCTGCGCTTGATTGCGACACTGGAAGATGATGATGATGTGCAGAATGTCTATGCAAACTTTGAAGTAAGTGACGAGGTTTTGGCCAAACTGTCGGCCTGATCATTTATCATAGGCATGATGGATCATCGGTTGTTATGCTTTTATAGGAAGCATTGATAGGATTTGTTTGCTATTTCGAAATAGAAAAATATTGAGCTCATAAAAAACCCGCCTTAAGGCGGGTTTTTTTAATTCTATGCAATCGGTGATTAAAGACCGAGATTGCCAAAACGGTTTTTGAACTTGGAAACGCGTCCGCCACGGTCAACCAGAGTCTGATTGCCGCCAGTCCATGCAGGATGTGTGGTCGGATCAATATCGAGGTTCATTGTGTCACCCTCTTTGCCCCATGTGGAGCGGGTGAAATATTCAGTACCATCGGTCATCACAACTTTGATTGTGTGGTAATCGGGATGGATATCAGCTTTCATAACGCACTTCCTGTCATACAATGGACAAATTTCAGAATTTACTGATGCTTTGCCGCTATTAATTTGATACATAAACCGGCGAAAGCGCCAGGCTTTTAAAAATCTGGCCTTGCCTATACAACAGCAATGCGCCAAGCACAAGTGCCGAGATGGATTTAAGGGATAAACCCCGTAAACAGGAATTTATACGGTGAATAAACAGACCGGTTCTAATAATGTCAAAAATGATAACGTTGGAGGCAAGTCACGCCGCCGCACCCGTAATTTGCGGCCCTTATCGCGTCTTTTGCCTTATATAGGGCGTTATAAAGGGTTGGCAGGGGGTGCTCTTGTTTCACTGGTTTTGGCCGCTTTTGCCATGCTTGCCATCCCCTATGCCATTCGCCGTATGCTCGATCATGGCTTTAGTGATGTGCAGGGCAATCTTATGAATTCCTATTTTGGTTTGTTGTTTGCGCTTGCAGCCGTTCTGGCTCTCGCCTCGGCGCTTCGTTATTATTGCGTGATAACATTGGGTGAAAAAGTCGTTGCTGATCTGCGCCGTGATGTTTTCTCCCATATTACATCCTTATCGCCATCCTTTTTTGATCGTTCGCATTCAGGAGAGATTGTTTCGCGTTTGTCTGCGGATACCACCCAGCTTAAATCGGCGGTGGGTGCAACGGCATCGGTTGCTTTGCGTAATATGATTATGGCGATTGGTGCTATTGCGATGATGATTGTCACCAGTGCCAAACTGTCGGCCCTTGTGCTTGTTGCTATTCCGATTGTTGTTATTCCGTTGATTGTTTTTGGTCGCAATGTGCGTCGCCGCACCCGTGAGGCACAAGACCGGTTGGCTGAAGCCAATGCCCTCGCAAGCGAGCAGATTGCCTCTATCCGAACCATTCAGGCTTTTACGGCAGAAGGGCAGATTGTGGCCAGATTTTCGCGGCTGATCCAGACCGCCTTTGATGCCGCGCGTCAGTCTGTAACGGCACGTGCTTTTTTGACAGGCTTTGCTATTTTCCTTGTTTTCAGTTCGGTTGTCGGCGTTCTGTGGATAGGATCGCATGATGTTTTAAACGGCCATATGAGTGGTGGCACCTTGGGACAGTTTGTTCTTTATGCGGTTTTTGCCGCCAGTTCTTTTGGTCAGTTATCGGAAGTCGGTGCTGAGCTTGCCCAGGCGGCAGGTGCCGCCGAGCGTTTGGCGGAGCTGTTGGCTGAGGAAAGCGCCATTCATGCACCACTTGTACCAGTTATGTTGAAAATACCGTCGCAAGGCGAAGTTGTGTTTGATGATGTCTCATTTTCTTACGCACAAAAACAGGAAAGAGCCATTATTGACGGGGTCTCAATTCGGGTTAAAGCTGGTGAAACAGTTGCTTTTGTCGGGCCGTCAGGGGCAGGTAAAAGTACATTATTCTCGTTAATTTTACGGTTTTATGATCCATTGCGTGGCCATATTCTATTTGATGATGTTGATATTAAACTTGCCGACCCGCATGAATTACGCGCCCGCATTGCCTATGTGCCGCAGGATGTCGCTATATTTGAAGGCAGTCTGCGTGATAATATCGCTCTTGGCCAGCCGAATGCGACGGATGCGCAGATTGAGGCCGCTGCCAAAGCGGCCAATGCCTATGATTTTATTGCTGCGCTTAAAGGCGGATTTGATGCACAGGTTGGCGAACGCGGCGTTAATCTGTCGGGTGGGCAGCGTCAGCGTATTGCTATTGCCCGTGCGATTTTGCGTGATGCGCCTTTATTGTTACTGGATGAAGCAACTTCGGCATTGGATGCTGAAAGTGAGATGTTGGTACAAAAGGCATTAGAAGGTTTGATGCAAAACCGTACCACATTGGTAATCGCCCATCGTTTGGCAACTGTATTGAAAGCAGACCGGATTATTGTTCTTGATCAAGGACGGGTTGTTGAAGAGGGTAATCACGAAACATTGGTAAAAAAGAACGGGCTTTATGCACGTTTGGCCAAATTGCAGTTTTCAACCTGATATGCTGTATCATCCGCATTTTCTGGCGGCATTGCAAACAAATCTGAAAGCAGTTTTGCCGCTTTGGGGATTTTCAATATCTGTTGTGCCGGAATTAATGGCTTTTTCTGAAAATGCAACATTTCGCGCGCGCGAAGGGGAGCGTGATTATGTCTTGCGAATCTATCGACCGCATTATCATACACGTGAAGAAATCTTATCCGAATTATTATGGATTGATGCCTTGTCGGCGGACGATATTGTTCCGACAGCCCGATTACACAAAGCGCAAGATGGGGCGCGGCTACAAAGTTTTATGATAGATGGACAATTGTTTTATGTTATGGCGAGCGACTTTTTGTCTGCTACAGGGCTTTGCTCTGATTCTATGTTGGTAAAAGATTTTTTCCAGCTTGGACAGATGGCCGCTAGGCTGCATTTGCATAGTCTTGGCTGGCAAAAACCGGCGCAGTTTACACGTAAAATATGGAATATTGACCATTTGATCGGCCCTCATGCCTATTGGGGGGATTGGCGTAAAGCGATCAATCTGACACCTCAGGGGCAGGCAGTCATAGAAAAAGCGGTTTTGCTTTTAAAGGATAGGGTCGAGCAATATGGTATGGAACAAAACCGTTTCGGGCTTATTCATGGTGATATGCGGGTAGCCAATCTGATTAAGACGGATGGCCGTCTTGCATTGATTGACTTTGATGATTGCGGTTTTTCATGGTTTGGTTTCGACTTTGCCGCCAGTGTCAGTTTTATCGAGGATGATCCACGGATTATCGACTATCAGATGGCGTGGCTTGAGGGATATCGGCAGATCCGCAATTTTTCAAAAGCAGATGAAAAGATGCTTGCTGATTTCATTATGATCCGACGCATTCAGTTGACTGCATGGCTTACCACCCATGCTGAAACATCGACAGCTAAAGAGCTAAATCCGTATTATACTGATAACACGGTTGCGCTTGCTGAAACCTATATCAAAAAATAGCGGTAATTTTATTTATTTATCTTCCATGAGAGGCTTTGAATAGAAAGCGGGTTGGGCAAAATAATTCTCCGCGCCCTTTTTCTAAAACTCTTTAAACCATGATAACGGCAATTCGCTTTGAGGACCATTGCAAACAGATATGATATGGGGCACGCCCTGATTGCCGATCATCAAATAGCCTTCATGATCAAGAAAAAACGTCAGATAGTCAGACAAAAGAGATGGATCATAACAGTTTGTCTGTGCGTCCTCTTGGGGAAGAGCGAATTCTTTGGCAAGACGATTAATGAGACGCGGGTTTTTCTGTCGGTTATACTCGTCGATAATATCAAAATCGAGATAGTCATTCCAGTTAATTTCATTCACTACGCCATCGTCATTATATTTTTTGAGATCATAGATAATGCTGTCATAAAAATTATACGGATGCGCGCCGCCACAAAATACGCTGCCGCTTTCTGTTAAAGCGATCAAATTTTTGGATGCATAATGTATGGTCGTGGTAACATCGTTAAACCCACCGGTGCCAAGGCCGTATTTATCAGGGATATAATAATCCTGTCCCAAACACTCGAGCGCATTGGCAATCATTTTGTCATGGCGCGTTTTGAGACTACGATTTATTGAATCAACAGATAGATTTGCATCGTCAATAAAGAGAACATAGGGATAGGAAACATTTGTGCGCTGATCTTTGCGATATTGGAAATGGAACTGGTTGCTACCTAGAACCTTGCTATCGGCAACATTGTGATCGGTGAATTTAAGGCTATTATAAATCATACTTGCCGATTGATCGGCGTATAGAAGATCAAAGTCATTCTCGATTTTGCCAAATGTTTTGGTTTTATAGTTTGTTATTTCATAAAGATCGAAATTTAATCTGTTTTCATTTGTACTGTTCAGCCATACGCCTTGATAACGGTTTTTATAAATTTTTCCAGAAAAAGCTTGCGTCGAATTTTTAAATACAGCCAGTGAACGGTCGTAAAAATTATTGTCGTTGTCATTCATCGTACTGCGCAAGATGGCTTCTTAAAGATTATCAAGCGTACCCTGCAAGGGAATGTCGATGCCTTTACTGTCATAGAAATAGCGGCCGCGATACTGGCCTTTTTCTACTTCCTCCAGCTCCATAATGATTTTTCCCGCCCCTTCTATTTCACCAACATAGATATGGTGTATATAGGTGCTACGGCTTGCCTCATCGTTGGCGGCCATGGCAAGGTTTATGGTAACGAATGTCAGGATAATCAGTAAAATGCCTGAAAAGTATTTTCTGGTTGCGGCTATTCCATAGAGATTATCCATGTAATCTCCTCTGTCTGACTGTGTTTTAAACAGGTTTTTTGAGTGTATTTAGCAAGGCGCGATGGGTCAGCTCATTGCCGGCAACGATATTTTTTTTGCCAAAAATATCTTGGCCACCATCTTTGTCACTGATAAAGCCGCCCGCTTCGCGCACCATCAGCATACCTGCGGCCATGTCCCAAGGTTGCAACTGGTCTTCCCAGAAACCGTCAAGACGCCCGGCGGCAACATAGGCAAGGTCGATCGCGGCAGCACCCATACGGCGGATGCCGGCAACTTCTGCCATGACATTGCGCAGTTCAACAAGGTAATGGCCATGCTGGCCGCGGCCAAGATGTGGTACGCCGGTGCCGATGACGCAATCTTCAAGCTTGCGGCGGTTTGCGACACGCATACGCCGGTCATTCAAGAAAACACCGCCGCCTTTTTCAGCGCTGAATAATTCATCCATAACCGGATTATAAATAACACCGGCAACAATCTGCCCTTGACGTTCCAAAGCAATGGAAACACCAAATAATGGAATGCTGTGGAGAAAATTGGTTGTGCCATCCAGGGGGTCGATGATGAAACGGTGGTGCGCGTCATTGCCGATAATTTCCCCGGCTTCTTCCATGAGAAAACCGTAATCGGGGCGTGCTTTCTGCAATTCGGTGCGTACAATATCTTCGGCACGACGATCAGCCTGACTAACGTAGTCGGCAGGCCCTTTAAGCGAGACCTGAAGATTTTGTACTTCGCCATAGTCGCGTGCCAGTGAACGCCCAGCTTTCATTGCCGCTTGTACCATCACATTCATGATTGCCGAACGTGCCATTGTATAAAATCCTTTTAGTCGGCGCGTCTGAGATAGGTGATTTCGTTGGTATCAACGATAATACGTTCGCCCGATTCAATGAAGGGCGGTACCATAACACGGATGCCATTTTCAAGAATAGCCGGTTTATAGGAAGAAGCTGCTGTCTGGCCTTTAACGACAGGATCGGCTTCGGTAATGGTCAATGTAACCTGATCAGGAAGCGAGATGCCGATGGGGCGATCTTCATAAAGCTCGACGGTGACGGTCATGCCGTCTTGCAAAAAGGCAGCGCGATCGCCGACAAATTCTTTTTGTAACTCAAGCTGTTCATAGGATTCTGAATCCATAAAAACGAGTGCGTCACCCTGCTCGTATAAAAAGGTGAAGTCTTTTTGTTCAAGACGGACTTTTTCAACCGTTTCAGCAGCGCGGAAACGTTCGTTAAGTTTTGTGCCGTCGATCAGGTTTTTCAATTCCACCTGATTGAAGGCCCCGCCTTTGCCAGGTTTAACCGCATTGCATTTAACGGCTGCCCATAGGCCACCATTATGTTCAATCACATTGCCGGGACGGATTTCATTGCCATTGATTTTCATGCTTTTATTTCCATACCTTAAGATCAAGGATAATCAGCTTTGTACCCCGAGCAAATATGTCGGGCTATTCGGTCGTTTTCAAGACCATAAAAACACTGCCAGCGCAAGGGGTGGCGATGATTTAATTTTTAGCAATCTTTGCCGGTGGCGGGATTAGATTGGGTTGATAATAGAGAGATAGGCTACGCGCTTTCTCAAGTTGTTCTGCCGATAAACCTTCAATTAGGTCATCAAGATCAGGGGCAATCATGTTTGCTTTTTGTGCCACCATATACCACGCTGCAGCTTTAACAGTGTCGCCTTCTGTTCCCATACCGTCGCGATAAAGGCGCGCTAGATTAATTTGTGCCGGTGTAAAGCCGCGTGTTGCGTTTAGCAGATCATAGTTGAAGGCATTGTCATAATCACGCGGGCCGCCGCGACCATTGATCATCCAGTTGGCAAGTTCAACCTGAGCCGGTGCATGGTCTTTTGCTGCGGCCATTTCCAATAATTTACGCGCAGCCTTTTCATCCTTGGCAACTTTCGGTGTGCCATGGGCCAGAATTTTAGCCGCGGCATAGGCCGAATCGGGATCACCCGCAGCTACTCCTTTTAAAAACCATGTCAGGCCGACATCGGCGGCCGGTTCACCGCCAACCTTGTTCATCAAAAGACTGCCATAATAGAAAAAAGCTTCCGGTACACCGGCTTCAGCCGCCTGATGGACATAATCTTCCCCCTTTTTCTGGTCGCGGGTAACAAAACTGCCGTTGAAGAGCAGTAGACCATAGCGCAATTGTGCCTGCGGATCACCCAGCGCAGCGGCACGGCTATACCAAAGAGCAGAGCGCGCACCATCAGGAGCGACAGCATTGCCTTCCATATAAAGACGGGCCAGCAGTGTTTGCGCACGTGGATCGCCGTTCTCGCCACGTGGCAAAGCCAGATGAAAAGCGGTTGTATAGCGCCCGACCATATAATTTTGATAGGCGGCATCAAATTCACCGGGTTTGAGAATTTCGAATTTCGTATCATGGCTGTCTGCAGCGTGATTGTCGTCTCGAGGGGATGCCTCTTTGGGGGTGGTTGCTGCAAAACCTGCAGTAGGGACAAGCGCAACCGTCAATAAAAGTGCAGCAATGATACGGGTCACGATTCGCTTTCTCCGGTTTCGAAAGGATATTTTTGCAAGATTGCAAGGCATTGGTCTATTATCATGTTTTCGTTATTTGCGCCAAAAATAATATTTTCCAGTGACACATATTCTGCATGGGTTGCGGCAGCATCTTCGACACTCTCAATGGCTTGTCCGGTCTGTATAATGGCTGGAATTTCCATTAATTCGGCCCACCATGATGCCAAGGCGATATTGCGTGGATGGGCTTCTGGTTTGGTATCTGCACCGAGCTTGCCGAACATCAGGTAGTCGGGATTGAGTTCGCCTGCCTCCATAGCGGTATGACGGTTTTTGATATTGCCAAAACCGACAACCATATCCGGGCTATGGCGTTCGATTGTGTCGGCCAGTTCGCTTATGCTGGATTCAATATGGATGCCATCGGCCTTTAGGCGGCCAGCAATCCGGCTATCTCCGGCAATAATGGCGGCAACACCTATCTCTTGTATGGCCGTGACAAGCGGGGCTGCTTTTTCTTGAAAGGCAGCTTCGTCATGGTTGCTGTCATAAAGAATGACACTGCCTGCTTTTGAAGCGGACAGGATTTTTTTAATTCTGTCGGGTGAGATGTTTTTCTGGACATCAAGGCATAGCACACATTCGGGGAAAAGGGGGGCTTTGTTGTTACTCATTCTCTTTTTGCTCCGGCTTGATCCATGGTGTGGATTTTGATCCCAATGTGCAACAGTTCTCATTAAATGATGGTTACGATTTTTCATTCTTATCTAACGTTGCATTTCAAGATGGAATGAAAGTTGACCAGCATGGCGATAAAAAGGGCACAATTATGGAATTATTTCGGATATGATGAAGTTCGACATGGATAGATGTGTGTTGTGTTTCTATCGGTCAATGTGAAGCGGAGAAAGTCATTGAAGCCAGTAAAGCCACTCTATGGCAATGAAAATGGTAACGGCACCATCAAAGCGCCGCGTGATACACGTCTTGATGTGTTCCGTGCATTGGCTTTGATTACGATTTTTATCAATCATGTGCCGGGGACGATCTTTGAATATTTGACCCATAAGCATTATGGATTTTCTGATTCGGCTGAGGCTTTTGTCCTTATTTCCGGTATTGCGGTCGGCTTGGCTTATGGTGCCAAATTTGAAGTTGGCAACCGTTTGCTGCTGACTTTAAAATTGTGGCGGCGGTCTTTTACGCTCTATTCGACCCATATTCTGACAACACTTGTATCATTGGCCATTTTTCTATCGGCTGCGGTATTTTTCCATCATCCGGCTTTTTTAAAGCAGATCAATATTGCGCCTTTGCTCAAGGATCCGGTAAACGGGCTTGTCGGTCTGGTTACCCTTGGTCACCAGTTGGGCTATAATAATATATTGTCGCTTTATATGGTGCTTATTCTGGCATCACCCTTGATGCTTTACCTTGCCTCACGCAGCTTGAAACTGTTGGTTGCGTTTTCGGTTGTCCTTTATCTTGTGGCCGGTTGGTTCGGTGTGGCGCCGCATAATTATCCGACCAAGGGCTTGTGGTTTCTCAATCCGCTTTCATGGCAGCTTATTTTCGTAATTGGCATGGTTGCGGTTATCCATGTGCGCCGTGGCGGAAAGCTGCCATCCCATCCTTTATTGTTGGCATTGGCAATCGGTTATCTGGTCATGTCGTTCTTGTGGGTACGGTTGGGTTGGTGGTGGATTGATCCCTCCATGGGATTGCCGCGGACATTGACCGGTTTTAACAAGACATTCTTGTCTGTGCCGCGTCTATTGCATGTTTTGTCGCTTGCCTATGTGGTTGTTATGATTCCGCGCCTGTCCAATCTTGCCCGTGTCAATATTCACCATCCTTTGGCTATTCTTGGTAAACACAGTCTTGCTGTTTTTGTTGCCGGCACCATTCTGGCCATGGCGGAGCAAGTTCTTAAAAAAGTTAATTCCGGCGGCCTTCCTTATGATACCTTGTTGATTGCAACCGGTATTATTATGCAGTTTACTGTTGCCTATTATCTGGAATGGATCAAACAGTTGACATCTGGTAAGCGTCAGGATGCATCGCTTGTTGCATCAGCAGCCGTGCGTGACGAGGCAACGGCAGAGCCGGTGCCTGCGCTTTCCAAGCTGTAATGACCAATATCAAGTAGTGGCAATGTCGGTGTATTTGACCGCATTAACCTTGCATTAAGACTGTGATTGCTTTCCTGCTTTGACTGATGCATTTTGAGCCGGAAACAGCCCATGAAACTTTTATGGTGATCAGGGGTTTTATATCAGTTATTTAAAGGCATAGAGTATTCGCCATGACCAAGGCACATGCACAACAGGCAGATAATATGATTGTGCTGATGGAGCATGAGGCTTTTGGCGTGGTTTTTGACAAGCTTTATGCCTATGGCATGGCCTTGATTGAAGAAACAGCCGCTTATATTGATGGTGAAGGCAAACATCTTGCCAAGACCTTATCTTCATCTGTAACCAATCTTTATACGGCAGAAGCCATGCGGATGAGCACAAGACTCATGCAGGTTGCTTCGTGGCTTTTGCTTATTCGCGCCGGACGTGAAAAGGAAATGAGTGAGGAGCAGATTGCAGCCGAGAAGGCCAAGGTTTCGCTTGAGACGCCTTCAAAACAGGATATTGATCCTGATTGGCTGCAATTGCCGCAGAATTTTCGTGATCTTGTCATGCGTTCACTGCAGTTGGAAGAGCGTGTGCGGCGCCTTGATCATGATATTGACAGCATCATTGAACCGCATGAAGAAGTGCATAATCCTGTTGCCCGCCAGATTGGACGGATACAGGATGCTTTCGACAGGCGTTAGTGTCTGCCATCGTCTTATACAGGCAAATTGATATAAATCTGTTTACTTTGTTTCCCTTTTGTTCACATTTTTCTATTATCCGTTCTAGAAATTGGATAAGGTCGGGCAATGACAGAAGCGATTCGTATATTAGGTATTGATCCAGGTTTGCGCCGCACGGGATGGGGTGTCATTGAAAGTCTTGGCAATAGTTTGAAATTTATCGGGGCCGGTACAATCCGTTCCGATGAAAAATGCGATCTGGCTTCACGACTGTGCCAGCTATATGAAGGGTTGAGCAGTATTATTCATCACTATCAACCGCATGAGACTTCGGTTGAGCAGACCTTTGTCAATAAGGATGCAGGTGCAACATTAAAACTAGGACAGGCACGCGGCATTGCATTGCTCGTGCCGGCTCAAGCGGGATTAAAGGTTGCTGAATATGCCCCTAATGCGGTCAAGAAATCAGTGATCGGTGTTGGACATGGTGAAAAGCAGCAAATCCATATGATGGTCAAAGTCTTGATGCCCAGAGCGGAATTTGATTCAAGTGACGCGGCAGATGCCTTGGCAATCGCTATATGCCACGCACATAATCGATCTTCTCTGGCTCTTAAAATGAAAGTTAGCGCATGATCGGCAAACTTAAAGGTATTGTGGATGAAATCGATGATGATCATTTGATCATCGATGTTCATGGAGTTGGTTATGTGGTTTTTGCGTCTGTGCGTACACTTTCAAACCTTCCGGGAACGGGAGAGGACATTATTCTTTTTATAGAAACGCAGGTACGGGAGGATGCCATTCGGCTGTTTGGGTTTTCGTCCAAGATTGAACAGGAATGGTTTCGCCTCCTGCTGAATGTACAAGGCGTTGGTGCCAAGGTGGCTCTTGCGGTTTTAGGGACGCTGTCGGCCAGTGAGTTGGCTAATGCAATAGCATTGCGAGACATTGCTATGGTCAGTCGCGCGCCGGGAGTTGGTAAAAAAGTGGCTGAGCGTATTGTCACCGAGCTTAAGAACAAGGCCCCTGCCTTTAGTGGTGGTGGCGATATGGCGCTTAAGCAAAATATCGGTGATGGTGTTGCCTCTTCAGCTGTGGGTGATGCGGTTTCAGCTCTTGCCAATCTTGGTTATTCACGCGATCAGGCGGCCAATGCCGTTTCAGCAGCTTTAAAAGAGGCTGGTGAAGATGCACCATCTGCAACACTGATCCGGCTTGGCTTGAAGGCGCTTTCCCGGTAAGAAGAATGTTAAAACAAGGCGCTTAGATGGAAAATGATCGTTTGATTTCGGCTGATATGCGTGGTGAAGATAGTGATCCGTCATTGCGGCCGCAGACGCTCGACGATTTTATCGGTCAGGCGGCAGCACGCGCCAATCTTAAAATTTTTATTGAAGCGGCCAAAACGCGCAAGGAAGCGCTGGACCATGTGCTGTTTGTCGGTCCGCCCGGATTGGGTAAAACAACATTGGCACAAATTATGGCACGTGAACTGGGTGTTAATTTTCGTTCGACATCGGGGCCGGTTATTGCCAAAGCAGGTGATTTGGCAGCGCTTTTGACGAATTTGGAAGAAGGCGATGTGTTGTTTATTGACGAGATCCACCGTCTCAGTCCGGCAGTCGAGGAAATCCTGTATCCGGCTATGGAAGATTATCAACTGGATCTGATTATCGGTGAAGGGCCAGCAGCGCGTTCGGTCAAGATTGATCTGGCAAAGTTCACTCTTGTGGCGGCGACAACCCGTTTGGGACTTTTGACGACGCCGCTACGTGATCGTTTTGGCATTCCGGTAAGGTTGAATTTTTATACGGTGGAAGAGCTGGAACAGATTGTCCGCCGTGGTGCGCGATTGATGAAAATTGCAATTTCCGACGATGGTGCGCATGAAGTTGCGGCGCGTGCACGTGGCACACCGCGTATTGCCGGGCGTTTGCTGCGGCGGGTGCGAGACTTTGCTCTTGTTGGTGGTGTAGATGTTGTTGACCGCAGGATTGCCGATGAAGCTTTGTTGCGGCTAGAGGTTGACGGGCGCGGTCTTGATCAGCTTGATCGGCGTTATCTTAGCATGATTGCGGAAAACTTTGGCGGTGGACCGGTTGGAATTGAAACAATCGCGGCTGGTCTTTCGGAGCCGCGCGATGCTATCGAGGATATTATCGAACCCTATCTGATCCAGCAGGGTTTTATCCAGCGTACACCGCGTGGGCGTATTATGACACCGAAAGCTTTTGAACATATGGGATTGGCTGCACCGCAAACAGTTGCAACGCCGCAATTTGGATTATTTGAAGATGACGAATAGTCAAGAAAATATAGCGCTTGACGGTATTCTAAAAGATGGTCGTCATTGTTTGCAGGCGCGTATTTATTATGCGGATACAGACTTCTCCGGTGTTGTCTATCATGCCCGTTATCTTGAGTTTTTAGAACGTGGTCGTTCCGAGTTTTTGCGGGCAAGCGGTATTCATCATACGCAATTGGCACAGGGGGAGACGGGTGAAAAACTGGCATGGATTGTGCGACGTATGGAGATCGAATTTAAAAAACCGGCACGTATTGATGATCTGGTGACGATTATAACATCAATTACAGCAATTAGCGGCGCGCGTGTCAGCATGCAACAGGCCATTTTTTGTAATGATGTGGAACTGGTCGTAGCCCGTGTTGAAGCAGCGATTATCAATGAAGAGGGACGCCCGCGGCGGTTTCCTAAAAGTTTTCAGCTGGCGCATTGATCATAAGCCGCAGTCAATTTTCTTTTTAGCTATCAGTTTTCAATCAGGACAAAGGCTGTTGCTGTCTCAAGGCTGACATGGGGTAGTTCGTGGCGGTAAACTTCCCGTTTTACTGCATTAATTGCTTGTTCGTATGAAAAGCCGTTTGCTACATATTCATAAAAACGAATGATGAAAATGGAAGCCTGATCGTCATAGACTTGCTTGCGTGCCAAGAGACTGCGTTTGGCACCGGCGGCCGCCAATGCGGAAGAAAAACCTAAAATACCATCTCCATAGCTGATATCGCCATCTGCCGTCTCGCAAGCAGAAACAATGACAAGTTCGGTATTTTGCAACGGCCAGTGCATGATCTCGGATGCGTGCAATATGCCGTCATTATCCGGATTGTCCTGTTTTGTCATTTGCGTCGGCGCTGAAAGAATGATCCCGCTGCGCTCCAATGGATCATCTTGTGTTGTAGAATCGGGTTTGAAAAATCCATGGGTGGCAAAATGAATAATAGTTTTATTGCGGCTTTCCTTATAAATATTGCGCTCATTGGCGTCTGAACCGCCAAGCCATATGGTTTTGGCCGATTTTTTATCAAGCAATTCATGTGCGGCCTGTGTTTCAATTTTTGTATAGGGTAAAGGAGCGAGCAGCATATGTTCGGGATAGCTGACGTTGCCGATAAGAAGGGCGGTCGTATCTTTTATAGAAGGCGTTTTGCGCATTGAATCAATAGCGGAACGATTGCGTGCAATGGTGACATCCCGCTTCATGAAAAAGGGCTGGTTATTTTTATCGAGAAGGGAATCAAAAGGCACAAGAGCCAGTTCGCCATCGGGTACGATATAGATATGTCTGATATCTTTAAGATTTTTTTCAAGTGGTGCAAGCAATATATCGTAGAATTTACGCAGGCTTTCATTTCCAGAAGAGCTGTCTATCTGACTTTGTTCTGAAAGCATGGCTTGAATAGAGTGAGCGGACTGGAGAACATGAACGAAGCTTTTATCACTTCCCAGTGTGATTATCGCAAAGAGATAATCTTGCATTTCGGCATTGTCTGACATTTTTGAATTTATAATGATGAAATCAATAATGGCTTCATCGGCATAAATAGGTAGGGCTCGATCCTTATCGGCTTGTTGTTGTCCGGTGTTTTTTTGGACGTCCATTTGTGTGCGCAAGGTACTTAAACGATCTGTCAGTTTCGATTCATTGATTGTCAGATCACGTTGAAACTTTGCTTTTTCTACAGGGTCTTGTGATTGGTAAAGCTGTACTCTGAGTGCGTCAATCGTTTTGAGGCGCTCTTTATCATCACTTGTTAAAGCATTGTGCTGCTGGAGAAGAAATTGTCTTTCCATTGAGATTGGCGTTTTCCATTCGTGTGCAATTGTTTCGATTAACAATGTTGCTTTAGGATCTTTTAGGGATGCATGGAGTGCAAAAGTAAATATCCGGCTGATGTCTTCATGTGTACTTTTGGCGATTTGATCGATGATGAAAGGATCGGATGTTGCAAAGAGTTCACGGCGTTGCCATTGGCGCAATCGCTGTTCAAGTTTTATATAGGCATCAACGGCGCCATCTGTTTCATATGATAATGCATAAACTGCTCTTTTGAGGCGGTAGATCGAAATGGGATCCAAAGGGCCGTAAATCATGTCACTCCATAAAGAGGATTTGTTGAGATATTGAATGGCTTTTTGGCAGTTGCCTTCTCGGGCTGTGGCTTGGGCTAATGCAAAAGCAAGATCAGCATTATAGGCGGAAGCATCGGCATTGTCAGGCAAGGTCGGCATAGTAGCTGTATCATGTTTGCCAAAAAGCGCATAAAACATCTTTTGTGCGAGCTGTGTATCAGGATGTTTGGCACCATAAGCATTTTGACGCTGTGCAATCATATGCTGGAATGTTTCAAAGGCTGTTTTGAAATCACCCAGTTCAAACAAATCAAGAGCCATATTGTAAAGGCTTGTCTGTGTATCTGGATGGGTAGCACCTAAATTTTGAACGCGCCATGAATAGGCTTTTTTATCCATTTCATAGGCTTTGTCCGGCTGTTTGATGGTGCGATAGACATTGGCCAAATTATTGGTTGTGGTCATGAATTGGTTATTATCGAGGCCAGCTTTCATGCTGCGCTGATAGGCCTCGCGCAAAAATAAAAGGGCCGCCGCAGGATGGCCTGCCACATCATAGGTTTGTCCCATACCATCATAAGCGATGATGGTGCGTGTGTCATTCAAGCCTCCGGTATGTTCAAGAATATCAATTGCCTTGCGATGATAGTCGATGGCTTTATCGAATTGCAGTTTGTCCCGCTCTAGGACGGCAAGATTGAAATAGGTTATGCCGAGAAAGACACTTTCGGGTTGGTTCGATATGGCGGTAAGCAGTAGCAAAAAAGTTTGAGACGCAGTTTCCATATGGCCACTATTTTGCAAGCGGATTGCCAGATTGTTGAGGGCCATACTATAATCATGGAAGTTGACCGCGCGTAGTTTTGTCAGTGCCTTTTCACGTACAACCATTGCCCCTGTCACATCACCGGCTTCTTCCATGAAGAAAGATTGTTTGACAAAGGCCTGCAATGTCGCAGAATCGTCACTGCCAAGCCAAAGTTCGCGAAAATGTGCCCAGTTTTGTGCAATGATTGCCGCTTTTTTCTTATTATTGGCAGCATAGATTGCTTCGGTATAGAGATACCAGACATGGTCGATGGCATCGGATGGTATATTGTCCAAGGGGATGTCGAGAGCTGTAGAAAGATATTCGGCGGCCTTGCGTGGCTGGCCGGTTTGTGTGGAAATTTCACCCATGTCCATAGCCAGTAAGAAACGGGTTTTATTGTCAGAGGTTTCATCAAAAAGTTTTTGAAGCCGCTCTAATGCACGATCAAAACGTCCTGACTGTATATCATCGGAAATGGTCTGGCGTATTTTATCAGGAAAATGGTCAAGCGCTTGTTCATGCGCAATAGCGACTGGCATATGAAAGACAATAAGGATTAAAAGTGACAGGATGCATTTGGGCATGATGTCCAAGCGGAAAAGAGCAGCAAATATTTTCATGTTTTGTGCCTCTGTCGTTGCTGCAATTTATGATATTTTATTATAGGTTTATATTGTGTTCTATAATGCCATTATATTGGTTTAATTATTAAAAACAGGATTGACGACGGAAAATAGGCTTGAGACTTTGGTTAAAGCGCCATATTGTCTATAATCAGTCATTGTTCATGTCCTGCTTCAGGCTGAATGGTTTCTGTACTGTAAAATCATCAAGAGATGAAGGGATCTTTACATGAAATTTAAATTAGGTTTAGCCGCTGCGATTTTAGCTGCCGCTTTTACATTCAACGGTTCGGCTCAAGCAAAAGATTTGGTTTTTGCAACCGATACAGCCTTTGTGCCATTCAGCTTTAAAGAAGGCGATAAATATGTCGGCTTCGATGTTGAGATTTGGGATGCTATTGCTAAAGAAATGGGCGTAAAATATGAACTGCGTCCAATGGACTTTGCCGGTATTGTTCCCGGTGTTCAGGCAGGGCAAATCGATGTCGCTATGGCGGGTATGACGATTACAGAAGAGCGTAAGAAAGTCGTTGATTTCTCCGATCCTTATTATAATAGCGGTTTGTTATTGATGGTGCGTGCGGATAGCGATATTAAATCTGCCGATGATTTGAAAGGCAAGACTATCGCCTTGAAAACCGGCACCGGTTCTGTTCCTTATGCAACTGAGCATTATAAGGATGTAGAGCAGCGTCAGTTCCCCAATATTGATAATGCTTTTCTTGAATTGCAGACTGGGCGTGTTGACGCTGTGCTGCATGATGCACCCAATATCCAATATTATGCGGCAACAGGCGGTAAAGGCAAAGTCAAGATTATCGGTGATATTCTTGAAGCCCAGCAATATGGTGCTGCGATGAAAAAAGGAAGTGATTTGACTGCAAAATATAATGCAGCCCTTGCTAAGATTCGTGAAAACGGAACTTATGCTGAAATTTATAAAAAGTGGTTCGGTACAGAACCAAAGTAATTGCTTTGCTTATTAAAAGGGCGCTTGCGCCCTTTTTTTATTATCATTTTTATTTTATAAGCGGCCAACTTTTAATTATTGACGATGTTGGCGAATAATTTTCACTTTTTCATATTAGGATGAATCATGGATTTCGACTGGTCTGCGATTAATATTGCAATGCCGCAACTTTTAAACGGCGTTCAATGGACCTTGATCATTTCGATTATAGGCATTCCTGCGGGTTTTGTATTGGGGTTGGTGCTGGGCATGGCCCGTGCCTATAAAGTTCCTGTCTTGAATTGGGTGGCGATGATTTATATCGAGTTGATCCGTGGCACCCCGGTGATCTTGCAGGTGATGTTCATCTATTTTGCTTTGCCGCTTATATCTATTTTCGGATATCATATCACGTTAAGCGCACCTGTTGCAGGCATTATAACGATCATGCTCAACTCGGCTTCCTATATTGCTGAAATTGTACGTGGTGCCCTGATTTCGGTCAGTCCGGGTCTGCGTGAGGCTGGTCTGGCTCTTGGTTTGCCGACATGGAAGGTTGTGATGAAAGTGATCTTGCCGATTGCTTGGCGACGTATGATCCCGCCTTTAGGTAATCAATGTATTATTTCATTGAAGGATACATCCTTGCTGATGGTGATTGGTGTCACGGAATTGATGCGTCGTGGCAACGAGATTGCTTCGACCAATTATCGTTATCCTGAAATTTTGACCACAGTTGGCGCGCTCTATCTGATCATGACAATTTCATTGACGATTATTTTGCGTATTACTGAAAAACGGATTCGTATGTTATGAGCCAAGCTATTGTTGAATTTAAAAAGGTCTCTAAGCGTTTTGATCAGCTTGTGGTGCTGGATAATGTTGACCTGACAATCAATCAGGGTGAAGTTGTTGTGTTGATCGGTCCGTCAGGGTCGGGTAAATCGACTTTGCTGCGTTGTATCAATGCCTTGGAAAAAATCAGCGGTGGTGATCTTATCGTTGATGGTATTTCCGTGTTGGGCGGACGTTCCAAAATTCGCCAGATCCGTCAGGAAGCCGGTATGGTTTTCCAACAATTCAATCTTTTCCCGCAAATGACGGCGGTTGAAAATGTTGCTTTTGGACCGCGTGAAGTGCGTGGAACATCTAAAAAACAGGCTTTGAAAGAAGCCCATGAATTATTGGGCAAGGTAGGTTTGTCGGAGCGCGCCAATCATTATCCGTCCGAACTTTCGGGTGGTCAACAGCAGCGTGTAGCTATTGCCCGCGCTCTTGCTGTCAAGCCCAAGCTGATGTTGTTTGATGAACCGACATCGGCATTGGATCCTGAACTGCGTCAGGAAGTGCTGAAGGTGATGCAGACTTTGGCATTAAGCGGCATGACGATGATTGTGGTCACACATGAAATTGGTTTTGCCAAGGATGTTGGGTCGCGGCTTATTTTTATGGAAAACGGCAAAATCAGTGTTGATGGCGATCCTGTAGAGATGATTGAAAAGCCTTCCAATCCACGATTGAAGGAATTTTTGCAGCACGTTAAATAGGTTTTAGTCTTTTTGTAGCCACTGTTCAATCAACCAATCTTTAACCATGCACTGTTAAATTTACACAGAATCAACGGCTTTGATCCGATACAGTTTTAATGTTGGATTCTGGCCTTTGTTTTAACAAAATTTGTCGTCAGATATTGCATCTGTTCAAATAGTGTCGCCCGGTTTTGATGTTGAGCCGGGCGTTTGGATTCAAGGATTGGAAATTATGCCTTCAATTGAGCTTGCAAGTCCCGAAACGGTAGGAATCTGGAGCCTGTTTATGCAGGCAAACTGGGTTGTCAAACTTGTTATGATCGGGTTGCTGCTGGCTTCTGTCTGGAGCTGGGCGATCATTATTGATAAGCTGTTTTTTTATGGCCGCGTGCGCCGTGGGATTAACCGCTTCGAACAGGTTTTCTGGTCAGGTCAGTCGCTGGAAGAACTTTATCGCAATCTCGATGAAAAACGTGTCTCTGGTATGAGTGCTGTTTTTATGTCGGCTATGCGCGAGTGGAAAAAATCCTTTGAAAAGGGTGCGCGTTCTCCCATTGGCCTTCAAAGCCGTATTGATAAGGCTATGGATGTTGCTTTGGCACGTGAAAGTGAAAAACTTGAACAGCGTTTGGGCTTTCTTGCCACGGTTGGCTCATCGGCTCCTTTTATCGGTCTTTTTGGTACGGTTGTCGGTATTATGAGTTCGTTCCAGTCGATTGCAGCGTCTAAGAATACGTCTCTTGCTGTTGTTGCGCCGGGTATTGCCGAAGCGTTGTTGGCGACAGCTATTGGTTTGTTGGCTGCGATTCCTGCCGTTATTGCTTATAACAAATTGTCAGGGGATGTTGCCAAAATGACTGGGCGGATGGAAGGTTTTGCCGACGAATTTTCGGCTATTTTATCGCGACAGATTGATGAAAAACTAAACGCCCGTTAGGCGGGTTAAGGAAGTTTCGATATGGGTATGTCAGGACCAGGGGCAGCAAAAAATGGCGGTCGTCGTGGCCGTCGACGTAGCAATAAGCATGGGCTTATGAGTGAAATCAACGTGACGCCTTTTGTTGATGTTATGCTGGTATTGCTCATTATCTTTATGGTTTCGGCCCCTTTGCTTGTAAATGGTGTACCGCTTGATTTGCCGCAGACACAGGCGGGCCCTGTTAATGCGGATACCCAGCCTTTGACGGTTTCAATTGATGCGAATGGCAAACTTGGTGTCAATAATGAATATTATGACACGCCGGAACAGATTATTGCCAAATTGAAGGCGCAGACTGACAATGGAACCGATCCGGCAAAGCAGCGTATATTTGTGCGTGGTGCCAAGACTATTGCTTATGAAAAGGTTTTAGGGCTTTTGGCAATGATTCAAAAGGCGGGTTTTAGCAATGTTGCACTTGCAAGTCTGCCAGAGCAGAACTGAATGTGAAGAGCAGGTAAGTTGATCAAATGAAAGCAGGTTTGGCGACATCGGTAGCGGCACACGTTATCGCACTGGGATGGGGCATGGTTGTCCTGTCTTCGCCGGCTCAATTTGACGCGACCTTGAACGAGCCATTGCCGGTCACCGTACCGATTGAAGATGAAATGTCTGTCCAGAAAGGCAGCCTGTCAGCCAGTCAGGAAAATAAAGCAGCGGAAGCGCCGACGACCAAACAGGATGAAGATAAACCCGATGCCAAGAATGTCGGGGAAGGTAAAGTGGATGTTAAGGCGCCGCTAAAGCCGAAAGAGCGTCCCCGCGAGGTCGAGACATCGCAGCCCAAGGCGGGTGATCCTGATGCCAAGACACCGATTGTACCGCCTGATAATCCGCAAAAGAGCGATGATCAGGAACAGGTCGACAAACCGGAAGAACAGCCTGCCCCTGAAAAACCGAAGGAACCGGTTAAAGAGCCGGTCGAGACGCAGGCGCCGTCAGAAAAGCCTGCAGATACGGCAGAGTCTGTTGTGCCTGATCCAACTATTCCTGCTTTGCCAGATCAGGCGCCTGTGCCAATGGCCAAGCCACAACAGGTTGCAGATAAGACTGAACGCGCACCGACTGAAAAGCCTAAAGAGAAGTCCCAATCTGCCAAGGGCGAAAAAGACGAGTTGTCAGAGATGATCAACGATGCGCTGCTTAACAACAATGCCAAGACGCAAGGCGGCGGGGCCAAGCGCTCGCAAGGGCCGGAAGGTTTTGGTGCAAGCCAGAATATTGGTGAGCAGAACAGGCTTGCCCAGACATTTGCCAATATTGTGGCGTCATGTGTTCACAGCAAGTTTAATGTTTTGGCCTTGGGCGGTGGTGCCCAATCGGATTTGAAAATCAAGGCGCATTTCTATCTTAATGTAGATGGATCGCTTGTCGGTACCCCTGAGGTCAGTACAACAGGTGGTGACAATCGCGAGCAAGCGGTCGCCATGAATCAGGCCTATGCCGCTTTGGCAAACTGTTCTCCTTTTCCGTTGCCGGCGGACAAGTATAATATGTGGAAAGAAATTGAAATGGTTTTTGATCCTTATGAAAAATCACGAGTCGGAAGCCAGAGATAATCGGGCATTGGGTGTAGGAACGCGTTTATGGCTATGAAGGCTTGAGAACAATGATTATCAGAAGGCTTTTGGCGTTGTGCTTTGTACTGGGTTTTAGCGTTGGCGGTATGGCGAATAATGCTGTTTCGCAATCGAAAATCGATACAGCCGGCAATCATTCTGATTCTGTTGCAGATGATTTTGTTAGCAACACAATGGATGTGCAGATTGCGAGCGCCAAGCGCGCACAAGGGGCGCAAGTTTCGAAGACAAGTCAAAACATTGGCGAAGAGGATAGGCTCGCCCGGACATTTGCCAATATTGTGACTTCATGTGTTGGAAGCAAATTCAATGTGCTGGCTTTGGGTGGAAAACAATTGGATTTGAAACTCAAGGTGCATTTCTATCTTAATGTAGATGGCTCGCTTGTTGGTACCCCTGAGGTCAGCGCAACAGGCGGCGATAATCGCCAGCAAGCGGTCGGCATTTATCAGGCCTATGCCGCTTTGGCAAACTGTTCGCCTTTTCCGTTGCCAGCGGACAAGTATGATATATGGAAAGAAGTTGAGTTGATCATTGATCCTTTTAAAGGTCTTAGAAAGTTGTAATCTGGCAATATGGAACATGATAAGGGCGGTATAGGCCGTTTATGGCGTTGGAATGAAAAGGTTGGAATTGACAATGATAAAACGGTTCTGGGCGGTATGTGTCCTTTATGTTATGGTGATGGTTGGTTGTTCAGGCCATGCGTGGGCGCAATTGAAAGTTGATGTAACCGGCGGTAATTTTGATCCTATTCCGATTGCGGTGACCGATTTTCTGGCCGGTGACACAATGGGTACGCAGATTACTTCGGTGATTGCTGCGGATCTCGAGCGTTCCGGTCTTTTCAATCCGATTGATCGCGCTTCTTTTCTAGAGCGTATTTCGAACCCCGATATCCAGCCGCGTTTTACTGATTGGCAGCAGATTGGGGCGCAGGGACTGGTAACAGGCCGTGTCACCAAGGAAACCGATGGTCGTCTTCGTGTTGAGTTCCGCCTTTGGAATGTTTATACAGGTCAGCAAATGGAAGGACGCCAGTTCTATACAACACCCGATAGCTGGCGGCGTGTTGCCCATATCATTGCAGATGCAATCTATTCTAAAATGACAGGTGAAACCGGTTATTTCGATACACGGATTGTCTTCATCGATGAAACAGGCCCGCGCAATGGACGTATCAAGCGTCTGGCAATCATGGATCAGGATGGTGCTAATTTGCGTTATCTTTCCAATGGTAAGGAAATCAGCATTACGCCGCGTTTTTCACCAAGCCGACAAGAAATCACCTATATGGCCTATACCAATAATGTACCGCGCGTTTATCTTCAGCAGATTGATGCTCCCGGTGCAGGAGCGCCACAACGTGAATTGGTTGGCACATTTCCTAATATGACGATTGCGCCGCGTTTCTCGCCGGATGGACAAAAAGTCATTATGAGTCTGTTGCAGGATAATGGCAGTGCCAATCTTTATACAATGGATTTGCGCTCTAGTACGACAATGCGACTGACCACGACGCCTGCTATTGATACATCCGCATCCTATTCGCCAGATGGTTCGAAGATTGTATTTTCATCGGATCGTGGTGGATCGCCACAGCTCTATGTGATGAATGCCGATGGCAGTGACCAGCAACGTATTTCTCATGGCGATGGTAGCTATTCAACGCCTGTCTGGTCGCCGCGTGGTGATTATATTGCCTTTACTAAACAGTCGCAGGGCCAGTTTTCAATCGGTGTTATGCTGACTGATGGCTCGGGCGAACGTTTGTTGACTACCGGTTATCATAATGAGGGGCCGACCTGGGCACCGAATGGGCGTGTCATCATGTTTTTCCGGCAAAATCCCGGTCAGGGCCCTAAACTTTATACAATTGATATTACAGGGCGCAATGAACGACAGGTGCCCACACCCAATGATGCATCTGATCCGGCATGGTCACCTTTGTTGGATTAGATTTTTGATGGAACACGATGATAACAGGCCCTTTGTGGGCCTGTTTCATTTCAGGGTATAATTTGGAAAAGTCTTTTTGCTTTAATCTATAATCAATGTCGTGAATTTGCCGTAATTATACGAAAACTTATATATGTAAAAATAAATCAAATTGACGCATCATTAACCATAGTTATTGAAGGCGTTTTAATGAAAAGCGATTAAGACAGCTTTATGATTGTTCTAATTTAAGGAGTTCCGGCTCATGCGCCGTATCATGACAATCGCTCGCGCCTCGATTGCCGCAGCGCTTTTTGCATCACTTGCTTTGGCAGGTTGTTCAGGTAAAAACAAATATAATGATCCGAATGCCTTGGGTTTGAATGCTAAACCCGGCACCCCGCAGGATTTTACGGTCAATGTTGGAGACCGTATTTTCTTTGATCTTGATTCATCGTCGATTCGTGCCGATGCCCAGCAGACTTTGGCCCGTCAGGCCCAATGGTTGTTGCGTTATCCGCAATATCGTGTTGTGACGGTTGAAGGTCATGCTGATGAACGCGGCACACGTGAATATAATATTGCATTGGGTCAGCGTCGTGCGGTTGCTGCGCGTGATTATTTAATCTCGCAAGGTGTACCGGCAAGCCGCTTGCGTACTATTTCCTACGGTAAGGAACGTCCTGTTGCCGTCTGTGATGACGTATCATGCTGGAACCAGAACCGCCGTGCTGTAACCGTGATTTCTAACGGTGCCGGCAGCTGATCTGGTTATAATATAGAAAATTGAAAAAGCGGCTCTTCAGGGCCGCTTTTTTATTGGTTGTATTGAAGTATGCCATCAAATATTATGGACGACAAAATTTTGCCGGACTTCAAGGATAGGCAATGTCTATTGAAAATAGGAGCCTGACTTATGGGTTTCTTGCTTGAACGGGTTTTATTCTTTATGGGCTTTGATTGTATGTGAGCGATGCGATATGGGCCGCTATATAAAAGGAATGAATAATGGCATTGCAGTCTTTGGCTTATAAAGGGTTGGCCCCGGCTATTTTGGCGGGAATGGTGGTATTTTCGTCTATGTCTTCATATGCGGCAACAGGTGGCGAAGGCGGGAGCCGTTTTTTTGGCGGTATTTTTTCGTCAAAGCAGTCTCAGCCGTCTGTTGAGCAGGGACATGTTCAATTGGCACAGGCCGTGGATCCTCGGGTCAATGATTTGGAGGAACATGTGCGCCAGTTGACCGGTCGAGTTGAAGAGCTCAATTTTATGGTCTTACAGATGCAAGAGCAGATACGTCAATTGCAGGGGGGAGATCAAAACGTAACATCGGTTGCCCCAACGGCGCGTACCGATATGCCGGTCAATAACCAGACTGCCAATAATACAGCATCTTCAACACCAACAATGACAGATGATATGAACGGACGCAGTTCTAATCCTCGGAGCACGCCGCAAACAAAACGTAGCGGTGGTTTTTTGCCGGGTGTGTTTTCATCAGGCCGAACAGCACAGGATGGCAACGATAAGACACCTGTAGCCACAACGGATGGATCAGCTACGCCTCCGCAGGAGCTTGGCACTATCCAGTTTGACAAGGATGGCAATATTATCGGCCAGTCCAGCGATGCGGCACCAACAGATGCGACACAGCAAAATCCGACTGAGATCAGTGACCCCAAGCAGCTTTATGATATAGGATATAAGCGTATTCTGGCGGGTGATTATAGCGATGCAGAAACTATTTTTCGCACATTTCAGGAGCGTTTCCCTAATGATCCAATGATTGCCGATGCCAGTTTCTGGCTGGGTGAATCGCTTTACGGACAGGGAAAATACTCTGATGCTGCGGCCGTTTATACCGATGTGCAGCATAATTATCGCGATTCACCGCGTGGGCCGGAAAATCTTTTAAAACTTGGCATGACAATGGCCAAGCTTGAAAATACGAAAGTGGCTTGCGCTGTCTTCGCTGAAATTGGTAAACGTTATAAGAATACTGATCCGATGCTTGTTAAACGGGTTAAGGATGAGCAAAATCGTAATCATTGCCAGTAAGCCGAGCCTGTGAAACCATTTGCCGAAAATATCTTTGAAGAATCTGATTTTTCTGGCACCGATACAATTATTGCCGCTGTTTCGGGGGGCAGTGATTCACTTTCATTACTGTTTCTTTTAAAAGAGGCCTTGGCAAAGCGCGCCGATCCGCCGCAACTGGTGGCGGTGACGGTTGATCATCGATTGCGTCCGCAAGCGCGTGAAGAGGCGCAATGGGTTGCGGCATTATGCGCAAAATTAGGGATCAAGCATAAAATTGTCAGTTGGGTGGATGCCAAGCCTTTGACTGCACTGTCCCGTCAGGCGCGAATTGCCCGCTATAATCTGCTGTTGAGCGAAGCCCGTCGGCTGGGGGCGAAGGTCATTATGACCGGCCATACACTCAATGATCAGGCTGAAACCTATTATATGCGTTTGCAACGTGGCAGTGTGCGGGGACTTTCCTGTATGCCGCGTGAAGCCTTGATGGGTTCTTTAGGTTGTGATTCTATGGATGAAAAAATCCGTCTGATCCGGCCGCTTTTATCTTTACGCCGTAAGGTGTTGCGCGATTTCTTGCAACATTATGACCAAAGCTGGATTGATGATCCAAGTAATGAATGTGATCATTATGAACGGGTGAGGATGCGTAAAAAGCTATCTGATAATGATATTATGATAGCCCAGAATGCTGTGCTGCAAGCGGCCCAATCGCGTCGTCAACAATCGGCGCGTATTGCGGCCTTGATAGGAACGGTAGCTCCCAGACTTGATGCCGAATGTTTGCAGTTTCCTCTTTCTAAAGTGCAGGACTATTCTGATTTTGCTTTTATGCTGGGTGTTTTTGCGGCTGTTCTCGGAGGTGCGGAGTTTCTTCCAAATGATAGCCATATCCAGCATTTAGAAAATTTTATCACGCGGCCGATAGCAACAGTGACCCGGTTAACGCTTGCCGGTGCAGTGATCGAACGGGGCCTGAAGAAATGGCAGATATGGCGTGAAAATCGCAATTTACAAAATAGCGATATTGCACCGAAGGCTGGCGGTATATGGGATCAGCGCTTCTACTTTAGCAATAAGAGTGATCGACCAATCCATATCGCACCTGCCAGTCTTTTCGATCTTCAAAAATATGTACGGGATCATAATTTATCACGCGACCAGCTGCATTTTCCTTCATTGCAATCGGGTTTTTCAATACGGCAAGGGCAGAAACTTTATTTGCCGCAACTTAATCATAAGGCATTGAAGACAACAGATATCCGTTTCTGCCGTATCATGCGCCCTTTTGTATGGCTCGTTTCTGGTGATGATGTACTGATGGTAAAAGCGTTGGAACAGATTTTTACGCAAAAAAATTAAGGATGCTGTACAACAATCATAAATTATCAAAGAAAACAGTGGTCTTGGCCTTGGCAAGCAATGGTTGAGTGCATATGTTAGGTGAAATGTGTTTGCGTTATGCATAGAATGGACTGAAGATGAATCCTATTTATCGGCCCTATTTTATTTGGGGTATTATTGCTCTTGTGCTGATTACCTTGTTTTCTTTTTATAATGAATCAGGAAGTCAGTCATCGACTTCCAATATTTCATATTCGGATTTCCTAGCAAAAGTTGATAATAACGAGATCAAGGACGTTGAGATTCAAGGCCAGCGGCTTATTGGGAAGACCGGGCCCAATACCTCTGTCAATTCTTATGCACCTAATGATCCGACATTGGTGGGACGGTTAGAAAAAAAGGGTGTCAATATACATGCCTCGGTTGACACATCCGGCAATAATACTTTTATGAATCTTCTCTATTCGCTTCTGCCGATTGTCTTGTTGATTGCAGTCTGGATATTTTTTATGCGCCAGATGCAGGGTGGTTCTCGCGGAGCGATGGGTTTTGGCAAATCCAAGGCCAAGCTTTTGACCGAAGCACATGGGCGTGTGACATTTCAGGATGTCGCCGGTGTCGATGAAGCCAAGGAAGATCTTGAGGAAATTGTTGAATTCTTGCGTGACCCGCAGAAGTTTCAGCGTCTTGGTGGTCGTATTCCGCGTGGTGTCCTGCTTGTTGGTCCTCCCGGAACCGGTAAGACTTTGTTGGCGCGTTCTGTTGCCGGTGAAGCGAATGTGCCGTTTTTTACCATTTCAGGGTCTGATTTCGTTGAGATGTTTGTTGGTGTTGGTGCCAGCCGTGTGCGTGATATGTTCGAACAGGCCAAAAAAAATGCGCCTTGCATTATTTTCATTGACGAAATTGATGCTGTCGGCCGTCATCGTGGCGCCGGCATGGGGGGCGGCAATGATGAGCGCGAACAGACATTGAACCAGCTTCTGGTTGAAATGGACGGTTTTGAACCCAATGAAAGCGTGATCATTATCGCAGCGACCAACCGTCCAGATGTGTTGGATCAGGCCTTGTTGCGTCCGGGTCGTTTTGATCGTCAGGTTGTTGTTTCCAATCCTGATGTTGCCGGTCGTGAACAGATTTTGAAGGTTCATGTGCGCAATGTGCCGTTGGCACCTAATGTCGATCTTAAGATAATGGCACGTGGTACGCCCGGTTTTTCCGGTGCCGATTTGATGAACTTGGTTAATGAAGCGGCTTTGATGGCGGCCCGTCGCAATAAGCGCCTTGTTACCATGCAGGAGTTTGAAGATGCTAAAGACAAGGTTTTGATGGGCGCAGAGCGTCGTTCATCAGCCATGACGGAAGCTGAAAAAGAACTGACAGCCTATCATGAATCGGGTCATGCCGTTGTTGCACTTAATCTGCCGGCAACCGATCCTGTCCATAAAGCAACCATCGTGCCGCGTGGCCGAGCTTTGGGTATGGTGATGCAGTTGCCGGAAGGTGACCGTTATTCGATCAGTTATCGCTGGATGATTTCACGTCTTGCGATTATGATGGGTGGGCGCGTAGCGGAAGAAATGAAGTTCGGTAAGGAAAATATTACGGCTGGTGCTTCATCCGATATTGAACAGGCTACAAAGCTTGCGCGCAATATGGTCACTAAATGGGGATTTTCTGATAAGTTGGGCAATGTTGCCTATGGAGAAGAACAGCAGAATTCTTATGTCGGTTTTGGTGGTGGCCGTAAGGCAGATGTTTCGGAAGAAACAGCCCAGTTGATTGATTCCGAGGTACGTAAACTGATTGATGAAGCTTATAAGACAGCCACTAAAATTTTAACAACAAAGAAAAAACAGTGGGTTGCCTTGGCTGAAGGCCTGCTTGAATACGAGACATTGACAGGTAGCGAAATCAATGACGTGATTAATGGTAAGCCTCCTTCACGTGATATGGGTAAGGATACACCGCCGTCACGTGGCTCAACAGTTCCCAAAGCTGGAAAAGCGACAGCCAAGCCGAAGGCGGCACCTAAAAAACGTGTGGTAAAACCGAAAACAAACGATGAGCCGGAACCGCAAGCTTAAAAAGATTAACCTTAAAATAGAAAACAAAGGCGTCTTTATTTGAAGACGCCTTTGTTTTGCTGTCTTTTTATAGCAAATATAGACAATTAGGGCATGGTAGGATATGCAGCTCTCACTATAGATTAAGAGGGGTCTTTTGCATGACTCGCAAATATTTTGGCACCGACGGTATTCGCGGTAAAGCCAACACTTTTCCTATGACGGCCGATATTGCCATGAAAGTTGGTATGGCTGTTGGTATTCTATTTCGTTCGACAGAGCGTGTGTCACGTGTTGTGATCGGCAAGGATACACGTCGTTCCGGTTATATGCTGGAAAATGCACTGGTTGCTGGTTTTACGGCAGCAGGCATGGATGTATTTCTGTTGGGACCAATTCCGACGCCAGCGGTTGCTATGCTTTGCCGTTCATTGCGTGCCGATATTGGTGTTATGATTTCTGCTTCTCATAATCCTTTTTATGATAACGGTATTAAGCTTTTTGGTCCGGATGGTTTTAAATTGTCCGATGATATTGAGGCGAAGATCGAACATTTGATTCAGACTGATATGACGTCTGAACTTGCGGGTTCTACCCAGATTGGCCGCGCTAAACGTGTGGATGGCGATATTTACCGCTATATTGAATTTGCCAAGCGTACCATGCCGCGTGAGGTCCGTCTGGATGGTATGCGTATTGTTGTTGATTGTGCTTATGGCGCTGCCTATAAGGCGGCTCCGCTTGCTTTGTGGGAATTGGGTGCCGAAGTCATTACAATTAATGATCAGCCCAATGGTCTCAATATTAATGAGGATAGTGGCTCTACCCATCCGGTAGGCTTGATGCGAAAAGTGAATGAAGTGCGTGCTGATGCTGGTATCGCCCTTGATGGTGACGGTGATCGTGTTGTGATGGTGGATGAGACCGGCGCGATTGTCGATGGTGACCAGTTGATGGCTGTGATTGCTGAAAATTGGCTGGCATCGGGACGGTTGCGCGGTGGCGGCATTGCTGCAACTGTCATGTCCAATCTGGGGCTGGAGCGTTTTATCAATGATCTGGGTCTTAATCTTGCCCGCACCAAGGTGGGGGACCGTTATGTCGTTGAATATATGCGTGTGCATGGCCTGAATATAGGCGGCGAGCAATCGGGTCATATTGTGTTGACGGATTTTGGAACAACAGGCGATGGTCTTGTATCCGCGTTGCAGATATTGAGCTGTGTCAAGGAAACCGGTCTACCTATGTCGAAGTTATGTCACAGATTTGATCCGGTTCCACAATTGCTCAAAAATGTGCGTATCGAGCCTGGCGCCAAACCGCTGGATGACAAGCATGTTAAACAGGTCATTGCTGATTGTGAAAATGATTTGGGTAAGAATGGCCGCTTTGTTATCCGTCCGTCTGGTACAGAACCCTTAATTCGCATTATGGCGGAAGGGGATGATTATAAGCTTGTTGAAAGAGTAGTCGACGATATTGTCGATGCTGTAGTCAAAGTACGCGATAGTATTTGATTGTTTATCCATTTTTTGAAAGGCCGCCCTTTGAGGCGGTTTTTTTTATCGAAAATAGTTCCTTAATATTTATGGTTAAGAGGGCCTTAACCAATATCCTTTAAAGACTGCAGAAATCGGTTTGTTTTATCGACCGTCAGTATTAAGGGGCGATCTAGAATGAAATATCTGGCTATCATGACAATGGCTTTTGTCGGCATGACGGGGATCGCCCATGGTGCGGATATCAATTTTGATAATGTGCCGGAAGTTACAATTAAAAACGAAAAGCGAAGCTTTTATATTAAAGGCTATCTTGGTGGTTCAATCCTTGATCTTTCGTCATTTGATCATATGGGCGGTTATGGACGATGGTCTGATAAAGCTAGTCTTGATGACGCTAATTTTATGGGCGGCGTTGGTGTCGGTTATCGTTTTTCAGATCTGTTGCGTGTTGATGGTACGGTTGAGTATCGTGCTAAAAACAAACTCGGGGCAAAAGATAGGTTTGGTCTGGATGAACGACGCTATAGTGGTGATGTGTCTTCAACGGTTCTCATGGCCAATGCCTATGTCGATCTGGCGACGGTCAAATATGTAACCCCCTATCTGGGCTTTGGTGTTGGTGCCGCCGCTAATCATATATCCGACTTTTCCGTGCAGTCATCTGCCGGAAAACGGTCATTCTCATCTAATACCAATTGGGATTTTGCCTGGGCCTTACATACCGGTTTTGCAGTTAAGTTGAACCAGCGGGCGACATTGGATATTGGTTACAGCTATTCTGATCTTGGTGACGCCAAAACCGGTAATAACCATGGTATATCTTCCATGAAGGCTGATCACTTGACGTCACATGACATTAAAATTGGTCTTCGATACGCTTTCAGATAAGCTGGAAAAGCAGAGCGCGGATAATGTCGGATAGATCTTTTTTATAACCGATCTGTTTGAATCCGTGTTTTAAAAATAACGCTTCGACATCTCTTTCTTGACCCTTACCAATTTCGACCCCCACCATGCCATATGGATGAAGAAATTCCGATGCGTTTGAAGCAATGAGACGATAAAAATCAAGGCCATCCGGACCGCCATCGAGTGCCTGAATTGGATCGAAGGCTTTTACCTCTCGTTCAAGTGTCTCAATCTCATGGCTTGGAATATAGGGTGGATTAGACAGAATAAAATCAAAACGGCCCTTGATGTTTTTAAATCCATTGCTGTGGCAAATATTGAAGCGATTGGCGACTTTCGCATTTTCAGCGTTTATTTGGGCCGTTTTTAGCGCACCAACAGATATATCGACGCCAAGGCCTTGAGCAGTTTCAATCTGCGTGAGGATTGTTATGGCAATCGCACCGGTTCCTGTGCCAAGATCAATAAAGCTGATCCCGCTATTGCTTTGCGCTTTATCACGCATCGGTTGCAAAACCAGACCGACAAGAGCCTCGGTATCATCTCGTGGTTCCAAGGTTTCAGCCGATAATATGAAGGGAAGACCATAAAATTCACGTTCACCAATAATACGGTAGACAGGTTCACCTTTCAGTCGACGGTGCAGCGCTTCTTGTAATTTTTTTTCTGCGGCGGCACAGACCGTTTGGTCGGGTGCCATGATCATGTCTTTACGTGTGGTGCCTGTTGTCCATTCAACGAGCAGACGTGCATCTTGTGATGCATTGGGTATATCAGCTTGTGCAAGACGGTTTTTGCTATCCGCCAGCAAGGCTGCAAGCGTTATACTTTTCAACCGGCTTCTCCCATTGCAGCCAGCAGTGCGGTTTGATGGTCGGCAATCAATGCATCGACCAGTTCGTCCAATTCACCCTCCATGACGCGATCCAGCTTATAGAGGGTTAGATTGATGCGATGGTCGGTCACGCGTCCTTGAGGGAAATTATAGGTACGGATACGTTCGGAACGATCACCTGAACCAACTTGGGCTTTACGTGAGGCAGAGCGCTCTGCATCGGCTTTTTGGCGCTCCATATCGTAAAGACGTGCGCGTAAGATCTGCATGGCCCGTGCGCGGTTCTGGTGCTGTGATTTTTCTGCCTGTACGACCATGATGCCGGTTGGAATATGGGTGATGCGTACGGCTGAATCGGTGGTATTGACATGCTGTCCGCCGGCACCTGATGCACGCATGGTATCAATACGGATATCTTCATTGCGGATTTCAACATCGATATCTCCGGCTTCCGGTAAAACAGCAACAGTGGCTGCCGATGTATGTATACGACCGCCGGCTTCTGTTTCCGGTACACGCTGGACCCGATGGGTGCCGGATTCAAATTTTAGTTTGGAAAAGACGCCCTGACCGGAGACCGTTGCAATAATTTCCTTATAGCCGCCGACATCGCCATCGCTGCTCGAGACCAGCTCGACTTTCCAGCCATGGGCACTGGCATAGCGCTCATACATACGGAATAGATCACCGGCAAACAGAGCCGCTTCCGAACCGCCTGTACCGGCACGGATTTCAAGAATGGCACTTTTGTTATCGGCCGCATCTTTGGGCAGCAGTAAAATCTGCACCTGATTTTCAAGCTGTTCGATTTTTTCACGCAAAAGCGGCAACTCGTCTTCGGCCAAGGCTCGCATATCTGTATCCGTTGCCTTGTCATTCAACATAGCTTCCAGATCATTGGCTTCGCGATGGGCTGCATTCAGTTCACGGATCGGTCCGACAATTGGTTGCAAATCGGCATATTCGGAGGCGAGTTTGACATAAGTATCGGGATCTGGATTGTTTGCCATTTGGCTTTCAATCATTTCGAACCGTTTTTCGAGCTGGTTCATACGATCCTGAGGTAGGGCGACCATTTCTTTTATCCGTTATTCAAAGTGGTTTCGGTATCAAACAACATAAAGATCAGGACAAGCTGACTTTATGGTCTTCAGCAAATTTTATCAACCAATCACGCAGATTGTCTTGCTCTGGATTTTTTAGTTTTTCTTGCAATTGTTGTTGCAGCGCTTTGGCATCAAGGCTGAGAACCATGGCTTTTACCGGCCCGATGGCAGAGGGTGTCATAGACATGCGGGTAAAGCCGAGTCCGATTAGAGCCATGGCTGAAAGCGGACGGGCGGCAAGTTCACCGCATAGTGTCAGCGGTGTATCATTGCGCTCGCTGGCTTCAACAATATGGCGCAGAACGCGCATGAAGCCCACAGACATCCATTCAAAACGCGAGGCCAACATCTGATTGGAGCGATCTACCGCCAAAACAAATTGGAAGAGATCGTTGGAGCCGACAGAAACAAAGTCGACTTCTTTCATCAATTCATCAAGCTGAAAAACAAGTGCAGGTACTTCGATCATGGCGCCGAGTTTGATTCGTGTTGGCAAAGGGTGACCAAAACGGGTGAGATAGGTAATCTCACGATCAATTAACTGACGCGTACGGTGGATTTCGGCAATTTCGCTGACCATAGGTAAAAGAATGCGTAATTCACGCCCACCCGAGGCTTTCAGCAAGGCGCGTAACTGTGTCCGCATCAAAGCCGGACGATCAAGCGTCAAACGTACGGCGCGCCAGCCGAGCGCCGGATTTTCTTCTTTTCCTTTGGCGCGAAAATAGGGAAGCACTTTGTCACCGCCAATATCAAGCGTACGGAAAGTGACAGGTTTGCTGCCTGCCTCTTTATAGACAGCACGGTAGAGTTTTTCTTGTTGTTCGGCCCGAGGAAAGGTTGACGCAATCATGAATTGCAATTCCGTACGGAAGAGGCCTATTCCTTGTGCACCGGCTTCATTAAGTTGAGGCAGATCGACTAGCAATCCGGCATTCATTAAAAGTGTAATGGCAGCGCCATCCTTGGTGATGGCGGGAATATCACGCAGTTCTTTATATTGCTTTTGTTTTTGAGCACGAAAGTGAGCTTTTTCCGCATAAGCACGTTCAACTTCGACAGGAGGTCGCAAGTGGACACGTCCGTCATCCCCGTCAATGATAATTGAATCATCGTTTTCAGATAGTGAAACAATGCCCTTGGCCTGACCGACAACGGGTATACCCATTGCACGGGCAACGATGGAAACATGACTTGTTGCAGCACCGTCTTCCAGCACAAGACCGCGCAGATTTTCGCGCGGATAATCGAGTAGTTCAGCTGCACCCATAGAACGGGCAACAATAATGGCGTCCTTGGGCAGGGATTCAGCAACAGTTTCGCGGGTGCGCCCCATTAACTGGTGTAGCAAACGGTTGGCGAGATCATCAAAATCGGAAAGCCGCTCACGAAGATAAGGGTCTGTCATGTGGAGCATACGGGCGCGTGTATCGCTTTGAACCTTTTCAACGGCTGCTTCTGCTGTCAAACCGTTGCGAATAGCCTCTTCCAGACGCCTGACCCAGCCATTATCATAGGCAAACATACGGTAGGCCTCCAGAACGTCGCGGTGTTCGCCTTCAATGGCGACATCGGAGCGTTTGAGCAGGTCGTCGATTGAAAGCCGCAAGGATCCCATGGCGTTGGAAAGCTTTTCAAGCTCGATGTTTGAATCTTCATTGAAAAGATTGGTCACAACAATACGGGGTTCATGGAGAACCACATGACCCAAGCCAATTCCTTCATTCAGGTGTTCACCCTTTAAACTAAAGGGACGGCGTACGTCGATATCAAGATTGGGTCTGGCAAAACGTGGTAGTTCGCCGGCAGCGATCATTTCAGCCAGAACCATGGCAACGGTTTCAAGCGCTTCGACTTCGTCATCGCTATAAACACGCTGCTTGCGGTTTTGGACAACCAGCACGCCGAGTGTGCGGCCGGCTCGTAAAATAGGCACCCCCAGAAAGGATGAATAAATTTCTTCGCCGGTTTCCGGTAGATAGGCAAAGGCCGGATGATTCTGGGCATCCGTCAGGTTCAGTGCGCGTGCATTGGCCGCAATGGTACCAACAAGACCATGGCCAAGGCGTAGTTGTGCAAGGTGCACGGCTTCAGGATTAAGGCCGTGCGTGGCATAAAGTTCAAGAATACCATCAGAGCGAAGCACGTAAAAGGAGCAGACTTCCGCTACCATAGTGTTCGCAATTTCGTTGACGATACGGTCAAGACGCGTTTGTGGCTCCATGGCTTCTGCCATGAAAGCACGCAATCGCTTGAGAAGCACTCTCGGCCCTGCCTTCGCCTGCTTCATAATCTTGCTTGAACTCCCATTCCGTTAATCTTGCAAAACATAAGGGACCATTTGAGCGCCCATATTTTCGAAGCATGATAGTAACCACGATTCGGATCAATACCAAACCCTATATTATTTATTGGTTTGATCTGGTCTGACCGAAATGTAGTTATCAATCTTTATCTAGGCCGTAAATGCTATGCAATGTGCGCACAGCCAGTTCGGTATAGGCGGCATCAATCAAGATTGAAATTTTAATTTCCGATGTGGTGATGGCGCGAATATTGATTCCTTTTTCGGCCAATGCTTTGAATGCCGTTGCCGCAACACCCGCATGAGAACGCATACCGATACCGATAACCGAAATTTTTGCCAGATCGGAATCGGACTGGATAACATCATAACCAATTTCTTCGCATTGTTTTTCAATAATACGCACGGCCTTATCGACATCTGTCGACGGGACGGTAAAAGTCATATCGGTTTTTGAGCCGTCTTCGGAAACATTTTGCACGATCATATCGACATTGATGTGTTCGTCGGCAAGAGGACCGAAAATAGCGGCTGAAATGCCGGGTCTGTCAGCCAGACGGCGTAATGATATCTGGGCTTCGTCTTTGGCAAAAGCGATGCCGGTTACTACCTGCTGTTCCACGATTTCATCCTCATCACAAATCAACGTGCCGGGCGGGTTAATCGGATCACCCATACCCGGAGCGTCCGGATCTTCAAAAGAAGAGCGTACAAATGTACGCACCTTATGCACCATGGCAAGCTCGACCGAGCGAACTTGCAATACCTTAGCCCCTAATGAGGCCATTTCCAACATTTCTTCAAAGGCTACTTTTGGCAGACGCCGGGCTTTTGGTTCAACACGTGGATCGGTTGTATAGACGCCGTCAACATCGGTATAGATGTCGCAACGATCAGCTTGAACTGCTGCTGCGATGGCAACGGCACTGGTGTCGGAACCGCCGCGGCCTAGCGTCGAAATGCGATTGTCAGGCGCCAGCCCCTGAAAACCGGCAATGACGGCGACTTGGCCTTCTTTGAAACGTTGAATCAGAAAAGAGCCGTCAATATCGGTAATGCGCGCAGCTCCGTGGGCATTGTCTGTGCGGATCGGAATCTGCCAGCCCAACCATGAACGGGCATGAACACCCATGGCTTGCAATGTAATGGCCAAGAGGCCGGCAGTAACCTGTTCACCCGAGGCGACAACGACATCATATTCACGTGCATCATGCATAGGCGAAGCTTCACGTGTCCAGCCGACAAGTTCGTTTGTTTTGCCGGACATGGCTGAAACAACAACAGCGACTTCATTGCCGGCATCAACTTCACGCTTGACGTGGCGTGCCACGTTGCGGATGCGTTCGATATTGGCAACCGATGTTCCGCCGAATTTCATGACAATGCGGGCCATTTTTTCTTTTTGCCTCTTTGAAGAAAACCATTTTTAAGGTGGCAATTGATTGATGTCGATAAAAATACTCAGGCTGCATAGCCAAAAACGATGGATTTAGCAAGGTGTATAGGTGCCTATATTTGTAAATCACTTTGATTATGAAGCTGTTCGCGTCGCTTGAATCCTTCGGTTTGGCTCTTGACTTTTGTGCCAATCAGGTCGAGTTGATAAAATGTGACAGCTATTTTGAAATATTGTTAAAATGGCTAATATATTCGCGCAAGAAAATAGGGATTGGCCAATGATGTGTTTGGTAATCCTTTGTTGAAGGAGAGCGCTATGGCCGAAGTCGCCCGTACAACCATTGATGAGACGCAAGTCGCACATTTTTCAGCCATTGCCGCAGAATGGTGGAATCCATCCGGGAAATTCCGTCCATTACATAAATTCAATCCGGCACGCTTGTCATATATTAAAGAAAAGATTTGCTTAGCGTTTGATCGTGATCCGCTTGCTAATCAGCCATTAAAAGGATTGCGATTGCTTGATATTGGTTGTGGTGGCGGTTTGTTGTGTGAGCCGATGGCCCGTTTGGGAGCTGAAGTTGTCGGGGCCGATGCATCTGCAACCAATATCGAAGTGGCGAAGATCCATGCCGAACAAAGTGGTCTGACGATCGATTATCGCGCCACTACATCGGAAGAGCTTGCAAAGGCAGGTGAAAAATTTGATGTTGTCTTGAACATGGAAGTGGTTGAACATGTTGCCGATGTCGATCTTTTCATGGCAACAAGCGCCCAGATGGTCAAGCCGCAGGGATTGATGTTTGTTGCTACGCTCAACCGGACGCTCAAGGCTTGGGCGCTGGCGATTGTTGGTGCTGAATATGTATTGCGGTGGCTGCCGAAAGGTACACATGATTATAATAAGTTTCTTACCCCTGCCGAGATTAAGACCCACCTTGAGAAAAGCCGTCTAACATTGATTGATGAAACCGGCATTACCTATAATCCGTTGACAGATAGCTGGAACCGGTCAAAAGATATGGATATCAATTATATGTTGCTGGCCCGACGACTCTGATTTTATATCAACTGTTTTAAATCTAGTTCTTGTCTTCCGGTAGGGAAGGTAGCGGCATGACGGCAATACCTTCATCTAGTAACGAGCTGACTTCCTCGACATTGGCTTCGCCATAGATGGCATGAGGGTCTTTTTCACCATAGTGGATCTTACGGGCTTCTTCGGCAAAATTTTCACCGACATAATCGGCTTTTTCGCGTACTTCCTGCGCGAGTTTGCGTAATTTTTCCAATGCTTGGCGCTGCTCGTCATTCAGACCCATACCGACCCGCTCTTTTTTACGCGAGGTCGAAACAGCCGGTGTCATGAGTGTTTTTTCTATTTTTGTCGAGCCGCAAACCGGACAGGAAACAAGGTGTTGCGTAACCTGTTTTTCAAAATCCTCATTATGACGGAACCAGCCATCAAATTCGTGAGCCTGATCGCATGCCAGCGAAAAATGGATCATCCTGCCTCCGCCAGTAATGGATCAAGTTTTCCGGCTGCATCCAGCGCAAAAAGGTCATCACAGCCGCCGACATGATGTTCATTGATAAAAATTTGCGGAAATGTATTGTGACCGTGGGCGCGCTCAACCATTTCAGAACGGCGATCACCGCTAGCGTCAATTTCATCAAAATCAACGCCTTTTTGGGCTAGAAGCTGCATTGCGCGCGTACAGAAGGGGCAACCCGGTTTGGTATAGATGGTAATGGCCATGATTATTCTCCGTTTTGTTTTATATAATCATCTTGATAACCAAGCTCAAGCATCTTGCTGTAGTAGGCTGTTTATGGCTTTTGCCATACGCGTGAAAAAGTTAATATATCAACGGTTTGTGCTTTGGCGCGCAGGAGTGCACGACTGGCCGATTTGACGGTGGCGCCTGTTGTATAGACATCATCGATGAGCAGGATGTGCTGTCCTTCGATATGGGGTCGGTTGTGTTTTTCGACATGAAAGGCCGCTCGTACATTATCTTCACGTTCGCGGGCATTAAGCCTTGTCTGTTGTCGGGTTCTTTTACGGCGTTGTAAAAGACCGGCATGAAAAGATTTTTGTGTTTTATGGGCAATGTGGCGGGCAAGTTCTGCCGATTGGTTGTAGCGACGCTTGAAAAAACGCCAATGATGCAGCGGGACCGGAATAATAATATCAGCCTCGTCGATCAGCTCACGACCGGCTGTAATCATCAAGTTTGCCATGGTTGCAGCAAGGTCTGTTCGTTCGCCATATTTAAGACGCGTGACCAGTTTACGGGCTAGCCCGTCATGGATAAGCACCGAGCGCGCCCGCCGGAATGGCGGTGGTGTATTGAAGGCTTCGCCGCTTATAAAGCCCTCTCCTGCATCATAGCACAATGGTATGCCCATTATTGGGCAAAGTGGTGGCGTAATGAAATCAAGGGATGTCCAGCAGTCGGTACATAGAACACCGTGGCTTGAAACTGCGACACCGCACCCTGAACATGTTGGTGGCAATAATATATCGGTTAAGAACCGCTTCAGGCTTTGAGGCCATGAAGTGATTGGCAATTTATTAGTCATAATGCATCATGCCGGAATATATGTTTAAGAACAATTGACCTTGGTGATAAAAAGGAACAAAAAAGGCTATGGATCATTCGTCAATTTTCGATCATGCGCTGATTGAGCGTTTTCGCTGCCGGGCCTACCAGCAATATGTGGCGGGTAACGATTTTTTGCTTGCCCGTGTCGCTGAAGACCTCGGTGAGCGGCTTGCAACTGTCGAGCGTCAATTTGAAAAAGCTATTGATTTGCATGGCCATACAGGGCTGGCAGTCGATATATTGCGACAATCGGGAAAAGTCGGTGCGACCGAACGGATCGAGACTGATAAGGCCTATTTGCGCGAACAAAATGGACAAGTCAGAACACGTGAAAATATTGATCTTATGCCGCAGAATTCCGATCTTATTGTTTCGCTTTTATCATTGCATATGGTCAATGATGTACCCGGTGTTTTAATCCAGATCAGAAATGCACTAAAACCGGATGGTCTGTTTCTTGGTGTGATGGCGGGCGCGGGAACATTGTATGAATTGCGCGAAAGTTTGTTGGCGGCAGAAAGTGAAATTTATGGTGGGGTCAGTCCACGTATTTTTCCTTTTGCCGAGGTTCGCGATGTTGGCTCCTTGTTGCAGCGTGCGGGCTTTGCCCTGCCTGTGACCGATGTTGAAAACGTGACTGTTCGGTATGATAATATTTTTGCCTTGATGCGTGATTTACGTGCTTTTGGTGCGCAGAATGCACTTTTAAACCGTTCGCGTCGTCCTGTTTCCAAGCGCTTTTTTATGCGTGCAGGAGAAATTTATGCCGAGCGGTTCAGCGATCTTGATGGCCGTATCCGCGCGACATTCTCATTCATTTGGATGTCGGGTTGGGCACCGCATGAAAGCCAACAAAAGCCTGCCAAACGTGGCAGCGCAACTGTTTCGCTGGCGACGATATTGAATGATAAAAGCTAATTTTATGTCGAGTGTAATTGTGTTTCCTCGTCATTGTTAAGAATAACCTTGTCGGTCTCATGCAATATCCGGCTTGTGACAGTGCCAGCCGTAATGGCACCATTGACGTTCAGGGCGGTGCGGCCCATATCGATGAGCGGTTCGATTGAAATCAGCAAGGCAACTAGTGTAACAGGCATGCCCATGGCTGGCAGGACGATGAGGGCGGCGAAAGTTGCGCCGCCGCCGACGCCGGCAACGCCGATAGAGCTTAATGTAACAATACCGACAAGCGTAGCAATCCAGGCAGGATCAAGCGGATTGATGCCCATGGTCGGTGCAATCATGGTCGCCAGCATGGACGGATAGATGCCTGCACAACCATTCTGGCCGATAGTTGCCCCGAAAGAGGCTGCAAAACTGGCTATTGCTTGTGGGACGCCTAATCGTTGTGTCTGCGCTTCAATGGACAATGGAATGCTGGCTGCGCTAGAACGACTGGTAAAAGCAAAGGTGAGGACAGGCAATATCTTGCGAAAAAACCGCAAAGGGTTGATCCCGCACAGTGAAACCAACACAGCATGAATGCCGAACATGATAGCCATTGCCAGATATGAAGCGACAATAAAGGTTAAAAGTTTCAATACATCTTCTATATTGGAGGTTGCGGTCATTTTGGTCATCAAGACGAGAACGCCATAAGGGGTCAATGCAATTACAAGGCGTACGAGTTTCATCACCCAGCTTTGCAATGTATCAATCGCAAAAAGAACGGCATTGCCTTTTTCTTCATCATCCTTTTTGAGGCGGATTGCGGCAAGACCTAGAAAAACAGCAAAAATGACGACGCTGATAATCGATGTCGGATGGATGCCGGTGAGTTCGGCAAACGGATTTTTAGGAATGAAAGATAAAATGAGTTGGGGAACGCTTAATTCAGCAATCTTGCCGATATAATTGGTTTCAATGGCGCTTAGACGGGCGGTTTCGGCCGCGCCTTGCACAAGCCCTTGCGATGTCAGGCCGAAAGTATTGACCATCATTATGCCGATAAAAGCAGAAATAGCTGTGGTAAAAAGCAGAGTGCCGATGGTAAGGGAACTGATTTTTCCCAAAGAGGAAGCCGAGTGTAAACGGGCAACAGCTGAAAGAATGGAAGCAAAAACCAAAGGCATAACAACCATTTGCAAGAGCAATACATAACCATTGCCGATGATGTTGAACCATTCGATGGAACGGCTTAGCACATCGTTTTTGAAGCCGTATATGGCCTGTAGGGCGGCGCCGAAAACAACGCCGATAATAAGACCGACCAGAACCCGCCGAGAAAGTGACCAGTTTAGCGAGCGGGTGCGTGCCAGTAAAATGAGCAATGCAGCAAGCACAACAAGGTTGATGATAAAATATAGGGTCATTTCTTTTGCCTAATCTGGATGAATGAAGGGCTCCCATTCTTTTATACAGGTAGGAAGCAAAAGAAGCAAAAGAACGGTTTCGCGTGTGGTGGGCATCGTTAGAAAAACATTGCCCTATACGACCTTTATATAAAAATTACATCCGTTTGTATAAATTTGTACCGTTTAGTTCGGGGCAAATGCGCTGTGGTTGTTAATGGGCAAGTTGCCGAGTGTGGGTAAGTTGGCAGATGGTGTTGTTTTCAAGCTGTTGTCACGATGAATAGAGCCAGTCATGGTGTAGTCGGGCTGATTATCAAAGAGGTTCTGTGTCAGTTGCCGATCGGCTTGTTCAGCCAGAATGGGAACTAATATAAGACCTAAAGCAACGGCAATGGAACCGAACAGGAGAACAATACGCAAAAAACCCGGACCGGCCCCTCTTGGAGTGTCCAATCCATGAAAATCTATAAATTCGTGGTTACGCATCACAAAAACTCCACGTTTTTCTTTAGGGGAGCTTAGCAAATGAGATATTAAAAAGTGATTAAACGGGTATGCTAAATGGTTAACAAATCACGTAAATGCGGTATAAGGGGAATATCTGCATCAGGCATTGGATAGTTATTAAGATGTTGGGGGTGTACCCATTTGAGGGCCTGCCCTTCACGTGATTGGGGGATGCCTTCAAAGCGGCGGCAAATATAGAGCGGCATTAATAGGTGGAAGCTCTCATAAGTATGACTAGCAAAGGTCAAGGGTGCAAGACAGTCAATTTTCGTTGTGATTCCAAGCTCTTCATCAAGCTCGCGTATCAAGGCTTTTTCGGGTATTTCTCCGGCATCGACCTTACCGCCGGGGAATTCCCATAAACCGGCAAGTGATTTGCCTTCCGGCCTTTGAGCCAGCAATATGCGGTTATCGGTATCGATCAATGCACAGGCAACGACGAGAAGCAGTTTATGATTGGTTCCAGTCATGGCTTCTCCCATATCTGATAATCGTAAAGAGTTTGGAAACCATATTTTGAATAAAGCCTGATTGCGGGTGTATTATCATCGCTGACTTGCAGCCACATTTTTTCAACGCCTATTTCCTGCATCATGATCAACAGTGTATCCATAATATGTGATCCGATCTTTTGTCCGCGGCGTTGCGGCAAAATGGCAAAATCGAGAATACCGGCAAAGCTTCCATCCCTTACGATTAGAAGATTGGCAATGTCTAGACCGTCATCACGATAGATCAAGGGAATTGTTTCGCTTTTGATACGTTCTATAACACCACGTAAGGCTGCGGCAACCTGATTGTCATGAATATGGTTGAGAGCCGATGCTTGTACATAATTGTCGATATCACACATGACCATGGCGTGAGGGCCGTTGTATGTCGCTGCTTTTATGGATGCTTTTTGAAGGTCCAATACCATGTTATGAACGTTCAGCACTCGGTTCCAGCGCATTTTTTGTAACCATGCCATAAGCGCAGGAGGGGCCAAAGGCGTTGTTTTAAGCGCAAGGTTGCCTTCGATACAAAGACGCTGCAGGCGTGTGGCAAAATCTGCATCATCAGCAGGATCAAGCGGCACAACAGAATTCAGGCGCCTTGATGGATGCCCATGGGTGCGACGGATTGCATAGGTGCCATCATAATCGATATGTTCTGCCGGCCAAGCCCTTGCCATTAAGGCTTCAAGCTGGCGAACCATGCCAAGTGCGTGCGGATCAGCTACGGTAATCGCCATTGATTGCCACATATTCTTTTGTCAGATCACAGGTCCAAACGCGTGCTGTACCATGGCCAAGGCCTATATCGGCGCGGATGCGGATTTTATCATTTTTCATATAGTTGGATGCGGCTTCCTCGCTGTAATCGGGGTCGCGTTCGCCATCGACGGCAAGACGAAAATCACCAAACCATATGCTCAACCTGTCACGGTCGGCTTCTTCGCCGGCTTTACCAACGGCCATGACCACACGCCCCCAATTGGCATCTTCACCGGCTGCAGCTGTTTTAACCAGTGGTGAATTGGCAATGGAAAACGCAATTTTTTTGGCAGACTGATCTGAAACAGCGCCTGTTACATTGACTTCGATCAATTTTCTGGCGCCTTCACCATCGCAGGCAACCTGAACGGCAAGATCAAGAAGAAGATCGTCAAGGACAGCTTTGAAGGAAGTGATATGCGTGGAATTTATATTTTCGATGCGCTGGTTTTCTGCCTTTCCTGTTGCAAATAATAGCAGCGTATCGGAGGTTGATGTATCGCTATCAACTGTAATGCTGTTGAAACTTTGGTTGACGCCCTGACGTAAAAGGTCTTGTAGGACATTGGATGCGATATTGGCATCGGTAACAACAAAAGACAGCATGGTTGCCATATCGGGCGCAATCATGCCGGCGCCTTTGGCGATGCCGTTTATGGTGACGTGTTTGCCGTCTATATCAAGACTACGTGTTGCTACTTTTGCGAAGGTATCAGTTGTCATGATGGCTTGTGCGGCTTCAAGCCATTGATCACCGGTAGCTTTGTCCGGCAGTTCCTGCAGCAGATTGGAAAATTTTCCTGCATCAAGCGGTTCGCCAATGACGCCTGTTGAGGCTAGATAGATTTCATTGCTGCTGCATTGCAGCGCCTTGGCAGCTGCATCAGCGGTTATTTCGGTTGCTTGTCTGCCTTTTTTGCCGGTAAAGGCATTGGCATTGCCTGAATTGACAACGACACCGCGTGCACGGCCATGCTGTAGTGATGCGCGACAATGATCGACCGGTGCAGAAGGGCATCGTGAACGGGTGAAAACACCGGCAACGTCAGCTGGTTTGTCAAAAATCATAAAAAGAAGATCGGTACGGTTCTTATATTTTATACCTGCTTGTGCAGTTGCCATTTTGACACCATTAATTACAGGCATTTTGATTTTTTCTTTAGGGGCCAGGGGGGAAACGGTTGCGCCCATCATCTTCTCCTTCAGATCATGTGACAGATATAAAAATACCGAATGTCATATGACATTCGGTATCATTGTTTTTTGTTTTGCGAAAGAGTGCTTATTCGTTGTCTTCTTCGCCTTCACCAGCAGGTGCATCTTCATCATCCGGTTTGGCCATGGCCTTGGCAACAGCCTCATCAGGATATTTAGGGTTGAGCTTGGCACGCAAATCACCAATTTCCTGCTGGTAGCGCTCACGCACGATCATGGCTTTTATGGCATCTTTTACATCGTCAAGTGCCGGTGGCTGTTTGGGACGACGATCTTCAAGCTTGATCACATGCCAGCCAAAGGGCGTTTCGACCGGTGTTTTTGTATATTCGCCGGGCTTTAATGCAAAAGCAGCTTTTTCAAAGGGTTCGACCATCTGTCCATGGCTGAAATATCCTAGATCGCCACCGACCGAGGCCGAGCCATCTTGTGAGGATTTTTTAGCAAGTTCTTCAAACTTGCCGCCTTTGTCCAGTTCGGCAATGATCTTTTCTGCCTCTTCCTTGGTTTTGACAAGGATATGACGTGCATGGACTTCTTCTTCTTTAGGCAGGTTGGCAATTTCTTTGTCATAGCGCGCCTTGAGCTCGCTATCGCTGACCTTGTCCATGATTTCTTTTTGGAAATAAAGCTGCTGAAGAACATTGGAACGTGCAATGTCCATACGTTTTTCAAATTCCGGTCCCTTGTCGAGTCCCTTATCGACGGCCGCATGGGAAAGAGCAATCATATCGACATAAATGCGCAATGTAGTTAGACGGCGCTGTTCATCCGGCATACGGGCAAGGTTGGGATCAATTGTATCGGCCAATTCGTCGAGCTGTGCAACGGTAATGTCTTTGCCGTCAATAACAGCGACGACATGCGCCGGATCAGCAGGTATGGCCGCAGGCGCGGCTGCCGGATTGAGATTGGGTAGCGGGGACTGGGCCTGTGCCAGTGCGATTGTCGAACCTGAAAGAATTGTTGCGGCTGCAAGTGCGCGAAGGGTGGTTGCAAATTTCATAAACACTAATCTCCGTGAAAGGAATGAAACGGTTTGACCTGAAAAATAAGGCGAAACTTTGCTGTTTTCCTGTTTTTCATACTTTCAGACCGACTGGCTGATCACTTTATCGTACAAGCGCATCGGCGATCAGTAACTGTTTTACCACCGTACCCTTTAACCAAGAGTAAAAAGCGCGTTGACATCATGGTTTTGCATTCCTATCTGTGAAACAATATCGGTTGTTTTTCAGCTGTGTTTCCATAGACGGATAACGGTTTTTGGTTGAGAAAACTGGCTGATCCAGTTGTGATGGTTGCGTGGGTCCGGCGGGTAGTGTTAAAGCGATGTTGATGAGGCGGTTCATTTGCCGTCAAGATGTAAAGCGGCGCATAGTTGTGCTGTTGGTTTTTAGGGAAAGGACCAGTAATGGTCAGTTTAGGTGGTTTGGCCCGCAGGCTTTTTGGTTCCGCGCATGAGCGCCGTGTGAAGGGCTTGCGCCCATTGGTTGAAAAGATCAATGCACTCGAGCCGCAATTTGTCGCATTGAGTGATGAAGCGTTGAAAGCCAAGACTGAGGAATTTCGTAAACGTTTGGCCGATGGCGCTACCGTTGATTCGCTGTTGCCTGAAGCTTTTGCTACTGTGCGGGAAGCGGCAAAGCGTGTTTATGGCATGCGTCCGTTTGATGTGCAGCTGATTGGCGGCATGGTATTGAATGACCGCGGCATTGCTGAGATGCGTACAGGTGAAGGCAAGACCCTGATGGCGACCTTGCCGGTCTATCTCAATGCACTCGAAGGCAAGGGTGTGCATGTAGTGACGGTTAATGATTATCTCGCTAGCCGTGATGCCGAGACCATGGGTGCGATATATGGATTCTTGGGGCTGACAACTGGTGTCATTGTCCATGATATGGATAATGACCAGCGCCGTGCGGCCTATGCTTGCGATATTACTTATGGCACAAATAACGAGCTGGGTTTTGATTATCTGCGTGATAATATGACTTTTGACAAGACGCAGATGGTTCAGCGCGGTCATCATTACGCTATTGTCGATGAGGTCGATTCGATCCTGATTGATGAAGCGCGTACACCGCTTATTATTTCCGGTCCTTTGGAAGACCGTACAGAATTTTATAATTTGATCGATACATTTATTCCAAAGCTTCTGCCGGAAGATTATGAGATTGATGAAAAGCAGAAAACCTCGACCTTTACTGAAGTCGGCACTGAAAAAATGGAAAAGATGTTGGCCGAGGCCGGTCATCTTAAGGGGGAAGGGCTTTATGATGTCGAGAATGTCGCTATTGTTCATCATGTCAACAATGCCTTGAAGGCGCATAAGCTTTTTACTCGCGACAAAGATTACATTGTACGCAATGACGAGATTGTTATTATTGACGAGTTTACCGGACGTATGATGCCGGGAAGACGCTACTCAGAAGGTCTACATCAGGCGTTGGAAGCCAAGGAACATGTGACAATCCAGCCAGAAAATCAGACCTTGGCTTCGATTACCTTCCAGAATTATTTCCGTATGTATAAAAAGCTTGCCGGTATGACTGGTACAGCCAATACTGAAGCGGAAGAGTTTGGTAATATTTATGGCCTTGATGTGATCGAGGTTCCGACCAATCTGCCGGTTCAGCGTATCGATGAGGATGATGAGGTTTACCGGACAGTTGAAGAAAAATACCGCGCCATTATTCGCGATATCCGTGAAGCACATGAAAAGAACCAGCCGGTTCTTGTCGGAACGACTTCAATTGAAAAATCGGAACATTTGGCCGAGCGTCTACGTAAGGACGGCGTGAAAAACTTTCAGGTTTTGAATGCGCGTTATCATGAACAGGAAGCCTTTATTGTGGCACAGGCGGGTGTTCCTGGTGCCATTACTATTGCAACCAATATGGCCGGTCGCGGTACCGATATCCAGTTGGGTGGTAATCTTGAAATGCGCGTCAAACAGGAATTGGCGGATGTGCCTGAAGGGCCGGAGCGCGATGCAAAAATAGAGGCAATCCGTGCTGATATTGCTGTCTTGAAAGAAAAGGCACTGGCCGCTGGCGGTCTTTATGTTTTAGCTACTGAACGTCATGAAAGCCGCCGTATTGATAACCAGTTGCGCGGTCGCTCAGGTCGTCAGGGTGATCCGGGCCGCTCGAAGTTTTTCCTGTCGTTACAGGATGATCTGATGCGTATTTTCGGTTCCAACCGCATGGATGGCATGTTGCAGAAGCTGGGTCTGAAAGAAGATGAGGCTATTACCCATCCATGGATTAACAAGGCGCTTGAAAAAGCTCAGAAAAAGGTTGAAGCGCGCAATTTCGAAATCCGCAAGAACTTGCTTAAATATGATGATGTTATGAATGACCAGCGCAAGGTTATTTTTGAACAGCGTATGGAAGTTATGGATGCGGAAAACTTATCCGAGACCATTGATGAAATGCGTGGCGAGGTTATTGAAACGCTGGTTGAAAATCATATTCCGCCCGGTACTTATTATGAACAATGGGATGTGAAAGGTCTGCAAGAAGAATTGATCAATCTGTTCCATATGGAACTACCGATTGAAGAGTGGGCTCAAGAAGATGGCATTGGTGAAGAGGAAATTTTTACCCGTGTGAATGAAGCGGTCGAGCAGCGCTTTCGTGAGCGGGCGGAGCGTTTTGGCGATGAAATCATGCGCTATTTTGAAAAGGCCATGTTATTGGAAACCATCGATACGTTGTGGCGTGAGCATCTAGTTAATCTTGATCATTTGCGTTCTGTCGTCGGTTTCCGCGGTTATGCCCAGCGTGATCCGCTCAATGAATATAAAACGGAATCTTTTGAGCTTTTTCAGGCCATGCTTTCTAATCTGCGGCGTGATGTTATTTCGAAACTGATGCGTTTCGAGATTGTCTCGCAGGAGCAAGAGATACAGCAGTTGCCTGAAATGCATGCTGAACATCCTGCTTTTGACGGTGAGGATGTAGGCAATGATACGATGTTGCTGTCGCGCGAGCAGGAAAGTCGTGTCGTACGGCCGGAAGAGCGTGATCCCAAAGATCCGATGAGCTGGGGCAAAGTTGGACGTAATGAACCGTGTCCTTGTGGGTCAGGTAAGAAATACAAACATTGTCATGGGTCTTTTGTATAGGTTTTTCAGTGCTTATAATTATTTAGAGTACTGGAAATAATTTCTGATCAAAGGGTTTAACGCTTTTATTTTAGATTAAAAGTGCCTTGATAATACGGAGATATGCAATGCGGTTTTATCGTCCGGTACTGCCAAGTGCCTTTTTCTGCTTTATAGTGGCTGCCTATTTGCTTTTCTGGATGAATACATCCTTTTGGTTACGGGCTTTTAGTTATTTTCATGACCACCCGATGAAGCTTGCTATTTTGGCCATAGCATTGCTTTGCTTGTTTGCAGGCGGGTTGACTATTTTTTCGCTGCGTTTTGTGATCAAGCCACTGGCTATTTTTCTTATTCTGATTGCTGCAGTGTCATCTTATTATACCGACAAGTTCGGTGTTATTATCGACCGGCATGTCATTGAAAGTACATTTGCGACGACTCCGACGGAATCAAGCCATTTGATTACATCGCCCATGCTTGCCCATATCTTTTTATATGGCATCGTACCTTGTCTGATGATTGTGTGGGTGCGGTTGAAACATCGATCATTCTTTAAGAAAGTGGCTTTTAATACATTTGCGGTCTTGTCATATTTTGTTATCGGGTTCGGTCTGATCTATGCCGACTTTTCTTCTTATGTTGCCATGTATCGAGACGAGCGTTCGGTGATGATGGAAAAATTGATACCGGTGACGCCAATCAAGAGTACAGTGCAATATATTGGTGACATGTTTGAGCGTGAGAGGGGGGCACTTGAACTTGTTGGCCGGGATGCGAAAACAAATCTCGGCCCTCATGCCGATGGCAAGAAACGCTTACTTGTTATTGTTGTGGGCGAAACGGCGCGTGCGCAATCTTTTTCTTTGGGGGGATATAAGCGAGAGACCAATCCGTTGCTTGCAAAACGTGATATTCTTTATTTTCCCAATACAACAAGTTGCGGCACGGACACATCCGTTTCTGTGCCTTGTATGTTTTCTGTTTATCCACGTAAGAAATATAGCGGTTATAAGGGTAAAAACTCTGAAAACTTGATGGATATCTTCAATCACACCGGCTTACAAACTTATTGGTGGGAAAATAATACCGGCAGTAAGGGTGTTGGTGACCGTATTACGATAGAAGAGTTCCAGAATGATAATGATCCGGTTTATTGCACCAGTGCCGGTGAATGTCGCGATGCTATTCTGGTTGATACATTGGCAAAACGCATTGACGGGCTGAATCGTGATACCGTGCTGGTGTTGCATACATTGGGCAGTCATGGACCTGCCTATTATTTGCGCTATCCGCGTGATGAAGCACCCTTCCAGCCGGAATGTCTGACATCGGAGTTTTCTGATTGTACGCGCGAGCAGATCGTGAACTCCTATGATAATACAATTGTCTATACCGATAAATTGCTGGATCGCGTGATTTCTATTTTAAAAAGTCGTGAAGAAACACTGGACACGGCTATGATTTATATGTCTGATCACGGTGAATCCTTAGGTGAAGACGGACTTTATCTTCATGCTATGCCCTATGCTATTGCGCCGGACACGCAAACACATATTCCTTTTATCATGTGGTTATCTCAAGGCTTTGCTACAGATAACCATGTCGATATGGACTGTGTGCGTCGTGAGCGGGACAAGGCGTATTCACATGATAATCTTTTCCATACAGCACTGGGATTGATGGATGTCTCGACGCAGGTCTATGATCATCGGCTGGATGTTTTGGCGGCATGCCGTGTGTCTGGTCGATAAAAGATAAAATCTTGTATTGGGAGTTGGAAACGGGGTTTATAATGCTATGACGAATAAACCGGATTATGAACTTGAATTACGACAGGCGGGATTGCGCATTACGCGCCAGCGTCGGATTATTCTTGATATTCTCGGGTCAACGCACGATCATCCAAATGCATTTGAGATATTTCAACGTGCCAGTGCTGTTGATAAGTCAATATCATTGTCGACGGTTTATCGTACAATGAAAGCACTTGAGACCAACGGGTCTATCCATCGTCATGCTTTTGATGGAGGGCCATCGCGTTTTGAACATGCTGTTGGAGAACATCATGACCATCTGATTGATATTGATACCGGCAAGGTTGTCGAATTCCGTTCGGATGTTATTGAAAAACTCCAAGAAGAAATTGCACGTTCACTTGGCTATGATATTGTGCACCACCGCCTTGAAATATATGGGCGCAAGCGTAAGATAAAATAGTCCTTTATCAGGAAGAAGCCGGTTTTTTGAGCGGTTTCATCGCAATTGTGGTTATATTGGAATGGTTCGGCTGTTGTTTACTGTCGGCATCAATATCAACATAAAAATCGCCATTATTGCTCACATGCCAATAGATTGAGGGGTCTTCCTCAAGGTCTGCCTGACGGGTTGAAACGCATTTACCAAAAACTTGTTGGCCTTGTGATGAGATGGTTTGGACAGATGGCATCAAAGCTTTTTCGCAGGCGCTGACATTGGGATAGACAGTCAAAAGATCATCTGCAACATTGCATTGGTCAAAATTATCCGCGCAGGATACAAGTAACATAACAGCAAGAATACCATTCATCTTAAAAACCAATCTGTTTATGTGTTCCTTTTTGGCGCCGCTATGCGTGCCGCTTATGGTTAAGGAATGCTTAAAAACAAAATTGGTTCCTTGCCGGGGGCAAGAATGTTTCAAAATGAAACAAAATACAGCTTTACTCAGGTTGGGTTAATGGATGTCAAATTGGTTTTCAGGAATGAAAAGTCGGTAGACGAGTTGATGGTGATCAAGATGGAGTTCACTTTTCCCATTGATGGATGTGGGGACAATTTTTTCTAATACTGCGCTGCCGAAACATGACTTCATTGTCTCGCTGGTTGGCAATTTTGTGTTAAAAATTTCGCGCCATTCAAAGACAAGCTCATTGTTTTGCCGGTTTTCTGATGTCTGTATAAGAATTTCAATGCGCCCTTTGGGCTGGGACAATGCGCCATAGGAGATGGAATTGATGATCAGTTCGTGTAGTGCAAGACCGATATGCAATGCCGCCCCAGGAAAGAGATAGGGATCGTCGCCTGATATGGTTAGGCGTGTTTTATCTGCACCAAGATAGTTGCTGACTTGTGAAAGAATGAGTTCGTGTAGACCGGCACCTCTCCAGTCGGAATCTGTAACAAGATCCTGACTGAAGGAAAGTGACTGGATGCGGCCTTGGAACTTGCGCAAAAAAGAACCGATAGAATCGCTATACCGAGCAGTCTGGTTTGCAATACTCTGGATAATTGCCAGCAGGTTTTTTGAACGGTGAGAAACTTCACGTAATAATATTTTCAAGACCTGTTCGCGACGCCGCAATTCCGAGATATCAATGCCGGTTGTAATGATGCCGATAATTTCATTATTGTCATTGCGATGACAATCAATGGAAAAGCGATACCATAACGGCTGTCCGGATTGTTCAAATCGCATTTCTATAATTTGGGCTTTGCCTGATGTGAGGACATGCAGCTTTATTGTTTCAAGACTGTCTGCTTGTTCAATGTCGAGCATATCGCTGTCGCGGCAGCCATGATGCCATTTATCGGAAAGTATACAAGGCAGGTTTTCTGCCCAGCGATAGATGAGATCCGGTGTTTGATACAATACGAATATCTCGGCGCTTGAGATTGCTTGCATCAAAGCGCCGAGGTGATTGCCATCAACAGGTGGCTTTATGCTCGAAAAGGCTTTCATCAGGCAGCCGTTGCGTTTTCCTGAAAAAACAAGGCTTGTGAGATGAGCGCCTTGACCATTTCAGGATTAAACGGCTTGGTCACCAGGAAAGTCGGTTCAGGTCTTTGTCCTGTTAACAGGCGTTCAGGAAAGGCCGTAATGAAGATAACCGGAATATTATCATCTTTCAAAATATCATTGACAGCATCTATGCCTGATGAATTATCGGCAAGCTGGATATCAGCCAGTACCATGCCGGGTTTTTCGCGTTTATACATTTCAACGGCTTCATCACGCGTACGGGCAATACCGACAACCTGATGGCCGAGGCTTTCGACCAGCTGTTCAATATCCATCGCAATAAGTGGCTCGTCTTCAATAATCAGAATACGTGTGGCGACCTGTTCGGAAATATCCTTGGCGGCTTCCGTAATTAGTTTTTTAAAGTCGCTATTATCAAGCCCCATAATTTCCATGGCTTCATTTTCATTAAAATCTTCAACGGCAATCAGTAAAAAAGCCTGCCGTGCGCGTGGTGTAAGATAGGAAAGCTTGGCTTGTGCTTTTTCTTCAATGCCGAAAGCAGGAAATGGATCGGCAATAGAGGGGGCCGTCTGGTCAAAAAGCTGGCAAAATAAGCGATAGACGCTGATACGGTCGCTTGAAGTTTTTGGAAATATATTGATGTCGGCAATAAGTGCTTCCAACATAGCGGCAACGTAGGCGTCACCAGATGTCTGTGAGCCTGTGACAGCGCGTGAGAAACGTCTAAGATAAGGAAGATGTGGTGCTATGCGCGTGGAAAGTGGCATTGATAATACTCCTTCTGCCCCTGAAGCGTGATTTCTATCTATAACGCATATAGATTGAAAAAGTTCCATTAAACAATGGAACTTTTTTTTGCGAAGCGTGTTATTATGTTCTTATATGGCTAATATAATCTAAAATCGGTATTATGGGGCAAATTATGATCGAAAAAAAAGATGCACAGCATGGCATGGATGAGAATTGCGAAGAGTTCTCTATGAATGATGAAGATATTTTAGGAACAAATAGTGAAATCGCAACGCGGCTGCGTGCTTTTTATACGGCTGTTCAAGAAGAGACTGTACCCGAACGTTTTTTGGATCTGTTGGAAAAGCTCGATGCTGCCGAACAGGCCTTTGAAGCTGCTGATACTGATGAAAAGGACATCAAGTCATGACTGAGGCGGTAACAAAATTCAAACGTGAAATGTTATCGACCCTTCCGGCATTACGCGCTTTTGCCATTTCATTGATCCGACGTCAGGATAAGGCTGATGATCTGGTACAGGATACGATTATGAAAGCTTGGGCAAAGCAGGATAGTTTCGAGCTGGGAACAAATATGAAGGCTTGGCTTTTTACAATTCTGCGTAATGAATTTTATAGCCAGATGCGTAAAAAGGGGCGTGAAGTTCAGGATTCGGATGGGTTGTTTACCGATAATATGGCTGTACATCCTTCGCAATATGGCACACTTGATCTACAGGATTTCAAGAAAGCGCTTGATCAATTGCCTGATGACCAGCGTGAAGCCATTATCCTGATTGGTGCTTCAGGATTTTCCTATGAAGATGCGGCTGACATCTGTGGCTGTGCGACTGGTACAATTAAAAGCCGCGTCAGTCGTGCACGGATGCGATTGCAGGAAATACTCGGCGTTGATGGTGAAACTGATTATGGGCCGGATGCCCATTCGGCTAATGCAACCTTGCGTTCGTTCAGTTCATAAGTCTGTCGTGTCTGTTTCTTTATATAAAAGGCGGAGATTTGGTTTTATCCCCGCCATTATAGCTTTATAAAAGGATAGATTTTTATTCTGCCTCGTCGCCCTCCTTTTTCATGAGCAATGAAATGGCCAGGCCTGCGAGCGGCAGTCCGATGGCAACAAGCGCCTTTTTATTGGTCAATAACGGTAGAGCTGCAATAGCGGTTGCAGCCAGAATATTTTGCTGTTCTGATTTTTTTTGCTTTTCGTATTCGCGCTGTTTCCGTGCGGTGATTAATTGCCCGATAATCAATGCGATGATGGCAAGGCTAATCCAGAAGCTGAAAATAATGGAAGCCGCTATGATTGGCGTTGTGATGCTTATCAGCCATAAGAAGGTGATGAGACATAAAAATATCAAGGCCATTAACAGGGCGAATGCTACAATCAGCCAACAAAAAATATGATTGCGTGTGCGCCGTATGGTCAATTTGATATTGCCAGCTGCAAAATTGCTGAGAAGCGGTAAAAATAATCGCAGCATTTTATTTACGCAAAACCAGAGCCAGCACAAAACCGATGCCTGCAGCGACTGCTAGACTGGCAGCAGGGCGCTTACGCACGCATGTGCATAGTTGCTGTTCAATGTTTTGGATTTTTTCTTTTGCTTCGTCCAAAGTCTCTTCCCCATTTTCCTTGGCGCTGGACAATAGATTTTCGGCCGTTGTTTTGGCTTTGTTTATTTTTTGTGAACCGATCGTGCTGAGGGTTGATGCAATATCTTTCAGTTCTTTACGTAATTGTTCGATCTGGTTTTGTAGATCCTGTTCAGCCTGGTTGGATGTTTCTTTTGCCATTTTTATATTCCTTTCATGCATATGGGAAAAAATAACTGGCGTCTCATGCCTTACTTTATATAGGGTGGTTTTTGCAAAAATACAGTTTGGTGCATAATCTTTACGTAAATGAGGAGATAAGGATTTCATGAGCCAGGAATTATTGACCCATCTTTTCAATGTGGCCGTTGAGGCAGCTGATCCTTATGAAGCATTAAAACGTATTTTTCCGGCAAAACCTAAAGGCCGTACGGTTGTTGTCGGTGCCGGTAAAGGAGCCGCACAGATGGCGGCGGCTTTTGAACGTTTGTGGGACGAGAATGGCTATGGGCCATTGTCGGGTGTTGTGGTAACACGATATGGATATAAGGCGCCTTGTCGGACAATTGAGGTTCTTGAATCGGCCCATCCGGTGCCTGATGAAAACGGTTTTCATGCGGCACAAAGGCTGATGCAGACCGTGGAAGGTCTGAGCGAGGATGATCTTGTTGTAGCGCTGATTTGTGGTGGTGGTTCAGCCTTATTGCCATTGCCGGCCGATGGGCTGACACTTGCTGATGAAGTAGCGCTTAACGAGGCTTTATTGAAAAGCGGCGCACCAATTGGTGCCATGAACGCTATCCGCAAACATATATCGCAGATCAAAGGTGGCCGTTTGGCCAAACAGGCTTATCCTGCCAAGGTTATTTCGTTTATTGTTTCTGATATTCCTGGTGACAATCCCGCTCTTGTTTCATCGGGGCCGACTGTACCCGACAGGGCAGATAGGCAGGATGCGCTGCGTTTCATTCACCATTATGATATCAAGCTTGCCCCCCATGTCATGGCGCATATCAAGAGTGATGCAAGTGTGGCGCCCTTGCCTGATGATATGGTTTTTGCGCGCAATGAAGTGCATGTTATTGCGTCAAGTGCTATTTCATTGAAGGCGGCGCAGGCACAAGCGCAGGTTGCCGGTTATCGGGCGGTCATTCTGTCTGATGCTATTGAGGGAGAGGCACGCGAGATTGCCCATATGCATGCGGCTATGGCTAAGTATATTCAGGATAATAACGAACCGTTTGCAAAGCCGGTTATCCTGCTTTCTGGTGGTGAAACAACGGTGACAATAAAGAACCCAAAAGGAAAAGGGGGACGCAATAGTGAATTTCTCTTGTCTTTTGCGCTTGATATTATTGGCACAGGCGGTATCGAGGCAATGGCAGCCGATACAGATGGTATTGACGGGTCACAGGATAATGCCGGTGCTTTTTGTAACGGTGAAACGATTGCTGACATGAAAGCGGCCGGTGTGGATGGGGCAAAAGCCTTGCAGGAAAATAATGCATGGGTAGCTTTCAATGCGGTTGATAGTCTTTTCGCCCCCGGACCAACGGGTACCAATGTCAATGATTTTCGCGCTATTATTATTCGTTAGCCCCTATATTTGACTGCCATTATAACGGAATATGAAAAAGAATCGTCGTCTGATTTAATACATGACTTGATTTATCATGTTATTCTTGATTAAAAGTATTTCAAAACTGGACAATTAATGACAAGTTTTGAAAAGAGGCTTTTATTATGGCGAAGAAGTTCCGTTTGGCGGCTTTGATTGCAGCTGTTGTTTTGGTATCAACAAGCGCTTTTGCGCAATCGCCGGAAGGCGGTTTACAGACAGCATCACCATTAAATAGCCCCGCAATAACGGCTGATTCTGCTTTGTCTTCAGTTGCTGTGCCTGAATCTGCAGGGGGACAGAATGTGCAGGTTTTACAAAATAACGTCCCAACCTTGACGACGTCCGAGCGGTCAGCTCCGGCTTTGCCATCACATGATTTGACCCCGTGGGGTATGTATAAACAGGCCCATTGGGTTGTGAAAACCGTGATGATTGGCCTTATTCTTGCATCTATTGCGACATGGACGATCTGGGTTGCCAAGTCGCTTGAATTAATGGGCGCTAAACACAAAGCCACTCGGGCGATGAAGAAAACCTATGAGGTCCAGTCGCTGGATCAGCTTGTTGCAGCAGCAGGTGGCGAACATGATGTTTGTGGCCATATGGTCAGTGCTGCTCATAATGAGCTTCAAGCGTCTTTGGATGCGGTTGACGCGGTTGGCGCAGAAGGTGTGAAAGAACGTGTTAATTCGGTGCTTTCACGTATTCAGCTTGGTGCCGGACGTCGTATGACACGTGGTACTGGTGTTCTGGCAACAGTTGGTTCTATCGGTCCTTTTGTCGGCCTGTTCGGTACAGTCTGGGGTATTATGAATTCATTTATTAATATTGCACAGCAGCAGACAACCAATCTGGCTGTTGTTGCACCGGGCATTGCCGAGGCTTTGTTGGCAACGGCTATTGGTCTGGTGGCTGCTATTCCTGCGGTCGTAATTTATAATGTATTCGCCCGGTCGATTGGTGGATATCGCCAGATTTTGGCTGATGTCTCGGCAGGCATTGAACGTTTGATCAGCCGTGATCTCGATTATCGTGCTGCACGCCGTAAAAGTGGCAAGACATCTTTTGTATATGCTGCGGAGTAAGAATAATGGCTGCCAAACTCAAAGATCTTGATGATGACGAGCTTGAGGTCACCCATGATATTAATGTAACACCGTTTATTGATGTGATTCTTGTTTTATTGATCATTTTTATGGTGGCGGCACCTCTGGCAACCAGCGATATTCCGGTGCAGCTGCCATCGAGTGCGACACCGGCAACGCCGCGCCCCGATAAACCTGTCTATGTGACATTGCAGAAAGACCACATGTTATATGTCGGTGAGACAGCAACCGATCTGGCTCAGCTTAAATCTGTACTAGATTCTATGACCAAAGGTGACTTGGAAACAAAAATATTCATACGCGCTGATAAGGATGTCGATTATGGCGGTGTGACAGAGTTGTTGAATGGTTTGCGGTCAAGCGGCTACCTTAAACTCGGTCTTGTCGGCCTTGAAGGAGGAGCAGCGAAGGCACCATGAAAGATGAGTTTCATTATCGTGGGTTTTACTGGAAAAGTGCAGTGCGTTGGGGACTCGCCTTGATAATTGTGCTGGGTGCCCATGTGGCAGGGGCTTTTGGGTTTTATGGTTTACAACCAGAGCCCGAGCAGGCTGCAGGTTTGCCCCCCGCAATTATGTTGGAATTTGCCGAGGACATTACTGCGCCTGTTGTTGAAAATATATCAGAAGAATTGCAACCTGAGACCCAGGCTGAAGAAGTGCCGGAAGTTCAGGAACAATTGGCAATGGCCGAACCTGATCCGCTGATTACACCTCCTTCTGATTTTGTTGAAGAGATCAAGAAGCCTGAGAAAAAGACGGTTGAAAAACCTGAACCACCAAAGAAAGAAATTAAAAAGGCTGAAAAGCCGGAAAATAAAAAGCCGCCGGAAAAATTTGAAAAAGCCAAAAAGGATGTCAAGACGGCTGAAAATACGAGCAAGGGCGCTGCACCGCAGATCAATGCACGTCCGGATCCGAAATTTGCAGCCCCCCATAATAGCCGTACAGATGGTGCCGGCGGTAAGAATGACGCTGGCTGGATTGCAAAAGTACAACGCAAGGTCAATGCTGTTGCTCATCGGATGGGGCGTCAGGTGCCGGGTGGGCGCGGTCTTGTCGGCGTACGGTTCAGTTATGACGCATCGGGGCGTATTTCATCAGCCCGTGTGGTACGTTCGTCCGGAAATCAGCAGCTGGATGCGTTGGCGATCAAGGTTGCGCAACGTTCTTCCCCTATTCCCGCACCACCGGATGGCCGTGGGGATGAAATTACCCTACCGGTGCGGTTCTAAGGTCAGATCCGTTCAATGGTGCCCTGTCGAACCGAATCCACCAGCACCGCGAGCCGTTTCGCTGGCTTCGGTGCGTTCTTCTATTTTGACCTGTGTGACGGGTGCGATGACTGTTTGGGCAATGCGCATGCCACGGGTGATGCGGAATTCATCTTCCCCCAGATTGATTAGCAGAACCTGCACTTCACCACGATAGTCGCTGTCAATGGTACCGGGAGTGTTGAGGCAGGTGATACCATTTTTAAGTGCTAGACCGGAGCGTGGACGGATTTGTGCCTCATAGCCTTCTTGCAGTTCAAAGATCAGACCGGTAGGAACGAGAACGCGTTTGCCCGGGAGTAGAATAATCTGTCGACCTTCGGGAACAGCGGCACGTAAATCAAGTCCGGCTGATCCTGCTGTTTCATAGGCGGGAAGTTCAAGCCCCTCGGAATGTGGCAGGCGGATAAGTCCGAGAACCGGTTTTGGCATGATAAATCCTTACTGAAAAATAATATCTCAGGCGATTAAACCCATTTTTCAGTATGTTACAAGCTGGAATTGCGGCCATCCACTATATGTGTTTTATGTCAGGCACTACCAATTAAAATGCCGGTGGCAAAGACCAGAGCGCCGCCGACAACAACTTGCAGGGAAGCGCGCCAAAAAGGTGTTTCCATAAATTTATTCTGTATCCATGCAATGGCCCAGAGTTCGATAAAGACAATAATGAAAGCCAGTGTTGTCGCCATATGGAAATCAGGTATCAGATAGGGTAATGTATGGCCCAGCCCGCCAATTGCTGTCATGACACCATTAGCGATGCCACGTTTGATTGGTGAACCACGTCCAGAAAGTTTGCCGTCATCATGGGCGGCTTCTGTAAATCCCATCGAAATACCGGCACCGAGGGATGCGGAAAGGCCTACGAGGAAAGTCTGCCTTGTATCCCCGGTGGCGAAAGCGGCAGCAAAAATTGGTGCAAGGGTAGAAACCGAACCATCCATCAATCCGGCAAGGCCGGGCTGAATCCATGTTAAAATGGTCTGCTTTCGCTCATGGGCACGCTCCTCTTCACGTACATCAAGAGGCGTGTATTTTTCTTCCAGTTTTCCGGCAAGGCGCTCATGGCCTTCTTCTTCCATGGCCAAATCGCCGAGTAATTTGCGTGTTTCGGCATCGGTTGTGCGTGCGGCAGCTTGTCGATAGAATCGGGCTGATTGCTCTTCCATGGCTGCGGCAGCATCGCGTACCTTGTCGATCCCCAACGGCCGTACCAGCCAGTCAGGTTTACGTTCATAAAATCCGCTAACATGCTCACGTCGCAGCAAAGGGATATGATCGCCAAAACGATGACGGTAACGTTCAATCAAACGTCTGCGATGATGACTTTCCTCTTCGGCCATTTTTTCAAAAATTTTGGCACTGTCGGGAAATGCTTCACGCAATCCATCGGCATAGTTGAGATAGATCTTTTCGTCATCTTCTTCTGACGAAATGGCAAGAGCCAGTATTTCCTGCTCGCTGAGAGATGCAAACGGACGTTTTCCTGAAAAGGGATTGTTGGCAGTAAAAGAAAACAGACCCATAAGAGGATACCTTGAATAGTTAGATTAGAATTATTCTAAACTAGATAAAGGATATTGTCTTTATGTCAATTATCATTTAAGTAAGGCGATATATAATTAGGTGCCTTATTATGTTTCTTGAGTTGCGCTATAAAAAACTTCTGGCTGATATGTCGCACGGCAACAACCGCCGTCAAAGTGCTTTGAGTGCCGTTTTCAAGTTGTTATCGGCGTCCCGTGCCATCGATGGGGATTGTGCGGCGCGGTTGAAACCGTTTGCTCTATCGGAAGCCAAATTTGTCATTCTTTATTTTTTGCAACAAAATGGTGATTGTGCTCCCCATCAATTGGCACAATTTTGCGGAGTAACGCGTGCAACAATCACAGGGTTGATTGATGGTTTGGAAAAGAGCCAATATGTCATGCGAATGTGCAATACGACAGACCGGCGCCAGATTGTTATATGTTTGACGCCACAAGGACGTCAGCTGATTGAAAGTGTGTTTGCTACACATGGCGATTGGATCAATAATTTGACCCATAATTTGAGTGATGATGAGCTACGATTACTCGATAATCTGTTATCTAAAATATGGGCGCAAACCGATGTGGGGCAAATCTCATGAATATTGACCGGGAGCGGTTGGTACTTCTTGATAGTGGACAGGCAGAATGTCGTCATTTGAGCGAATGTCTGGCGGTTGATTTTGCAACGATCATGGCTGCGGTCTTTCATGACGTTGCGCCACAAAAAATAGAATATATGCGGGCGGCATCCGGACTTGGGATTTCACAGCGTATGTGCGTAGCAGCTGAAATTTTAGGCCCCTCTGCCTTAGAGAGGGCGATAAACCATTTCTCCGATACGGTGCGAAGTTGGGCTGCTTTTATAATCGGTGCTGAAGAAAATATGTCATTGGCTGAACGTCTTGATAAAATAAGGCCTTTGGCTGATGATCATCATTTTGGCGTGCGTGAGTGGGCAGGCGTTGCCTTGCGCAAGCATATCATAGATGCACCGGAAGAAGCTATTCAGCTGTTCTCAAGATGGAGCCATGATCCATCCCCTTTTATTCGGCGTTATGGTTGTGAGTTTACGCGCCCACGCGGTGTATGGGTTACACACTTTGGCCTGATGAAAGAGCATCCGGAGCGTGCTTTACCAATTCTAAAACCTTTGAGAGCTGATCCGGAACGCTATGTGCAGGATAGTGTGGCCAACTGGTTGAATGATGCGTCCAAATCAAAGCCGCAATGGGTAGAATCAATTTGCAGCAGTTGGTTGGAATCCAGTGATTCATCTACGACAAAATATATCATCAAACGCGCTTTGCGCACGCTCAGGAAAGAAAAATTATGAATCATTATGTGATCGAATTTTATAGTGCCAAGCCAGCATGGAATGCTTTATCTATCCATGAAAAAATGATCTTTTTTAATAAAATCGGGGCTGGCATGCCGGCACTGGATGAAGCTGGTATCAAGTCGGTTGCTTTTGGTCGCACGGATAGAAGCGTTATCAGGGCGGTTGATCATGATTTCTTTGCACTTTGGTTAGTGCCGGATGAGGCGGCAAGCCATCTATTGCTTGCTGCAATAGATGAGACCGGTTGGCATGACTATTTTTTAACTATAAATAGTGCAGGGGCCGATACGGGTTTTAATCAGCATATGAACGATTTGATTGGCTGATTTTTTGTCTAACAGGATCTTGGATGTGGCCCCGTTGAGGCATTGTTATTAAGAGGGTATATATGCGTCCGTTTTTTTGGTCCTTTTTGGTCACACTGGTTATCGGTCTGGCTACTTTGGCTGTGCTGGCTTATACGGGGCTTTATTGGCCCAATATGCCAAGCTATAAAGATTACCCTGTGCGCGGTGTTGATGTCTCACATCATCAAGGCGATATTGACTGGCATAAAATCAAGGATCAAGGCATTCACTTTGCCTATATGAAGGCAACGGAAGGCGGTGATTTCCAGGATACGAAATTTCAACAAAACTGGATAGAAGCGAAAAAAGCCGGTTTGCGTGTGGGGGCTTATCATTTTTTTACGGCTAAGACCGATGGTGCTTTACAGGCTGAAAATTTTATCCGGTCTGTTCCCAAAGAACACGATATGCTGCCGCCAGTTATTGATGTAGAAAATGAAGTTGTCGATGATAGTCAGGAAGTGGTTGCGATTACCCAAAGATTGCGTGTCTTATTGCAAAAGATAGAAGACCATTATGGTGTCCGGCCGATTATTTATACAGATGAATATGCCTATCCGGTTTATGTGCAGCCGCAATTTGCCGATTATCCTTTATGGTATCGTTCAATCTTGTCGGAGCCGAATCTGCCACAAGGAACCGATTGGGTCATCTGGCAATATAATCCGAAGGGCTTGCTTAAGGGCTATCAGGGGCGCGAAAAACATATTGATCTTAATGTTTTTAATGGCTCCCATGAAGTATTCGCAGAATTCGGTAAAGCAAATTAGGCAAAATTCTTCTGCATCATAACAAGGTCAAGCCATTGGCCCTTTTTGATGCCCACTTCAGGCATGCGCCCTGTTTCGATAAAATCGAAAGATTCATGTAGTTTGATTGAGGCGGTGTTACCGGCTTCGATACCGGCAATCAAGACATGGATATTGTTGTTTGTGGCATGGTCTATCAATGCGGACAACAGCTTTTTACCGACTCCTTTGCCGCGGATTTTTTTATCGACATAGATCGAAAGTTCGGCTGAAAAACGATAGCCTTCAAAGGGACGGAACGGCCCATAACTGGCATAGCCCAAAGCCCCGTTTCCTTCATCGGCAACGAGGACTGGAAAACCGGTAGATTGACGGGTTTGAAGCCATTCGTGTCGATTGGAAATATCAACCTGTTTTTCGTTCCAGATTGCTAATGTATTTTCAACCGCATCATTGTAAATGGCGGTGATGGCAGCGAGGTCTTTTTCTTCGGCATTGCGGATGATCATGGACACTTCCCTTTTTCCATAATCATCCTATTAGCGCTTTTTTATGGTTTTAGAAACCGAAATCAACCATCGATTTCACCGATTGTTTGTGCCGGATAACGGGCGCCGGTTGCAGGGGGTAATAGTGTCGAGATTTCTTGCCATTGTGCATTGTCTAATGAAATATCAAGAGCGCCTATATTTTCGTCAATACGGCTAGCCTTTGTGGTGCCGAATATCGGTACAATATTATTATTTTGAGCCAAGACCCAGGCCAAAGCCAGTTGGGCACTGCTGACATGATGCTCGGTTGCAAGGGCTTCAAGCTTTTCAACAATAGCAAGATTTTTAATAAAGTTCTCGCCTTGGAAACGCGGTGAAGAACGACGATAGTCGTCTTCGGCAAAATCCGATGGAGATTTGATCGCACCGGTTAAAAAGCCACGTCCTAAAGGCGCATAGGCAACAAAACCGATATCGAGTTCACGCAAGGTTTCAAGTACATTGTTTTCCTCGATATCGCGTGTCCAGAGAGAATATTCGCTTTGGATGGCTGTGAGCGGATGTACCGCATGGGCACGGCGGATTGTTGCGCTTGAGACTTCTGACAGACCGATATGACGGATTTTACCCTGTGCAACAAGCTCGGCCATGGCGCCGACAGTTTCTTCGATCGGTATAGTGGGATCGATTCGATGAAGATAGTAAAGATCGATATAATCGGTTTTCAGCCTTGTGAGAGAGGCTTCACAAGCGGCAATAACATAATCGGGATGACCATTAACGGTTTTGCCGGATGGCTTTTCCTTTAACCCCCGAGTTAGGCCGAATTTGGTGGCCAGCACAACCTGATCGCGTTTGCCTGTAATGGCTTTGGCGACCAGTTCTTCATTAGTGTGTGGTCCGTAGGCATCCGCAGTATCAAGAAAATTGATGCCGCGTTCAAGTGCATGGTGGATGGTTTTAATCGACTGTTGATCGTCTGTTGGGCCATAAGCCCAGCTAAGTCCCATGCAGCCGAGGCCGATCGCGCTGGTTTCCAGCGTGTTTAAAAATCTGGTTTTCATGATTGATCCTTCTGGTTTCAGATTGAGTGTCGAAACTCAGGATTTGGCCAGTGTCCGGAAGCGCTTTTCCCAGTCGGTATTTTCTATCCCGTCTTGCATTTCGGTTTCGATGGCTTGATGGGCAACGATTTTTTTATCCAATAGACGCAAGTTTTCTTGGAGTACGGCGATATCCTTTTTTACTTTCTCGCGATGGATCTGCAATGTTTCACGCCGCTTTGGGATGGTGTGTGGTCCTTCTTCGCGCAAGTGTGCGTAATCCAGCATCCGAGCAAGCGGCATGCCGGTTGCCTTGAGATTTTTGAGGAAGCTAATCCAGTTTAGAATGGCTTCATCATAATCACGCTGTTTGGCACGATCACGGTCGGCTACGGGCAAAAGCCCGATGCGTTCGTAATAGCGGATTGTATAGTTTGACAATCCGCTGCGCCGGGAAAGTTCTCCGATTTTCATGTTCTTTTCCTTTTCGACGCATATGGATTTACTGCTTTGAGCACACTCTAAGTCAATAGATAAAAATATATTTCTGGTCTTATATTTTCATGATAAAGGTATCCTTGTCGGCGCGAAAGGCGTGGTGAGATTTCATGAAACGGTTCTATCAGGCTTTTTTATTTCTTTTATTGCTGTGTATGCCGCTATGCGTACAAGCCCAAACCTATCAGAGCTACGGTTCGTCAGGGGCATGGATTATTGTTTATAATAAAATCGGTTGTTATGCGATGCCGAAGAATTATGAACAATCCAAGCCTTCGGATAAACCGGTTATAATGGTTATGATTGGCAAGAACGAGAATAGGGTCATTCTCAACTTTGAGAAAGACGGGCAGTGGATCAAACAGGGGCAGACCTATTTTACCAATTTTATCCTTGGCGGCGCATTGGATTTTCATGGTGTCGCTGAAGGTATGGTGGGGGATGTTACGGGTGGAAATCTTCTTTTCGGCGATTTTCCCGACAAATACCTTGAGCATTTAGGCAAGGCCAAAAGGCTGAAGGTCAAAATTGAGAATGCGCCGGACTTGCCGATTATTGCACTGGATGGTAGTCGCCAGATGTTGGAAGCCGTGCGTCAATGCGCGTCAAAAAAATTATAGTTATTGATAATAATTTGATTTTATTCCTTTGGAAGGGCAATCATTTTTTGAATGTCGTACGGGGTCAGACCTGTGTCACGCAGATTTCTGATTGCGGTATCATGGCGGCTTTTTGATAGTTTTAATCCATCATCGCCCAATATCAGATCATGGTGATGATAGTGTGGTACCGGTAGCCCCAATATTTCTTGTAATAGACGATGGACGGCCGTGGCATGAAAAAGATCACGCCCGCGTATAACATGGGTAACCGCTTGCAAGGCGTCATCAATGACAACGGAAAGATGGTAGCTAGTCGGGACTTCCTTACGTGCAATCACCACATCGCCCCAGTCAAGAGGATTAGCCTTGATAGAGCCACTTTCCCCTTGAGGGCCTGCTCCACTTTCTATCCAGTGGAGGTTATGGCCGTAATATTTGACGGCCTTTTCCATATGAAGACGCCATGCAAAGGCTTCGCCCGAGGCTATCCTTTGGCGTTTTTCCTGATCCGGAAAATCCCGTTCGAATGTCGGATGAAGTGGTGCGCCATCGGGGTCGCAGGGCCATGTCTCGCCTCTTTGATACGATTCCTCAATTATCTGTCGCACGGCTCCGCGGGTTAAAAAAGACGGATAGACAAGGCCGGCATCAATCAAGATTTCCAGTGCATTGTGGTAGTCGTCAAAATGTTCGCTTTGGCGGCGTACCGGTTGCGGCCAGCTTATGCCGAGCCATGTCAGGTCTTCATAGATGGCCGCCTCAAGAGCTAGTGTGCAGCGCTGCGTGTCTATATCTTCAATTCTTAGCAAAAACTGCCCCCCAATAAGCTGTGCCTGATTGAAGTTCAGCAGGGCTGAATAGGCATGGCCGAGATGAAGGAAGCCATTGGGGCTGGGTGCAAAGCGCAAGACCGGTTTTATAAGATCGGCCGACATGGTTTCAGGCATTATCAGCGTGGCCGGATTAGCGCGCCAATGAGGGCAATGATGCCGAGGCCAAGACTGGCCACGGCGTTCCAACCGGCAAATGAAAGGCCGAGGAAATAGCCAACGGCTTTGTCGCATGAAGGTGGACGCACCTTGTTAAGATTGGCAAGCAAATTACCGGCATCTGTTGTGATTGCTGTTGTGGCGGCGGAACAATCTGCAGGACCGGGCCAGAATTTATATTCTGCACCTGCATGATAGATCGAGAGAGTGAGATTATAGAACATGAATAGAGCGGCTACAAAAAATAGCAGCCTGACAAGCCATGACGGTACATAGAGTGCGGCCAGAAATGCGGTCAGTATCATCAAAGGGGCGCCGATATAATAGGGAATGCGTTCCTCAAGGCATAATTTGCAAGGCATCATTCCGCCAATGTGCTCAAAGCCGAGCGCAATCAACACGGTTAGCGCCATGACAATGCCCAAAAACAGTGCCAGCCATTTATGCCGCCGGTCTGCAAGTTCAATATGCGTTGTCTGCTCGGCCATGGTCATTATCCTAGAAAAATACTTTATAGAGAATATAGGCAAGGACCAGTACAACGCAACCGATACTGACGATCCATTTTATGCGTTTGAGTGCAAAATCAAGCATGACTTGGCCATAACGCTGGATAATCCACGCCAGAAGGTAGAATCGGGCACTGCGTGTGATAATGGCCAAGAGGATGAAAATCCAGATGTCGACACCGATAACACCGGCGAGGATTGTTACAACCTTGATTGGTGGCAGGTGGGTAAGACCGGACGTGATCAGCAGTAGAAAGATGATTTCTATGCTTGTATTGGAACGTAGTGCTTCGAAACTTTCATATTTGCCATAAAATTCCAGCACAGGCTTGGCAATGGCTTCATAGGCGAAATGACCAAGCAGCCAACCGCCAATACTGCCAAGAACAGAAAATAGTGTGGCAATAAATGCATAGCGATAGGCTTTGTCGCGCCGGACCAGAGACATGGGTATATAGAGTACATCGGCCGGAATGAGGAAAACGGAGCTTTCGATAAAGGCGATGAGGGCAAGCCAGTATTGTGCTGATTTGCGTTGGGCAAGAGAGATCGTCCAATTCGTCAATTTTTTGAGCATTAAGGTGCCGTTTCAAGTTTCTATAGGCATTTGTGTAGCTGTTCCATGGGGTAATTTCCAGTGTGGCTGAAGATTTTCAGTATTTTTTTCCAAGAACGGTCATGAAACAGTTGACGTTGGCCCCATTCATAAGATAGTCAGCGCTATAGATATGGTCTACATATCATCAGACTGTGCGGGTGTGGTGGAACTGGTAGACGCGCCAGACTCAAAATCTGGTTCCGAGAGGAGTGTCGGTTCGAGTCCGACCACCCGCACCAAGTTCTTTATTTACATGTTCATATGTTGGTATTTCATTCCCCTGCTTTTGTCTCTGCCGTCAATGTCAAATCTCTTTGATGTCGTAGCATATGCAGAATCGTCATGTTGTTTCGAATTTCAGCGTATGGGATGAATAAAATTTTTTATGTTGACATGCTGGTTATGGAGCTATAGGCATGGCACACGATATTTTTTTCGAGTAGTTTCTTTTTACGCTTATAGCGTCCTAATTTTCCCCTCTTATCAAAAATCGATATTTAGATGCAGTTTCTGCATTGATCTCTATTGCTATGAAAGGGTTTATTATGACCTCAGGCACAGTTAAATGGTTTAATTCTTTAAAAGGTTTTGGCTTTATCCAACCGGATAACGGCGGAGCAGATGTTTTTGTTCACATTAGTGCACTTGAACAAGCCGGTATGCGCGAGCTCCGTGACGGTCAGGCTATCAGCTATGAATTGCAGCAAGACAAACGTTCAGGTAAAACATCGGCCTGTAATTTAGCCGCTGCTTAAAAATGTTATCAATTCTCCGGTGACCACGGATGTACTGGCACTGTCAAGAATTTGATACCTATGAGAGGTCAGGCAAATTGTCTGGCCTTTTTCATTATGGAGATAGTATTTTTATTTGATAAGCCAATAATATTTTTGTGGTTTCTTGAAGGGCGGCATTGCAATATCGAAAGATGGGACTGCTCCGTATGATCACTTTCTTTTAATCGGCTTTCTATTTTTCATAATTTGGGCAATAGTCTGTGTAATTGATATTGTTATTTGAATCGAGGATGATATGACGCCTGCTCTTGATATTATTATCTATCATAATCCGCGTTGTGGCACATCGCGCACTGTTGTCGAGATGACACGTGCAGCGGGTTTCGAGCCGCATATTATCGAGTATCTTAAAACGCCGCCAAGTGCGACCATGCTGCTTTTACTTGCCGTCAGGGCGCAATGTAGTGTTCGTGATTTTTTGCGTCAGAAAGAACCGGCTTATGAAAAATACGGTCTTGATAATGCAGATATGCATGAAGAGGATGTTGCACGGCTGATGCATGAACATCCTGAATTGATCAATCGGCCGATTATGGTGACACCTTATGGTGTTAGGTTGTGTCGTCCTGCCGTATTGGCTGCCGATCTTTTTGTCGATATGAAACAGGATGATTGATGAATTTGAGGACGTGCTGAAAATGCGCTTGAAAATAGGTTGATTATATATTCAGGCATTGTGCCACAATCCGTCTGACAAATTGTGGCACCATCTGTCCGGCCAGCCCGCATAGATGTTCATCGAACTGGCTGCTTGCTGGATTATCGCATTCCAGATTGATTTCAACTGTATGGGCACCTGCTGCCTTGGCCAGACTGACAAAACCCGCAGCCGGATGGACCTGACCCGATGTACCGATGGCAATAAAGATATCGGCTGTATATAAAGAACGCTCGATTTCATTCATCCGGTAGGGCATTTCACCAAACCAGACAATGTCGGGGCGCAACGCTGCATGGCCGCATTGTGGACAGGTGGAGAGGGCATTAATGTCATTTTCCCAGCTATTGTGGCTGTGACAATTCATACATAACGCACTGTTCAATTCGCCATGCATATGGATGAGTTTTTTTGATCCTGCTTTTTCATGTAGGCTATCGACATTTTGTGTGACCAGCAAAAAATTACCGCGCCATATGCGCTCAAGCCGTGATAGAGCTTCATGTGCCGGATTGGGTTGTGCTATTGCTGCATCCTTGCGCCGCTGGTTATAAAATTCATAGACGAGCGTGGGATTGCGTATAAAACCTTGCGGTGTTGCGACGTCTTCAATGGCATGATTTTCCCATAAACCGCCACTGTCACGAAAAGTGGCAATACCTGATTCGGCGGAGATGCCGGCCCCCGTTAGAATGACGATTGATGATTTTTCATTTAGAATCATAATGAAACCTGATTATTTTTATTTTCTTTTATGCTAAAAGCTTATTTTGCTGTGTGATGCATCGAAATGGAAGGGAAAAAATGGCGCTAGAGGGGAATAATCGTTCGCGCCTGCGCGAAAAGGTTGAACAGGCCGATCTTGCTTTGTCGTTGAAAGCGCGTCACATTGATAAAAATGAATGGGCGGATGCCAATGTAAATTTGGCTGAGGCGCTGATTGCACTTGCTGATGAAGAAGGCGAACGGACCGCCTTTGAGCATTATCGACATGCTATGGATGCTTATCGCAGTGCTTTGGAAGTTTTTAACCGATCGGACAATTTTTATCGCTGGGGCATGCTTACATTGGCCTTGGCTCGTCATATGCGTACTTATGCAGTGCGTGAAGGCGGCGATATGGGGCTGTCGCGGTTACATTATATCAATGGTCTTCTTGATGAGCTTTATGATGCGATTGATCAGTATGACGGTGCTTTTGATCGGGCTTTGATCAATCTTGAACGTGGCCAGTTGATGCGTGCTTTTGCAGATGTGGATCGCAAAGGGGACAAGGGGCACTACTACAAGGCTTCAGTTGATATTTTGCGTACTGCAGCTGAAACTTTCCGGCTCAAGGAACGTTTTGAGCATTGGGTTGTTGCATTGAATGGAATGGGAATCAGCCTGAGTGATTTGGCACGGGTTGAAGAGCCAAAGAAAAAGATTGCCTATTTATCTCAGGCGATTGATGCCTTTAAAAGCGTATTGGCTTATGATGGTGAGGAGATACCGGATAAGGATAAGGCTTTTACCCTGTTTGAGTTGGGGCGGACTTATATGTTGGCAGGCCAGCAAAAAGAAGGCCAAGCGCGGTATGAGTTCTTTAAAAATGCTGTTGATAGTTTTTCGCGGGCACATGCAATGTCCAGTCCCGATATTGGCGCTGATGGATGGACACGATTGCAGGGTGAACTTGCAGCAGCACTATCGGCATTGGCACATAGTAGCAAGGATGTTGAAAGATTGCCTCTGTTTGAGCGCGCTATTATTTTGCTACGTGATAATCTGGGCCGGTTTGAACAAAAGCGTGATATGTTGGGGCTGGCGCTGACACGCGGAGCGCTGGGAAAGGATATGGCCGCAGCAGCTAATCTGCATCGGGATGAATTGACTTTTTCATTGCGTCAGGAAGCGTGCGAAATATTGCGCAGTGCGATTGGACCGGAAATAAAACGTTTGCGTCCTTCGGACTGGCTTTCCAATATGATAGAGTTGGCAACTGTTTTGCATGCATGCGGTAATAGCGAAACGGGTGACGCGCGATTTGAGTTTTATCGTGAAGCGGCAGAGATATATGAGTCTGCCATGAGCGAAGTTGATCAGAAAGCCGAACCATTATTATGGGCCCGTTTGAACCAATGGTTTGGACTGGTCATGGCGTATATCGGTGAAGTCGATAGTAGTGCTAATGGTTTGAAATTATTTAAAAAAGCAGAACTTTCTTTCCGTCAGGCCTTGCGATATTATACGCCGCAACGTGACCTTGGTGAATATTTGCGGTTGCAAAGTAATGTTGGCCATTTGCTTTATATGATGGCAAGACGGTCTGATTGTGGTCCTGTTGCGCCGCTTTTGATTGGCGCCCGAAAATCACTCGAAACCATATTGCCGATGATTGATGAAATGGAGCAGAGTGAAGAATGGATTGCAACCCAGAACCAGCTTGGTTTGGTCCTATGGCGGCTTGCATCTTTTAGTGAAGATAAAAATGCCGATTATCTAAAATCTGAGCAGGCATTTAAAAGTGCTCTCAACAATAAAAATATAAGCGATAATTCTTTTATTTATGCGCAAATTTGCGCAAATTTAGCAAAAATGTATTGTGATTGGGGTATGACCGATAAAGGAAAAGTCGGTTTAGAACATATGCACCATGCCCGATCCTATTATCATATGATCCGTGATCGGATGAAACATGCAGGTCGTTATGATGAAGTCGATGTCATTGATCGGGAGCTTGATACTTTGCAATGTGAGATTATGAAGCATCGTGCCCGTCTTCCATTCTGGCATCGATTACCTTTGCTTGGACGTTTTTTCGATAGCTATTAGGGCTTTAACGCTATTTGTTCTTTATGGGTTAGCGCCGAAGTGTACCGAAAAGAGAACAGGCGGATATTTTACTAATTTGCAAGTTGACCACACCGAAAAGCCGTTCGATAGCATGCAGCATGGTGCCATCCTTGGCAATGGGCTCTTCCGGATAGTCATTCCAGTCCAAATTCAGATCAATAAATTTTTGTAGCAAATCTTTTGATGCCCAGAACATGGTGCCGACGGGAAAGTTGATATAGTTGGGTAATATTTCCAAGCCGAGGCGCGGAGCCAGTTCTTGTGCAGCCTTACGGTTTTTTGCCCAGCTTATAGCGTTTTTATCATCAGGAAAAACAAGATTAAGCCCCTCGGTTGAATGCATTTGTTCTATAATGGTGTCAATGGCACCAAGGGCCTGTCCATCTCCTAGAAGGTTAATCATTAAATATTCATACCAGCGTTTTAGATAATGACGGTCGGTAATATGGTCACTGTATTTGGTATGAATATGGCCGATGAAATCATAATCTTTAATCAATTGTCGGCCGAATTCGCTGAGTAAGGGGCCGATATCACGTCCGCGATTGGGAACAATTCGGACATCAACCAAAGCATCATAATCGGCAAAAATTTGCTGTGCGCGATTTTGATCATTTGTATTTTTAACACTGATAAAAAGATCGGGTCGGCTTTGATTGACAATGATCCGTTTTTTTATGTCATCAAGCATTTCAGGATAGAAAGCATGGATTTGTAATGCGATTTTTCGATTGAAGGCTTGAGATGAGATTTGTACCGGTGAGTCAATGATCTGCCAGCACCATGGCCCCTGTGGTTTGTCCTGTTGCAGATAATGGATAAAGGGATCCATGTTTGTTTTGCCAAGGTCATGATATTGGGCATAGATGCCGGGATGGAAGCCGGGTTGAGGGCGGCGTGGGTAAAGGCCGCTTTTCCAGCTGCGGATATAGGTTTTTGTTATTTTGTTGTTTGCCCTGCTATGTTTGCCGCCGCTCCAGTATACACAATCGAAATCGGCTTTTTTTAACAGAGTGGTAGCATCTAGTTTTTCCTGCCTGTTTTGTGCGGCTGCCGCGAGACCTGTTTCTATAATGGCCGCGGCTGTATCTAGTTTTTCCAGAAGATGCTCACATGCAGGGTAACCAAACAGATAGGCTGTGTGGATTTCTTCGCGCAAGGTTGAATTTTCATAGATGATGCGTGTGGCATATTGCAGGGCACGTTTTATTTTATTCGATCGGCTATTGGCTTTATCCAGAACTTGCAGATGGCTACAGTTGAAGCGGTCGAAGAATAGGGCAAGATGTCCATTTACAAGAATATTGCTGAGGACAAATTGCAAATTGGCAAGATGCGTGATGTATTTTGCCTGAAAATACCCCAGAAGAAGTGATTGATCCAGATTGGGCTTCATAAAGATTTTGGCGCAATAAGGAAAACATTTGCGGATATCATCTGTTTCGCCGTTGTGAAACAGGACGAGATTATAGGTTATGGATAAATCAGGAATAATATTGCAGATAAAACGGGTGCTCTCGCTTTTTGAGGAGAGTAGAATTGCAATAGTGGCTTTGTCGGTTGACTGGGGCTGCGGCATGGCGTTCTATGACGGCTCCTAGGCTCAAACAATCATATCAACTAAAAGTCTTGCTAAAGCAGGGCGTATCTTTGCGTTGATTGGTACGATTGATATTGTCTGCCACATCTATTTGATTTAAGCAATAAGCTTCAAGGAAGGGAAGTGAGCTATGAAGGGTATCATTCTGGCAGGTGGTAGTGGAACACGCCTTTATCCAGCAACACTGGGTGTTTCCAAGCAATTAATGCCGATCTATGATAAGCCGATGATTTATTATCCGTTAGGTGTTTTAATGTTAGCCGGCATTCGTGATATTCTTATTATATCGACGCCGCGTGATTTGCCATTGTTTCAAAATCTTTTTGGGGATGGTCGCGATTTCGGGATTTCCTTGTCTTATGCCGAACAGGCACACCCTAATGGACTGGCCGAAGCTTTTATCATTGGGAAGGATTTTATCGGCAATGATGATGTATCGCTGATTTTGGGTGATAACATCTTTTTTGGTCATGGTTTGTCTCGGCATTTGCAGGAGGCGCGCAAAAATAACAAGGACGCTACTGTTTTTGCTTACCATGTCGATGATCCAGAACGTTATGGTGTTGTCAGTTTTGATAAAAAAACAGGCAAGGCTTTGTCTTTGGTGGAAAAACCCCAAAAGCCTGAATCGAATTGGGCGGTAACTGGACTTTATTTTTATAATAATGATGTCGTATCTTTTGCCCGTGACTTAAAACCTTCTGCCCGTGGCGAATTGGAAATTACCGATATTAATAGCCTTTATCTTGCGCAAGATCGGTTGAATGTGGTGCGTTTGGGGCGTGGTTATGCCTGGCTTGATACTGGTACACATGATAGTTTGCATGATGCATCTTCCTATGTGCGTGCAATTGAAAAGCGTCAGGGGATCAAAGTCATGTGTCCAGAGGAAATTGCTTTTGAAGCAGGGTATATGACTGCGGATGAAGTGTTGAAGCGTGCTGAACGCATGGGCAAGACAGATTATGGTGCCTATTTGAAAAAACGTATGTCGGAACTTGCTAATGATTGAGGTCAAGCAGACATCCCTGCCGGGTGTTTTGAAAATACGCCCACAAAAGTTTGATGATGATCGAGGTTTTTTTTCTGAAACTTATAATGCGCGTCTTTTTGCCAATTATGGTGTGGGCGATGTTTTTGTGCAGGATAATCATTCTTTTTCAGCCCAAGCTGGGGTTTTGCGCGGTTTGCACTATCAGCTTAATCCACATGCGCAGGCAAAACTGGTGCGCGTGACAAAAGGTCGTGTATTCGATGTGGCGGTTGATATAAGACGTAATGCGCCGACCTATCTTCAGTGGGTGGGCATAGAGCTTTCTACCGATAACTGGGATCAGCTTTATATTCCGGCAGGTTTTGCACATGGCTTTCTAACGCTCGAAGATAATTGTGAATTTTTATATAAGGTTTCGGATTTTTATGCGCCTGATTGTGACCGGTCGATCCGATTTGATGATCCCGATATTGCTATTGATTGGCCTTTTGATGTGAACAAGCTTATTCTTTCTGAGAAAGATAAAAAGGCACCGTTTATCCGGGAGACGGAAGTTTTTGAATGGAATGGGGCAGGAATATGAAGATTCTTGTAACCGGCGGGGCCGGTTTTATCGGTTCGGCTTTATGCCGTCATCTGGTGGCGCAAGGTCATAATGTTTTCAATGTTGATAAGCTGACCTATGCTGGCAATCTAGCATCATTGAAAACCATAGATGGTGCTTCCAATTATCATTTTTACAAGCTTGATATAGCCGACCCGCAAATTGGTAATATTCTGACAGATGAAAGAATTGATGCCGTGATGCATTTGGCGGCAGAAAGCCATGTTGATCGCTCAATCACAGGGCCTGCCGCTTTTATTGAGACCAATATTGTTGGCACATTCCGTCTGTTGGAAACGGTGCGTGATTATTGGGAGAATATGCCGCTTGAGCGTAAAGAAAAATTCCGGTTCCATCATGTTTCAACAGACGAAGTTTTTGGTGATTTGCCATTTGAAAGCGGTATTTTTACAGAAGAGACGCCTTATCACCCTTCTTCCCCTTATTCTGCATCGAAAGCGGCAAGTGATCATCTGGTGCGGGCTTGGCATCATACTTATGGTTTGCCGGTTGTGCTTTCCAATTGTTCCAATAATTATGGTCCGTATCATTTTCCGGAAAAGCTTATTCCGCTCGTTATTTTGACGGCTCTGGATGAAAAGCTGTTGCCTGTTTATGGCAAGGGCGAGAATATCCGCGATTGGCTTTATGTTGATGATCATGCGCGTGCGCTGGAAACGATTGTTTTGAATGGGCGGCTTGGCGAAAGCTATAATGTTGGCGGCCATAATGAGCGCACCAATCTGCAAGTCGTAGAAGCTATTTGTCATATTCTCGACCGGAAACGACCAAGATCGAATGGTTCATCCTATCTGGATCTGATCAATTTTGTGACGGATCGTAAAGGGCATGACCGCCGTTATGCCATTGATCCGACGAAAATTGAAAATGAGCTGGGCTGGAAAGCACAAGAGACATTCGATACCGGTCTGGAAAAGACAGTGGACTGGTTTTTGGATAATGACTGGTGGTGGCAACCTTTACGTGAACGTGCAAAATTGAAATGATAGATGAATATATAAAGTTGAGCATTTAGATAATTGAGAATACTTGTTACAGGTAAAAATGGACAGCTTGCTCGCTCATTTGAAGATATTGGCGAGGAAGATGTTGAGATCGTTACACTTGGTCGTCCCGATTTGGATATTATAGATCAAGCATCAGTCGAACATGCGCTTGATCGATATAGTCCGGATATCGTAGTGAATGCTGCTGCCTATACGGCTGTTGATAAGGCAGAAGAAGATCCATTGGCTGCTTTCAAGGTTAATCGTGATGGCACGAGAAATGTGGCGCAGGCAACAGCGGCACGACAAATCCCGATAATTCATATCTCGACCGATTATGTTTTTAATGGCGAGAAAAAAGAACCTTATACGGAGGAGGATGCAGTCGGGCCGATTAATGTTTACGGTCTTTCAAAGCTACAAGGGGAATGGGCAGTGCAGGATTATAATCCTGATCATGTTATTTTACGCGCGGCTTGGGTTTATAGCCCTTATGGACATAACTTTGTTAAAACCATGCTGAAATTGGCTGAAACGCATGACGAGATCCGTGTAGTGTGTGATCAATGGGGGGCGCCGACAAGTGCCGCTTTTCTTGTTACGAATATTGTTCATATTGCACGACGGGTTCTAGGTAAGCATCCACCGCAAGATTGGCGTGGTATTTTTAATATTGCACCAGATGGGAAAACGAATTGGGCCGATTTTGCAGTAGAAGTTTTAAAAAATTATATGTGCCTAGATTGCAAAGAAAATAAAATAATACCAATTTTGGCAAAAGATTATCGTGTCGCTGCCAAGCGGCCTGAAAATTCTTTATTATCATCTATGAAGCTACAGTCTGTTTACGGTCTTCAAGCATCGACATGGCATGATTTATTGATGAATATGACCATTGACGTCAAGTAAAGTCATTGATTGCATTGATAATTATATCTGTATCAGCTTCACTTTGCTGTGGTCCGATTGGTAGACTCAAAATCTGTCCGGCAAGCTTATCAGCTATCGGTGATGATGGGAGCGAATTTTTTATGTCGGCATAGGCCTTTTGTCGATGTGGCGGGATAGGGTAATGGATGAGGGTTGTAATTCCCTTGTTTTGTAAATGGCTTTGCAAAGCGTCGCGTTTGTCGCATTTGATGACAAAAAGATGCCAGACCGGTTCTGCCCATTGGGGAACTTGAGGGATGGAAACAAGACTGTTCTTTATGTGCTTCATATAATGATGAGCAATTTTTTTTCGACGCTTATTCCAGTCGTCCAAATATTGAAGCTTGACGCGTAATATTGCTGCTTGAATACTATCTAACCGACTGTTTTCACCAATCATTTGATGTTCATACCGGATTGTCGAACCATAATTGCGTAGCATTTTTAAGCGATCGGATAATGGACTATTGTTTGTTGTAATTGCACCACCATCGCCGAGTGCGCCAAGATTTTTACCGGGATAGAAACTCCAGCATACAATGTCACCGTGTCCGCCTATTTTAGTGTTCTTGTATTTCGCACCGTGGGCTTGAGCGGCATCTTCAATAAGATGCAATCGGTGTCTTTGGGCAAGTGCTTTTATCGGTTCAAGATTGGCTGGTTGGCCATAAAGGTGCACTGCAATAATAGCGCGGGTTTTATGTGTGATTGCAGATTCTATCAAAGCAGGATCAATATTGTATGTCAGTAAATCGGGTTCTACCGATACGGGCGTGGCGCCAACACGTGAGACTGCAAGCCATGTTGCGATATATGTATTGGAAGGGACGATAACTTCATCACCTGCTTTTATATCCAAGGCTTTTAATGCCAGAACAAGTGCATCCAAACCATTGGCAACACCTATACAATGATTGGCTTCGCAATAAGCGGCAAACTCTTTTTCGAATTGATCGACTTCTTCACCTAAAATATACCAGCCGCTATCCAAAACACGGTGTACGGCCTCATCGATTTCTGTTTTTAGTTCGTGATAAGCCGCGCCAAGATCTAGAAATGGTATCATGGTTGTTTTCCTGCATCAGTCTGGAATGTTTTATAATCGCGATAATAGTCATTTTCATCGTAATAGGCAGAGGCTGCAACTATGCATACGGCACCGGAAGAAAAATTTTCCAGTTCTCGCCAGATCATTGGACAAATTATCAAGCCTGAATAAGGTCGGTTTAGATGAACGATTTTCCGGTTTACGCCATCATCCAGAATAACATCAAAGCTGCCAGAGACAGCAATTAATAATTGCCATAAGGCTTTATGGGCATGGCCGCCGCGTATAGAACCTGCGGGAACATCATAGAGATAATAAAGGCGCTTGATATCAAAAGGTACATGGCGACTGCCTTCGACAAAAGTCAAGTTTCCGCGCTGATCGCTGATTTTAGGCAGGTCTATTAATTGACAGCGGTCTAGTTTCATGTGCTTTTCTATGTTCTCATTATTGACTTATATTTTGGACAATTCATTTTTATCAGTGGTATGATGCCCTGTCTCATATATAAAGATTTGCTATAAAGAATCTATGAAATTTTCTATTAACACAAAGCGGGCACAGGTTTTGACATTCTTTCATTTGTTGAAAAAAATAAGTTTGCTGTTTTCGTGGAATATTACAATAACCACAGATACCACGAAAGTCTCAATAATCTCACGCCCGCAGATGTCTATTATGGCACAGGAGAAAAAATCTTGAAACAACGAACCGTCATCAAGTTTAGAACATTACAAAATCGTCGCTTGATTTATAGGCAAAACGCAGCATAATCAAACAAACAAAAACAGGCAGAAATCTCTCTTGTTTAAAAACAAATTGTCTCAAATCATTTGAAGACGGGCAATAGATTAATATAGGCTGTATGATGTTGAGGTTGTGATGGGCTTAAGAACAATTATAAAAAACAAAACGGGCATCAATCTTAAGTGGAAAAAAAATAAAAAATATACAGAAATATCTGCCAAAATGCCTTCTCATAAAAAGGTTGATGGTAAGGATTCAATAAGTAGTAATGAATCCCAAATTGTTGCGCCTTCAGATATTTCAATAGATGTATCTGAGTTTGTAGGTAAGCCTCTTATAGGGCGGAAAGATATTGGCCGTTTGATAAAGGCTGGCTCTATTGGTGTTGAATTAGGTGTTGCTAAAGGCTTAAATTCATTAAGGTTGTTGCAAAATTCAAAGCTTGCCTTCCTTTATAGTATTGATATGTGGAATGGTGATCGTCGTCACGATGTAGATGAATATCGGCATGCGTTATCAATTTTGTCTCCCTTTAAAGAACGCAATTCTTGTCTGCGTTTGACTTTTGATGAGGCTTTACCGCTTTTTGAAGATGAATATTTTGATTTTATCTATATTGATGGATATGCACATAGTGGTCAAAATAATGGTGATACCTTGGAGAAGTGGTGGCCTAAATTAAAGCCAGGTGGTATTTTTAGTGGAGATGATTATGATGCTTATTTTCCATTAACCATGCATGCAGTGAATAATTTCGCAATGAAATATAATTTAAAATTATATAAGTTAAATATTGATAATGTCGCTGATGAAATGTCTAGCTTTCCAAGCTGGATAACATTCAAGCCATCTCGATAGCTTTATTTTTAATATGTTAGGTTGGTTTTCAATATGTCAGAAAAAATTTCTAAGGAAATAAAAAACAATAATAAAGAAATATTACGAGGTGAAGCAATTAAAAGATCAAACTCTGATAAATTTTTATATGAACTTTTTAGAATACTTAATTGTCATGTAACGGAAAATGATAATTCAACCAATAAAAATATTATTATTTTACTTGGTTTTGGGCAAAGTGGAAATTCTACAGTTCGGGACTATTTGAAGGAATTTTCAAATGTACATGTAATGGAAAGAGAGGATTTTTTAATCAAGTATGGTTCTGGATTGCTTGATCTTCGATCTGTTATTTTAAATAATAATAATTACTATACTTTTGATTCTGCTGTTAAAAAATTTATTTCGGCTGTATTGTACTATTATCCACATTATAAAAATTCAAAGCCAGAATCATTGATTTATTATACTGCTAAATTTATAAGTAAACTATGTAAGTCTGTTAATTATGTCGGTAAAAAACCGTTTAATTGGCATGAAAAACTTTTCGATGAAAATCAAGAAATAAATAATTATATATTCATTTCAAAAAATATTAATGAATTCAATTTAGATGATTTGATAAATAAATATCTTTATAATATGTATTCTTCATTTTCTGAAAAAGAGTTCATAGTTTTTGTTAATTCAATTCAATACAACGCATTGAATATAGACATTTTTAATAATTTTAAAATAATTTCCTGTAAAAGAGATGTGAGAGATGTTTATCTAGACTTTAAGTTAAATGCAAAGGGTTCTTTTATTCCTTTGGAGGGTTTTGAAGGGGTTGATGGTTATTTTTCATCTGTATTTAATGGATACCCAATTTTTTCTCATAATATTTTAAATCTTGATTTTGAAAACTTAATTTTAAATTATGATAATGAAGCACAGAAAATAAATAACTTTCTTGGTTTGGATAAGAATAATCATATTCATAAAAAAATATTTTTTAATCCAGATTTATCTATCAGTAATATTGCTATTTGGAAGAAGTATAAAGATGATCCAATAGTTCAGGCTTTGACGGATCGTTACCCTAATCTCATTTATGGAGAATGCAATGCGTGATATTACTTGTTCTATAATGATTCCGGTCTATAATTGTGAACAATATATCGCGGCAGCGCTTGATTCCGTCTTGATGCAAAAGACAGGTTATTCGATTGAGATTATAATTGTAAATGATGGCTCAACCGATAAGAGTGGTAATATAGCGCATCATTATTCCGAATTGCATGACAATGTCATTGTGCTCGATAATGATAAAAATCGTGGTAAGGGCTATAGTTTTATGAGGGCATATCAGGTTGCCCGTGGTCGTTATTTCCATGTTTTAGATGCTGATGATGTTTTTACGAGCTGTAGAAAATTGGATAGGCAAATTAGATTCTTAGAAACAAACTATGATTATTTTGCTGTTGGTCATAATAGTATTATTTCTTATGGCGATAAATATTTTAGCTTTCTTTCAAATGTTATAGAGGAAAAATCATATACATATGAAGATTGTATAAATAATAAAGTATATTGCCATACATCATCTATAATGTATAGAAAAATAGATGAATTTTTACCGGAATATTTTTTACTTGATCCTATGCGAGGTGATAGTGCTGTTTTTATTTATCACTTGTTTAAGACAAAGTGTAAATTTAAGTACTTTCCTGATGTATATAGTTTGTATAATTGGCATGGTAATGGCATTTGGACATCTATGGAGTCTGAAAAACAAAAAAAACTGAATGAAAACATGATATCCTGTGTCCAAAATCACATTGTATCTAATTCATCTCTTCCTGAATGGGAGGTGCTTAATCAGAGATTAAAACTACTATCCGCTTCTGCGTCCGATAAAAATCCGAGAATAAGAATTTGGTTCAAGGATTTAATGAGAGAATGCATTCTGTATTGTGCTGATGTATTTAATAATACTAAATTTAATTATTTCAACGCTGTCTACAGTACATCTTTGGTGGATCAATTTTGTGAAACAGTTGGCCGTATGGCATTACTGCAAAAAGGGATGGGTGTCTTAAGCCAGCCATATAATGATTGCGCGGTCATTGCAGTATCGGGTTTAAGTAAAGGTGGTGGAGGCATATATAATGAACTGAGAGATCTTTCCTCAGTTCTTTTAACAAAATATTCCAAATTATACATTGTTTCCAGCGGCTGGATACAGGCTCCTGATGAAGATTGGCAGGCGGCATTCCATGATGAACGCATAGAGGTTATCCATGTTGATAATGCTCTGGATTGTTATGAAAAAACGACTGCGTTAGTCGATATTTTTTATCGATTGCATCCTAAAGTTTTATATCCATTCATCACGCATGTGGATGTTTCTTTGAATGCTTCTATTCAGTCGGGCTTGGCTGAAAACATCATCATGGATTTTGTTTATGATCATGGACTAGCTTTGGGTTTAAATAATTCGGCTATTGATAGTTTTATTGTTAAAACGGACAGCCAGCGTGATGCTATTAATAATCAGGTGCCGAATGCTAAATTTATTATGTGTCCACCATTGCTGAATGATAAATTTGAAGCCCAAATATATCAGCCCTATCGGAATGGAAAACTAACAACGGCCAGTGCGTCAGCGCGTGTTTATAAAACGCAGTCAGCATACAAATATAGTTTTGCTGATGTTGTAGCGGCGATTCTGAAGCAGACTGATGGGGTTCATTATCATTACGGGAAGCTTGATGCTGATAGTTTAGAGAGTTTTTATAATGCATTCAAAAAACTTGACATTGATATCGGTCGGTTTCGTCACATAGAATGGGCTGATAATCTAGGGCAATCCATGTTGGATAATGGTGTTGATCTATTTGTAGCAACCTTTCCGGTCTGTTCAGCGCGTATTGTTGTTGAACTGATGTCGGCAGGTATTCCCGTTCTTAATCATGATGTGATTAATCCTGCTATTTATCCTCCCGCTGATTTTTGTGATTCTGCGCAGTTTTTGTGGCGTGATATAGATGAATTGAATAATATGATCAGTACACTTAATTCCAAGTTGTTGAGTGAGAAAAGCCGGTCGGCGCGACAATGGTTTAAAGCTCATAATGACCTGGAAACACAAAGAAGCCGGATGATTTCTGTAGATGGGGTGTCCTATCCGCAGAACGATAGAAGTCTGATTTATATTTATGATTATGATAAACTTATGAAAAATGATTCATATAAATCTTTTTTTCGTGTTTTTTTCTCAAAGAAAAAATTAGGCCAGCGGATGATAGATTTTGTCCGTAGAAAGAAATGAATTTCAATATATGGAGCATAAAGATTACATGTACAAAGTTCATGACATGGCTTTATGTGAGACCTCTAATATAGGTCCACAAACACGCATTTGGGCTTTTGTTCACATTTTAAAAGGCGCTGTCATTGGTGCTAATTGTAATATTTGCGACCATGTTTTTATTGAAAATGATGTCGTGATTGGTGATGATGTTACCGTTAAGTGCGGTGTTCAATTATGGGATGGTCTGCGGGTTGGAAATAGAGTTTTTATTGGTCCTAATGCAACATTTTGCAATGACATGTTTCCGCGTTCTAAATGCTACCCTGAACAGTTTCTTCAAACAGTTATAGAAGATAATGCAAGCATCGGTGCGAATGCAACGATTCTTCCAGGTATTCGTATCGGCTCTGGGGCTATGGTGGGTGCCGGGAGTGTTGTTACAAAGGATGTTCCTGCGAATACTCTTGTTGTTGGCAATCCTGCCCGTGTTATTAAAAGCTTGTTGTAGAAGGTGGTTTATTGACCGATCTTATTTCTGTTCTTATTCCGTCTTATAATCACGCGCGATATATACGTGAATCGATCCAGTCGGTTATCGATCAGTCTTATGCCAATATTGAGTTGATCATTATTGACGATGGCTCATCAGACACAACTTTGGACATTTTGCGTGAGTTGGAGACTATCTGCCTTCAACGGTTTGTACGTTATCTATATATTCATCAGGAGAATAAAGGAACAGCGGCAACCTGCCGGCGACTTTTATCAATGGTCCAAGGCCGTTATATTAGCATCCTTGCCTCAGATGACTGTTTGAAGCCGGAAGCTTTAAGGAAATTACATGCTTCTTTAAAATTTGACGATGCTTATGTATTGGCTGTCGGCGATAATGAAATGATTGATGCATATTCCCATCCTGTCCACTGGAATGCTAAACAGAAATCAGGCCATGGCATTGATTTTATATATAAAACTTTTGGCAGTTTTTTACAATCTTCTAGGCCGGATGTTGAGTTTTTTTCCGATCTGTTTGGTTCCTATAAAACACTTATCCGCGGCAATTATATCCCCAACGGTTATTTAATCCGCAAGGATGCGCTGGATAAGACGGATGCCTATAATCCTTCTGCTCCGTTGGAAGATTGGTATATGCTTTTACAGTTGTCGAAGATTGGAAAGATGAAATATCTCGATGAGGTTTTATTTTCTTATCGTTGGCATGATGAAAATAGCATTAAAAATAAAGAAAAAATTTTAAATGCATTTAATAATACAATGCTTTTTGAAGCTAAAAATTTATTTTATGATAAAAAATATGAATATTTAAATTTGATAGAAGATCAGATAGATAATAATTACAAAAGAAATATTATAAAAATAAAAAATATCATTCATTTATATTACATAAATTTCTTTCCTTTTAAGAAAATTAAATTCGATTTTTTAGGAAAAAGTATTTTCAATATTGATTTTTCAAAAAAATGAAATTGATGGTTATTATAAGTTATTCTGCGTTTTTAGCTTTTCTAAATCGCGTTTGAATGACGGCTTTTGTTTTATTTTTTCAAATATTTTTTTAGCGTAATATTCGTCAATTTCTACTGCACTCATGCTGTGTACACCGCATATGACGCGGCTTTGACCAAAGTGACGGGCATGGGCGAATATTTGTTTTTTGCGCTCAGGATAAAGTTCTGTTAGCAGCAGGGCTGTGGTCCAGCCAGCCATGGCGTGGCCTGATGGGTAGTCGTAACCACCGGTTGGTACACATGTCTTGCCGCCATAAAGCGCGTTGGGGCGTGGTTGACGATAAAGTTTTTTAGAGTGACGTACTAGACGCGCTGTATCTTCATGGGTCTTGATCAGCAAAGCATTAAAAGCTTGTTCCTTTTCTTTTGGTAGGGGGTGGACGATCGCCTTTTGAAAGCCCGCTGTCAATGTCGGTGCATCAAGCTTGTTGTCATAAATGGCTTGCTGCCAACGGGCAGAACCTTCAAGTTTTCTTGTATCGAGAAAAATTTGTTGGTCGCGTTTTTGTTGTGCACTTCCTGTTTTGGGAGGCGGAACATCCAGCAGAATGTGGGCTTCTTGGTGCCGCGTGAGATATCCCCCGCCGGTGATGGTTTTATGCATACATCCTGCTGGTATCAAGAGGCTCAAGAAACATAAAAATATCAACCGATGCATCGCATTATCCTGTTATAATAAGCAATATTTACAGGTTCTTCAGGGCATTGAAAAGTATAGATAGGCAGCATTGGATGTTTTCTTTATGCCGCTAGACCCAATAGGTTTGTCAGGATATGAATAGGGTTGGAAAACGTATATTGGCAATGATGGCGCCCGATCGAAAGTAGAAATATGTCCAGAAATCCAATGTTGATGGGCCAATAAATGGCGTCGTTAAATAGTGTTAGAGGCGTTTTGTGTTCGCTTGGGGCCTGTGTTGGTTTTGCTATTATGTATTTCTATTCTTCGTTGATGCGTGATTTAAGCGGAGAGTCGATTTATGCCTGGCGTATTGTCGTGACTATTCCTTTTTTGGCTGTTTTGCTTCTTGCAACGCGACGCTGGCATATGGTTACAACCATTTTTTCTAGATTGAAGTATGAACCGCTTTTATGGCTGTTATTGCCATTGTCGGCCCTTTTTCTGGGGGTGCAATTCTGGCTTTTTATGTGGGCACCCAATGCTGGTCATGCGCTTGATGTTTCATTGGGATATTTTTTGTTGCCGATTACGTTGGTCTTTACTTCGGGTGTTGTTTTTCACGAAAGAATAACACCCTTGCAGATGATTGCTTGTGGGCTGGCGATTATCGGCGTTGCCAATGAAATCTTTTTTGCCGAGCAAATATCGTGGCCTGCTTTTGTTGTCGCCGTGGGTTACCCCCTCTATTATGGTTTGCGCAAAGTGATTGGCACAGCCAATTTGGGAGGGCTTTTAATTGATATGATGATCAGCCTTCCGGTTGTCTTCTGGATATTGGCGACGTCTAAAAGTGGTCTTTCGCCTTCACAGATTACGCTTCATATGGGGCTTTTGATTGTCGGCCTTGGTGTAATCAGTGTTGTGGCTGTTTCGTTGATGTTGACCGCTAGCCAGATATTGAGCCTCGCGCTCTTTGGCCTGTTAAGTTATGTTGAGCCGGTTCTTCTTGTGGTGGTTGCTCTGGTTTTGGGCGAAAAGATAGAGTCCACGCAGTGGATCACCTATTTATTTGTCTGGCTTGCGATTGTTGTTTTAATCGTGGAAGGCACCCAAGCTATTCGGCGGCACCGTTTGTAAAAAGGTGGTGCCCAGACGCGGCAAATCATTGATATTTCAGCATAATTCATCTTTTATCATGCCTTATCAAACTCGTTGACTTTATTGCCTGTTCGTGTTTCGTTCATAGCCATTATTTATCATTCTTTATCACCCTAGCGCACTTCAAAAGGTGGACTAAGGGGTGGACTGGTAACATGGCTTTTGGAGGTATTGGCATGAGGGCTATAAACCGACTCACTGTCAAGGAAGTGGAAACGCTAGGAATTGGCAAATACAACGATGGCGCTGGTCTATGGTTGTTCAAAGCCAATGATGGGGGAGCCAAGTGGGTTTTGCGCTATACCATTCATGGCAAGCGCCGTGAAATGGGTTTGGGTTCTATCCAAGATGTTTCATTGAAAGAGGCAAGGCAAGCCGCCGAAAGATGGCGTGAGGCTGTCAGGGCTAATCAAGACCCTATCAAGGTGAGGGATAGACAGAAACGCGATGCGGTGCGTGGTTTGCACCTATTGCGTGATATTGCTCATGATGCGTTTGAAGCTCGTAAAGCCGAATTAAAGGGCGATGGCAAGGCAGGGCGCTGGTTTACCCCTTTGGAATTGCACGTATTGCCAAAGCTGGGGCATATCCCCGTTTCAGAGATAGACCAGAAAGACATTCGCGATACATTGGCACCTATTTGGCACGATAAGGCAGACACAGCGCGAAAAGCCATGAACCGGTTGAATATCTGTCTCAAACATGCCGCCGCTCTGGGGCTTGATGTAGACTTGCAAGCAACTATGAAAGCTCGTGCCTTGTTGGGTAAAACCAGACACAAAGCCCAGAACATACCGGCAATGGACTGGCGAGAGGTTCCAGCCTTCTATGAAAGCCTCAAAGGGCATTCAATAACAGAACTGGCGTTAAAGCTGCTTATTCTCACAGGCGTTCGTTCTGCCCCTTTGCGTCATATCCATGAAAGCCAGATAGAAGGCGATATATGGACGATACCAGCCGAGATCATGAAGGGGCGTAAGGACGCAACGACAGAGTTTCGTGTTCCTTTGTCTGGTGAAGCGCTGGTTGTTATTGAGGAAGCAAGGAAGCTATCTCGTGATGGCTATCTGTTTCCGAATGTTCGCAAAGGTGTGTTGTCTGATATGTCTATGTCCCGATACATGGAACGCGCTGGTTTAGAGGCGCGTCCGCATGGGTTCCGTTCCAGTTTAAGGGATTGGTTGGCAGAAGCCACCAACGCCCCCCATGACGTGTCTGAGACGGTTTTAGGCCACGTTGTGGGTGGCAGTGTCGAACGCGCTTATAGGCGTACTGATTTTATCGACCAGCGCAGGGCGTTAATGGAAAGATGGGCACATCATGTCACGGGCAAGAATGGCGAAATTATTCCTTTCAAGGATGCCACCAGCGCACAAGGATAGATTTATTCATAGTCATTCTAGGGTAAAATGTCTCAGTGTTTCAAATTTATTGAAAGACGTTGAAATCAGCGCAATGAAAATGAAATAAGATCAATAAAAACATATAGTAAAGCGATCTCTATCGCCTCTTTATCTTGTCATCTAAAAGCTCCATTATACATGTCATATCAATGGTAAAGGAAAGGCATGACAATGAACAATGATGAGACACTTTTGACGGTGAAGGAATGCGCCAAGATACTGCATGTGAGTGTTCCGACTTTCTGGCGTCGGGTGCAGGATGGTACGGTTCCCCCAGCCATGAAGTTTGGCGCATTATCAAGATGGAAGCGTTTCGATATTATGGGTGTTATCGAAAAAGCCAGCGAAAGCCGCAATAGCCAAGCCGCATGAGTGAAGAACGCAGCAAATGGGAAATGTTGGGATGAACGACAATCAGGAACAGGACTTATTGCCCCCAGATATTGAAAGGCTGGTCAATGACATTGAGGTTGGTAATGTGCTTTGGTATCTTATGGGCGGCAATCCCCAGATAGGGATTTTCCTTGCCTTTGAGATTGGTCAAGGGGCTATTCTGTCAGACAGCGTTCGGTCTGCCATGCTGGCATTGAACAACAAGTTTCAGACCAATCAGATGGTAAGACAAGCAATGTTTGACTATGCCATGACTGCCGGAATAGCCTATCATGAGCATGGCACCGCAAAACCGATATGGAACATTGACGGAACCGTACAGTAGCAAAATACTGGCAGATAGTGAAAGGGCGCTGGTCATATTGACTGGCGCTTTTTTATTGATTTAAAAAGTCGGCCTCAGAAAGCTTTCATTGTACGTTGGTTTACTACCCAAAAAAACCTTCATGCGTCCTGTACAATGCTCTATGTGGCAAATAGGGATATTGCTAGGGCGTCAATAGATTGCTTTACAAAATAACCTGAGATCTTCATTGTCAATTTCACTGCACCGTTTTTTCCCCTGCATAGACAGACAGAAATAATATAGGTCATTATCAAAAATAAGCTCTTTGCAGCTTTCCCGTTTTGTCTCTGACTTGCAGAGCGCACGCATATCCTTGTCTCGTATATCGTAGCATCGGTCAGTCCCTTTTTTGGACATGCAATAGGAATAAAGATCATTATCAAAGACATCAAAGCAGCGCTTGCCTTGCAATTCAGCTTGGCAGAAGCGCCTTTTATCTGTGTCGGTTATATAGTCGCATCTTTCAATTTCACCTTTTTTAGCACGGCAATAATTATACAGGTTGTCATTGTCGATCTTAGTGCATGATTGTGCATAAGATGCAGATGGAGCCAATATCAAACAAAAGAGCGGAAATATTAGAAACCAAAATCGCATTAGCTTGCCCCAAGTCAGATTTAATAGACAATTTGAGACATCCTAAAGAAAATTTCCTGAACCACTGATGAATAGTTTTTATAACACGGGCGCGCCGCCCGTGCTTAAGGTGATGGAATGATCGTAAAAGGTAGCTACACGGGCACGGTGCCCGTGCTAGGCTTGTGAGGACAGGTTTATGGAAATGAACAATCAGTCACGCCGCCAGTGCCAAGATCAAAAAGAATATGAAAAATATTTTTATCCCGTCATGAATCGCGTGAACAGGGCGCTATAAAATAAGTCGTAACAGTTGTGCAATAACATTTGCTTGCACATGAGAAAAATTAAAACGTCAGCAATGCTAAGGAAGGAGCACACTCATGAGACTGACTAGAAAATATGACAAAATGGAAAGGTGGTGAGGCGCTTGAAATTCAGGAAGATTAGATTGAAAGTCAATTTATATTTTGCACATATCGAATTGATTATCAATTTCTAACAAAAGGGTGGGGCGAAAGCCCCGCCCACATGAAAAAGCGCTCACCACCTTTTACAAAGTGATATAACACAGACCTACTGGAAAGCAATATTGATGCAATTCACGGGCTATCGTTTATAATCCCCAAGCGTTTGGACGTGGCACGCGAGTATATTTATAGCTACTGTTGTTGGTGTTGTATTCGATATTAAAATCGCACTGAAAGCACTTCCAATTTTGATAACCTTCACGATTATCACCTACACACTGTATGATTGATTTTTTGCCAGCATTAAAACACTGTGGGCAAAGGTGGTGCTTGGGCTCAGATTGGGCTTCTTCATCTTTGAGCGTATAAACAATCAAATTCGGAAAGAGCTCATTGAGTAAATATCTATTTTTCTCAGTTTCCCAGCCTGTAAGATTATTTAGCTCATTCTCAAGTTCTCGTTTTCTAGCAAGTAACTCTGCGTTTTGCACTTGGACTTGGAGGACTTCATTTTGGACATTGATCAGTAGGGAATTGACCTCAGCAACAGCGCCATTGATCATATTGGTATCCCGAACATTTATCAGTGTTTTCAAAATATCGGCTGCACTTTTGATTGAATTAATTGCAGTTATAACTTCTGCCACCATCTTTGATTCCCTTCATCAATCGCCAAATATAAACACAAGGGATTTTAAAAGTCGATTCAAAAACTCTGTGCTTTTGTTGTACAAAATAGGGAAAAACATATCAGGTTTTCTCAGGTTGAGGTTTTGCCCATTTGGGCGAAAAATAACAACCATGCCTGTGCAATTAATTGCAATCCTGTTCTGGAAAGCAAAGCGCGAACCCGATTTATTTCAGAATTGGAAAAAACTCGAAGTGATTATCTGTTACCCCGATAAGTGTTTTGGTATTCTCCCAAAAACCATTACTCTACAAAAAGGCATTGCCATCATGGCAACACCTTGTGAGGTTTTTGCCCGTTTTGGGAAAAAATCCAATTTTGTATTGGTGACCTATTTCGGCTAGCAATGAGGGATAATATACCGCTGGGGCATTAACGAAGATCATCTATCGTAGGGTCAAAGTTTGCAACGAAAGTTTCATAATCAACAGACCCGTTAAACTTCCCTTGCAATGCCTCAACTATCGTCATGACAGTTCTTTTGGCGCCTTCGCAAAAATCTTCGCTGAAATGCTGATACCCTTCTTCTTTTTCCATTTCTATCATTGTTATGGTTGCTGCAATGGAGCCCTTAATTGTTGCTAGAATTATTTCATTTTCTGATACGTCTGTGAAAGTTTCATCTAACCTAGCGAGAATTTCAGCATTCATAGAACGCCCATTTGCTTCCGCAACTTTTTTAAGTGCGTCTCTCATTCCCTCAGGGAAGCGAACTACAAACTGGTCTGAGCCACGGCTTGGAACTATTTTAGACATCTTGAAACTCGTTTATTGACTATGATAGGCTTGACATATCATCAATATTGACGCAATAGTATGCTTAGCATATCATTGTGGTTAATGATTCATCAATCAGGGTCAATAGTATTATGATTACAAAATAAAAAAAGCGTGGCAGAGGCGGCAACCTCTCCACGCTGAGTTCAACAACCCCAAATCGGAAAAAATGGAGATTATTTAATGAACCAAGCTGTATTTAGCATGGGTGGCGAAGCCTTGGCAAGAAGCCACCGAGAGAGTGATAATAATTATCATTCTGTTGTCGCTATTCTTAATTCGCAATGGCGTGTGATTGAATGTCGTGATGGCATTCAGTGGATTATTCAATGTTCAAAAAAAACATGGCATGGGACGCAATGGAGAGGGCGCAGCTATTGCCGTACCCGAAATGTCCTAATCCGTCTCTGTGCCCAGTTAAAACCGGAAATAGACCCTATTTCATTGCAGGTGCTTGAGAGGCTTCCCCGTATCACTGGCATGGAGGCATGAATATGAACAGCCAAAAACAAAACATATCCTCACAAGCAATCAACATCATTGATAATCTGGACGAGGTTATATCATTGGTGGATTGTATCTTTCTAAGTGCTCACGGCCTTCAAGGCTGGGAATGTGGAGCTATTCAGTCAGTCTGTAATGTATCAAAAGATCGGCTTTTCAAAGCCAAGGCAATCATCACACAAATACAAGAAAGGGAGAAATTATTATGATGTGGCGTCCCCGTTTACGCAGAAAAGACGTTCCGGCCTATCTGGTTGAGAAATACGGAATTGAACTCACGCTTTCCACCTTGAGCACCTATGCCTGTCGCGGTGGTGGTCCGATCATGCAATATGCTGGACGTGTCCCCCTTTATCGTCTGGAAGATTTGGACGCATGGGCTGAGGCTAGGCTTTCTGCCCCTGTTGGAATGACAGCAGAAAGGAACCGTGCTCATGGATAAGAAACACACTTTGAACGATGCTCTGGATTATATCGAACGCTGGTCTGAAAACACCGAGGATATGCTTTCACGTTGTATAGAGGAAACGGCCAAGGCCAAATATGCCAAGGGGTTTCCATACCCTGAAAGTGATAAATTCCAGTCTGTTGTTTTTCCCTCTCAGGCGTTAGATAGGATGCTTCAAAGCTTGCCCGATCTGAGAAAAGTCACCAGCGCAATCCGGCAAACACTGAAAGCGAGAAACGGCCATGAGTAATAAGATCAAGGAAGCCGCCCTATGGCTGGCAACAAGAGAGCCACGGCTTGAAGGGGCTGTTGTGCCCGTATTAAAAAAACGTTTTCAGATGACGGCAATGGAGGCCACCAAGGCCATAGTCGAAGCCAATCTTATCAAAGCAAGGGCGCAATAAATGGCAAAAGGAAGAAAATTCTCAATGGTGTCACCAGCGCTCTGGAGATCAAAGCGGTTTAAGTCTGTCAGTGAGAGCGCTCAGCTTTTGCACCTTTATTATATTACCAATCAGCATCAGACATTGGCTGGTGTCCACCAGATACCAGAGGGATATGCGCTAACAGATTTAAATTGGTCAGAAATCTCATACAGGCAAGCCCGTGATGAACTCATACAGGCCGGTCTTATTATCTTTGATGATGAGACAGAAGAGGTTTTTGTCTGTCGGTGGTTTGTGCATAATGAGCCAGCAAGCCCGAAGCATGTCAAGGGAATGCACAGCGTTGTTGATGATATCGTTTCCATAGCCATACGAGATCATGCCAGACAAGAACTAGATGCGATTGAGGCTGAGAAGATGTCTGCCAGAGCAGATAGTCGAGGTTATGACAGGTAATGGCATTGCATAGGGTATGGAATGGGTATGGATATATAGATACAGAGACGTATACGGATACAGAAACAAAAAAAGAAAAGGAAAACAGAAACTGAAACGTTAAACCAGAAAGGGAAAGGCATTTCTCAATGCTATTCAAAAGCCAATATCTTTACAGCCCTATAAAAAGCGATAATCGTCTATCTACTCCATAGAGCCAAGCGCCATAGACCAGCGCTGCATAATCAAAAATGTTAATAAACATGCTATGAAGTCGCAAGGTTTGGCAGTGATTCTCAAATATGATAAAAGGCAAATCAGTCTTCCAGTTCCCTGTTAAAGTTTGGTCAAGTTATCATTTCAAGGATTAGAGTTTCCCAGCATGGCAAAAGGCAAGCTTGATAGTCTATGTGATGGTCTGGGGATTAAGCTTATCCCTGTCTATCGCAGAAGGGAAGCCGCCCAGTCCCATGCCCGAGGCACTATGAAGGCTATCAGGGCAGAACATGGCGATGGCTTTCTTGTCTTTGTTTTGAGATGTATCAGGCAAACCAAGAACAACCGTGATGAATTATGGTCTGATACTATTGCAGCCATAGCCGATATATTCCACCAGCGCCCTGATTGGATGGAGAAAGGTGGTGTCGTATTGGATGCCTTTGACACTATCCCTCTAGGAGAACTGAGACAGAAGGCCATAGCTTGCCGCCCTTGGCCTGTGAGGGCAACACTCAGGGCATTGATCTATGATCGCCTTGAAGATGCGCTGGTATCACAGCACCAATAGCCAGCCAATAAAATTTAGGAACCCTGTTTTGCTCTTTCAGGGTGCGGGGAACGCTGCCCCCGATATTTTAGCTTGTTTGAAATTTTGAAAACTTCATTTTGGTTTGGGTTGAAACCTTATGAACGCATTGGAAAATCAAACATTCGCTTGTGGTTTCATAAGATTGGTAAGGTGAGTGTTGAAACCAGCGCATGACAGTTTCCTAGCGAGGTCACCAAGGTGGACTAAGGGGTGGACTGAAATAAAATTACATCATTTAAGTTATTGTATTTATTGAATAATTTTAAGAGGAATGGTGCCCAGACGCGGATTCGAACCACGGACACGCGGATTTTCAGTCCGCTGCTCTACCAACTGAGCTATCTGGGCATATATGTTCTTTAAACATATAAAGAGCATAAGCGGCTCGCGTTATAACATTAAATTCGCCTCTGTCCAGCTATCAAACAAAAATAATTTCTTTTTTTGACAAGATGTAGATCGTCATCTTGTGTTTTTGGTTTCATAGGCCTAAGAAATGCACAGTATGCGCCTATCGTCTAGCGGTCAGGACGCCGCCCTCTCACGGCGGAAACAGGGGTTCGATTCCCCTTAGGCGTACCAGTATTGCCCTACATAACCATTTGATTTCCCAAGATAATTATTGATTTATTTCAGAGTGTTTTTTGAAACACGGCGCTTTTGTGCCCCAAAGTGGGCCACAAACTGGGCCACAAATTGTTTTGAGGAAGTGATGAGGATGAAAACGCGTCCTTACCTAGAGGACAGATTTCTGGTCAAAAGAGGTTCCAGATTTTACTATAAACGCCGTGTCCCATTTGAAATTGCACATATGGATGAAAGAGCGCCGCATGTGCGCATTTCGCTAAAAACTTTTGATCTCGCCGAAGCGCGCGCAAAGCGCGATATGTTTGAAGAAGCCGATAACCGCTATTGGTCAGGCCTATTAAGCGGCGATGATGTTGATCGCGCCCGAAACCGCTATGAAGCTGTCAGAAAACGGGCAGAAGCGCTTGGCTTTACCTATAAGCCTGCCCATGAGATAGCCCTTGACCTTGCCCCGTGGATTATCCTCAGTCTTAAGTTAGTTTGTTTTCTGTTTAGGAGACGAACGAGATGAAGAAGAGCCGGTTTAGCGAAGAGCAGATTATCGGGATATTGAAGGAGCATCAAAGTGGCATGACAGCGGTTGAGTTGTGCCGCCGTCATGGGATCAGCAATGCGAAGTTTTATAAATGGTATTTCAAATATGGTGGCATTGAATATCTCAACCTGAGCAGCCAAAAGACTGGAAGGAACAAAATTCAACAATATGCACAAATATACTAGGATTTAATGGCTTTGATGACAGCATCTATTGCAGGAGAATTTCTTATTGCAGAAGGCACAACAAGCCATATTTTCCTAATTATTGGCACCACATCAGGATAAGCAGGCACTAATTGACCATCGTTTACCATGAAATCAGGTAACATAACAATACCACCTCCTTCAATGGCAGCTTGCATCTGTATTTCAATAGAATTGGATAAGAAATCAAAATTTCTTGACTTAGCCAACTCTTTCAAAATCTGCTGTTGGGGGGCAGAAGACATTGACTGATTGTAACCGATAAAATTTCTTTCCTTATCATTTTTAGTAAGCATATACTCTTTAGATGCAAAGGGGCGAATTACCATTGTGTCAATTTGTGAGATAATTAAATCTCCTTCTTCAGGACGACTTAGTCTGATAGCAATATCAGCTTCTCCACTATTTAAAGCCGCTATATCCGTACTGCCAATGAGTTGGATCGAAAGGTCAGGATATTGTGTTTGTAGCTTTACCAACGGCTTAACAAGCTTGGCAACGGCATAGGCAGGCGGCGCACTTATAGTGACGGTTCCTGAAATTGTCTTTCTGCTGGCAGAGAGTAAATTAATTTGGTTCATCTGCGAGGGAATATTCATTGATAATGCGATTAGCTTTTTTCCATCCGGTGTAAGCTTCCATCGCTTGCCTCTTTTATCAATAAGCGGAATATTTAGTTCACGTTCAAGCGCCTCTATGCGTCGTGATACGGTTGCATGCTCAACTCCTAACAAGTTGGCAGTCTTTGAAAGAGTCCCCAAGTTGGCGAAACACAACAAATATTTAAGATTTTCCCAATTAAACAATGTTAAATAATTCCCATAAAATGTTTAGTTTTCGATAATTTACTATCATTTTACTTTGTCCATATACAAGTCTTAAAGGAGATTGATATGGATAAGGCCTATTTTGTAAATGAGTCCGGTGGTGTTGATAAACTAGCTATTACACCAATTGAGGTGTCCTCACCGAAAGCAAATGAAGTTCTCTTGCGACAGACAGCTTTTGGAGTAAATTTCCTAGATATTTACCATCGTCAAGGTCTATATAATTTCTCTCTCCCATTTATTCCAGGAGTTGAAGGCGTTGGCCTCGTTGAGGCAATAGGCCCACAAGTAAACGATATTTGTGTGGGAGATCGAATAGCTTATACAGGATACATAGGCGGTTACACCACACGCCGCATTCTTCCAGAATGGCGGGCAATAAAAATCCCAGATTCCCTCACTGACCAGATTGTTGCAGCCAATCTTCTACGTGTTTATACAGCACATATGCTGCTTGAACATGTTTATAGGGTAAAGTCTGGTGATATTCTTTTAATTCATGCGGCATCTGGTGGTTTAGGAACTGTTTTAGTGCCTTATGCAAAATCACTTGGAGCATATGTTATTGGTACGGTCAGCAATGAAGAAAAAGCCGAAAAAGCTAAATTGATAGGCGTCGATAAAGTCCTGATTGGTCGAGGCAAGGACTTTACCAATGATATCATGAAGGACACCAATTGCCTTGGTGTTGATTATATCATTGACGGAATAGGTGGGGATTCATTTTATCAAAATTTTTCATACCTTAAACGTTTTGGCCTATTAGCCAGCATCGGATGGATAGCTGGACAAATAAACCAATTGGATATTGCATCAATAAAACAAGGTATATTTGCAAGGCCTAGTGCCATGAGTTTCTGCGCTCATCCCGAATCATATCGTAAGTCAGCCGCTTCCGTTTTCAGAATATTTGAGAAATTCCTTACTAAAACTCCGCCTAACATTTTCAGTTTTGACAGGTTGAATGATGCTCATACAGCGCTAGAAAATGGAGGAACATCTGGTGGGATTTGCGTGGTGACTGAAGCTGATAGCACACATTAAACAATAAACCGCAGATTTGAGCTTGCCGTAATATAACATCCAAAGCACACGTTTTGAGTTTCGCTACAAAACCAATTCAATCTATTTCTTCCCATGATACAAACTGCACCTTCAAAGAAAAACAATGCCAAAAAATCACATCAGTTGGTCCATTTCTGACCGATGTGCAGTCAAAAACTCTGCTCCGCACGCATATTACACGACATCCAGCCGCTTGAGCATGAAAATCATGTCTCCTTCAGCACGTTATAGCTAAGTAACGCAATTTAAAAATATGTTCAAAAAGATGAAACTCTATTACTACGTCGCCATGTCATTGGACGGGTACAGTGCTTCGGAAGATGGTTCGTTGCATTGGCTGGAGAACTTTGTTCTCGGTCCTGATGCAACGCCCTATGCAAATTTCTATGACAAGATCGGTTGCATTATCATGGGGGCGAATACCTATGAATGGATATGGGGATTTCATGATAAATGGCCTTATCAAAAACGGCCATGCCTTGTCATGACGCATCGGGATTTATCATCACCGGACGGGCTTGATATTCGTTTTATCAACCAGCCAATAGAAAGCGTATTCGATGAAGCAAGGCATATGGCCGATGGCAAAGATGTTTGGCTATTGGGTGGTGGCAAGACTGCCGCTCAATTTGCCGATGCCAGTTTGATTGACGAGATGATTATCACCACCATTCCGGTATTCATCGGCAACGGCGTGCAGGTGCTGCCTGTCACAAAACCGCTCCGCATCAAGCCAGCAATCATCTGGTAATTGCGTAGTGGCGCAAGTGAAACCTTCTTGGATGTGCTTTGACAAAACTGCCCATAACCGATGGTGCAAATGCAAAGCCATTGCGCAACAATCAAAAATCGCGTATTGAAAACAAAGCAGCGCAAAATGTGCTGCCCCATTTCCCAACATAAGCGCAGAAAGTGCTTTCTTTCACGATCGAAGGAGAGGCACTTATTATGGCCGTTACCAATATCCCTCTTGGCGACCCCAAAGCCGCCAAACGGTGGTCGGGTTTGCTGTTCATTGATACTGTCAAGAAAAGCTATTTTGACCGCAAATTCGTTTCCACCGATGACAATGCCGTTATCCAGCAGCTTACCGATCTGGAACAGGATGCCGGTGACAAGATCAGCTATGACCTGTCCGTCCAATTGAGGCAAAAGCCGACCGCCGGTGACAACCGCCTGCAAGGCAAGGAAGAAAATCTCAAATTCTTCTCGGATGAAGTGCAGATCGACCAGTTGTGCCACGGTGTTTCGGCTGGTGGTAAAATGAGCCGCAAGCGCACCATCCATAATATCCGCAAGATTGCCCGTGCGCGCCTGTCCGATTACTGGTCGAAATATATTGACGAGATGCGTTTTATCTATCTTGAAATCGGTGTATTGCCGCAGAACAACATGATCTGTGACTGCACGATCTTTGCCGATGCGGTGGGGATTAGTTTCGATGCCGGTATCATGACCGGAACATCAGGCGACACGTCAAAACAGCGTGAGTGCGGCAAAGAACTATTTGCCGCCTGCGCTATCGGCACGGCAGGCGGGGTTATCAAGCCTGACAAGGCCAGCGCCTATCGCATTGCTTCGTCAAATGTTGAACGTTCCATCGGCTTGAAGATCACCGGTGGAACGCCTGCCGCTGGCGCGGTCTCCATTACACTCTTCATCAGGTCTTGAGTTCCCATACAGGGCGCATTGGAGAAAATCTTGCTTTTGTTGGACTACCGATTTTCTCCAAGATTTTGTTTTTCGCAATTCTTATCTGAAAACCGGTTCCCACTTTTCAGGAATTGCTCTGCCCACGCCCTGTCGGACGGTTGCCTGCCCCCCGATCAAACAGGCAACCGTCCACTCTTTCAAAAACAACAGGAGGCAAACATGCCATTGATTGAATGCAAGCTAGGAGCCGTCGAGACAGCTGTTAGCGGCCAGCCCTATATTTTAATGAGATGACAATCAATGGCCAAAGCCGGTTTGTGGCGCAAGTCGAGGATTTTCAGCATGTCATGTGTCTGTAGAAAACATAAAATCTACGCTTTAGATAACATTGTCTTTTTCGATAAATCTGTTATGATGAAGAGGCAATTTACTGTGCCCCATAATGAGGCAGTTATTGAGCCACATCTTGAGATCGATTGATAAATTAGTCATTGAAAAGCAAATAGTTAGATAATATTTTTATGCCCCTTAGGCGTACCAGTACCGGTGGGTAATTCATTGCTTTCAAGCCGTCGTAATTTAAGATGTCATCTTACCCATTATAAATGATATGGCCACTAAGATCAGCCTTGGCTGCACCATTAACTGCGCCGGTTCCATTATTTATTAAATCGTCAAAATCGGCTTGAGTATTAATTGCCAAAGCCTGAGAGATTGTCAGGAGCGATAAACTAAGTATGACATGTATTGATATGATATTACAGTATTGGAAGGCGAGAATTGTGAAACATAATTGATGTGTTTTGGGCCGCCAAGCCTGTGCATTGTCGATTATGGTTGTATGGTCATCAGAAATCATGCAAAAAATATTTTTGAGTGGTGGTATAGGCTACCGTTTTTAGAGGGGATGTATGAAATGGTATCAAAACTGGACCAGCTACGTAAAATGACTGTGGTTGTTGCTGATACGGGGGACATGGAAGCTGTTGCACGTCTGAAACCGGTTGACTGCACAACCAATCCGTCACTTGTGTTGAAAGCATTGGAGCTTGAAAGTTTCAGTGAAATTTTTGATCAGGCGGTAAAATGGGGTAAAAGCCAAAACGGTAGTAAAGAGGCAGTCTCGCAAGCGGTGGCGGATCGTTTGGCTGTTGCTGTCGGTCTTGAATTGCTCAAGCACGTACCGGGACGCATTTCGACCGAAGTCGATGCCAATCTTTCTTTTGATGTTCAGGCCTCAATAACAAAGGCACGTGCCATTATTGCCGCTTATCATCAAGCCGGAATTGAGCGAGATCGTATTCTCATCAAATTGGCTGCGACATGGGAAGGTATTCAGGCCGCGAAAATTTTGCAACAGGAAGGGATCAACTGTAATCTGACACTGCTTTTCTGTCAGGCACAGGCTGTTGCGTGTGCCGATGCCGGTGTGTTTCTTATTTCACCTTTTGTCGGTCGTATTTATGACTGGTACAAAAATAAGAACCAGCGTGAATATGTGGGTGAAGAAGATCCCGGTGTTCAGTCGGTGCGCAATATCTATCATTATTATAAGGCACATGACATCAAGACCATTGTGATGGGCGCCTCTTTCCGCAATGTCGGTGAAATCGAAGCCTTGGCCGGTTGTGACCAGTTGACAATTAGCCCCGCACTTTTAGATGTTCTTGATAGTGATCAGGGCACGCTTGAACGGAAATTATCACCTGATAATGTCACTGCGGTTGAAAAAATTATTATGGATGAGAAAGCTTTCCGTTGGCATTTGAATGAAGATGCGATGGCAACCGAAAAGTTGGCCGAAGGAATTCGCGCTTTTGCCGTTGATCTTTGTGCGTTGACTAAAATCGTTTCTCGACGGTTGGCCTGATCCATTCGGGACAGGTATACAGAAAAGCGGCATGTAAGCCGCTTTTTTATTGAGATTTGACAGTGCTTGATGACGACTCCTGCGGCCAAAGCGTCTGATTTGAAAAACAGGCCCTTTTCATCATCAAAGGGGAACGGAATCAAATAACGTGGTTTATTCGTTTTACTGCTGACAAAAACTATCATCGATATTGTGTTATTAAGCTACCATATCAAACAAGGACGTATTAAGATTGTGAATATTATTATGGGTGGAACAGGCCATATCGGCTCAGCTGTTGTAAATGCTTTGATCGAGCGTGGTGAACCCGTCATGCTAATGACGCGCAATGCACTAAAAGCTGAAACTTTAAAGCAGAAAGGTGCGAAAGTCGTTGTCGTTGACTTGCATGACACGGCGCGTTTGCGCGACGTGTTTTCGAAAGGCAACCGATTATTCGTTCTTAATCCGCCAGCAAGCGTTCAATGTGATCCGGATATTGAGGAAATAAGAACAATTGATTCTATCAAAAATGCTTTGATAGATAGTGATTTGCAACATGTTGTTGTCTTGTCGACCTACGGTGCCCAGTTTGGTAAGCATATTGGGGATCTTGGCACGCTTTATCAATTGGAGCATGCTGTCGAACTGGTTTGTACCAATGTCAGTATTGTTCGTTCAGCATTTTTAATGTCTAACTGGAAGTCTGCATTTGATGAAATCAGTCAGACAGGTGTAATGACTAGCTTCTACCCTGAGGATCTTGTTATGCCGATGGTTGCGCCGCAGGATGTTGGCGATTATTGTGCACAAATTCTATTAAGCAAGGCGCGATCCGAACGCTATTACGTAGAAGGGCCAAAACGCTACAGTATAGGGGATGTCAAACAATCTTTCAGTTCCTTTTTTGGCAAAGCAATAAAGCTGAATGTTATAGCGAAGGAACACCTTCAACCGGCTTATCGCGCGCTTGGTTTTTCACAAGCTGCCGCTTTATCCTATGCCAATATGGCTTTAGCAAATATCAATCATGAAATTGAATTACCCGATAACCCATGGTTTGGAACGACAGACCTTGATGCATTCATTCGTTCTATCTGCCCAACGAAATAATAGTTGTTCGTTTTTATTTTACTTGTTTTTTTTAAAAACTTCTATTAGACGGGTCAGTGGGCCACCTCTCCCCAACGAGAGGCTTCCTATCTGAAAGGGTAGACTAATGACTGATCTGAATAAGCCGGGCCTACGCCCGAATAATCCCAACTTTTCTTCTGGTCCTTGTGCCAAGCGTCCCGGTTGGACGCCTGAGGCTTTAGCTGATGCGCCATTGGGCCGTTCCCATCGTGCCAAGATTGGCAAAGCCAAGCTGGCTGAAGCGATTGATCTTACCCGTGAAGTATTGCAGGTACCAGCCGATTATCGGATCGGCATTGTACCGGCATCCGATACAGGTGCCGTTGAAATGGCTCTTTGGTCGCTTTTGGGTGCGCGCGGCGTTGATATGTTGTCATGGGAAAGCTTTGGCGCAGGCTGGGTTACCGATGTTGTCAAGCAGCTCAAATTGGCTGATGTGCGTACATTCAATGCGCCTTACGGCGAGTTGCCGGATTTGAGTGATGTTGATTTTAACCGTGATGTTGTCTTTACATGGAATGGTACAACATCGGGTGTACGCTTGCCGAATGCCGATTTTATTCCTGATAATCGTGATGGTCTGACCATTTGTGATGCAACATCGGCAGCTTTTGCGCAAAATCTCGATTTCGCCAAGCTCGATGTCGTGACATTTTCATGGCAAAAAGTGCTGGGCGGTGAGGGTGCCCATGGTATTTTGATTTTAAGCCCGCGGGCCGTTGACCGTCTGGAAAGCTATACGCCTTCATGGCCGATGCCAAAAATTTTCCGCATGACAAAGGGCGGCAAATTGATTGAAGGTATTTTCAAGGGTGAAACGATCAATACGCCGTCTATGTTGTGTGTTGAAGACTATATTGATGCTTTGAAATGGGCCAAGTCGCTTGGTGGTCTTAAGGCCTTGATGGCACGTGCTGACAAAAATTTTGCAACATTGGATGCTTTTGTCCAGAAAACGCCATGGATTGAAAATCTTGCCAAGGATCCGGCAACGCGTTCCAATACGTCTGTTTGCTTAACTATTGTCGATCCTGAAATTCGGGCACTCGATAACGAGAAACAGGCTGCTTTTGCCAAGGCGATTGTCAATCGTCTTGATAAGGAAGGCGTCGCCTATGATATCGGCGCCTATCGTGATGCGCCTTCCGGCCTTCGTATCTGGGCTGGTGCTACGGTTGAATCTTCCGATCTGGAAGCATTGGTTCTGTGGCTTGACTGGGCATTCAAGCTAGAAAAAGCCGCTCTTTAAACGTGTATTCATAGATGGCGAATGCGCCATCTTTTCTCTTTCTTTTATTTTTTAATGGAGGCCCTTATGGCACCCCGTGTTCTTATTTCCGATAAATTGTCTCCTGCTGCCGTGCAGATTTTTAAAGATCGCGGCGTTGAAGTCGATTATTTGCCTGATCTTGGCAAAGACAAAGAAAAATTACTTGAAGTCATTGACCAATACGATGGTTTGGCGATCCGTTCGGCGACCAAGGTTACTGAAAAATTGATTGAAGCAGCCAAAAAACTCAAAGTTGTCGGTCGTGCCGGTATCGGTGTTGATAATGTCGATATTCCGGCAGCCTCACGCCGCGGTATTATTGTGATGAATACGCCTTTTGGCAATTCGATTACAACAGCTGAACATGCCATCGCCATGATGTTTGCAGTGGCACGGGAGTTGCCGGTTGCGGATGCATCAACCAAAGCGGGTAAATGGGAAAAGAACCGTTTTATGGGTGTTGAAATTACCGGTAAGACACTGGGGATTATCGGTTGCGGTAATATTGGTACGATTGTGGCAACCCGTGCAGTCGCCCTAAAAATGAAAGTGATTGGTTTTGATCCTTTCCTTTCAGAATCTCGCGCCGAAGAGTTGGGTATAGAAAAAGTCGAACTTGATGATCTGTTCAAGCGTGCCGATTTCATTACCCTTCACACGCCGTTGACGGATAAGACCCGCAATATCATTGATGCGGCCGCGATCCAGAAAATGAAAAATGGTGTGCGGATTATCAATTGTGCCCGTGGTGGTTTGATTGTCGAGAAGGATCTGGTTGAGGCTTTGAAATCCGGTAAAGTTGCCGGTGCGGGCATTGATGTTTTTGAAACCGAACCGCCGGCAGCCGACAATCCGCTTTTTGCATTTGATAATGTTGTCTGTACGCCACATCTTGGTGCGTCAACTTCGGAAGCTCAGGAAAATGTCGCCTTGCAGGTTGCCGAGCAGATGTCGGATTACCTTATTCAAGGGGCTGTCAGTAATGCGATCAATATGCCGTCAATCACAGCCGAAGAAGCACCGCGTCTGAAGCCTTTTGTCAAATTGGCAGAAGTTCTTGGGGCTTTTGTCGGTCAGTCGACAGAGGAAGATATTCAGGAAGTCGAGATTGTCTTTGACGGTGCAACGGCAGGTATGAATACGCGTGCGTTGATCAGTGCCGCCTTAGCCGGGCTTATTCGTCCGCAGATGGCCGACGTAAACATGGTTTCAGCACCGATTATGGTCAAGGAACGTGGTATTATCGTTTCGGAAGTCAAGCGTGACAAGTCTGGTATTTTCGATGGCTATATCAAGATGACCGTTAAGACATCAAAGCGTACCCGTGCTATTGCTGGAACATGTTTTGTGGATGGCAAGCCACGTTTTATCCAGATCAAGGGTATCAATCTTGACGCTGAAGCCGGTTCACATATGCTTTATATCACCAATTCCGATACACCCGGTATTATTGGCACAATCGGTTCGATCTTCGGACGTCACGGTGTCAATATTGCCAATTTTGCATTGGGCCGTAATGAACCCGGTGGTGATGCTATTGCGCTTCTTTATCTTGATGCGCAGGTGCCGCAGGTTGTTTTGGATGAACTGTTGCAGGTTCAGGGCATTAAGCAGGCCCGACCGCTTGAGTTCGATATGATGCAGGCTTAAAACCTATTCTAAACGGGTTTCGATTTGGATCGAAAACATTTTTGGAATCAATAGAAAACTATATCTATGACCTATGATGGTTGGCGATTAATGTCTGAAGGCGATCTGGCTGATATTTGCCGGATCGCCGATATTTGTCATCCTGATTTTCCTGAAGACGCCGTTGTGCTGGACAGAAAGCGGCAGCTTTCACCGCAAAGCTGTTTTGTTTTGGATCTGGATAATAAACCGGCAGGTTATCTGATTGCCCACCCATGGTTATTGAAGGAACTGCCGGCATTAAATACCATGATTGATGATATTCCGGCTGGTAGTAATACGCTTTATCTTCATGACCTTGCACTATTGCCACAGGCGCGTAGCAGTGGATGGGCCAGAGAAGGTGTCCAGCATTTTTTCAATGCGGCCAATATGTTAAATCTTGAGGCTGCTTCATTGGTAGCGGTCAACCGGTCTTCTCCTTTTTGGGAGAAAATGGGCTTTGTGATGCAATTGCCGGATAGAAAGATCATTCAAAAGCTTCTGAGCTATAGTGAAGATGCGATTTATATGGTGAAGATGTTTTCTTGATCCAAACCGGATTGGGGCCCGTCTTTTCTAGAATGATTGTGTGTGTCGATGATTCACATAAAAGTGTTTTTTAGAATGGTTCCAGTTTTTCTAGCCTAACCGTAGGTGCGGTTCTTTTATCACGATTTCGTATATTGTTTTGGTTTGACAGCGCATTATACCATCGGAGATGAACATTGTGAAAAGCATATTCCTTTGTGCTTTAACGACTTTCCCATTGAATCGTGAAATGGATGGCGCTGATGAAACGAAAAATCCTTATAGTTCTGGGTGTCGTTATCATATTGGCTGGGGCTTTTGTTGGCTATGTCAATTTTGGCAAGGGGCGTGATGGTGTGGCGCCAAAGTCTTTGGGGCCGGTTGCCGAAAGCGAGGTCGAGCGTGGTAAATACCTTGCAATGGCTGCCGATTGTGCGGCTTGTCATACTAAAGAAGGAAGTGAACCCTTTTCAGGTGGTGCACCGTTGTTGACGCCTTTTGGCCAGATTACAGGTGGTAATATTACACCAGATAAAGAAACCGGCATTGGCAATTGGAGTGATCAGGATTTCCTCAATGCTGTCAAATATGGTCGTGCCAAGGGTGGAAAATTTCTTTATCCTGCTATGCCTTATCCAAATTTTTCTAAAGCCAGCGATAAAGATATTCTGGCAATCAAGGCCTATCTGGAAACAGTTCCGGCAGTTAGAAAAGAAGCACCTAAAAACCAGCTGCATTTTCCTTTCAATATTCGTCCATTGGTTATGGGATGGAATACGCTCTTCTTTGATAAGAATGGGTTTCAACCGGATCCCGCACAATCGGATGAATGGAATCGCGGGGCTTATCTTGTCAACGGTTTAGGGCATTGTGGTATGTGCCATACGCCTAAAAACATGTTTGGTGCCGATAAGTCGGATCAAGCTTTCCAAGGACTGGTATTGCAGGGGTGGTATGCGCCCGAGCTGACATCGAATAGCTATTCAGGTATTGGTGGATGGTCCAAAGATGAGATCGTGGAATATTTACAGTCTGGAAGTACCAAACATGCTTTTGCGACCGGTCCAATGGCAGAGGTTGTTAATGATTCGCTGCAGCATCTGAACAAGGAAGATCTTGGCGCTATTGCAACCTATTTGAAAAGTCATGTCGGTTCCCAGCGTAAGGCACCGGCCGCCACGGTCAAACCGGATGCGATTGCAATGGTGACAGGTGAGAGGATTTTCTCGGCCCATTGCAGTGCCTGTCATGGTGTTTCAGGTGAAGGAACAAACCGTATTGCTCCTTCATTTGCAGATAGTTCCGCGATCCATACACCTAATACTGTCAATCTGGTGAAAGCCATACTGGATGGTACCAGGGCTGTTGCTACCGATAGCAAACCGACGGCACCTGCTATGCCAAGCTTCCGTTATGTCCTCTCAGATGGCGAAGTGGCGGCTGTGCTTACCTATATCCGTAACAGCTGGGGTAATCATGACGGTGTTGTAAATGAACAGGATGTTACACAGCATCGCAAAGATATTCGATGAGATTGAAGGATTATGACTATGAAAAAACAATCATCCCGCTTCTCACGTCGCAGTTTTTTGTTGGCCAGCACTGCTTTTGTGGTTTTTTCAGCGACAGCACCAAGCTTTGCCCGTGTGGTTTCGGCTATACCGAAATGGCAGCCGGGAGATGTCAGCCTGCCAGAATATTTGCCAGATGGGAGTTGGTATTTTTTGGCTCCTGATGAGGTTGAAACATTGGGGGCTGTCGTCGAGCGCCTTATACCGGCTGATGAATTGAGTATCAGCGGTAAGGAAGCGGGCTGTGTAGAATTTATAGACCGGCAGCTGGCTGGAAGTTATGGTACTTTTGAACGTTATTATATGCAACCGCCTTTTGTTAAAGGCACTCCCTATCAGGGGGATCAGTCCGAGTTGGTGCCACAGCAACGCTATAGGATCGGATTAAAAGCGCTTAACGATTATTGTCAGTCACAATATTCGAAACGCTTTGCTGCATTGGATGAGAATGAACGCGACAAGATTCTTGCAAAACTTGAGACCGGCGATATTGAGCTTCAAGGCATAGATGCCAAACTGTTCTTCTCAATCATGTTGCAAAATACGATGGAAGGTTTTTTTGCCGATCCCATTTATGGTGGCAATAAAAATATGGTGAGTTGGCGCATGATCGGCTTTCCCGGTGCGCGTTACGATTACCGTGCCTTTATTCATAAACATAATCAAAAACTCGCACTTGAGCCGGTCAGTATTGCCGGTCAATTGAACCTAAGCAAGAGAGGCTGAAATGATGGCCCGTAAATTACCACATGTAGATGCCGTTGTTGTCGGTTTAGGCTGGGCAGGTTCTATCATCGCCCATGAATTGGCAGATGCGGGGCTGAATGTTATCGGGTTTGAGCGTGGTCCTTGGCGCGATACGGCACGTGATTTCAATATCGCAACTGTTGCAGATGAACTGCGTTATAATGCGCGTCAAGCGTTGATGGTGCCGCCTAAACAAAGCGGTATTACCATTCGTAATAATAGTAGTGAAACTGCATTGCCTATGCGTAATTGGGGTTCGTTTCATCCTGGTAATGGTATTGGCGGTGCCGGTAACCATTGGGCTGGTATTACCTATCGTTTTCAACCGGAAGAGTTCCGTTTGAAAAGTCATTTGATGGAGCGCTATGGCGCAGATTCTATTCCTGATTTTCTTTCTATTCAGGATTGGGGTACCGATTGGGAGGAGATGGAACCTTTTTATGACAAGTTCGAGAAGGTGGCCGGTACGTCAGGTAAAGCCGGCAATCTGAAAGGGAAAAAAATCAAAGGCGGCAACATGTTCGAGGGCGCACGCTCAAGCGAATATCCGACACGGCCGATTGATCAGACCTATGCGCCGACGCTTTTTGCCAAGACCGCTGAAGAAATGGGATATAATGCTTTTCCTATTCCCTCTTCGCTTGTATCGGAAGCCTATACCAATTCGTACGGCATCAGTATGGCACCATGTACATTTTGTGGTTTCTGTACCAATTATGGTTGTGCCAACTATTCAAAAGCGAGTGCTATTACCTGTGTTATCCCATCATTAATGCGTAAGAAAAATTTTACGGCGCGGGTTAATTCCGAAGTCCTTGAAGTTGTTCTTGATAGCGATAAGAAGCGTGCAACCGGTATTGTTTTCATGGATGAAAATGGTGAAAAATGGGAACAGCCAGCTGATATTGTCGTAATTGCCGCTTTTACTTTTGAGAATGTCCGCCTGATGCTGCTTTCCGGCATTGGTGAAGCGTATGATCCTGTGACACAAAAAGGTACAACAGGCCGGAATTATGCCTATCAGACGGCTAATAATGTCCAGTTGTTCTTTGATGACAAGAACTTTAATAGCTTCATTGGTGGTGGTGCCGTTGGCATGAGTATCGATGATTTCAATAATGATAATTTCGATCATTCAGGCTTAGGTTTTTTTGGGGGTGGCAGTGTGCGCGTGGCACCGATCGGTGCAGCACCGATTGCGTCTCGTCCGGTTCCCCCCGGTACGCCGAAATGGGGTTCTGAATGGAAGAAGGCGACAGTAAAACACTATCTCTCGACTATGTCGATCGGTTGTGAAGCCTCTAACTATTCGTCGCCCGCCAATTATCTATCGCTTGATCCGACTTATAAGGATCCACACGGTCGTCCAATATTACGTGTGACCTATGATTTTACCGATAATGAACGCAAAATGGCGGCTTATTGCACATCCAAGGTTGCCGAAATTGCGCGTGCGATGAACCCGGCAAAAATTGTCGAACATCCCTCCAAAGGGCACTGGAATACTGTACCATACCAGTCATCGCATGTGGTTGGTGGATTTGTCATGGGTAATGATCCTTCTAACAGTTGCGTCAATAAATATCTGCAAAGCTGGGATGTTTATAATCTGTTTGTCGTCGGTGCTTCGGCTTTTCCGCAAAATCCTGGTTATAATCCAACTGGTACTGTCGGTGCTTTGGCTTTCAAGGCTGCTGATGCCATCTGCAGACTTTATCTTAAAGATCCCGGCCCGCTTATGTAAGGACGATGGTTGAAGCAGGGTATTTGTTTGTCTATATAGATGCGCATCTAGTTTGTTGATTGTGGTGGTGCGCTTTTATGATCTCTTATGTTTTTCCGGCAATTTTGATTATTATTGCGGGTGTCGTGATTCCGCGGCAAAAAAAACAGGCCATACAGCGTGGTCAGCCTTATGATGTGCGCGCCCAATGGATGAAGGTACTGATTGTCGTTATCCTGATGTTGGCGGTCAGCTATTTTTTCCATGAATGACAGATTGATTTTGATATTACAAAAGAGAAGGCAAGGATGACGAGAATGGCACATTGTCTATAGATTGTCGTTTTCTTGATAGCGTTTTGCCACTTTGCCAATGCTCAAACCATTGAGATTATCCACCTGTTTGCTTCTGAAAAGCTTTATATGTCTTGTCAGGATCAAGGTTCGGTGCCGCAATGGTTATCTTATCCTTGTAAAAGTGAAATCAGGAGTCGCACTTTGATTATGGCTTCGCTATAAGGAAATCGTTTGTTTTTCTTAGTGGAGTGATATGATGGCCAATGTCGTTGTTGTCGGCGCCCAATGGGGCGATGAAGGCAAGGGTAAAATTGTTGACTGGCTTTCTGAGCGTGCCGATGTCGTGGTACGTTATCAGGGTGGTCATAATGCCGGACATACACTGGTTATTGATGGGGTAAGCTATAAGCTTTCACTGCTTCCTTCCGGCTTGGTTCGGGGGAAGATGTCGATTATCGGAAATGGTGTTGTCGTTGATCCGCACCATTTTGTGGAAGAAATCAAAAAGCTGACGGCACAGGGCATTACGATTACGCCTGAAATATTGCGTGTTGCTGAAAATGCTCCATTGATCCTCTCTTTACATCGTGATCTTGACGCTGCACGTGAGAACGCGACTTCAGGTTTGAAAATCGGTACGACTAAGCGCGGCATCGGTCCGGCTTATGAAGACAAGGTTGGCCGTCGTGCCATCCGTGTTATGGATTTGGCCGAGCCGGATACATTGATGGCCAAGATTGAACGGTTGCTGACCCATCACAATGCGTTACGCCGCGGCATGAGCGAACCAGAAATCAAAGCTCAAGCCCTTTATGATGAATTGATGCAGGTTGCTTCAACCCTTCTTCCCTTTATGGATCAGACATGGCGTCTACTTGACGAACGTCGCCGCAAGGGAGAGCGCATCCTGTTTGAAGGAGCGCAGGGTGCCTTGCTTGATAATGATTTCGGGACTTATCCTTTTGTGACTTCATCCAATACGGTTGCTGGTCAGGCTGCAACAGGTTCGGGCATGGGGCCGGGTGCGATCAATTATGTGCTTGGCATTGCCAAGGCTTATACAACGCGTGTTGGTGAAGGGCCATTCCCGACCGAGCAGGATAATGATATTGGTAATTTCCTTGGCACTAAGGGACATGAATTCGGTACTGTAACGGGACGTAAACGACGTTGTGGCTGGTTTGATGCTGTTCTGGTCAAACAGATGGTCGCTGTTTGCGGTATTCATGGTATTGCCTTGACCAAGCTTGATGTGTTGGATGGTCTTGATGAAATCAAGGTCTGTATCGGCTATGAGCTTGATGGCAAACGTATTGATTATCTGCCAGCATCTATGGGCGCACAGGCACGGGTAAAGCCTATCTATGAAACGCTGGAAGGCTGGAAAGAAACAACAGCCGGTGCACGTAAATGGGCTGATTTGCCAGCACAAGCAGTCAAGTATGTTCGTCATATCGAAGAGCTAATTGACGCGCCGGTGGCACTTTTGTCAACCAGTCCTGAGCGTGAAGATACGATTTTGGTAACCGATCCCTTTGAAGATTGATAACAACGTATTAGTAATGCTAGATAGCACCGTACATAATCAGGTAAAGCTAAAAGGCTAAAAAAAATCCATGGCAGATTTTGTCGGTTTATTGAAAAAGACGATTGATGGTCAGGCTCAGCCGACACCGCAGTTGCGCGCGCGCGTTTATGATCGTGCCCGTGCAACGGTTGCTAAAAAACTTGTTGATGTCGATGTCCCTAAAAAGGTTGCCGATCAGCAGCTAGAAGCTTTGGAAGCCGCGATAAAAGAGGTCGAGGCTGAATATGCCAATGTTGAAAAAGCATTGCTTGAGCCTATTTTGACAGTCGAGCCTGAAGAGACAAAAGAGGCTGTAAATATTGTTAAGGGCGAAGCGCCTGCAAAAGAAACAATGAATACGGCACCGGTGGAGACACCTGCTATAGAGCCAGCTTTGCCCGTATCAGCATCTAAGATTGTTCCGGATGCTGAACCGCTTATTTTTGCCAAGCCTGTCGATATAACCTCAAGTGGGGTACAGAAAGATTCGCCAATGGTTGTTGGGGCTGGTGCAACATCTGTGCCTGCAGCCGAACCTGTTTTTGTAACAGGACAGAAGGTGCAGGACGCGTCGGGTATTATGCCGATTGGCGCCGCGGCCTCTCATATTGTAGCACAACCACTGGATAATATTGTCCCATCGGTTGTTGCTACTAATGTTCCTGATGCCGAACCGGTTAATATGGATGGTGTTCTTGCAGCGCAGGCGCATAAACAATCGGTCGATCAGGCTGGCGTGAATGCGACTGCCGGTCAGGCAAAGGGACAAACCGGCGATTTTGATCTGGTTTCTGATATTTTTACTCAGGCAGCCAAGCGCGGTGAGCGTAAAGAGAAAAAGCGCAAATTTCTTATTATCGGTTCATCTGTTGCTGCTTTGCTGCTTTTGGTCACTGCTATTTTGTTTATTGCGTGGGATTTTCTTGGTTCGCGTCTGAATACAAAAACCGATGGCAATGTACCGGTCGCTACCGATAGTAGCAAGGATGTTGAAACGCCAAAAGAAAAGTTGACCCAGCGACTTTTGCCAGATGGAAGCGAGACGGATCCTGGTCCGGCCCAAGGGACTAATGTCGGTGTTGAAGGTACGACAACAGCAACATCAACACCTGCTGCATTGCCAGATGTGCCGGGTGAAGCTGTACTTTATGAATCACGCACCGAAAACGATATGGAGAGCGTTGAGACCGGCGAGGTCAAGTGGACCTTGTTGCATGAGGCGGGACATAATGACGGTCCTGAAGAATTAGCAATCCGCGGCAATATTACGATTCCTAAGAAAAATATATCGCTGATCATGACCATTCGCCGCAATCATGATGAATCTATTCCTGCGGCCTATATTATCGAACTTGTTTATAGTTTGCCGGAAGATTTTTCCGGTGGTACCATACAAGCTGTCAAAGAATTGACATTCAAGGCTTCAGAACAGTCTTATGGGCAAAAGCTTAATGGTTTGAGTTATTTCAAGATCAATGACAATTTCTTCTACTTTACCGTTAGTAGTATGCGTCCCTTTATTGATGGGGATCTGAATGTGATGCGGCAATTGTCATGGATACGTTTGGTCAATGAATATCAGAACAAACGTATTGGTGAATTAACTTTTTCCAAAGGGCCTTCGGGTGAAGCGATTTTTAATGAAGTGATTGATTCATGGAGCAAGGAACAAAGTCGTCCGACTCTTTTTGATGAGCAGAGTAATCGTCAAAATGGTACGGATGCCAGCCAGCAACCTTGATAGCCGGATCTATAAAATTGGTTAGAGGATAGATACCTATAAAGGATGCAGCATAATTGGCTGCTGAATCAGCTTTTATATTTAATATTGTCCAGATTTGGAAATTGCGCCCTAATGGATAGGGCGCAAAGCTTGTTTTTGGGCTAAGGCTGATTGTTTGACGGCCTGTTGAACTTTTTCAAAGGCACGGACTTCAATCTGGCGTACGCGTTCGCGGCTGATATTGAAGCGTGAAGATAGTTCTTCCAGTGTGATCGGTTCGTCATTCAATCGGCGGGCTTGAAAAATAATTTTCTCGCGCTCGTTCAGAGTATCCATCGCCTTTTCAAGCATATGACGTCGGTTTTCCAACTCGTCCTGTTCAATCAAGATTTCTTCCTGAGAATCGGAATCATCGACCAGCCAATCCTGCCATTCACCGCTTTCGCCTTCGCTGGCGCGGATCGGAGCATTCAACGAGCTATCACCGGATAAACGCCGGTTCATCGATACAACTTCATCTTCGCTGACCTTCAACCGCGTTGCAATTTCTTTGACCTGATCGGGATTAAGGTCGCCATCATCCAAGGCTTGAATTTTGCTTTTAACTTTGCGTAGGTTGAAAAACAGCCGTTTCTGATTGGCGGTGGTGCCCATTTTAACAAGGCTCCATGAGCGTAGCACATATTCCTGAATAGAGGCTTTGATCCACCACATGGCATAGGTAGCGAGACGGAAACCGCGTTCGGGTTCGAAACGTTTGACGGCCTGCATCAAGCCGACATTGCCTTCGGAGATCACCTCACCGATTGGCAGGCCGTATCCGCGATAGCCCATGGCAATTTTTGCTACCAGTCGCAAATGGCTGGTAACGAGTTTATGGGCGGCTTTAGGGTCGTTATGCTCATGATAGCGCTTGGCTAACATATATTCTTCCCGAGGTTCGAGCATCGGAAAGCGGCGTATTTCTTCAAGATATCGCGTAAGCCCGCCATCACCGGCGGTTACAGATGGTAGTGTCGATCGGGCCATAAAGCACCCTCCTTTTTCTGGAATTCCCTTTCATAAGGCGAATTCGCTAACGACTGTAGATAGGTATATTATATTTCAATAACAATGATAAAAGAAAATTTTGTCAAAATATGGTGCAGTCTGGCCAAAACGTGTTCTATTCGCATTTCTGCTGTAATAGAATTTTATCCTGCAGTTTTAAAAGCATTGATGAGAGCTGCCATATCCGCTGGTATATCGGCGTAAAAATCCATGATATCACCGCTTGTTGGATGTGCAAAAGAAAGTTCGGCGGCATGAAGTGCCTGACGGGGAAAATTAGCGATTTGTCTGCGTAACGGATCAGGTAGTTTATTGGCTTTGGTTTTGAAAGCGCTGCCATAATCCATGTCCCCGATCAGTGGGTGGCCGATATAGGACATGTGGACTCGTATTTGGTGTGTGCGTCCGGTTTCCAGACGGCATTCAACAAGACTGGCTGTTGCGGTTGCATCTTCATGCGCCCCGAATTTCTCAAGAACGGTAAAGTGGGTAATTGCATGGCGGGCATCCGGTCTGTTTTCATTGACAACAGCCTGCTTGGTACGCTCTCGTGTTGAACGACCCAATGCGGCATCAATACTTCCTTTGCTGCGCGCAGGTGTTCCCCAGATCAGGGCAAGATAGGCACGTTTCAGGGCGCCAGAACGGCCATGGTCGGCAAATTGCGCACTCAAATGTTGGTGGGCGTGATCATTTTTGGCAACCACTAGAACGCCACTTGTATCTTTGTCGAGGCGATGGACAATACCGGGGCGCTTGACGCCACCAACACCCGAAAGTGTATTGCCGCAATGGTGGATCAAGGCGTTGACCAGTGTGCCGGTTGCATTGCCATTGCCGGGATGGACAACAAGACCAGCTGGTTTGTTGATGACAATAATGTCATGATCTTCATAAATAATATCTAGCGGGATATCTTCTCCCTTAGGGAGGGGATCAGCAGGTGGTGGAAGAGTCAGGGCAAGATTCTGGCCTGCTTTGAGCTTGTTTTTGGGTTCTGTGATGAGCTGCCCGTCAATTGTCAACGCACCTTCACGGATCAAGGCTTGAAGACGGGAGCGCGATAATGCGATATCTTTTTGGGCGGCCAACCATTGGTCGAGCCGCAGTCCTTCACTATCTTCACCGGTTTTAATTTCAATGGTCATGCTTGTTCATAGATCGTCTATAACTGAAAAGCAAAATCAAATTACTTGGTGGCTTCTTGCGGCTGGGCTTTCATTTATAACTGTTTCCTTTATATCCAAGGTATGACACTTCATTTTTGAAGAGCTGGAGCCTTTATGAATAACCGTAACGATTCTTATAATGATTCCTATGCGTCAAAAGGCGTGGAAGAAAAGCCGTTGGATCCTGCTGTCGAGCGGGTGCGGCGAAAATTGATGCGTTTGATGGTGATTTCTGTTGCGATCACCATGATATTGATTCTTGCTGTGCTGGTAGCGGTGATCTACAAGGTTGTGCAATCGAAAAAGCCGGTTGCTGTCGATGTGCCTGAAAATGCAACATCTGTGTCGCAGATGGCTGCATCATCCAATGGACCGCTTCAGCGCTTCATCAAACTTGCACCCAATACACGAATATTGTCACAAAGTGTTTCTGGTACGATTGTTTCAATCGAGACGCTGAATGAAAATGGTGAACATGATCTGGTCATCTATGATTATCAGCAAGGACGCGAGCTTGCGACAATTAGAATTGTTGTGCCGAGTGCTGATCAACAGGAAGAAACCGATGATGGTGGTCAAGAGCAACGATAATTCAGGATATTAGAAAGGGCGGTTGAACCGCCCTTTTTTATGCTTCTTCAACTTGTTTGATAGTCCGTCGACGACGGCGCGGACGTTCGGTTTCATCAGAAGCCTGTTCTACCGGTTTGATTTTTTGATTATTCGTGTCATCATTATTGTCAGTTTTTTCGGCCAATGTACGGCGTGGCTGACGTCGACGTATTGGGCGTTTTTCACGATTATTGTCAGCATCATCATTGCTTAATGCGACTTCGCCTGGGATGCCATCAACGTCTGGCTGCGGTCCACTGCCTGCCAGATTATCATCTTCGTTGTTTTGGCTATCACTGGTGTTGCTTTCGACATTATTTTGATTATCGTCATCGCCGATTTCATCTGAATCTTCTGATCGATGCTGGGCTTGTTGGGCCAGTTGTTCCTGAGCAGCCAGAATAATACGCATATAATGCTCTGCATGCTGGAGATAGTTTTCGGCTATAACACGGTCACCAGATGCCTGTGCGTCACGCGCAAGCGACATATATTTATCAGCAATATGCTGGGCATTGCCGCGGATTTTTACATCTGGTCCATTGCTTTCATAATTGCGTGACAGTGGATTGGGACCGCGGCGGTTATTATTGTTGTTATTATTGTTGTTGCGACCGCGCATACGTCTATTTTGTTGTGGCCTCATAGTTTTCTCTTCAGGACAGTTTTATTATCAATTATTAAGCAGGTGGCAGACAAATTGTATTTGTTTCGTCCACGACAGTGCCGGTTTCTGTTTGCAAGTCTGCATCAATTTTACAGAAGGGCTTGGTCATGAGCAGGATTATATAATACGTATAAACCGTAACCTCTTACTCACTAACAGTTTGGAACTTAACGATGTTCGCATGAAAAGCCAAGTCTTTTTTTTAAAAAAGCTTGATGGATAGAAATTCCCCCCAAGAAAATATTTTAAATAATGCTGATTTGAGGGGGGCCGTCTATAACATTACCGATTTTAGCAGCACGATGATAACCACATTTTTGGGCCAATGCCAGAGTTCTTTCAACTGTTTGGGGCGCAACTGAAAGCAATAAGCCGCCCGACGTTTGCGGATCGGTCAGCATATGACGATGGTGAAGTGGACGGGATTCATCGAGTTTGATAAATTCTTTATAGCTTTCCCAATTGCGTTTGGATGCACCGGTGACAAAGCCCGCAGCAGCCAGTTCTTCTGCTTGTGATAAGAATGGCAGCCGGTCGAAATGGATTTGCAGTGTTTTGTTGGCTCCTTTGGCCATTTCAAGGCTATGGCCCAATATACCGAAACCTGTAACATCTGTGATTGCATGTATGTCGCTCTCACCGCCAAGTTCGGCGCCGATGGTATTGAGTTGTGTCATTGAGGCAATCATTTCATCATAGGCTTGTGTGTCCAGTTTGCCTTTTTTGAAGGCTGCCGAATAATGGCCGACACCGAGGCCCTTCAACAATAAGAGGCAATCGCCGGTTTGGGCATCCATATTGCGGCGTAGATTCTGCTTGTCACAAGTACCGATTACAGCAAGGCCATAGACAGGCTCGGGGCAATCGATCGAATGGCCGCCAGCAACTGCGATGCCTGCTTCGGCTGCTTTTTCACGGCCTCCACGTAAAATTTCAGCGACGACTTCCGGTGCCAGCTTATCAATCGGCATGCCAAGAATGGCGAGTGCCATGATTGGTTTTCCACCCATGGCATAGATGTCGGAAATGGCATTGGTGGCGGCAATACGACCAAAAGTAGCTGGATCATCGACCATTGGCATGAAAAAGTCGGTGGTGGCAATGATACAGGTGCCGTTATCAAGTTCGTAGACGGCCGCGTCATCACTGGTTTCAGTGCCGACCAGAAGATGTTTGAAAGGGCCGTAATCCGGCTGGTTTTTAAGCATTGATTGCAGGACGGAGGGGGCGAGTTTACACCCGCAGCCACCACCGTGAGCAAGACTTGTCAACGGTACGGTGTTCATTTTTAATCCTTTATGTCATACGTTCATGCGTATTGTTCCATTATACGTTTTATATGCAATATATCATATTATATCGAATAGATTTTAGTAAATGATTGTCGTTTTCCTTTGATTTTATGCAAAACCACAGGTGAAACTTTGACTTTAAATTAGAATAATTCTATATTTATGTGGTTACAGCTATAACAAAATCGGAGGGATGCCCGATGAATATTGAAATCTCGCGTCGCGCCTTTTTAAAGGGTGCTGGTGCGGGTGTAGGCGCTACAGCCCTTGGGGCTCTTGGTTTTGGCGCAGCGGAAGCGGCGGTAGTTTCGGCTATCAAACCGTTCCGGCTGGCGGCAACCACGCAGGCGCGTCAAACCTGTACCTATTGTTCTGTCGCCTGTGGAATTATTCTGTATTCCAAAGGTTCGCTAGAAGATGGTTCGGCCAAGGTCGTTCACGTTGAAGGCGATGTCGATCATCCGACCAATTTGGGGACGCTATGCCCAAAAGGTGCGGCTCTGCTCGATACCATCCATTCTGAAACCCGGTTGACGAAACCTAAAATCCGTAAGGCGGGTTCTGATAAGTTTGAAGAAATTTCATGGGATGAGGCGCTGGATAAGATTGCCCGTTACATGAAAGATGATCGTGATGCCAATTTTCAGGCAAGGAACGATAAAGGCCAGACCGTCAATCGCTGGCTAACAACGGGTTTTTTGGCGGCTTCCGCTACAACCAACGAAACGGCTTTTTGCACTTATAAGGTTGTGCGTTCGGCCGGGATGCTTGTATTCGATAATCAAGCACGCGTTTGACACGGCCCCACGGTGTCCAGTCTGGGCCCAACTTTCGGTCGTGGCGCGATGACAAATGCTTGGACAGATATCCGAGCAACTGACTTGGTTGTCATTATGGGTGGTAATGCTGCTGAAGCGCATCCCTGTGGCTTCAAATGGGTTACTCATGCCAAAGAGCATCGCGGTGCAAAGCTTATTGTTGTTGATCCACGCTTTACCCGTTCTGCGTCGGTTGCTGATTATTATGCGCCGATCCGTCAAGGCACGGATATTGCATTTTTGTCAGGCGTCATCAATTATTGTATGACCAATGACAAGGTGCAGCATGAATATGTCAAGCACTTCACCAATGCCGGTCTTATCATCAAGGAAGGTTTTACATTCGAAGATGGTTTGTTCAGTGGCTATGATGAAACCAGGCGTGATTACGACCGTTCGACATGGTCCTATGAAATGGACGATGACGGATATGCAAAAATCGATGAAACGCTGACCCATCCGCGTTCTGTCTGGCAGCTGTTGAAAAAGCATGTCAGCATTTATACGCCGGAAATGGTCGAACGTATCTGTGGCACACCGAAGGAAAAATTCCTTAAAGTGTGTGAGATGATTGCAGAGACTTCAAGTCCGACCAAGACAATGACATCCATGTATGCGCTTGGATGGACCCAGCATTCCAAAGGATCTCAGAATATCCGGACGATGGCGATGCTGCAATTGCTGCTTGGCAATATTGGTGTTCGTGGCGGTGGAATGAATGCGTTGCGCGGCCATTCGAATATTCAGGGTTTGACAGATGTCGGTCTGATGTCGAATCTTATTCCGGGTTATATGAATATTCCGATGGAAGCCGAGACGACACTTGAGAAATATCTCTCGACCCGTAAATTCAAACCATTGCGTCCTAATCAGGTCAGCTATTGGCAGAATTATGACAAGTTCTTTGTTTCCTTCATGAAGTCCATGTGGGGCAGCGCGGCAACAGTCGATAATGATTGGGCCTATGACTATCTGCCTAAGCTTGATATCGCCAATTATGATATCTTGAAAGCCATTGACCTGATGGATAACAACGAGATGAACGGTTATTTCTGTCAGGGCTTCAATCCTGTTTTGGCTTTCCCTAATCGTGGCAAGGTGACACGGGCTTTGGGCAAGTTGAAATATCTGGTTGTTATGGATCCTCTGGAAACAGAGACAGCGCGGTTCTGGGAAAATCATGGTGATTTTAACGATGTTGATTCATCACAGATCCGGACAGAAGTTTTCCAGTTGCCAACCAGCTGTTTTGCCGAGGATGAAGGTGCTGTTGTCAATTCGGGCCGCTGGCTGCAATGGCATTGGCCGGGACAGAAGCCGCCGGGAGATGCCAAGGTTGATACATGGATTATGGCGCAGATCTGGTTGCGGCTGAAAAAGCTCTATGAAAAAGAGGGTGGGGCCTTCCCTGATCCGATTGTCAATCTGCATTGGCCCTATGAGGATGAGAACGAACCACATCCGGCTGAGCTGGCCAAGGAAATGAATGGGTATGTGTTGGAGGATGTTTATGATCCTGACGACCCGACCAAGAAGATCCTTGAGAAAGGCAAACAGGTTGCGGGTTTTGCCGCTTTGCGTAACGATGGTACGACGGCTTCAGGTTGCTGGATTTATGCGGGCAGCTATACAGAAGCTGGTAACATCATGGCATTGCGTGACAATACCGACTATGATGAAAGTGGTCTTTATCCTAAATGGACTTTCTCCTGGCCGGCCAACCGACGCATTATTTACAATCGTGCATCGGCTGATCTTGATGGCAAGGCGTGGGATCCTACCCGTAAAATCATTGAATGGGACGGTACCAAGTGGACCGGTTTCGATGTGCCGGATATTCCGCCTACATCCAAACCGCGTGATGTTGGTCCTTTCATCATGAATGCGGAAGGTTCTGCCCGTCTGTTTTCGCTTGCCGGTCTTCGTGACGGGCCGTTCCCGACTCATTACGAGCCGTTCGAATCGCCGATTGTCAATCCGGTTGCGCCACATATTCGGGGCAATCCAGTTGCACGCATTTTCGAAGAAGATCTCAAGCAGTTGGGTACCAGTGATGAGTTTCCTTATGCGGGAACCTCTTATCGTCTGACTGAGCATTTCCACTACTGGACTAAAAATAACCGTGTAAATGCGGCTTTGCAGCCCCAGTTCTTTGTGGAAATCTCGGAAGAATTGGCTGCTGAAAAAGGTGTGGTCAAGGGGGATTGGGTACGTGTCTGGAATAAACGCGGGCAGGTTTTTGCTAAAGCGCTTGTTACCAAACGTATCCGTCCGCTCATCTGTGATGGTAAGACTGTCCATGTGATTGGCATTCCATTGCATTGGGGTTTTGTCGGTGCTGCACGTAAGGGATTTGGACCCAACAGTCTGACCCCCTTTGTCGGTGACGCCAATTCGCAAACCCCCGAGTTCAAGGCTTTCTTGATCAATATGGAAAAATCAAGAGCACCGGTTGATAAAGGAGGAGTAAAATCATGACGATCAGTGTAAATCCTCCAACTGAAGCAAAGGATGTTACCCATCAGTTCGGTCCTGAAGATTATATCCGGGTTTCGGCAACATCTGAGTTGCCAACGCCGACACGCAAGTTGGAAGAAATTGCTAAACTGATCGATGTATCACGTTGTATCGGTTGCAAGTCCTGTCAGTCTGCCTGTACCGAATGGAACGAATTGTCACCGGCAATCGAGGAAAATGTCGGTGTTTATGAAAATCCGCATGATCTTTCACCCGATGCGTTTACGATTATGCGTTTTACTGAATGGGTCAATCCCGAGACCGATACATTCGAGTGGCTGATCCGTAAGGATGGTTGCATGCATTGTGCGGAACCGGGTTGCCTAACCGCCTGTCCGGCACCGGGTGCAATTGTACAATATTCCAATGGCGTGGTAGATTTTGTTCATGATAAATGTATCGGTTGCGGCTATTGTATCAAAGGCTGCCCGTTCAATATTCCGCGTGTATCAAAAACAGACCACAAGGCATATAAATGTACGCTTTGTTCGGATCGGCTTGCCGTTGGTCAAAAACCGGCCTGTGCTAAATCCTGTCCAACCGAGGCGATTATGTTCGGTCCCAAGGCAGAATTGAAAGAGCATGCCAAAGAACGGATTACCGATCTGCAATCACGCGGTTACAAAGATGCCGGTCTTTACGATCCAGAAGGCGTGGGTGGCACCCATGTGATGTATCTTCTACATCATGCCGATAAGCCATCTATCTATGCCAATCTTCCTGAGGCGCCACGTATTTCGCCAATTGTCAAAACATGGAAAGGCATTTCTAAATATTTCGGGCTTGGGGCTATTGGTGCGGCTATCGTTGCAACCGGGGCTCATGCGTTTATCTTCGGACCGAGCCGTTTGAAGAAGCGGGATGAGGAAGAAGCCAAGAAAAAGCTGGAGGAGGCTGAACATGAATCCTAAGCTTGTTGAAAAAGGAGATGCCGTTCACGATGGTGATCCGGTGATTGTCAGCCGTTATACGGTTGGCGCACGGATTAACCATTGGGTTGCTGCGGGTTCAATGATTATTTTGGCCTTTACAGGCTTGATGATGTATTGGCCCCTGTTTTTTCCTTTGTCGGAATTTGTTGGTGGCGGTCAGCTTATCCGTGCTGTCCATCCATGGATTGGTGTTGTTATGCTGTTCAGTTTTGCCGGGTTGTTCTTTCGCTTCTGGCGCTTGAATATCTGGGAAGATTCAGATTTGAAGTGGGCAATGAAGATCAAGGATGTTTTGGCGGGTAATGAGGAAGAGTTGCCAGCTATCGGTAAATATAATTTCGGCCAGAAATGTATTTTCTGGGTGATGTCAATCGGGCTTGTCATGCTGATTGTGTCAGGGCTTATGATCTGGAATGTCTATTTCGGCAGTTTCTTTTCTATTCCGATGCAGCGTTGGGCTTTGATTGTCCATTCGATGGTGGCTGCCGGTATTATCGCGGTCTGGATTTTCCATATGTATGCCGTTTATTGGATTCGTGGTTCCTTGCGGGCGATGGTTCGTGGCAAGGTGACTGGCGGTTTTGCCAATGTCCATCACCGGAAATGGTATGATGCGATGTTGAAAACAAAAAAGACCGATGAAGCAAAATAATATTTTATTTTGATAGAAAGGGCCATCCCTATGAAGGGATGGCCTTTTTGGTTTTGAGAGTGTGGAAAGATATGGACAATAAGATCAGCATGGCCATTAGTGTTGATGAAATGGCACAATATGCGCAAGAACTGATGCTGACCCGTTTTTTCAATCGCAAAGCCATGATCAAGGTATTGCTGGTTATGTTGGTTTTTGTTGCCAGCGGCATTGCCTTTTTAATCTTCTGGCTGTCGGACGGTGTGACTGTTGATATCCAAGAAATAGCCGGTTATGCGCTGCTTTTTTTTGCTGTGTTGATATTGGCTGAAATGTTGATTGTAATGGTTATGGCCTATGGTGTCGCGCCGTGGATGGCTCGTAAATATTATCGTAATAATCAGCAGCTTATGATCGAAGTTCAAATGTCATGGAATGATAAGAAAGCGATATTCAAGAGCTCTTTTGGTGAAAACCATTATGAGTGGCACATGTTTCGCAAGATTGTACCGCTTAAAAATTATCTATCTTTCTGGATTAGCGACAGACAAACCATGCCGATACCGAAGAAATATCTGACGCCCTCGCAGATCGAGCAAATTTGCTCATATGTCACGAGGGGATGAGAAAATACGGGCACGGGAAATACCAAGATAGCCTGTATCATTGATAGCCACTTCAACTTCTGGCGCGACATCCAGCTCCAAAGTTTCATGGTCTTTTGTGGTTACAATTAAGCGGCGCTTACCGGGGCGGTCCATAATCCTTGTAACACTGACTTCGATTGTATCCTTGGCTTTTTTCTGCCAGATGAGATCATCGGGGCGGATATAGATTTCGGCCGGTCCGTCCTGGAGATGGCTTGCATCGAATATGCGTCCGCCGAATGCAGCTTTGCCGTCTTTGACGGTTGTTTTGAGAATATGGGTATCACCTAGAAATTGCATGACAAAGGATGATGCAGGTTCGGTGCAAACTTCGCGTGGAGTGCCAAGCTGTTCGATTTTGCCTTGCTTCAAGATGACAACGCGATCAGCAAGATCAAGCGCTTCTTCCTGATCGTGGGTAACGAAGAGTGTGGTAATGCCCAGATCATCATGAATCTTGCGTAACCAGCGGCGTAAATCACGGCGTACATTGGCATCCAATGCCCCGAAAGGCTCGTCGAGTAGCAATACTTTCGGATCAACGGCCAAAGCACGGGCCAAGGCGACACGCTGTTTTTGACCGCCGGAGAGTTGTGCCGGAAAACGATTGCCTAATTGAGGCAATTGGATGAGTGCAAGCAGTTCTTTGACACGGGCGTCAATTTCGGCTTTGCTACGCTTTTTGGCACGCTTTGTTTTCATGCCAAAAGCGATATTTTCTGCAATGGTCATATGGGGAAAGAGTGCATAATGTTGGAAGACAAAACCAACGCCGCGTTCGCGTACAGCGATATTGGTTGCGTCTTCCTCGCCGAAAAGGATATGGCCGGAATCGGGAAACTCAAGGCCGGCAACCATACGTAGCAGCGTTGTCTTGCCCGAACCGGAGGGGCCGAGCAATGCAATAAGCTCGCCGCTTTTGATATCAAGTGAGACATCATGTACAGCACGGAAGGTGCTGAAGGTTTTGACCACATGATCGAGTGTAATTTTCATGAGGCTTCTCCGATTGTATCTTTTTGAGGCTTGCGCCGTCCGGCCCCGTGTTTTTCAAGCCAGACCTTGGCGATAATGGTAATAACGGCCAAAATGGCCAGAATAGAGGCCGAAGCAAAAGCCCCGACTGTATCATAATCATGATAGAGGAGTTCGATATGCAGTGGCAGTGTATTGGTGTCGCCACGTATATTGCCTGAAACAATAGAGACGGCACCAAACTCGCCCATGACACGTGCATTGCATAAAATAACACCATAAAGCAGCGCCCATTTGATATTGGGCAGTGTGACCTGAAAAAAGGTCTTTAATCCGCTTGCACCAAGTGATGTAGCGGCTTCTTCCATGTCTCGGCCTTGTGCCTGCATTAAAGGAATGAGTTCGCGTGCAACAAAGGGAGCCGTCACAAACATGGATGCCAATATGATACCGGGCAGGGCAAACATGATTTTTATATTATGGTCGTTCAACCACTCACCGAAAAAGCCTTGTAGGCCATAGACGAAAAGATAGGATGTGCCGGCAACGATTGGTGAAATAGAGAATGGGATTTCAATGATAACCAATAGTAGGCGGCGTCCGATAAAATCGAATTTGGTAATGGCCCATGCAGACATGATACCAAAAATAGTATTGACGGGAACGGCAATCAACGCGACTGTCACAGTGAGAAAAATAGCGTTCTTTGTATCTGGCATGGCAAGTGCGGCACGAAACACCGGTAGACCACGGGCAAAGGCCTGATAGGTGATGACGCCCAATGGCGCCAATAGAAATAGGGCTGAGACCACAACAATAATAATGATGAGCGGAATACGGATGGCCGCTTGATCGCCGATACGTACAGAACGGTTATCATGGGTAGACATGGCTCAGCTCCGTTTCAAATAGCGAAGCGCACGGTTTTGTGCGATATTGGTTATAACCAGCATGGTAAAGGCGGTTATCAGTAAAACCGATGCGATTGCGGCGGCAGCGCCATACTCATATTCATCCAAGCGGATGGCTATTAGCAATGCGGTGATTTCTGTTTTGAACGGTTTGTTACCGGCAATAAAAATAATGGCGCCATATTCACCCAGACCACGGGCGAAAGAAAGTGCCAGTCCCGTCAATAAAGCGGGTGTTAATTGTGGCAATACAACACGCAGGAAAACTTTTCCATCATTCGCGCCAAGGCTTTGCCCAGCTTCTTCCAGAGTGGGGTCAAGGTCTTCCAGTACCGGTTGTACAGTGCGCACGACAAAAGGGAGGCTGGTAAAAGCCATCGCGATAATGATGCCAAGTGGCGTATAGGCAATATTGAGGCCGATATCCTTGAGGGTAAATGAAAAGCCGAGGGAAGCAAATATTTTGTCGAGAGAGCCACCATCTGAAAGCAGTGTAACAAGGGCAATACCAGCGACGGCTGTCGGCAAGGCAAAAGGCAGATCAACAACAGCATCAAGTAAACGACGGCCGGGGAAGCGATATCGGACCAGCACCCAAGCCAGTGCCAAACCGAAGACCATATTGAAAGCGGTTGCAATGAGCGAGGATGATGCTGTTACAATATAGCTTGAAACCGCACGCTGTGATGAAATAATGGCCCAATAGTCAGCAAAGCCGAGGCCAGCCGCTTTCAATATCAGGGCAATCAGGGGCAAAGCGATGATCACCGCAACATAAAGCAATGTTACGCCGAGAGAGAGCTTTAGACCGGGGAGGACGTGTCTGGACACATTAAGCCTTTCAAAAGAGAAAAGGCGGTGAACCGCCTTTATCCTGTTTAAGATAGACGGCGCGTTTAACGGCCTTCGTAAAGTGTGTCGAGAATTTTACCAGAGGCAAAATGTTCGCTTTGGATCGCATCCCATGAACCAAAAACATCTTCCACTGTCAGCAGACGGATTTTGGGAAAACGATCGGCATATTCGGCAACGACTTCTTCATCATTAACGCGGTTACCATTTTCGGCCAACAGTTTCTGTCCATCTTTTGAATAGAGATAGCTGAGATAGTCCTGAACGATTTTTTTAGTGCCACGCTTGTCGGCTACTTTGTCGACAACGGCCACAGGAAACTCTGCTTTGAGGCTGACTTCCGGTGTAACTGTTTCAGCTTTATCTGCGCCAAATTCTTTAGCGATATTCAATGTTTCGGTTTCGAAAGTAATCAGCACATCACCGATATTACGTTCGATAAAGGTTGTGGTGGCGCCTCGTCCGCCTGTGTCAAAAACAGGTACATTCTTAAATAGTTTGCCGACAAATTCCTGTGCTTTTTCATCGGATCCATATTTTTCCTTCGCAAAGGCATAGGCTGCCAGATAGGTATAGCGTGCATTGCCTGATGTTTTTGGGTTGGGGAAGACGACTTTTACGTCATCGCGGATAAGATCATCCCAGTTCTTGATGTTTTTAGGATTGCCCGCGCGGACCAGAAAGGACGGAAATGAATAATAGGGCGATGCATTGTTTGGATAGGCTTTCTGCCAGTCTTTATCGACAAAACCGTTTTTGGCCAGAATATCAATATCGGTTACCTGATTGAAAGTGACAACATCAGCTTCCAAACCTTCAAGGATGGAACGGGCTTGTTTGGAAGATCCGGCATGGGACTGGTCGATGGTCAGATCAATGCCTGTTTCTTTTTTATAATAGGGAATGAATTGCTCATTGACCTTGGCATAAAGTTCACGCGCAATGTCGTAAGATGCATTCAAAATCTTTTGCGATTCACCATAAGCGTTTGTTGTCAACAAGGTTGTTGCTATGCCTAATGCCAGAATAAGTTTTTTCATCATAAACCCTCAAATTTAATTTCGGCTATAAAATGACCAAAGCTATGTCAAAAACAAAGGGATGAAGATGCCATCGCATTATTATGTGTGGAATATAAATCTAATGAATTCTGCTTGCGTAGAATAATTGTTTTATCATAGGGCTTAAAATCGGGCGATGAATGAAATTATACTTGGATGATATTTTGCAATCAGACAGGGATGATTAGACGTACGCTATCTTTTTGATTATATCTATTCCTTCAGGATATAAATAATGGTTGAGGATTAGGTAAGTTATGCCACGCAATAAAAAATTTGAAGGCGACATGACACAAATCGGCAAGGTGCGTACGCCACCTTTTGCCAAGCTTCCCGATATCCATCGTCTTTTTGACGAGCGTGCCGGACGTTTTGAAAAACTGGCGCCAACCAGTCCGGTAAAGGACTATATCGATTTTCTTATTTTGTTCAGTCGGGCTCAGCATAAAACGGCGCTTGATTTTGTGTCTCAGGATTTTTCAGCTGCCATTAATCCGAAAGCAAGCGATTTTGCTATGCCACCGCTTGATCGTCCGGCTTTGATCGAGATGCCATTGTTCAATGATGTAACACAGACTTTTTTTAAAGTCCTGAAAGCGCAAAAACTTTCGTCTGAGTTGCAATTGGTACTGGATGATCTGTTGGATGATAAGGAAAGTTGGACTGCTATAGCCAAAAATATCATCAATCAGCAATTGCCACAGGAAAAAATGGCCCATCATATCATGATGACAGGGGCCATGCAGGTGCTTTATGCCCATGCTGCCAAGGGGCTTGATGCCAAGAAACTGAAGCCGCTTGATCATAATCTTTGTCCGGCCTGCGGTGGTACCCATACTGCGTCCATCGTTGTCGGCTGGGAAGAAAGTGAAGGGACGCGTTTTTGTTCTTGTCTCTATTGCGGCACATTGTGGCATTATGTGCGTGTCAAATGTACATTCTGCGAGGCAACCGGCGGAATTGAATATCAGGAAATCGATGGCGGACCGGGGACTATCTTGGCAGAAACCTGCAAGAATTGTTTGAAATATTGCAAGATTGTCGACCATCAAAAGGATGCAGGTTTTGAGGTCTTTGCCGATGATATCGGCTCTATTGCGCTTGATCTTCTCATGCAGCAGAATGAACGGTTCAAACGTGGTGCATTCAATCCGTTTATGGCAGGATATTGAGGGACTTATGCGTATAGATTTTTCATCTCTACCATCGGTCGACCGGATATTGGCAACATCGTGTGGTGTAGAGGCTGTTGATTTTTATGGCCATCGCAGTGTGGTTGAAGCGGTTCGTGCAGTCTTGGCCGATGAACGGGTTTTATTGCGTGCGGGCAAGAGTGGGCGCGATGAGGAGGCGCTGGCCGCGCTGGCCATGAAGCGTCTGGCCGATGAGGCTGTGTCGTCTTTGCGGGCTGTATTTAATATGACCGGAACCATTTTACATACCAACCTTGGTCGGGCACAATTGCCGCAAGAAGCAATCGCTGCAGCCAATGAAGCCATGCGCTATGCTGTGGCGCTTGAATATAATTTGCAAGATGGAAAACGCGGTGAGCGTGATGATCATCTACGAAGCCTTCTATGCGAATTGACGGGGGCCGAAGATGCAACAATTGTCAATAATAATGCAGCCGCTGTCCTTTTGACATTGAATACACTTGCGGGCCATGGTGCTCCGGCTATTATCTCGCGCGGTGAGCTGATCGAGATCGGTGGTGCGTTTCGCATGCCGGATATTATGACGGCGGCCGGTTGTCGGTTAATCGAGGTCGGCACAACTAATCGTACCCATGTAAAAGATTATCAAAAAGCCCTGCAAGCTGCTCAGGATGATAACGGTATTATTTTGAAGGTACATACATCCAATTATCATATTGAAGGTTTTACGAAAGCGGTCACTACGGCAGAACTTGCAGCTCTCGCCCAGCAAAGCGATTATCCGTTAGTCGAGGACTTGGGTTCGGGTACATTGATTGATTTGAAACGTTTCGGTCTTTATGATGAGCCGACAGTCCGCCAGACGGTCGAGGCCGGCGCCGATATTGTCACCTTCTCCGGGGATAAATTATTGGGTGGGCCACAAGCCGGTTTTATTGTTGGCAAAGCATCCTTAATTGCTCAAATCAATGCCAATCCAATGAAGCGTACCATGCGCGTTGATAAAATGCGCCTAGCGGCTTTGGAGGCCGTGCTTAAACTTTATAAGCATGAAGAAAGGCTTGTTAAAAATCTGCCGACACTGCGTTATATTGCACGTCCTGCAAAGGAGATCGAACAATGCGCCCATCGTTTGCATCCCATTCTTGAAAATGTGCTAGGAGCCGATTTCGGTATTGATATTATTGTCTGCCAAAGTCAGGTCGGTTCAGGTGCTTTGCCATCGCAAACGATTGATAGCTATGGTCTGGCTATCCGTGCACAGGTGGCTCATTTGATTTCTGATTTGGCGGCATCCATGCGTCGATTGCCGATGCCTGTTATCGGACGTATCAAAAATGATGCGCTGATACTGGATTGCCGTACATTGGATGATGTGGAGAAATTTGCCAGCAATATAGCTATGTTATCCCTATGATTATTGGTACGGCAGGGCATATTGACCATGGGAAGACTAGTCTTGTCAAAGCATTGACAGGGGTTGATACGGATCGTTTGAAAGAAGAAAAAAAGCGCGGCATTACAATCGAGCTGGGCTTTGCCTATCAGACTTTGAAAAACGGCAAACGTATAGGTTTTGTCGATGTGCCGGGGCACGAGAAACTTATTCATACGATGCTAACCGGCGCAGGCAGTATTGATTTTGTTATGATGGTCATTGCTGCGGATGATGGTGTTATGCCGCAAACACGTGAACACCTTGATATTCTGCAATTGATGGGTATCCAGCACGGGCTTGTTGCATTAACGCGAATAGATCTTGTTGATAGCGATCGTTTACACGCGGTCAAAAATGAAATTGATAATTTTACACTTGGTAGCTTTTTGGAAAATGCCTCCATCTACCCTGTTTGTTCATTAAATGGAGACGGGATCGATGCTTTGCGGTTGGCATTGGATGAAGCTTCTTTGGCCGTTGGAGAAAAGGAACCGCATGGTCGTTTTCGCCATGCTGTTGACCGTGTTTTCACATTGGCCGGACAAGGTACGATTGTTACAGGCACTGTAATTTCAGGAAGTGCTGAAAACGATGAGCGGCTTGTTGTGGCACCGATTGATGAAGCGGTACGTTTGCGCTCTATTCATGTGCAAGATGAACCCGCTTCAAATACATGTCAGGGGGATCGTGCCGCCCTTAATCTATCCGGTGATAATGCGCTGAAGGAAAAACTGAAGCGCGGTTATATGGTTGTTGATTCTTTTCTCAATTATCCGACGACGCGGTTTGATGCTCGATTGCATATTTTGAAATCCGAGACAAAGATATTGGAACAATGGTTTCCTGTGCGGCTTCATCACGGTGCGCTTGAAACCAATGCACGACTTGTTTTTTTACAGGGCGAAAAAGCAATGGGTGGTGATACGATTCTGGCACAGATTGTGACAGAAAAACCGCTGATCGGTATTTGCGGTGACCGGATTATCATTCGCGATATTTCAGCCAGCCGGACCATTGGCGGCGGTATACTGATTAATCCGTTCGCGCCAGCAAGACGGCGTCGCAGCCCACAGCGTTTGGCGCAGCTGCAAGCGATGGAAATTAGCGATCATGCGCTAGCGCTTGATGCGCTTTTGGCTGAAAAGCCCTATTTTGTCGATTGGGTCAGCTTTTGTCGAGCCCGTAATCTATCGGCACAGGAAGCCAATATTTTGCTTGATGTGCATGAATTGGCGGTTTTTGATTATGGTGCGGACCGTTTTGTCTTGAGTGAAAAGGAGCGTGATAGGTTACGTCATGCTGTCATGCTTTATCTTGAAGAATTTCATGTGCATGATCCGGATCTTTTTGGTGTCGGCCTTGAAAAACTGCGCCGTGATATTGCTCCACAAATCAAGGCGCCATTTTTTAAAGCCTTGATTGAAGATGAGATCGAGGCGGGATTGATCAAAATCCGTGGCGCATGGATTGGTCTGGCAAGCCATGAGGCAAAATTGGGAGACGATGATGAAAAAATATGGCAAAAGGTCGAGCCATTTTTGATAGGAGAAGAGCGGTTTCGCCCTCAACGTACACGCGATTTTGCGCAAATGTTCGCAATTGAAGAAACGCATATGCGTCGTATTCTAAAATCTTTGTCCCGTATGGGAAGGCTTTATGAAGTAGCCCAGGACTATTTTTTCCCGCGGGAAGTGCTGGCTGAAATCATTATGATTGCCAAAGATATTGCCGAACATGCCGTGAAGGGTGAATTTGTTGCAGCTGATTTGCGTGACCGGCTGGATAATGGCCGTAAGGTAACAATTCTTATATTGGAATTCTTCGACCGTCATGGCGTGACGATCCGGCGCGGCGATATCCGCCGTTTGAATCCGCATCGTCTCGACCTTTTTTCTTGAGCGCTGCTTGCCTATTGGACTGAAAAAATCCATAACACCAATGGAAGGGCTTTTCATCCGGTGATGGATGCGGCCTTCAAAGCCGTAAGGGGCCGTGAGACGGTCTTGGGTGGGTTCGACTCCCATGCTCTTCCGCCAGCATTGGATTTATGTAGAGGCCAGTCATGGGCATTATTATGAACGTGATATTTTTCTAGGAAAGAATGGTGCTGCAAGGGAGGATTGAACTCCCGACCTCTCCCTTACCAAGGGAGTGCTCTACCACTGAGCTACTGCAGCATTTTTATGCTGTTGGGCGGCGTTCTGCCATATCACGGTCAATTAGGCAAGCGGGCAATCGCATTTGCATCAAGAAAAATTGCGATGACGGGATATAATCGCAGGGCTGGAATTTATCAAACAGCGGTGATATGAGCAACGCAACGAAATTTTTATAGCATGTTTTCTCATGGATGATGTCGCTAAACAAAAAAAGAATGAACGTCTTGCCAAGCAGTTGCGTGACAATTTGAAACGACGCAAAGCGCAGGCCCGTCAACGTGAGGCCGGTTTGAATACACACGATGCAGGCCAAGACGAAATAAAAAAGGCTCCTTTACGTTCCTCTTGATAAAGGGATGGCAGGCGCCACATAAATACCATGAAGGGTGGTATTAATGACGTGGTGGCGAATCATCCTCTTCTCTTCAGCAGACAAAGAAAGGCAAAAGCGTTATGGATCGGATCAAGATTGTTGGTGGCAACCGACTTAACGGCATTATTCCGATTTCAGGTGCTAAAAACGCTGCTCTGCCTTTGATGATTGCTTCTTTGTTGAGTGACGATACGCTCAGCCTTGAAAATGTCCCCCATCTTGCCGATGTCGAACAGCTCATCCGTATTTTAAGCAATCATGGTGTTGATTATTCGGTTAATGGCCGCCGTGAGCATCAGGATGGGGCTTATTCACGCACAGTCCATTTTACGGCCCGCCATATTGTAACAACACGCGCGCCCTACGAACTGGTTTCGAAAATGCGTGCAAGTTTTTGGGTGATTGGTCCGCTTTTGGCACGTATGGGGGAAGCAACCGTATCATTGCCCGGTGGTTGCGCGATTGGTACGCGCCCTGTCGACTTTATTCTTCATGGTCTGGAGGCTTTGGGAACGACAGTGAAAATTGAAAATGGTTACGCCCATGTCAAGGCCCCTTCAGGTGGTTTGAAAGGTGCGCATTATCATTTTCCCAAAGTAACGGTTGGCGGGACGCATGTGATGTTGATGGCTGCGAGCCTTGCCCAGGGCGAGACTGTTTTAGAAAATGCGGCTGCCGAGCCGGAAGTTGTCAATCTTGCCGAATGTCTCAACGTCATGGGGGCAAAAATTACCGGCGCCGGTACACCAACTATCCATATTAAAGGCGTAACAAGCCTGTCGGGAGCACAGGTGCGGGTTATATCCGATCGCATCGAGGCTGGAACCTATGCCATGGCTGTCGCTATGACGGGTGGTGATGTCCTGCTTAAAGGGGCAGAACCCGCTTTACTTGAAAGTGTACTCGATACATTGGCCCGCAGCGGCCTTGAAATTGAACGTCAAAGTGATGGTATCCGTGTTGCCCGTAATGGTCATGCAATTGAGCCAGTTGATATAGAAACACAGCCTTTTCCAGGTTTTCCAACCGATCTTCAGGCGCAATTCATGGGGTTGATGACACGCGCCAAAGGTGTGTCGCATATTACCGAGACAATTTTTGAAAACCGTTTTATGCATGTGCAGGAGCTTGCCCGCCTTGGCGCCCACATTACACTTTCCGGCCAGACAGCAACCATTGAAGGGGTTGAGCGTCTGCAAGGAGCGCAGGTGATGGCAACGGATCTGCGCGCATCTGTTTCCTTGGTGATTGCAGGTCTTGCTGCTGAAGGTGAAACCACTGTCAATCGCGTTTATCATCTTGATCGCGGCTTTGAAAGATTGGAAGAAAAGCTATCGCAATGTGGTGCTATAATCGAGCGTATCAGCGGTTGATGATCGATAAGGACATAAAGTCTCTTCACATCACCTTCAAAGTTCTCTAACCAGAGTTGTATGGATAACCGGTTCGAGGTTTTTAAATGACGTTATTAAAACTATTGGCCATGGATGATGAAGATCTGGAGATCATTTCAGCCCATTTGCAAGATAGTGTCATTAAGGTTGGCGATATTGAATGGATGGCCAAGGAAGGACATTTCTTATTGGCCCTTAATCGTTTCGGCTGGGAAGAAACTTTAAGCGGCGGTATAATCCAGCGGCATAAAAATAAAACACGTCATCGTAGTCTGTTACGTTTCGATCGTGTTTTGAAAGTGGCGACACGCGGTATTGATCGTAACCGTAAAGATGATGTTCTGTCATTGTTGACGATCCAGTTTCTACCGAAGGATTTGCCAGCCGGCATAATAACGCTTATCTTTTCTGGTGAAGCGGCTATCCGGCTTGATGTAGAATGTATTGAAGCGCAATTAAGTGACCTTGGATCCGCTTGGCAGGCGCGTTCACGGCCTACACATAAGTAATATAGGATTTGTTTTCAGTTAAAGCGAGGCACAAATGGTTTTGGTACTGCGTCAGAGTGATCATAATTTTGAAACGGCTTTCGTGCAATTTCTCGGATCTAAACGGGAAGTGTCGCAAACAGTTGATGATTCTGTGCGTACTATTATCGAGGCGGTACGTGATCGCGGTGATGATGCTTTAATTGATTATTCAGCCCAGTTTGACCGTGTCGATTTAAAAAAATTGGGTTTGCGTGTTTCCCAAGCGGAAATTGATGCGGCTTATAATTGTGTCAAGCCGCAGACTATGGAAGCCTTGAAGTTGGCTCATGACCGTATTGCAGCCTATCACAGTAAGCAGTTGCCAAAGGATGAACGTTTTACCGACGCTTTGGGTGTCGAACTTGGCTGGCGCTGGACAGCTGTTGAATCGGTAGGGCTTTATGTACCGGGGGGGACGGCTAGTTATCCAAGCTCTGTGTTGATGAATGCAGTACCGGCCAAGGTTGCAGGTGTAGAGCGGATTACCATGGTTGTGCCGGCACCGGATGGTCATATCAATCCGCTGGTTTTGGCTGCTGCCAAATTGGCGGATGTCAGCGAAGTCTATCGCATTGGCGGCGCGCAGGCTGTTGCTGCTTTGGCTTATGGCACTAAGACAATCAAACCGGTTGCCAAAATTGTCGGGCCCGGCAATGCCTATGTTGCGGCTGCAAAACGTCAGGTATTCGGGCGGGTTGGCATCGATATGATAGCAGGGCCTTCCGAAGTGCTTATCGTTGCAGACAAAAATAATGATCCTGATTGGATTGCAGCCGATCTTCTGGCTCAGGCTGAGCATGATACGATGGCGCAATCTATTCTGATTGCCGATGACGAAGATTTTGCAAATCAGGTAGCGCAGGCTGTTGATGCCCAAATCAAGAAGCTGAAGCGAGGTGAAACAGCTGCTTCCAGTTGGAAGGATTTCGGTGCTATTATATTGGTCGAGAATTTTGACGAGGCGATGCCTCTTGTCAATCGGATTGCGGCCGAACATCTGGAGTTGGCAGTGGAGGAACCGGAAGCATTGTTAAGCAAGGTGCGTAATGCCGGCGCTGTTTTTGTCGGTCGCTATACGCCTGAGGTTATCGGTGATTATGTCGGCGGCTCAAACCATGTCTTGCCGACAGCGCGCTCGGCACGATTTTCATCCGGTCTTTCGGTCCTTGATTTCATCAAGCGGACTTCGATTTTGAAATTGGGTGCGGATCAATTGCGGGCGCTTGGCCCTGCAGCAATAGAATTGGCCGAAGCTGAAGGATTACAAGCCCATGGTCGTTCGGTAGCGATCAGGCTTAATATGTAAAGGTATGGACTTGGGTAAAGCGTGTCTTATCGATGTAGAACTTGACGAGAGCATCGGTCGCTCGACCCCGGATGTCGAGCATGAACGCGCGGCTGCTATTTTTGATCTGATCGAAGAAAATAGTTTCAGTCCCATTGGTGATACCGGTGAGGGACCCTATCGGCTTAAACTGTCTTTGGTTGATAAGCGTCTGGTATTCGATATCACCCGTGAAGATGGTGAATGGGTAACCACCCATATATTATCCCTGACGCCGTTTCGCCGAATCGTCAAAGACTATTATATGATCTGTGACACCTATTATGAGGCAATCCGATCGGCAACGCCCAGTCGGATCGAAGCCATCGATATGGGACGTCGTGGTTTGCATGATGAAGGTTCCACGACATTGCAGGAACGCTTAAGTGGCAAGCTGGAGATTGATTTTAAAACAGCGCGACGTCTTTTCACATTGCTTTGTGTTTTGCATTGGAGGGGATGAAAATGGCTGATTTTACCTCTCTATCAAAAACATCAAGACCGGGTTCTGTTTTGTTTGTGTGTGGAATGAATTCTATTCGCTCACCGATTGCCGAAGCGCTAACCCATAAGTTTTTCCCCGATATCTATGTGGCCTCTGCCGGTATCAAGCGTGGTGAGCGGGATCCTTTTGCCGCATGCGTGATTGCCGAGGATGGTATGTCGCTGGATGACCATAATCCGCGTGGTCTGGAAGAGTTGTCGGACGGTTTTTTTGATCTTGTCATTACTTTGACACCGCAAGCCCATCATGCGGTTTTAGAAGAGATGCGCTCCTTTTCTGTTGATGTTGAATATTGGCCTACACCCGACCCGGCTTTGGCGACAGGTTCGCGTGAACAGATATTGGATGCCTATCGAAATGTGCGCGAGACCCTGAAAAATCGTATTCAAGCGCGATTTAAAGCGTGATATAGGCGTAAAAATAACAATAGTTGTTCACAAAGCGGCGTTCATGATATAGGTTCCGCGCAAACAGCGGATAATTTTGTCCGTTGCTGCCATTCTAATGACAACAGGAAACACATGGCCAAAGAAGAAGTTTTGGAATTTTCAGGTATCATCACCGAGTTATTGCCTAACGCGATGTTTCGGGTAAAGCTTGATAATGATCATGAAATTATCGCCCATACTGCGGGACGTATGCGTAAGAACCGTATTCGTGTTCTTGCCGGTGACAAGGTTATGGTGGAAATGACACCTTATGACCTAACCAAAGGCCGTATTACCTACCGCTATAAATAACAACAATGCCGGATCAATCGGATGAGTGAAAAGAATAAGCCGCAATCTTTGGTTCTGGCTTCGGCGTCGCCGCGGCGCTTGCAGCTTTTGCACCAAATCGGCGTCAATCCCGATCATCTGCATCCTGCCGATATTGATGAGACACCAAAGCGGCTTGAACATCCGCGCTTTCTTGCCAAGAGGCTGGCGCAGCAGAAGGCTGTGAAAGCCGCGGCTGAAGTACATCGCTTGCCGGAATTGGCACAAGCGCTTGTTTTGGCTGCCGATACAGTGGTGAGTGTTGGCCGTACAATTTTACCAAAACCGGAAAATGAGGATGAGGCCCGTGAGTGCCTTAAATTTCTTTCGGGTCGTACCCATAAGGTTCATACCGGCGTTTGCCTGATTAATGCCAAGGGCCGTATGCATAGCCGCCTTGTGGAAAGCCGTTTGCGCTTTAGTAAATTGAATATCCGGCAGATTGATGCCTATCTGGCATCGGCTGAATGGGAAGGTAAAGCGGGGGGCTATGCAATACAAGGTTATGCCGGTGCGTTTGTGGTTAAACTGGTCGGCTCTTATACCAATGTTGTAGGCTTGCCTTTAGCTGAAACGCTAGAACTGCTTGAGGCTGAAAATTATCTGCCTTATGCCCAATGGGCCGGTGGCGAGTTTTAAGGTAGTCATATTGTGAGTGATCAACCAAAAGATATCTCGCCAAAGCCTGATTCAAGAGTAACGCCGTTACGACCATCACGGCCATGCCCTGAATGCGGTAAGGCATCCATCCGTGAATTCTATCCGTTCTGTTCGTCACGCTGCCGGTCTCTAGATCTTAATCGTTGGTTGAATGGTGCTTATGTTTTGCCTGGAAAATCGCTTGATGATGCAGATGGAGAAGAGTAATGGCTGCCGCCAAAAAATTGATAAAGCCGATTGCTGTTTTTGATGCCGGCATCGGTTCCTATGCGATTGTCGATTTGATTCGTCGTAAGCAACCGAAACGTGATATTTTATATTTTGCCGATCGGGCCAGTTTTCCTTATGGCAGCAAAACATCCGAACAGCTTGAAACTATTATGCGTCAGACTTTCCGTTTTTTGGAAAATTATGATCCCTCTGCCATTATCATTGCATCCAACGCACCTTCCATCATGGTTTTTGACCGCATCAGAGAGGATTGCAAAGTACCGCTTTATGGTGTTTTCCCACCATTGAAAGAGGCCGAGCGTCTCAGCAAGAGTGGCCATGTCGCTATTTGCGGTGTTGCTTCGATGGTCAATAGCGAAATGGGACGTACCTTTGTCAAAGCCAATAGTAAAGCACCTGAGCTGGTTTCTCTGGTGAATGCTTCTGTATTGGTCGAGCGTGTTGAAAATGGTGCTTTTCTTTTTGATAAAGAAGGAACACAGAAAGCTGTTGACCAATTTATGGATATGTTGCTGCGCCAAGATGACAAAATTGATGTCGTTACCTTGTCCAGCACCCATTTGCCATGGCTCCTTTCCTATTTTGAACGGGCGAAACCCGATATTCGTTTTCTTGATCCGGCAGAAGCAGTTGTTGCCGATCTGGCGAATGTTGAGGAAAGCGGGACAGGACAAATTCTGGCGCTTGTTAGCGAGAGTGCTGATTATGGTGTTGATTCATTTCAAGAAATGCTCAATAAGCTTGATGTAAATATTAAATTACATGTAGTTTCACCACAATAAATCAGACATTACATTGTTTTTAGGGGGACATATGGTCGATATTGTCGGCATTGAAAATCTGAGTGAAGAGGAAATTCGCGTCGAAATCGCCAAGGGTGGACGGTTTGTCCAATATATATGGTGTGTTTCCATTCTGATAATGACTTTTAAACGTGGCTCGTCCATCTATTTTCTGCGTGCGGATGAATCAGTCTTCAAAAAAGGCCTTCCTTTTACTTTGCTGACATTGATTTTGGGCTGGTGGGGTGTGCCGTGGGGGCCGATTTATAGCCTCCAATGTCTGGGTAAGAATTTGACGGGCGGCTATGATCATACAGCCGACTTTATTGCGCATTTGAATGTGGGAGAAACCGTTGAGGCGGTTGTTGTGGAAGAGGCGGCTGCACCCGCATCATTGACTGGACCGGCATTACAGGAAGAACAAGCAATTGTTGCACCTGTTACTCAGCGTAAAACCCCTCCTAAGAAGTCGGTTCCTTCACATAATCGAGGCGGCCCTGTTATTCGTCGTTGAATGTCGTTTAACCTGTTTCGTAATTTTTCGGTTCATAGGCAACACGGGCATAGTTTTTTGTGACAAGTTCGCGGGCTAGCTCTTGTCCGCCATGCCCTTTTTCGGTTTTGATCCGCCAGATTTCATTGCGGCGGAAGAATCGCCCATCGGCTTCTTTGATAAAGGCATGGTTTTCTTCTACCACATGATAGCGATAGCCCAACGCATCCGAACAGCGTAATTCACCTTCCAGACATTTTTCTGAAAACCATAAATTGATCTGGAATGTATGCGGTGTGTCATTACGAAATTGATAGTCACGATAATTATAAAAGACTGTCGCGCCACTGCCAAAAGGTAGTACGCGGCCATCATCGGGGAATGGATCGTAGGAATGGTGATAGCGTTCTGTCACAGTGAGTGGGGAGTGTATGACCAGCCAATGAATGAGGTTGGATATCTGGCAGATTCCGCCGCCAATACCGGCACGTGGCTTGCCGAAGGAAATTTCCATTCCCTCTAAAAAACCGCGCTTGGCGGTCGGTTTGCCTACAAGACGACAAAAAGAAAAGACTTCACCTGGATGGATCGTCAGCCCATTGAGCGTTTTAACAGCGATTTGCAGATTGACGACTTTGTTACGTTGTAACTGCATGTCGGTTTCGCCCAATTTTTTCAACAGCACGGATTGGTGTTTTTTTATACGGTAGGGCAGTGCAGTGTTCTGTCGGTTCATCGCATAGTGGCGCCCATCCAGATGCCATTGGCACTGACGGATGAAGCGACGCAAACCGACAGATAGGCGATAAAGAATTGGATGATATGAACTTAAGGGTTTTCGGGGCATGCATGGGTTCCGTTGAAGATGGATAGGGAAGATGGATAGGAGTATGCCAAAGTATGATGCGAAAATAAGATACGAAAGGCTGGCTCTTCATATTTATGTGTGCCCCTTGTCGCTGTATATGTTTATAACCATATCATTGTAAGAACATGGCTTGCCTTATCATAATAGGAGGCCTGTCACTTAAGACTCTCATGGTGCTTTAAAAGGCTATGGGAAAAAGGAGACAAGAATGAATTTGGAAAAATATAGTGAGCGCGTGCAGGGTTTTTTACAATCTGCGCAGAATTATGCGCTTTCATCGGATAACCAGCAATTTTTGCCTGAGCATCTTTTAAAGGTTCTGGTAGATGATAGCGAGGGTATGTGTGCTAGCCTGATTGAAGTAGCAGGTGGCAATATCAAGAATGTCAAGATAGCGCTGGAAGCGGCTTTATCTGCCATACCGAAGGTAAGCGGTGGCAATGGACAGCTTTATATGTCGCAACCTTTGGCAAAGGTCTTTTCAACGGCTGAAGAGTTGGCGCAGAAAGCCGGAGACAGCTTTGTAACCGTTGAGCGTCTCTTGCAAGCGCTGGCTATGGAAAAATCGGCTAAAACATCGGAAATTTTATCAAAGGGCGGCGTCACGCCAACGGCCTTGAACAAGGCGATTAATGAAATGCGCAAGGGAAGAACTGCAGATTCGGCTTCAGCTGAAAGTCAATATGATGCGCTCAAGAAATATGCCCGTGATTTGACGGCGGATGCACGTGAAGGCAAGCTGGATCCGGTTATTGGACGTGATGAAGAGATTCGGCGTACGATTCAGGTTCTGTCACGGCGCACGAAAAACAATCCTGTATTGATCGGTGAGCCAGGTGTTGGCAAGACAGCAATTATCGAAGGGTTGGCATTGCGTATTGTGAATGGTGATGTGCCAGAATCGTTGCGCGACAAATCCTTGTTATCATTGGATATGGGGGCCTTGATTGCCGGCGCGAAATATCGCGGTGAATTTGAGGAGCGCCTGAAAGCCATCTTGTCAGAAGTCCAAGCGGCTGCGGGGGAGATTATACTATTTATCGATGAAATGCATACATTGGTGGGTGCCGGTAAAACCGACGGAGCCATGGATGCTTCCAATCTGTTGAAGCCGGCTTTGGCACGTGGTGAATTGCATTGTGTCGGTGCAACAACCTTGGAAGAGTATCGTAAATATGTCGAGAAGGATGCTGCACTTGCCCGTCGTTTCCAGCCGGTTTTTGTCGATGAGCCGACAGTCGAGGATACGATTTCTATTCTGCGTGGCATTAAGGAAAAATACGAGCAGCATCATAAAGTTCGTGTGGCGGATTCGGCACTGGTTGCGGCTGCAACGCTTTCTAACCGTTATATAACCGATCGTTTTCTGCCTGATAAAGCGATTGATCTGGTTGATGAAGCCGCTTCGCGACTTCGTATGCAGGTTGATTCAAAGCCTGAAGAGTTGGATGAAATTGATCGGCGTATTTTGCAATTGAAGATTGAACGGGAAGCCTTGAAAGTTGAGAAAGACGATGCGTCTAAGGATCGTCTTGAGCGGCTTGAAAATGAACTGGCTGAACTGGAAGAAGAATCCCATGCGATGACATCGAAATGGCAGGCCGAAAAGCAGAAGCTTGGTCATGCTGCGGATTTGAAAAAACAGCTTGAAGATGCCCGTAACCAACTGGCGATTGCCCAGCGTAATGGTGAATTCCAGAAGGCCGGTGAGTTGGCTTATGGGACAATACCCGAACTGGAAAAGCAGCTCTCTGATGCGGAAAGTCATGAAAACCATGGCTCGATGGTAGAAGAGACGGTTACGCCGGACCATGTTGCACAGGTTATTTCACGCTGGACAGGTATACCGGTTGACCGGATGTTGGAAGGTGAGCGTGAAAAGCTTCTTCGTATGGAAGACGAGATCGGCAAGAGGGTGATTGGTCAGGGTGAGGCTGTCCAAGCCGTGTCGCGTGCTGTACGCCGTGCCCGTGCGGGTTTGCAGGACCCCAACCGTCCGATCGGTTCTTTCATCTTCTTGGGGCCGACCGGTGTTGGTAAGACAGAACTTACCAAGGCGTTGGCGTCATTCCTGTTTCAGGATGAAACGGCAATGGTCCGTCTTGATATGTCGGAATTTATGGAGAAACATTCTGTTTCCCGTTTGATTGGGGCCCCTCCCGGTTATGTGGGTTATGAAGAAGGTGGTGCCTTGACCGAGGCTGTGCGACGCAGACCTTATCAGGTGGTGCTTTTCGACGAGATTGAAAAAGCTCATCCTGATGTCTTCAATGTTTTGCTGCAGGTCTTGGATGATGGACGTTTAACGGATGGTCAGGGGCGTACTGTCGATTTCCGTAATACGTTGATCATCATGACGTCCAATCTGGGAGCAGAATATCTGACAGCTCTTAAAGATGATGAAGAGGCCGAAAAAGCTCGTGAACAGGTAATGGAAGTGGTCAAGGCTTCATTCCGACCGGAATTTTTGAACCGTGTTGATGAAATCATTTTATTCCATCGTCTGCATCGTAAGGAAATGGGTGCGATTGTTGATATCCAGATACTGCGTTTGCAAGCACTGCTTGAAGATCGCAAGATCAAGCTTGATATTGATGAAGATGCCCGTGAATTTTTGGCCGATAAGGGATATGATCCGGCTTATGGTGCGCGACCACTCAAGCGCGTTGTCCAGCGTGAGGTGCAGGATCCGCTTGCCGAAAGATTGCTGATGGGCGATATTTTGGATGGTGCGACCGTTAAGGTTACACGCGGATCAGACCGATTGAATTTCAAGCCGTCGCCTGCCCATGTTGGTGAACAGGCGGTATGATGGAATGAAGAGAAAGGCCACATGATAGTGTGGCCTTTTTATTTTGGGTTCTTTATTAACTGTGAAAGCGTTATAAAGCAGCAATCATCGGGTGATTGTATGTACAAAGTTTTTCTTGCTCTTTTTGTTTCCTGCCTTGCTATTTCAGGTCTTTATCCTGATGTGGCTACTGCACAGCTTTATGACCCTAGTGATTTATCAGGCAGGCAAGAAAACTTGCGTGAATTTGTCGATCAGTTCGGTCGCCATATTTATATAAATAATCGTAATCAAATTGTGCGAATTGTCGAACCCTCATCCTATCCGGAGGGTATAACGCCGCCGCCTTTGTCTTTTGACCGTAACAACACCCAAAATGCAGTCGTGGGAGGGGGAGCGCCTTCTGATGATGTATTGGCTGAAAAGGATGGGCTGCCAGAAAATGATGCACCTGCTATTGAGATGCCCAAAGGACCGCAAGCGCGTGAGGCTATTGCCAGTCTACAGATATTGATGGCACGGCTTGGAGCTTCACCAGGTGCTATTGACGGGATTGTCGGCTCCAATTTTGATAAAGCTGCTGCTGCGGCCGGCCAAATATCAGGAAAGTTTATCGATCCCAATGATCATGCGGCCATTGAAACGGCCTTGATGGCAACAGGCGGACCGGCTTTTACACATTATATAATTACGCAAGTGGATATAAATCAGACTTATGTCGCCTCTATTCCGGCTGATTATGCATTGAAGGCACAAATGCCGGCGATGGCTTATACATCGGTACGTGAAATGCTGGCAGAGAAATTTCATATTGATGAGGCCTATTTGCAGGCACTCAATCCGACAAGTCGGTTTACACAATCGGGTGAGACAATCGTCGTACCCAATTTGAAGTTACCCCAATATGAGCCTGTTACACGGATTGAAGCGGATAAGATACGCAAGCAGGTGCGTGGTTTTAATGCAGAAGGGAAATTGGTTGTTGCCTATCCTTCGACGATCGGATCATCCGATAATCCATCCCCCTCCGGAACGGTACAGGTTGAACGGATCGCTTTGAATCCGAATTACACTTATAATCCGCATGTCAATTTCCGTCAGGGGGACAATAATACGGTTCTAACAATTCCGCCTGGCCCAAACGGGCCTGTTGGTACGGTATGGATTGCTTTGTCAAAACCGACTTATGGTATTCATGGTACGCCTGAACCTTCACGTATAGGCAAGACATCAAGCCATGGCTGTATCCGTTTGACCAATTGGGATGCTGAGCAGCTCGCCCATCTGGTCAAAAAGGGCGTGACGGTAGAGTTCGTCGACTAGTTCCGGTTTTATGATGATTCTGCATCCAGCGAAGTTTTGATATCCTGAATAATTAGATCGCTTGGGTCGGTGTCACCCAGAAAGTTTTGCTCTTTCCAGAATTTTTCCCGATTTTCTATTTTGGGATCGGTGGTGTAGTTTGCAAAAATTTCTTCGACCAGCTTGGGCAATTCGTGCGGATTAGCGCATGTATAAAGACAATCCTCAATATATTTTTTATAAAAATCACCATGGTAATGTTCATCAGTAACCTTGTCTTTCAGATAAAGTACCGGACGTCTTGTAATACTATATTCAAAAACCAATGATGTCATACTGCTGATAAATAAATCAGCTTCCATTAAGGCATCCGCATATGAACTTTTACTATCGCCATTATCATAGTTAACGCCTGCATCGATAATATCTTGTATCTTTTTATCGAATTCTGCAAAGCTTAAAACGCCCCCTTCGTTCATTTTACTTCTTGTATAGGGATGTGGGCGGTATGTAATGTCATATTTTCTGGTTCTTGCCAGTTCTATAATAATATCATGATAGTTATAGAATGAGTTTCCAGTGAAATGGGTGTTGAATAGTATTTTTGGCTTTCTACCGGTAATAGGTTTGAGAACAACAGGATAATTTCCTTTCTGATTCAGGATGTTTCTCAAGTTTTCTATTTTTATATTACCGACGGTTTTAACCGTTTCGTCGCGTCCATATTGTTTATAATGTTCAGCCGCCATTTCACTTTCAGCGTAAAACTTCCACATGGAATCCATCAACCCCATGCCATAGACATCCTTGCGTCCCATTCCAGAGGAAAAGGCATAGGCTGTATAGGCTGTTCGGATGTGCATTGCTGAGCATATCGGATGATAGTCAAGAGGTAGCGAATACATATAAGGCATTTGCCAAAATAAGATATCTAGATTTAATGAATATAGATCTGGTAATTGTGAGGCATCTTCATGCCCAACAATTTGCAGTCTATCGGTTTGTAAATAATTGGTGACGAACCAGTCTTTAGTATTATAGGGCTGGTCCGGAACACGATTAGTCGCAATGATGACAATTTCAAAATCCTCGTCATCAATCATTTTATCAATGAGAGGAATGAGGTTTTCGCGCTGTGCCAATGATTGGAATAAAAAGCCAATACGAATAGGCGTTCCTTTTTCTCGGGGGCGATAACAAATGTCGCCATTGGCGATTGTACGTAATCTTTCATCCGGATTATTGGAATCAAAAAAACGTTTCAGATAATTATAACGGGGTAAATCCGTTTTATCACGGTATGAAAGAAAACGATAATTTTGATGCTTTCGGATAAAATAAAACTTTTCGTTCTTGTATCCCAAATGTTCGCTGAGCGGTATCAGATTATCATATAGTGTTGGCTCGGAAGGAAAGTATTTAAAAACTTCCTTATACCGCTTATAGGCTTCTTCGAATTGGTTTTGTGCGATGGCAATATTGGCGTATCCCATCAAAATAGCGAAGTTTGGTGGTAGGTTATTGATTGCAACTTTTGCAAGAGATTCGGCTTTTTCGAAGAGCTGCAGATGGCGCATAGCCAAAATAGCCAAGGCGTAAGATTCGGCAATGGTCGGATTGAGGTCGATCAGTTCGAGTGAAATCAATCCGGCATTTTGCCAATCTTTTTTCTGTATGGCTTGAAAAGCGGCATCCATTTTTTCTTTGAATATAGGCATATAACCCCAGCAATCTGTTGATTTACTAATCTTGGACTCAAGCATCCTGAAACAAGTTGATGATAAACTGTTTCGTCTTATTATTTTATAACAACAGATAAATAAAAATTTATTTATATTTATATGGTTTATTTTTAGTTAATTTTTATTAAAACTTAACTTTTATTTAATATGTATGTGTATTTATGGATTTTTATTGCGAATATATGACTTGATAAGGTCAATATATCAGTTTGCAATAATATTAGGGGGGCAAGCTTGTTGTTTACTGAAAAAGGTTATGGGGTGGGCAGTTATAGCTTTTTATTGCTATCTGGTGGTATCGGCAGTCGTTCTGGGTTGCGCTATCCTAAACAATTCCATCTCATAAATGGGCATCCTATGTTGGCCTATTCCATGATTGCGGCCGATAAAATCGCAACGATTAAAGAAGTCATCATTAATGCACCTGAAGGGTTCCATGATGAGACGTTTAAGGTAGCACGGGCTTATATACATAATAAACCCTTTAAAATTGTTGATTCAGGCAGTACACGACAAAAGTCTTCCTGTATATTGGTTCAGGCAGCATCTCAAGAGCATGTTATTTTACAAGAAGCCGCTCGACCATCGGTGTCCATGGATGAAATAGAGGCTATCATCAATAGTGAATATGCCAATCTATCCTATTGTGCGCCCATTAGTTATTCGATGTGTGAAGTTGATGAGAAGGAAAATCGTATTATAGGTTTGGTTGATAGGGCAAAAACCTATAATATTCAGCTGCCGCAGAAATTTGAAACTTCAAAACTACTTCTGGCGCATGAAAAAGCGGCAACTTGTGAAAAAGTCTATCATGAAGATGCTGTTATGTGTATCGAGCAGATAGGTTTGGTTGTCCATTACATGATAGGGAAAGCTTCTAATATCAAAATAACAAACTATGAAGATTTTATGTTTGCAGAACATATACTCAAAGGGCTTCACTATGACTGAAAATATATTGGTTACAGGGGCCTCGCGAGGTGTAGGTGCGGCAATTGTCAGGGAACTTACAAAGAATAGCGAAATAAAAACAATTATTGCTGTTTCACGTGAGAGCGCACATTTTAATAACTTGATAAATGAGCTTGAAAATATACATAAAAAAGTAAGAATAATTCCTATTTTTTATGATTTAAATGATCATGAGAACATTGGAAATATTTTTGACTTTATAGAAGAAGAGGATTTGAGTGTTGATACTTTGATAAATAATGCTGGTTATACCTGCCCTCAGAGTATCAACGAAATATCCCACGAAGAATTTTTAAAAACACTTCATGTAAATCTTCTCTCTCCCTTTTTTCTTGTTCAGAATTTTATAAAAAGACAAGTTCGGCCTGAGCTAATTATTAATATTGCTTCAACAGCAGGCATAAATGGTAGACCTGGATGGCTTACCTATTCGGCCAGTAAGGCTGCAATGATTAATATGAGCGATATAATGCGGGAAGAATTAAAGCCTTACGGTACAAAGGTTGTGTGTCTGTCCCCCGGGCGTTGCGCTACGGATTTACGAAAAAAGCTGGCGCCGGATGAAGATCCCTCTGTCATCATGCAACCTGAGCAACTTGCCCAGATTGTTAATCTTATGTGTTCAAAAATCGGTCGGTTGATTGATAGTCAAAATCTGGTCGTACGAAGATAATGCTGGAATATAAAGGATAAGCCATATGAAAACTGTTGTTCAAAGAACCCAGCAGGATATAGAGAATCGAACATTTCTTGCACAAAAATTACGTCACTCTCCTATTCCAGACGATGAGTTGATCGATAATATTGGTATTTATCTGTCGCGGCAGAATTTCGCGCGTATTCAATATATGAATGAACTTTATAAAATGATTTTGCCGGTTCATGGCGTTATCATGGAGTTCGGAGTGAGGTGGGGGCAAAATTTATCGTTGTTCAGTGCGATGCGAAGTATATATGAGCCGTATAATTTTAGCAGGCGTATTATAGGCTTTGATACATTTGAAGGATTTCCAAAAGTTCACCAGTTTGACAGTGACAAAGTTTCCAAAGGTGATTTCGCGGTGACAGAGCATTGGAAAGATCAATTGAATGATATTTTGCATCACCATGAGCAAGATGCACCTTTGTCGCATATCAGTAAAAATGAATTGGTAAAGGGCGATGCGTCAAAGACGGTTCCAGATTACCTTGAACGTCATCCTGAAACGATTATAGCTATGGCTTATTTTGATTTTGATCTTTATGAACCAACGAGAGATTGCCTGACCGCTATCCGTCCATTTTTGACCAAGGGAACAGTTTTGGCGTTCGATGAGCTTAATCATAAGAATTTCCCAGGAGAAACAAGAGCGCTTCATGAAGTTCTAGGTTTGGATAGCTATGCCATAAAACGTATCAGCTATAGCCCGTCCACATCTTATATTGTTATCGATTAAAGCTTAATTTGTGGATGGCAATGAGGTTGCTGCCATTTTTGTTGAATCCTGTCCGCTGATCAAGCTGTCGATACGGTTTCGATCGCGTTTGAAGGCTTCGAGTTCTTTGCCTTTGAGTGCTTTGCTGTCAGGCAGGCGGATACGCATCGGATCGACCTTGGTGCCATTTACAATAACTTCAAAGTGACAATGCGGGCCGGTGGAAAGACCGGTAGAGCCAACATAGCCGATAACCTGACCTTGTCGTACCCGCGCACCTTCTTTAATGCCTTTGGCAAAACCCTGTTGATGTGAATAGGATGAAACATAGCCGTTGGCATGCTGGATTTCGGTGTGATTGCCGTAACCGCGCATTGTGCCAGCTTTGATGACGACACCGTCTCCTGCTGCAATAATGGGTGAGCCGCGCGGTGCGGCCCAGTCTACCCCTGTATGCATACGAACATAGCCCAGGATCGGATGGCGTCGACCGCCAAAGGGGGAACGGAAAATACCATTGGGCACGGGTTTGCGGATGAGAAATTGTTTGGAGCTGCGTCCATCTGAATCATAATAGTCTACGGTCCCGTCTTTGGACTGGAAGCGATAATATTTCCTTGTAATATCGCCAAAAGTTGCGCTGACATAGAGAATTTCGCGGTCTTTTGCCTTGTCGGCAGTGTTTTCATTTTCATCATTTAACGGATAGAAGACATCAAGGCTGTCATTGATGGATATATGGCTTTGTAAATCAATATCACTCGCCAGCATTTTTATAAGCTGACGCACCATATCGGTATTAAGGTCGTAAGAAAGTGCTGCTTTATATATTGCATCATAAACTGTCGGTAGATTGCTGCTGGCAACTCTTACCGTTGGTACGCCCCCTTCAAAGGCGGTTTTAAGGACCGGTGTCATTTCCGGCTCGGCGCTTGATACATATTGACCTTGATCGTTCATGGCGACGCTGAGTATATGGCGCATGCCATTATATATACTGGCACGGACAATACGGTCATTGCCTTCAGCTTTGGCCTCAATGCCGATGCGTAAGACACTGCCAGCTTCCAATGTATCGCTTTTATTATAGCTTGCCAGTGCTTCTGCTATATTTTCGGCATCCTGCCCCTGATAATTGGCGTCATTTAGTGCTTTGAGGATTTTTTCTTTTTTGCGGAAGGGAATAATATCTTCGGCATAGCCTTCTGATCCATCATCGCCGGTTTCGCGAGGAGATACGCTGACATTCTCTTGCACAATTTTTACATCGGGCGTGTTAGAAAATGAAAAGGATGAGTTGAAACTGCCAAATTGGATAGGATCCATATAGCGAAGAACTGCAACTTGGGCAGCGTCATTGCTTAGCCCCATGCCAGTCGAACGGACGATCTGCTCT
>NZ_CM147851.1:1502500-1837500 GCF_055808085.1 Bartonella sp. bp_1 | reverse complement strand
AAGGGAGTGAGAGACTCCCTCGCCGAAAGTCCAAGGGTTCCTGCTTAAAGTTAATCTGAGCAGGGTTAGTCGGCCCCTAAGGCGAGGCCGAAAGGCGTAGTCGATGGGAACCACGTTAATATTCGTGGACCTGTGGGAAGTGACGGATCGCGTAAATTGTAATGTCTTATTGGATTGATGTTGCAGTGAAGCGGTTCCAGGAAATAGCTCCCACATATAGACCGTACCCGAAACCGACACAGGTGGACCGGTAGAGAATACCAAGGCGCTTGAGAGAACTACGTTGAAGGAACTCGGCAAATTGCACGCGTAACTTCGGAAGAAGCGTGACCCTTATTCGGGCAACCGGATGGGGGTGGCACAGACCAGGGGGTAGCGACTGTTTACCAAAAACACAGGGCTCTGCGAAGTCGCAAGACGACGTATAGGGTCTGACGCCTGCCCGGTGCTGGAAGGTTAAGAGGAGATGTGCAAGCATTGAATTGAAGCCCCAGTAAACGGCGGCCGTAACTATAACGGTCCTAAGGTAGCGAAATTCCTTGTCGGGTAAGTTCCGACCTGCACGAATGGCGTAACGACTTCCCCGCTGTCTCCAACGTAGACTCAGTGAAATTGAATTCCCCGTGAAGATGCGGGGTTCCTGCGGTTAGACGGAAAGACCCCGTGCACCTTTACTATAGCTTTACACTGGCATTCGTGTCGGCATGTGTAGGATAGGTGGTAGACTTTGAAGCAGTGGCGCCAGCCATTGTGGAGTCATCCTTGAAATACCACCCTTATCGACATGGATGTCTAACTGCGGTCCGTTATCCGGATCCAGGACAGTGTATGGTGGGTAGTTTGACTGGGGCGGTCGCCTCCTAAAGAGTAACGGAGGCGCGCGATGGTGGGCTCAGAACGGTCGGAAATCGTTCGTCGAGTGCAATGGCATAAGCCTGCCTGACTGTGAGACTGACAAGTCGAGCAGAGTCGAAAGACGGTCATAGTGATCCGGTGGTCCCGCGTGGAAGGGCCATCGCTCAACGGATAAAAGGTACGCCGGGGATAACAGGCTGATGACCCCCAAGAGTCCATATCGACGGGGTTGTTTGGCACCTCGATGTCGACTCATCGCATCCTGGGGCTGGAGCAGGTCCCAAGGGTATGGCTGTTCGCCATTTAAAGCGGTACGTGAGTTGGGTTCAGAACGTCGTGAGACAGTTCGGTCCCTATCTGCCGTGGGTGTAGGAATATTGACAGGATCTGTCCCTAGTACGAGAGGACCGGGATGGACGTATCTCTGGTGGACCTGTTGTGGCGCCAGCCGCATAGCAGGGTAGCTATATACGGACGGGATAACCGCTGAAGGCATCTAAGCGGGAAACCCACCTGGAAACGAGTATTCCCTGAGAACCGTGGAAGACGACCACGTTGATAGGTCAGGTGTGGAAGTGTGGCAACACATGAAGCTTACTGATACTAATCGTTCGATCGACTTGATCGTTCCCATTACCCATATTTATTCAAAAAATATTATCTCAAATAAATCCAGCTTCTTGAAACTTTGATGAGCTTCGCCGACCTGGTGGTTATGGCGGAGCGGCTGCACCCGATCCCATTCCGAACTCGGCCGTGAAACGCTCCAGCGCTGATGGTACTTTGTCTTAAGGCACGGGAGAGTAAGTCGCTGCCAGGTCTGCAAAACTCATCAAATATTAAATTCTCTCACGACAATGGCAGTCAATGCCAAATTATTAATTTAAAAACAGGCTCATTCCTTACAGCCCAAAATATTTGACGCGGGGTGGAGCAGCCCGGTAGCTCGTCAGGCTCATAACCTGAAGGCCGCAGGTTCAAATCCTGCCCCCGCAACCAAATCCCTATATATGATCATGTAACATTATCGCTGGCGCGAAGACTTCATCTTCGCTGGCGATGGGAGCTCGTCGTTCGTAACCTCACCATAACCTGAAGGCCGCAGGTTCAAATCCTGCCAACGTAACCAAACATTAAAAAAAGCCCCTAACTATCAAATGGTTAGGGGCTTTTTGCATTCTTAAATCTCCTTATAAAAAGAAATTAGGGCAGGGCAGACCGCCAACAGTCAAATCATCTCACAGGCGCACCGATTCTGAATCTGAATCTGAATCTGAATCTGAGACTGAGACTGAGACTGAGACAGGCAGGCATGATGGTCAATCACAAGCGTGTGGAACGGCTTTATAGAGAAGCAGGATTGCAGGTTAGACAAAAAATTGATTTCATAACGTATACCATTGGGGCGTCCATCTCATGCCAATCAGATGTGGTCAATGGATTTTGTATTTGATCGCACGGCAGATAGTCGTGTGATCAAGGACCTGACCATCGTTGATGATGTCACCCATGAATGCGTTGCCATTGTGCCTGAGCGTGCCATTAGCAGCAATGCTCTGACGCATATGGATCGATTGGTTTTTTTACACGTGGCTTGCCACAAGCGATCCGGACGGATAATGGCAAGGAATTTTGTAGTGCTATCATGGTGAATAGGGCGCATAGACATGGCGTGAAGCTATTCCTAATTGAGCCGGTCAAACCCAACCAGAATGTTTATATTGAATCATCCAACGGGCGCTTTCGTGATGAATGTCTCAATGAATACTGGTTTATCAATCTGCTGAAAGCCAAAACTATTATCAAAGCATGGCGGCAGCAATATAATGAGGAGAGACCTAAAAAGGTGTTGGGCGGATTAACACCAAAAGCTTATGCTGGACTTCTGGCACAGAATACGAATGGATTACCAACCGCAGACTCTAAATAAAACTGCTACTCATAATGGGGTAACGTCGACGCTCCCACATAAGGCCATAATAGTACCTTTAGAATATATAATAGACAAGGATAAGAACCCAAAACTTAAGGTTATTCGTAATGGTGAAGAAATAACTGTTTCAGTAGTGATTGGAGCATCCACAATAAATGGTGTTACAATAAAGATCGGTGTTCTTCCTGATGATGAAATTGTTAAAATTGACAATTAGCTATTTTAATGTACCGTTATGATACATTTATGAAGAATGTGAGGGATGGCTGGAATAGCTATGAGAGCTTGATAGGCCACAGTATTCATAAGGGGATGCGATATGACTATATCATCTACCGCATTAAATGGTCGAAGTGGGGAAATAGCACTTCAATTGATAAGGTCAAATAACGACAACTCAAATAAGTCAGTTTCTTCTGACGCTAAAAAGAACATTTAAGAACTTGCCAAGCAAGCTGTTGATATTCGGGATAAGTCTCAAGCGGATTTTCGATCTAAATTGGTTGCAAACGCCTTAGAAGCACGTAATCCTCAAACCTATGAAGAGGTTCAGGCTTTTACTAAGGATATGAATGTTAAGATTGATGTATCACCAGAAAATCAACAATATTTTGATAGCATTCAAGAAATATTAGGCGATCAACTGGATATATCTATAGCCCATATGGGGTTTAAATCTAGTAGTGCATGGGGTGATATATCATGGAGATTGTCATATTTTTTAGATAAGAATCCAGATGCTTTATCTCAAGATCAATTAAAAAAGGTGATAGTTGAACTCACCAAAATTGGCATTAACGAAGGTGAAGTGCCAAGTGGTGCTGCTCTCTTGGATAAATTGAATTCAGGCGATTTTGAAATCTATATGGGTGATGAACTCGACGATCCATTTTTCACTGAACGTGTTTCATACGCACTTGTACCGAAAGAGGATGCAAGTGTAGTGAATTTGAAATTGACAAAAATCAACTCAGTCCAAACGCTAGCAAACGCGCCAGAGAGTTTTGGGAAAGTGGCAAAACTCGTATGGGTGGTAGTCTAAGCATTGGTAAGTTGGATTTTTGCTTAATTTACTAAAAGGAGAGGGTGATGTCATGAAAAAGCTACTGTTGTCCGTCTTTAAATGCTTTGAGACAACTTGTGTTTTAAAATAAGAGAGGAACCTACCTGTTTTAGATTGGCAAATTATGCTGCATTTTTGTGATAAATCAAGCGGCGGTTTGTAATGTTCTGAACTTGATTTCTTCATACCCATTATGCTTTTTCCTATGGCATAATGAGACTGAAATCCTTCCTTGAGCCAATATACAACTTTCATCTCAAAGGCGCTGACGGCGAACATCCCTGAGCAACTGCGGACAGAAAGATTTGAAAACCGAGAATTCTAGTTTTGTCTGAGATAAAAATTGAGCGCACCTCAATTTGGGCAGGATTTATAGTATATTCTTCTGAGACTAACGCATATCAAATAGCTCTCGATGAATTTTTTTTGGTATAGCTCCTTGTTTCAAAAAGTCCTTTTCAAGATTTTTACCAAAAATAGCCGGTCCACAAAACCATATTTCAGCTTGTTTCCAATCAGGAAATATATCCATTAAAACCTTGCTATTAAGCCGACCGTCGCGCAGTGTGCTCCAAATAGTCAGATTAATGCCAGCTGATTGAGCAAGATTTTGTAAAGCGGCACTATTTTTTGGTGAAATTGATGAAATGGCATAGATGAAATTGATATTTGTTCTTTTTGGGGAATGTTGTTTAAGCTCTTTCAGTCTTGCAAGAAAAGGTGTAATGCCGACACCCGCAGCAATCCATATCTGGTGTGGGGTGTTATTAAAGTAGAAACGACCGTAAGGACCTTCTATTTGAACCTTTTGGTTTTTAAAAGTAGAGTTTTGTATAGCCTTTGTATAATCACCAAGAGTTTTAATATGAAAGATCAAAGTAGGATCATCACTGTTCCATGGAGAGGCTATTGTAAAAGGATGTGCCCCTTCTTTTTTATCTAAAGTTATAAAAGCGAACTGACCGGTTTCATGACCAGGCCATGCATCATTTAGTCTAATTGTTAGGACATGAGTATTCGTAAATTGATCTTGTTCAGATTTAATTACTGAACCATAATATCGTTTTCGGAAGCCTAGTCTATGGAAAATTACGACTAGCGCTGAAATACTGCCTGAAAGGATAAATATAAATATTAAAAATCCAAAAGGCTGTAACCAGTAAGAAAATTTTGTTAAAATAATAGTATGAAATACAATGATTAGATAAACGCCAATAAAAAATGTATGATAATTTCGAAAAAAATGATAGGGAAATAACTTAACCAGTGTGATAATGCCAAGAATTATTGTAATATAAAATACCCATTCACCTAAAAATTCTGCATTTTTTTTCCATCCCAAAAGGAATAATTCTAAATCATTTTTTTCGAACAAATTAGGTGTTAGTATGTTTTTGGGAGGCCGAACTAGCCAGCCCCAACTAATTGCCCATTTTGTTCCTTTTGCTAAAAGCCAATGTATTATAGCGGCAACAAGCGCAGTGATGCCCAGCCATTTATGTAGACGATATGCTTTGTCAAGGCCATGTAATATGTTTTCAATCCAAGTTAGTCGTAAAGCTAAAACGATATCAACGCTCATAGCGCAAAATGATATTAATCCCGTAACTTGGATAAATTCTTTTCTAAAGGCAAAATAACCCTGAGTAATTTTAATATAGTCACCTGTAAAAAGCCAAGCAAAGGTACAAATAAGTATCAGAGAAAAAAATAAAATTTTTATATTTTTCATACCAAATAGCATTTAGGAATTTTTGAACCGTCTCATAATTGTAGAGACTAACTTTTTTAAATTAGGTCACCTATTTTTTAATGTCCAGTGATTTATGAGTTGATGGTATTGAATGGGGCAATGCATGGTACGTGTCAATCTTAATAATGTGACAGTTTGATGGGGCGTTTGGGTATGGTTCCTGATCAAGATAAAATTTGAAAATTAGAATAAAATGATAAGCATTAAATAGGCTTTTACGCTGTGGTATGTAATGGCGTATTAACCGCTATGCTATAAACTGATATCATGCATAGGGAGAACAGATTGAAACTTGCGGGCAATATATTAACCGTTGATGGCTGGGTTTGTGGTGTCTTACACGTAGAAAACGGTCTGATTGCGGCGCTTGAAGCAAAGGCCGATATCGATACTGGTGATGCATCTTATATTATTCCTGGATTTATTGATCTGCACGTCCATGGTGGCGGTGGACGCGATACAATGGAGGCGGGGGATGCGGTAAAGGTTCTGGCTCGCAGTCACGCTTGTTTTGGAACGACGTCTGTTCTTGCAACAACGATGACAGCGACCAAGGATGATATTTTGGCCGCTCTATATGCCATTAGAAATGTCATGCAAGAGCCGACAGATGGTGCCGATATTCTTGGAGTACATCTGGAGGGCCCTTTTATCAATAAAGATAAATTGGGGGCGCAACCCAACCATACCTTACTGGCGTCAAAGGCTATGATTGAAGAATTTCATGCGATCGCACCTTTGAAGGTCATCACGATTGCTCCTGAATTTGAAGAAAACCTTGAAATTATTCCATGGCTTAATGACAAAGGTATTCGTGTCCAGATTGGGCATACGTTGGCAAATTACGGCCAATGCATATGTGCATTAAAGGCAGGCGCCCAATCTTTCACCCATCTTTATAATGCGATGTCGCCATTGCGTCATCGAGATCCGGGTGCGGTGGGTGCGGCCATGGCCAAAGCGTTTTATTGTGAGATTATCCCTGATTTCATTCATAGTGAAAAAGGGGCTGTTTTGGCTGCTATGCGGGCTATTCCACGGCTTTATGCCGTTACCGACGGAACGGCCGCTTGCGGTATGCCGGATGGTCAATATAAGCTGGGTGAAAATGATGTTTTCAAACGGGATGGGGCGGTGCGTCTTGATGATGGTACCTTGGCAGGTAGTGCGCTGACCCTTGATCAGGCATTGCGCAATTTTGTGATGTTGGGTGATTCATTGCAACAGGCGTCCTATCGCTTGTCCCAATATCAGGCAGACTATCTTGGCCTTGAAGATCGAGGGCGTCTCTTGCCGGGTTTGCGTGCCGATATTAATGTGCTGGATCATAATTTACAACTGCAGCGCACCTATGTTGCGGGCAAATGTATTGTTGACCATTGTGAGAAATGACATCGCTGTCTTGGTTTGCCTAGTAGAATTTTCCAAAAAAATATACAGCCTTAGTTTCGCGCAAGGTTCAGCTTTTATCTTGATGATAAGCGAAGCGAGGTTTTTTATCTATGGTCAGTATAACGGCATTGGGTGGGTTGTCTGCATTGGAATTGCAGTCTCAGACAGAGGATGAATATTCTATGGCTGTCAATGAGGGTGTACAATCAAAGCCATTGGAGCATGTGGATTCGGTTTGTCAGAGCTTGAATGAGGTTCGAAAGAGTTTGCATGATTTCTATTATCGCGATCATAATGGAGAACCGAATTTTACAGAGTTTTTGGATATTGTTGGCGCTCAATCTTTTCTTGATCGTGATGTAATGACTGCCCTGATCATAGATGCAGATCAGTTATTTTCCGATACAATCAAGCTCCATGCCATCGAGTTTTTTGAAACCATGTTTGATAAAATGGATGAAAAGATCAATAACTGTAAAAGCCAGATCATGGAGCGGCTTGCAGTGAAAAATGGCAAAGTTGTTGTGCCTGATCCCGAACCGACATTTGACGAACTGGTCAATATGGACATGCATGACCACGCCCGCGCAACGCTTAACACGATGTTGAGCAATCTTTAAAACAGCGTTTTTTCTGTATCGGTATGTTTTAGAAACTGGGCGGTGTACAGGCGCTGACAACCTCGCATGGTTTATCGCCGACGCAGCGGAAGCGATGTGGCCTATGGCTCTCAAAATAATAGGCATCTCCCGGTCCGAGTATGCGTCGTTCATCATCGACGGTGACTTCAAGACGACCGGAAATGACAATACCGCCTTCTTCACCTTGATGGGTAAAGGGGACTTTGCCTGTATCGGCGCCGGGCAGATAGCGCTCTTTCAGGATTTGCAAATGACGTGAGGGAAAACGCTCGCCGATCTGGCGATAGGAAATCTTTCCTTTGCCGATTTCTGTCAGCTCACTCTCCTGATAGAATACGGTTGTCGGTCTCGTCGGTTCAAGTGAAAAGAATTCACCCAGATCAATCGGAATACCATCAAGAATGCGTTTGAGTGCACCAACAGAGGGATTGCTTTGACCGCTTTCGATCAAGGATATTGTTGAATGGGTAACACCGCTTTGTGCTGCTAGTTTGCGCTGTGAAAGACCTTGCCGCATGCGCACATAACGTAATCGCCCGCCTATATCAATGGAGTCCATCATGCTGCCTTATTGGTTGGTGTGGTTGATATATCGTAAATATATAATTTTGATATAAGTAAAATCAATAACTTAATTTCAATCAAAAAAGGACTTGTTTAATATTAAAAAAATGCGCCTTATGAAATAAACAGACATGGGAGCTTTGAGATGACTGTAAAATCAAATATGCCTTCTTTAGAAAGTTATTGGATGCCGTTTACGGCCAATCGTCAATTTAAGGCGGCGCCGCGGGTTCTCGCTGCGGCAAAGGGAATGTATTATACCGATATTGATGGCAATAAGATTATTGATGGTACGGCTGGCCTATGGTGTGTGAATGCCGGTCATGGCCGCGATGAGATTGCCTCGGCAGTCGAGCGCCAGTTGATGTCGCTGGATTATGCTCCCGGTTTCCAGATGACCCATCCGATGGTGCATGAATTTGCCAACAAGCTTGTCAGCATGGCACCTGGTGGCAAGGCCAGTGGTCTTAATCATGTGTTTTTTACCAATTCCGGTTCTGAATCGGGTGATACCGCGTTGAAAATCGCTATTGCCTATCAGCGCGCGATTGGTCAGGGAACGCGCACACATGTGGTCGGTCGTGAAAAAGGCTATCATGGTGTTGGCTTTGGGGGAATATCGGTGGGCGGTCTGGTGAATAATCGCCGTGTTTTCCCTCAGATTCCGGCTTCGCATTTGCGCCATACATTGAATATTGAAAAAAATGCCTTTACACGCGGCCTACCGGAGCATGGGGGCGAGCTTGCCGATGATCTTGAACGGATTGTCCAGCTTAATGGCGCAGAGACGATTGCGGCCGTGATTGTTGAACCGATGTCGGGTTCTGCCGGTGTTATTCTGCCCCCGAAAGGTTATTTGCAGCGCTTGCGTGAAATTACAAAGAAATATGGCATCTTGCTGATTTTCGATGAAGTGATCACCGGTTTTGGCCGTTTGGGAACACCTTTTGGTGCGGATTATTTTGGCGTTATTCCCGATATGGTGACGTGTGCCAAGGGAATTACCAATGGTGTTATTCCAATGGGCGCCGTATTTGTTCATGAAAGCATTTATAATGGTTTGATGAGTGGACCTGAAAATCAGATTGAACTTTTTCATGGCTATACCTATTCCGGCCATCCGGTGGCTTGTGCTGCCGGTCTGGCAACAATGGAAGTTTATGAAAAAGAAGGATTGCTGACCCGAGGTCAAGAGCTGGCAAAATATTGGGAAGATGCAATATTCAGTCTTAAGGGACTACCCAATGTGATTGATTTACGTACGATTGGGTTGGTTGCTGGTATTGAATTAGCTTCAAGAAAAGATGCGCCGGGTCAACGAGGCTATGAAGTCTTTACCGATGCCTTTAAAAATGGTGCTTTGATCCGTCAGACAGGCGATGTTATTGCAATGTCGCCACCGCTTATTATAGAGAAAGAAGAAATAGATAAATTGGTCTCAATTACCGCTGATGCAATCAAGAAATATGCCTGAATAAAGGCGTAATGATTTGGTTGTCATAGATACTAAAAAGCCGGATAGAGGATGATCTATCCGGCTTTTTAGTATGGATATGAGTTATTGATTTTATGCGTGTACTGACAAGATAAGAAAAACGCGTCTATCCAAAATAATTTTTCCTCACTAATTGTTTTTTTGTTCACTATTTTGAACAATTGGCATTGATTTAAATCATGCTTTATGGACTTTTTTGTGTCTTGACAAATGGTGCATGCGCTGACAAACTAATGCATGTTCACTATAGTGAACAATTTCATCATTGATGAGGTTGATTTGATGAGTGGCCGTGGGGCAGAGCGTATACTGGATTTGCTGGAGCTTTTTTCTGCCAGCAGTGAAGCGCTTTATGTCAGCTCTATTGCTAAGATGCTTGATATGCCCAAGAGCAGTACGTCGTTATTGTTAAAGCTGCTTGAAGAGCGTGGTTATATCATACGTACTGATAATAATGGTTTTGTTTCTCATCATATGCCAGGTAGTATATCTGCAGGTGCTGTTGCACCATCAACGCTTCTAACACTTGCAGAAAGTATTTTGCTACGTAGTGTCGTGCAATCAGGTGAAAGTCTTTTTATCGCTGTTTTACAGCGTTATAAGGTTTGTTACCTCAATAAATTATTGCCACAGCGTGAAATCGTTTATGATCGCAATATTTCGGTATTGCGTCATACCCATAAGGTTGCGTCTGGTATTGTTTTGATGTGCGAACGCACAGATGCTGAAATTGATTCCTATTGTGATGCAAATAGATTGAGCAAACAGGAGGCGCAGGATTTTCGCGCCAAGCTTTGTATCGCTAAAGAGCAGGGCTTTTATTTTAATCCGAATGGTGTCGTGGAAGGAGCCGCTGGTATCGCCGCGCCTATCCGTAATACGCGATCGGATATTATTGCGGCAGTTAATATTTCAGGGCCGCGTGAGCGTTTTGTCAGTAGTGCCCATAATCTTGAAAAGATTGTTGTGGCAGCAGCAAAGGATATTTCGACGGCAATAGCCGATGCAGTTTAACGTGAATGGAGGAAAAAATGGTTTCACGGAGGCGTTTTCTGGGAGTTTTAGGTTTGGGAGCTTTTATTTTAGGGATGGATATACAGGCGCATGCACAAGATGTTGTTGTACCTGAAGGCTATCCAGCAGATTATGCGACGATTATTGAAGGCTCAAAAGCTGAAAAAGGGCTGATGATCTATTCCAATATGGCTGATAATAATTGGCAGCCGATTGTTGAAGGTTTCAAAAACGCCTATCCTTGGATCAAGATTGAAACACTTGATTTAGGATCGGGGACAGTCCACTCCCGTTGGGAGGCCGAGGCTGGAAGTGGTTCGCGTACAGCTGACATTCTGATTTCAGGTGCCAATGATCGCTGGGCGGCTTATGGTAATGATGGTCGCATGATGGATTATAAGAGTCCGGAAATTGATAAAATTCCGGCCTTCGGCCATCCTTATGCCGGTGTTTATGTGCTTTCAACCGATCCTCTGGTTATCACTTATAATAAATATCTACTGAGTGAAGATCAGCGCCCGACCGGATTTTCATCGCTTGTTGCGATGGTCAAACAAGATCCAGCAACCTTCAATGGCAAGGTGACAACTTATGATGCCGCCCGCAACTCATTTGGCTTGACGGCATGGTGGAATTTTATGAATGTAAAAGGAGATGCCGGTTGGAAGGAACTGGCAAGTCTTGGTCCCTCTCTTCGTGGTGAAACATCCGGTGGTCCGATGAATGAAAAAATATCAACCGGTGAATATGTGGTTGGTATTGCTGTTTCGGGGATCACAATTTTTCCTCGTCTTGAGCAGCCCGGCGGTGAATTATTAGGCTTTGCCTTTCCCGATGACGGGACCATCATGATGCAGCGCGGCATGGGTATTCCAAAACAGGCTGCTAATCCAAATTCTGCTAAGCTGTTTCTTGATTTTGCTTTAAGCCGTGAAGGTCAGACATTGATTGGTAAGGGCGGTTTGGTGCCCTATCGTGAAGATGTTGATGAGAAGGAAGTACGTTATACATTGCAGGGTATTGAAGGCCTCGTGGGTAAGGATAAGATTATCCAGGCCGGTTTTGACGCCAAATTATTGAGTGATGCCGATGGCTTCGTCAAGAAATGGGACGGCGCAATGCATGGTCAGCTGCCGCAATAATATCTGTTATCAGTTGGCGTACGATCTGCGCCAACAGTTTTGTCTTTTTCCAAGAAAACGAGAAATTTATGAGTTTGACGTCCAATACTGGTACTGATAGGCCCGTCAAAAAAGGGTTTAACCGTTCGCCTTTGATTTTTTGGGGTGTCAGTCTTTTGACATTTATCATGGTGGTTGCACCAATTGCCCCAATTTTCTATCAGGCTTTCATTGATAGGCCGCTTTATGAGGGTGGCCGCACATTGACACTTGGCAATTTTGTGCGGCTTTTTTCTGATCCCGAAATGATCAGCATTACATTCAATACAATTGTTTTTGCTGTATTGACGACAATTGTTGCGCAGATATTCGGTGCCATTATGGCTGTGATTATTGGGCGTACCAATTTGCCTGGCCGACGCTTTTTTGGAGAGGTTCTACTCTGGCCGCTTTTTGTTTCCAATCTTGTGATTGCCTTTGGCTGGCTCACCATGTATGGGCCATCAGGGTATATTACGCTGGCAATGAAAAGTCTTTTTGGTTTTGTGCCATGGAACCTTTATTCTGTTTCGGGGATGGGTATTGTTGCAGGGTTAAGTCAGGCACCATTGGCCTATCTTATGTGTTTGGGCGCTGTCACAAAAGCCGATCCTCAACTCGAAGCAGCGGCACGCTCTGCTGGTGCGGGACCTTTCCGTTCGCTTTGGTCGGTTACGGTGCCGATGATGCGTCCGGCTATGATCTATTCGGCTGTTTTAAATTTTGTTATCGGTATAGAGATGTTGGCTATTCCGTTACTGTTCGGCAGCCCTAGCAAGATCAATACTATTACTACTTTTCTTTATGACCGCGGCATTAATGCTGCTGTGCGTCCTGATTATGGACTTGTCGGTGCCGCCGCTTTTATCCTGTTGGCAATTGTTGCCTTTCTGGTTTGGCTGCAAGGTTTCTTGATGAAAGGAAGCGGTCGTTTCGTGACGGTGCGTGGTAAGGCTTCTCGTCCTTCTATTCTAGATCTTGGTGGATGGAAATGGGTCGCTTTTATTGTTATCCTTATCTATACTTTGGCGACGATTATTGCTGTTTTTGCCGGCATTTTTATGCGTTCCGGTGTCAGTTTCCTGACTCCGCTCATTCCATTCTGGAAGTTGCTGACAACAGCCAATTATGATCTTATTTTTTCAAGTGCCAATTATGTACGTTCTATCATCAATTCGGTTGTTATTTCGCTGGTTGGTGCAGCAATCGGTACATTCTTTGTTGCCGTGTTGACATTGGTTGCACGCCGTTCCGACTTCCGGTTTAATCGTACGCTTGAATATATTGCCCTCTTCCCGCGTGCCTTGCCTGGTATCATTGCCGGTTTGGGTTTTTTCTATGCGATGATCTGGATGCCGGGGCTTGATTTTATCCGCGGAACAATTTGGATTTTGATCCTTACTTTTATCATGCGTTATATCCCTATCGGATTTGGTGCGATTGCGCCTGCGCTTTCACAAATTGGCGATGAATTGGATCGTGGCTCACGTGTGGCCGGTGGTGATTGGTGGACAACAGTAACACGCATCATTTTGCCGCTTCTAAAGCCAGCGTTGTTTTCGTGTTTTGCGTTGTTATTCATTCATTTTTTCAAGGAATATGTAACCGCTGTTTTTCTTTATCAACCCGGTGCGGAAATTATCGGCACAACGATGTTGCAGCTTGTGGCGCAGGGCGATAATGGCCCGGTGTCGGCCTTGGCTGCTATTCAGGTCATATTGACTGCCACTTTTGTTCTTCTTGCCCGTTATATTCTGGGAGCTAAAATTTATGGCTGATCTCGTTCTAGACCAACTCACCATTCGTTATGGTGATGTTACCGCCGTTAATAATATTACGATCAATGCGCCTTCAGGAGAATTTCTGACTTTTCTAGGTCCTTCGGGATGTGGAAAATCGACGACCCTTTTTTCGATCGCCGGTTTGAATGAAGCAACAAGCGGCATCATTCGTATTGGTGATCGCGTATTGTTTGATGGTGCCAAAAAAATCAATATAGCACCAGAAAAGCGTGATATCGGTCTTGTTTTTCAAAGTTATGCACTTTGGCCACACAAGACTGTTGCCGAGAATCTTGCTTTTCCGCTTATCCTGCGCAAGATGGGTAAAGCGGAGCGTGATGAGCGTATCAGCGAGGCATTATCATTGGTAGAAATGATGCCCTATGCCGAGCGTTATCCGTTTGAGTTGTCGGGTGGCCAACAACAGCGTGTTGCTTTGGCACGTGCACTGGTTTATCGCCCTAGTTTGTTGCTGCTTGATGAGCCGCTTTCCAATCTTGATGCTAAATTACGTGAGCGTGCTCGTGTATGGCTACGCGAACTGCAGGAACGGCTCAATGTAACAACGATTTATGTAACGCATGACCAGTCCGAGGCGTTGGCTGTTTCTGATCGGATCGCGGTGATGAGTATGGGGCATTTGCGCCAGCTTGGTACACCAAAAGAAATCTATAATGCACCGGCCGATGCTTTTGTCGCTGACTTTATTGGTTCGTCAAATTTTATTCATGCCAGAATGACAGCACAAAATGCTAAGCAGTCAACGGTTGTACTCGCCGATCAGACAGAAATTCATGTACCTTCAGGTGAGGTCGCAGCAGATGGTTCGCTGGTTATTGCTGTGCGGCCGGAACGGTTGGAACTGGTTGATGAAAAAACGGATAATAGTTTTAAGGCCAAGGTGCAGCATATCACTTATCTGGGCGCGACCTATCAGTATGAAATGAGGGGCGCTGGTCAGGAAGTCCGTTTGCAAACGTCGCGTGAGCTTTCGATGGGGAGCGAAGTGTATGTGCGTATTCCACCGGAAGCCGCAACAGTATTCCCCTCGGATATATCAGAATAGAAAGAGTAAAAAATGTCTCAAGTTATCCATTTTGATCCTGCTGCCCAAGGTCCTTTATCGGATATTCGCGTTATAGATCTTTCGCGTCTGGTTGCCGGCAATATGTTATCATTGCAACTGGCTGATTTTGGTGCCGATGTAATTAAGATCGAGTCGCCGCAAGGCGATCCTTTGCGTGAGTGGCGTGATGGTGGGCAGTCATTTCATTGGAAAACTTATAGCCGTAACAAGCGTTCGGTTAAACTTAACCTGCGCCATGAGGGTGATATGGAGGCGTTGAAAGCACTAATTAAAACAGCCGATGTCTTTATTGAGAATTTTCGGCCTGGTACACTTGAAAAAATGGGGTTGGCACCGGATGTATTGCTTGCGCTCAATCCGCAGTTGATTGTTGTACGTATTTCAGGATTCGGGCAGACGGGGCCTTATGCCCAGTTACCGGGTTTCGGTACTTTGGTTGAAGCGATGAGTGGTTTTGCCGCCCGCACAGGCTTTCCGGATCGTGAGCCAGTATTACCACCTTTAGCACTGGCCGATATGATTGCAGGTGCTTTTGGCGCACAGGCGGTCTCTATGGCGCTTTATGCGCGGGAGAAAAATAAAAGCGGTGGTCAGGTGATTGATCTTTCATTGCTGGAGCCGATTTTTGCAACTTTAGGGCCGGAGGCTTCAATTTATCATGCGACGGGTAAGGTAAAACAACGTTCAGGCAGCGCTTCCAATACGGTTTCACCACGCAATATCTATCAGACATCGGATGGTAAATATGTTGCGCTTTCCGGTTCTACGCCGCAAGTGGCCATGCGTATATTCGATATTATCGGGCACCCGGAAATGAAAACAGATCCACGTTATGCCACCAATACCGAGCGTGTAAAACATCGTGATGAAGTTGATGCTGCTTTGAAGCCATGGTTTTTGTCGCGCACTCGTGATGAGGCATTACAGACGATGCGTGAGGCAGGTGCAACGGTTGGTCCGGTCTATGATATTGCTGATATTGTTGAAGACGAACATTTCAAGCGACGTGAAATTCTGGTCGATGTCGAGGATAAGGACAACGGTTCCGTTGCAATGCATAATATTTTGCCACGTCTTTCTAAGACGCCCGGCAAGTTTCGGCGACCAGCCCCGCAATTGGGTGAGAATACGCATGAGATTTTGACAGAAATCGGTTTTGATATAAGTCGGCTGTCAAAGGAGGGTGCTGAATAAGATGATCCGTTCTCTTCTTTATGTACCGGCATCCAATGCAAAATTTATTGAAAAATCCCATACTCGTGGTGCGGATGCCATTATTCTAGATCTTGAGGATGCAGTCGCTTTTCAGGAAAAGGAAATAGCACGGAATGCGCTTGATAGATCCGTCACGATAGCTGGACAAAGTGGAGCCAAGGTTTTTGTCCGTATTAACAATGATAACGGCCTTTCAAAGGCCGATGCGATTGCCGCTTGTCGTGCTGGTGCCTATGGACTTTATTTGCCCAAGGTCAGTACGCGCGAGGAGCTTGAACAACTTGTACAGATATTGGCACCGGTTGAAAAAGAACTGGGGCGCTCACCTCTTGTTTTTGTGCCATTAATTGAAGATCCTTCGGCTGTTTTCGATGCGCGTGATATTGCCAAGGGACCGCGCGTATTGGCGTTGAGTGCAGGGGCTGAGGATATTGCAACTGCAATGGGTGCTTTGCCGGTTCCCGAGGTCATCCGCTTACCGAAATTATTGATCCATCTGGCGGCGAAAGCGGCTGGTGTTTTATCTTTCGGTTTGCTGCGCAGTGTTTCCGACTATGGTGATCATTCTGCTATGGAGGTGGCAACAATCGAGGCACGCAATTTTGGCTTTGATGGCGCAAGTTGTATTCATCCCGCTATTATTCCCATGCTCAACAAAGCATTTTCACCCAATGAGGAAGAAGTCTTATGGGCGCAACGTGTTATTGAAGCCGGCGCGGCACACGATGAAAAAGGCGTAGGTGCTTTTACATTGGATGGAAAATTTATTGATGCGCCGATTATTGCACGTGCGCGCAATGTTTTGGCCCGCCATCGGTCTATTCATCATAAATAGTGTTCAGGAAAAGTATATGTCTGATATCAATGCAGCCAATGGAAAACGTAAAAGACGTATTCTTGTTACTCATACACAGATTGCATCGAGTGCGATCAAACTTTTGAATGATCATGATATCGATGTATATTTCTCGCCGCCCTACAATCCGTCTGAAGAGGTAGCGCGTATTGCGGCAGAACTACAGATTGATGCGTTAATGGTGCGTCAAGGCAAGATCAATGAGCAGGTCATTGCGGCTTCACCCAAGCTTAAACTGATTGTAAAACATGGTGTCGGCGTTGATAATGTTGATATCAATGCGGCTCATATACGTAATATACCGGTTTTACGATCTATGGGATCCAATGCATTGGCGGTTGCTGAACTTGCGATTTCTTTAAGTCTTGCTTTGATTAAGGAATTTCCACGACTTGATCAGGCAACCAAACAGGGGGAATGGTTGAAACCCGGATTCATCGGTCGTGATATAGCCGGATCCCATATAGGATTGATTGGTTTTGGTGCGATCGGTAAGGAAACAGCACGCCTTGCGACAGCTCTGGGGATGGATGTCAGTGTTAGTGATCCTTATGCGCGTGATGATATTATAGCGCGTGGTTATAAATTCGAGCAAAATTTTGAAGATATATTGAGGCAGGTCGATATTGTCAGTATGCATTGTCCGCTTACGCATGAGACCCGCGCCATGATTAATCATGAACGGATTGCCTTGATGAAAAAAACGTCTTTCATTGTCAATACGGCACGCGGTGGTGTGATTGATGAGAAAGCGCTGTATGAAGCTCTACGCGATGGTGTTATTGCTGGTGCCGGTCTTGACAGTTTCGCTGAAGAGCCGCCAGCAACCGATAATCCGTTATGGTCTGCACCTAATGTTATTGTCACACCACATATTGGTGGTGTCACGCATCATTCGACTGTCAGAATGGCTGAGATTGCAGCCCGTCATATTATATCTGTATTGGATGGCAATCCGCCTGATCCGGCCAGTATTGCACATCCGGCAGCCCTTGCCAGTTAAATAGAAAGGAATTTTAAATGGGTATCGGTTTTCGTATTAAAAAGAACTGGACACGGATTGATCGAGATCTGGTTACGGCATTTGCCAAACTTCCAGTTGCCAATGTCAGTGACTCGATGTCACGCATGGTAGCCGCTGGTCCAAAATTTCAGCCTTATCATAAAAATTGCATCTTGGCCGGTCCCGCATTGACGGTAAAATCACGCCCCGGAGATAATCTTATGCTTCATAAGGCGATTGATATGGCAGAGGAAGGTGATGTTATTGTTGTTGACGCCGGTGGTGATTGTACCAATTCCTTGATGGGAGAATTGATGCTAACACATGCAATTCGTAGAAAAGTGGCTGGGTTCGTTCTTTATGGTGCCATTCGTGATGTTGATGCTTTTCGTCAAAAAAATTTGCCGGTTTATGCTTTGGGTGTGACGCATCGCGGGCCTTATAAAAATGGGCCCGGTGAAATCGGTTTTGATATCGCGCTTGAAGGTATGACTATTGCGCCTGGTGATCTTATACTTGGTGATAGTGATGGTGTTGTCTGTGTGGCGCGTGACTATGCTGAAACTGTTTTACAGGCGACACAGAAAAAACATGCCGCTGAAGAACGCCAGATGCAAGAGACCGAAGCAGGGACTGTTGATCGGTCATGGGTTGATATTGCTTTGGAAAAAGCGGGTTGCGAATTTATTGACTGATAATGATACAGCAGGAAAGGTTCCCTGCTTTTTTACTAGCGTCTGAGATTGGTAATAACCTGAAAGACTTCATCGCCGGTTTGGAAAACTTTTGAATTGGCGGTGTAGTCGCGTTGGGCCTGAATCATCAGGGCCAATTCATCGCCCATCTCGACATTGGATTCTTCCAACACACCGGACATGATTGAGCCGAAGCCGTCTTCGCCCGGATAACCGGTGACCAGCTCGCCACTCTTTTCGTTGACTTCGAAAACAGTGCCGGAAAGTACGGTCAGTTCATCAGGAGAGATGACTGAACCCAGTTTGAACCGGCCTTTTTCCATAATAACACCATTGGTATAGTTGACCATAACTTCACCGCCCGTGCCGATTGTAAAGTTCTGGTAATATCCTTCCGGATGACCGTTGGATCGCAGCGATGCAATATAATCGGCGCCGGTCTGGGTCATCATATTCTGAAGGTTGAGATCAACATTGAAAACACCGCTGCCGGTTGAATCGGGAATAGCGATAGAAGGGTTAGCCAAGCCGAGCGGATTTGTAGGCTTGCCATTGGCATCAAATGTGATTGGGTACTCTTTTGTCAACAGCTGATAGGTTGCCGGTTTGGTAGAGTCATGCATTCTATAAACGCTCATCTGCCATTCATTCGGGCCTGTTTTGGTGAAGAAGGTTTCCAATTGTATGGCTTGACCATAGGGGTCATAGACCGTGACCGTCTGTTTCCGGTTATATGAGTTTGGGTCGTTAGGATTGAGTCCGTCGATATTGCTGGAGAGGTCGCTTGCTAGCTCTTTTTGAGTGAGGAGACCACCCCATGACATTTGCACTGTAAAATCATTGCCTGTTGCATCGGGGATTGTCAGCACCATACCGGAATTGGAATCGATCATACCACCGGATTCATTAAAATGGACTATCTGGCTACCGGAAAGACGAATGTAGCCGGGGGGATTGGTTGAAATATCCTGACCGTAGACATTGACTTCCCAAGTGTTGTCATCTTTTTTGGTGAAGTAGGTATCTATATTGATGGCATTCCCGTTTTTATCATATACGGTCTGGGTCGTTTTTTCATGATAGGTTGCACGATTATCTGGATCAAAGCGGCGATCTGATGTCAATTTGACGGAGCTTGATGAACCGCTTTGCGTTACATTCGCGCCAAGGTTGAAGTCGAGTGTAAAGGTATTGCCATCTTCATTTGGTATATTGAGCGACAAGTTGGCCGGTGCACCGATAAGGTTGCCGGCTGTATCAAAATTCAGGGGTTCATTTTGTAAAACCTGCTGATGGCTTCCGTCAGGCATAAGCTTCTGGATATTCATGGTCCAGCTGTCTGGAGCGGTTTTGCTCAAATAGACATCAAGTATGACATCGCGTCCCTGTCCGTCCTTGACCGTAACAGATGATTTCTCATTGTATGTTGCCGCATTATCAGGATCGAATGGTAGTGTAATCGTTGATGCTGTCTTGTCGAGTTGTATTGAAGGATTGATGCCGAGAGTTGGCATGATCGGTGTATCTTTATTGATGTTACCGGAAACATTCACCTTGCTGCTGGGGCGGGGGTTAAGTGGATGTGCCGTGTCTGTCGCCTTGAGATTCATCGACATATCGATTTTTGTCGTGACTTCACTCTCAAGCTTTTCATTGGAATCTATTTTTAATTTTTGGCCTTTTTCATCCAGAAGATAATAGCCTTGGGCATTTTGCAGATAACCGTCTTTATCTGGACGGAATGAACCGGCACGTGTCAGAAATTTTCGGCCACCTGAATCTTCGACCTGAAAGAACCCTGAGCCGTTGATCATGGCATCGCCCAATTCATGGGTAGGACGAGCGGTTCCTTGTTGGGAAATCATATGGCGGGCATGGCTATTGATGCCGCCTGATTGATAGCTGCGATAATTGTTTGGAATAACAAGGGTTGAAAACTGGACGTCGGAACGTTTGTAACCCGTGGTGGCAGAATTGGCGACGTTATCGGCAATACTGGAAAGGCGGTTTGCCTGTCCGTTCATGCCCGATACACCGGTTCGCATCATGCCATAGACGCTCATGCCGCTTTCCCCGTTTTACACTTTTACAGCCTATCTTTTATACGGATAAGCTTGCGTGAAGCTGGATATTCAAGCTCAGGCAGTATCTTCAGTATGATGCAAATAGCAAAGCGGCATATTTTTTTTACATTACACAAATGGGGCATGATGCAACGTTAAAGACGATTAAAAAGGTAATCCCCTCTTTGTCCTGATTGAGGATAGCAAGTAGCTTCCTTTGAAGTTTAGAGTCTAGTGCGGTAGTCCGTTCAGCATATCGGGACGGAAACCTGACCAGTGATTTTCTCCGGCAACGACAACCGGTACCTGCCGATAGCCTAATTGCTGGACATAGGAAAAAGCCTTTTTATCCTCTGTAATATCAACCACTTCATAATCAATACCCATATTGGCCAGTGCACGATAAGTGGCGTTGCATTGAACACATGATGGTTTGGAATAAATGGTAATGGTCATGTCGATGCTCCTGCTCTTGTGTCTCATAGACGGTTTTTGAAGGATATGACACAATATATAGATATAAAAAGTTTACAAATCGTCAATATGAAGTTTTTTGGGAGCAGAACAAGATCAATATTGCGATCTGATTTTATATCAATACATAAACATATAAGCAAATCTTTATATGATTATTGACTTTGTGAAAAGGCTATGCCAAATCATTTTTTGTCGTGGTTCTTTGTTTTAACCGACATAGCTAAGAGGGAATCCGGTATGGCATTTCTAATGGATTGGTTGATGCTGATCTTATCGCAGAATGCTAAAAGCCGGAGCTGCCCCCGCAACTGTATGTGGTGAGCCGATATCCATTGATGTCACTGAATGAAAATTCGGGAAGACGGATGAAGGCGTTGACCTGCAAGCCAGGAGACCTGCCGCGGCATGAAAAGCATGTTCTGTCTTTATGAGGAGGCAGGCGTGTTCCATTATCTACGGGCGGGGTGTCCCGGAGGTTGCCGGATGGAATATTGTATATATTCCAAATGGTGTCCGCTTACCCTTTGCCCCCTTTTATAGGGGTTTATTATGACTGGAAAAACAATAAAAACCGCATCGCTCGGCTTTCCGCGGATTGGTGCAAAACGAGAATTGAAACAGGCACTTGAATCATTTTGGCGCCATGAAATAAGTGAATCCGAACTTTTAAAAATAGCCTCCGTGCTTCGGAAAAGACATTGGCTTTTACAAAAGCGGCAGGGAATTACGATCATCCCGTCCAATGATTTTTCGCTCTATGACCATGTGTTGGATACGGCCATCATGGTTGGCGTTATGAATGAAAAGGCAGAGCTTGCAACGCCGAAAAGTTTTCTTGAGCATTATTTTTCTTTGGCCCGTGGACATGAAGAAAGTGGTGATTGCAGTTGTCATCAAGGTGAATATACAAAAGGCCGCAAGGCATTGGAAATGACCAAATGGTTTGATACCAACTATCATTATCTGGTGCCGGAGCTACGACCGCGCCAGCCATTTTCCCTAAAGTCCATAAAACCGGTAGAAGAGTTTTTGGAAGCCAGAAGCGAAGGGATTATAACCCGTCCAGTCATTCTTGGGCCGATTACATTCTTAATGCTGTCAAAATGTCGCGAGGCGGATATTGATCCGCTTAGCCTGTTACCACATCTCCTGCCGATTTATCTGCAATTGTTGCAGCAACTCAAATCGGTTGGTTGTGAATGGGTGCAGATTGACGAACCGGTTCTGGTGACAGATTTGGATGCCAATCAACGCGGTGCATTTGATTATGCTTATCGGCTTCTTACTCAAGAAAAATGCCCCCAAATTATGCTGGCAAGTTATTTTGGCGATCTGGGCGATAATATCCAGACAGCTTTGTCATTGCCGGTTGGTGGCTTACATATTGATCTTGTACGTGGTGATGATCAGCTGGATAATATCGTTGGGGGATTGCGTGATACCCAGATTCTTTCCTTGGGTGTCATCGATGGACGCAATATATGGCGTACCGATTTGCGAAAGTGGATTGAGAGACTGTCGCCGATTGTCAAGCGGTTGGGTGTAGAGCGTGTAGAATTGGCCCCCTCCTGTTCGTTGTTGCATGTGCCGATTGATTTGGCTCTTGAGACTAAACTGGATGACGAGTTAAAATCATGGCTTGCTTTTGGAACACAAAAATTGGAAGAGCTGTCTGTTCTGGCCAAAGCATTGGGAGGGCAACCCAATGATGTGCGTCAACAACTTGAAGATAATGCGGAAGCTGTTTCCAATCGGTATTCATCATTACGCATCCATCAACCGGATTTGCAAAAACATTATCAAAAGAAGCATTCCGTCAATCGTTCTTCACCCTATGGGCAACGATATAAAAAGCAATGTGATATTCTCGGTTTGCCATTGTTTCCTACAACGACAATCGGATCGTTTCCGCAGTCAAGCGATGTGCGAAAAGTACGCTCGCAATTTTCCAAAGGCGAGATCAATAAACGGGTTTATAATGACTTTTTACGTGAACGGACGCGCGATGCCATTGCATGGCAGGAAGAGGCAGGGCTGGATGTATTGGTACATGGTGAATTTGAGCGCAATGATATGGTACAGTATTTTGGTGAGCAGCTGTCAGGCTTCGCGTTTACTCAGCATGGCTGGGTGCAGAGCTATGGATCCCGTTATGTGCGTCCGCCCATTATTTATGGGGATGTCAGCCGTCCGCAAGCCATGACTGTTCAATGGTGGCAGATTGCCCAATCATTTACGCAAAAACCGGTGAAAGGCATGTTGACCGGGCCTGTGACTATTTTGAATTGGTCATTTGTACGTGATGATCAGCCGCGCGCGGATACATGCCGTCAAATTGCATTGGCGATTCGTGAAGAGGTGAAAGATTTAGAAAAAGCCGGTGCACAAATTATCCAGATTGATGAGGCGGCATTGCGTGAAGGATTGCCGCTGAGAGATAAAGACAAGGCGTATTATCTGGATTGGGCGGTTGAATGTTTCCGCCTTTGTCAAAGCACGGTACAAGATACAACGCAGATCCATACACATATGTGTTATTCGGAGTTTGACGATATCATCGCGTCTATTGCCGATATGGATGCCGATGTCATTTCGATTGAAACATCACGTTCGAAAATGGAATTGCTTGATACATTTCGCCGTTTTAATTACCCCAATGAAGTGGGGCCGGGGATTTATGATATCCATTCACCGCGTATTCCAACTGTTGATGAAATGGTCAGCCTTATTGAAAGGGCACTGTTGCGGTTGAAACCGCAACAGATATGGATCAATCCTGATTGCGGTTTGAAAACCCGCCAATGGCAGGAGGTTAAACCTGCTATTGAGAATATGGTTACCGCAGCGAGAATACTCAGGGAGAAATAAAAAAGGAAGCAGGGCCGATCCGGCCCTGCCCATGATGGCTAACAGCTGGGGAGCTGTAATATTTTAAGGTGATGTAATGTTGATGGTAAAAGGATAGCCGTTTGTATACGCTCTCCAGCGATCTTCAGTACCGTTCGGCCTGATCAATATAGAGCTTGCGTAATTGGAGCGTGGTCGGGCCGGGGGTGCCATTGCTGATTGGTCGGCCATCCAGTTCAATAACAGGTGCTGCAAAAGTTGAAGCGGAACTGATAAAGACTTCGCGTGCGGCAAAGGTTTCCTCCAGTGTGAAGGGGCGCTCTTCAATTTTGATGCCATTGACCTGGGCAAGCTTTAAAATAGCAGCGCGGGTGATGCCGGGCAAAATCGTTCCGTCTAGCGGGCGGGTGATAATGGTATTATTCTGATCGACAATATGTAAATTGGATGATGTTGCCTCGGTAATATATCCGTCTTCGATATAGACAGCATCATGAACACCCTGATTATGGGCACGTGTCTTAGCAAGAGAAGAATAGAGCAGCTGGATGGTTTTGATGTCACGATGCACCCAACGACCTTCGGGAGCAGAAATCATGCGCAGCTGCGGAACAGTTTCCAGACCCTTTTCGGCACCTGTCTGGGTAAACATGAAGAATGTCGGTTCAACAGTATTGTCGTAATGGAAATCGCGTTCAGTGACGCCGCGGGTTATCTGCAAATAAATGACACCATGCATGAGGCCATTGCGCGATATGATTTCATGGTGCAGGTTTAAAAGTGCATCGGCATCAACGTTATATTTAATGTCCAGTTTTTTGAGCGAGTTTTTCAATCGTGCCATGTGGCCGTTAAAATCAAGCAGTTTGCGGTCAAGAAAACAGGTGACCTCGTATATGCCATCGGCGAATAGGATCGAGCGGTCAAAAATGGATAGTTTGGCATCTTGTTCTTTGAGCCATCGGCCATTGAGGTAGACTATGCGATCCATGGATATATTCTCGAATATGAAAGAGAGGTACAGGATAGAAGCCTTGCCGGATATCGACAATAGGCAAGATCGGCAATGCAGATATTTTTGTGATAAAAATAACGTGCGCTTTTCATGATCATACATGGCCTTTTGTAAAAGCGGCTGGTAAAAACATAAAAGAGATATAGAAAGGAAGCCGGATGCCGCCTGCCATTGCTTTTATCAGCCGTTATGGTTCTGCTGAACGGGATGCATGGATTGCCCGTCTTGCATCTGCTATGCCGGATGAGCGTATTGTTGCCTTCGATGATTTGAGCGAGACAGACAGGCAGGCGACTGAGATTGCCATTGTTGCCAATCCGGAACCGGAAAAAGTGCGTTGTCTTGAAAATCTCAAATGGATCCATAGCCTATGGGCGGGGGTCGAGGGGCTGGTAACAGAATTGGGGCAAGATGCTCCGCCGATTGTCCGGCTGATTGATCCCAATATGTCCCATACAATGGCAGAGGCCGTGTTGACATGGTGTCTTTATCTTTCTCGTGATATTCCGGCCTATCGGGCGTTGCAGATGCAGAAATTATGGAAGCCGCTTCCATATCGTCCGGCAACATCCTTGAGGGTCGGTATTCTTGGACTGGGGACTTTGGGGCAAGCTGCAGCAAAAATGTTGAAAACACCCGGTTTCCAGCTGGTCGGATGGAGCCGTAGCCCTAAACAGGTAGAGGGTGTTGCCTGTCTGAGTGGCGAGGAAGGTTTGGAAATACTTTTAGGACAGAGCGATATTGTTGTCTGTTTATTGCCGCTTACTGATGATACGCGCGGTCTGTTGAATAAAAAACGCTTTTCACAAATGAAACAGGGCGCTGCATTGATCAATTTTGCCCGGGGGCCTATTATTGAATCGGGCGCTATGCTTGATGCGCTTGAGGCCGGCCATATATCCCATGCTGTTCTGGATGTTTTTAATAAAGAACCTTTGCCGGATACATGCCCTTATTGGCATCATCCCAATATTACCCTTTTACCGCATGTGGCAGCTGTGACGCTTCCTGAAAGTGCAGTGATGATTGTTAAACAGAATGTTGCTGCTTGGCGGCAAAGCGGCAAACTGCCGCAAACAGTTGATATGATACGTGGTTATTAGAAAAGCGAGTGAAATAATGAGCGTAAATGCCCTGTTCAACAATGGCAATATACCGCAAAATGGCGTAGAACAGAAATTGACTATTCGTAGGCCAGATGACTGGCATATCCATTTGCGTGATGGTGCCATGCTTGAGGCTGTTTTACCTTTTACGGCCAGCCAGTTCAAACGCGGTATTATCATGCCTAATCTGGTGCCACCTGTCACCCGTATCACAGAGGCAGAAAGCTATCGCCAGCGTATTCTGGCAGCCCGCCCGAAAGGCAATGACTTCCAGCCATTCATGACCTGTTATCTCACTGATCAGAGTGATGCCGATGAAATCGAGCGTGGGTTTCGAGATAAAGTCTGGATTGCGGCAAAGCTCTATCCTGCGGGTGCAACAACCAATTCGCATAATGGCGTCACTGATCTTGATAATATTACTGCTGTTTTTGAGCGTATGGAAAAGATCGGTATGCCGGTTCTCATTCATGGTGAGGTGACTGATCCTACTGTTGATATTTTTGATCGTGAAGCGATATTTATGGAAAAGACCTTGGTGCCTTTTCTCAAGCGCTTTGAAGGTTTGAAAGTCGTTGTCGAACATGCAACGACAAAAGAGGCGCTGGCTGTTGTGCGTTCTTTTGCACCACGTGTGGCTGCCACGATTACACCGCATCATCTGGTAATTAACCGCACATCGATTTTTCAAGGTGGGCTTCAACCCCATCTTTATTGTCTGCCGGTTGCCAAGCGCGAAGTTCACCGTCTTGCTTTACGACAGGCAGCAACATCGGGTGAAAGTTGTTTTTTCATCGGCACCGATACCGCCCCCCATATGAGAACTGCCAAAGAAGCAAGCTGTTGCAGTGCCGGTGTTTTTGCTGGTGCAACTGCATTGCAAACCTATGTGCAGGTTTTTGATGAAGAAGGGGCGCTTGACCGTTTTGAGGCTTTTGCTTCTTTCAATGGTGCCAATTTTCATGGATTGCCTGTTAATGAGGATACCATAACGCTGATTAAAAAAACGCAAGCTTTACAGCCGACGGTTGAAGTCGGTGATAGTGAAGTTGTTATTTTCCGCGGTGGGGAGACACTGCCATGGCGGATCGAGACATGATGACATGAGGATGCAGGTTTTGGAATGAATAGAACAAAACTGCACTAAAGGGTTCGTAAATAGTCGGATATTCTAGAAAAAAGCCTAATTTTCAAAAGGAAGCGTAGGCCTTGTCGGGTTATTTTCGTTTACAATTGGGACTCATGGATTAAAAGACACAACTCATGGATAATTATTTTGAGGAAGAACGGATGAAGATCATTGTCGGTGTAAAAAGAGTGATCGATTATAATATCAAAGTGCGTGTCAAAGCGGATAACAGTGGTGTTGAGCTTGACAATGTCAAAATGTCGATGAATCCGTTTGATGAGATTGCTCTGGAAGAGGCCGTCCGTTTGCGCGAAGCAGGTATCGCCAGCGAGGTAATCGCTGTTTCTATCGGGGCGCAGGCGGCAAGCGATGTTTTGCGTACCGCGATGGCCGTGGGGGCTGATCGTGCTATTTTGGTCAAGACAGAAGAACGGATCGAGCCTCTTAATGTCGCCAAGGCCTTGAAAAGTCTGGTTGATATTGAAAAGCCTGATTTGGTATTTCTTGGTAAGCAGGCGATTGATGATGACAGCAACCAGACGGGGCAGATGTTGAGTGCGTTGCTGGGCTGGGCACAAGCAACCTTTGCTTCAAAGGTAGAAGTCGATGACAAGCGTGCGATTGTAACACGTGAGGTTGATGGTGGGCTGCAGACAATTGAGGTCAAGCTGCCGGCTGTCATCACTGTTGATTTGCGATTGAATGAACCCCGTTATGCCTCATTGCCCAATATTATGAAGGCAAAGAAAAAGCCGATTGAAGAAAAGACATTGGATGATCTGGGCATTAATGCGGTGCCGCGTTTGAAGGTCCTGAAGGTTGAAGCGCCGGAACCGCGTCAGGCCGGGATTAAGCTCGATAGCGTGGATGAACTTGTCCGCCACCTTAAAGATGCCGATGCGATATGAAACGGAAAATAATATGAGTATTCTTCTTTTAGCCGAACATGACAACAAGACGCTTTCGGGGCAGACTGCCAAAGCTTTGACAGCTGCCGCTGCGATTAGTGGTGATATTGATATTTTGATTTGCGGTAAGGCAGCTGAATCTGTTGCCCAGGCAGCGGCTTCTTTAAAAGATGTGCGCAAGGTATTGCTTGCACAAAGCGATGCGCTGGCCCATCAATTGGCAGAACCGGTTGCGGCAACGATCCTTTCGGTCGCAGATCAATATGATACGATTATTGCCGCAGCGACAACGACAGGTAAGAATGTTATGCCGCGTGTTGCGGCACTTCTGGATGTAATGCAGATTTCCGATGTTATCGAAGTCGTCAGCCCTACGGTTTTCAAGCATCCTATTTATACCGGCAACGCAATCGAGACAGTCGAGACAAATGAACCGAAGAAGGTGATCACGGTGCGTACAACCGCCTTCAAGGCAGCCGAACAAGGCGGTAATGGAACAGTTGAAAGTGTGACAGCTGCTGCTGATCCTGATTGTTCCAGATTTGTCAGCCACGACATGGCCAAAAGCGAACGGCCTGAATTGACAGCCGCCAATGTTGTTGTTTCAGGCGGACGGGCTCTTGGCTCGGCCGAGCAATTTATCGCAGTTCTTTCGCCGCTTGCTGATAAGCTCAATGCTGCTTTAGGTGCCAGTCGTGCTGCAGTTGATGCAGGTTATGCACCTAATGACTGGCAAGTTGGACAGACGGGTAAGATGGTCGCTCCTGATCTTTATATTGCCGCGGGTATATCGGGAGCAATCCAGCATGTAGCAGGGATGCAGGATTCACGTATTATCGTTGCGATCAATAAGGATAGCGAGGCACCGATCATGCAGACTGCCGATTTTGCCATTGTCGGCGATCTTTTTGAGATTGTGCCGCAATTGACCAAAATATTGTAGGCTCTCGACATGAGTGCTGAACGTGAAAGCATGGAATTTGATGTGGTGATTGTCGGTGCAGGCCCCGCAGGCCTGTCGGCGGCCATCCGTTGCAAGCAGATTAACCCTGAGCTTTCCGTTGTTGTGCTTGAGAAGGGTGCTGAAGTTGGCGCCCATATTCTTTCAGGTGCGGTGGTGGATCCTTCGGGATTCGATGCGCTTATACCGGATTGGAAAAATGATGAATCCCATCCTTTTCATACGCCCGTCATAGGGGATGAGTTCTGGTTTTTACGAGAAACATCGGCATCCAGAATGCCCAATTTCATGTTCCCCAAATTATTATCCAACCATGGCAATTATATTGTTTCACTAGGCAATGTCTGTCGTTGGCTGGCACAACGTGCGGAAGCTTTGGGTGTTGATATCTATCCCGGATTTGCTGCGACAGAAGTCCTTTATAACGATGATGGTGCGGTCATCGGTGTAGCAACTGGTGATATGGGTGTTGAAAAAGACGGGCAGCCGGGTCCTAATTACATGCGCGGTATGGCACTTCTTGGCAAATATGTCTTGATTGGTGAGGGCGCGCGAGGATCATTAGCCAAACAGTTGATCAAGAAGTTTTCGCTTGATGCAGGTCGCGAGCCGCAAAAATACGGTATCGGGCTTAAAGAGCTTTGGGAAATTGATCCCGCTAAGCATCAGACAGGGTTGGTCCAGCATTCATCTGGCTGGCCGTTGGATGATGCGACGGGAGGCGGTTCATTTCTTTATCATATGGAGAATAATCAGGTTGCCGTTGGCTTCGTTGTTCATTTGAATTATAAAAACCCGTATCTCTCCCCTTTTGAAGAATTCCAACGTTTCAAGACCCATCCTCAAATCGCGCCACTTTTTGAAGGTGCCAAGCGGATTAGCTATGGTGCAAGGGCAATTACCGAAGGGGGCTGGCAGTCTGTACCGAAACTTGTCTTTAATGGCGGTGTTTTGATGGGGTGTTCGGCGGGTTTCGTTAATGTACCACGGATCAAGGGGGTTCATAATGCGGTTCTTTCTGCTATCGCAACAGCAGAGCATGTGACCCGCGCGATCGGCGAAGGACGTGCCCATGACGAAATTGGCGAAATCGAGACATCATGGCGTCAGGGGCCGATTGGCAAAGATCTTTATCGTGTACGCAATGTCAAGCCGCTATGGTCTAAATACGGCACGAAAATAGGGGTACGGCTGGGCGGCTTTGACATGTGGTGGCAACAGTTTTTTGGTTTTTCACTGTTTGGCACGCTGGGTCATGGAAAAGCTGATTATGCGTGTCTCGAGAAGGCATCCAAACATCAACCGATTGCTTATCCCAAACCGGATAATAAATTAACCTTCGATCGTTTGTCGTCGGTATTTTTATCCAACACACATTATGAAGAGCACCAGCCCAATCATTTGCATGTTGCTTCTATTGAGCTGCAGGAGGCATCGGAGTTAGGTGTCTTTGCCGGACCTGCAACACGTTATTGTCCGGCGGCAGTTTATGAATGTGTAGAAAAGCAGGGACGAAAAACATTTGTGATCAACGCGCAAAACTGCATCCAATGCAAAACCTGTGACATCAAAGACCCTAACCAGAATATTAATTGGACTTGTCCGCAAGGCGGTGATGGGCCTGTTTACCCGAATATGTAATGTCCGAGGTATCACTTGTGTCTTGCAAGGCTTTTATATTCAATCAAAGATATCGGCATTCTTTTGTACTTCGCTTTTGATGAAGTCGCTCATTGATCGTGAGCCGTATGTTGTTTGTCTTGCATGGGTGACAAGCCAGTAGGCACGTTTTAGTTTGAATATTTCAGGAAGAACCTTGACCAGATTTGGTTTTTGTCGGGCAATATAGGCTGGCAAGATGCATAGTCCATATCCCGATGCGGTAAACTCCATTTGCGCATGGATACTGGCACTTTGCATGTCGGCTTTAAGACCGGGGGATATTTCATGTAGATAATTGAGATCACGGGAAAAGACGAGATCATCAATGTAACCGGCAAAGCGGTGTTTGAGTATATCCTGTTTTGATGTGACCGGTTTGTCTTTCAGATATTTTTTTGAGCCGTATATATAGAGTGTATAATCGACAAGATGTGTGCTTTCGAAGTGGTGTGATTGCGGCGGATTGACAGTAATCATCAGATTGGCTTCACGATTGGATAGGGCAACAATCTGCTGGATTGTTAAGAGCTTTACCTTCAGCCTAGGAAATTGTTTTTGTATTTTAGGCAGGATGGGGGCAAGAAAAAAATTGCCGAAAGCTTCCAGACAGCTTATGCGCACTACGCCGCCTATGGTGTTTTCTCCGGCAACGGTTGCTTGAACCCGACTGGCTTCATCGGCTATTTTATCAGCACTTTCCAGAAGGCGTTCTCCCGTTAGCGTTAGGAAATATCCGCGCGGAGTGCGTTCAAATAGTCTGACACCGATATCACGCTCCAATGCATCGATACGACGAATAACCGTTGTGTGCTCTACACCCAGTTGTCTTGCTGCTGCAGAAACCGTACCGTCACGGGCGACGGCCAAAAAAAATTTTATATCGTTCCAGTCGAAATGGGAAAAAAGCATATATCATTTTCGCACATATTATGGGTGTAGTCGACAGTTTTATTGCACATATATGCACGTTAGATTTATTCCTAAACAGGAGGAAGATATGAGCTATTCACTTATTAATCCGCGTATTATACGTATTGGTGCAGGTGTGTCCCGGGAATTGCCGCATTTACTGGGCGAGCTTGGTCTTTCCCATCCGCTTATCATTACAGATAAGTATCTAGAACAAAGCGGACAGGTAGAGATTTTATGTGAATCGCTTAAGAAAAACGGGCTGAAATACGGTGTTTTCTCCGATACGGTTCCCGAGCCGACATCTCAATCGCTTGAAGGCGCTTGTGCCTTTTTACAGCAGGGCTCTTATGATTGTGTTGTCGGTTTTGGTGGGGGGAGCCCAATTGATACGGCCAAAGCGGTTGCCATATTGGCTAAACATGGCGGTACGGCACGTGACTATATGGTGCCACATATACAGGATGCTGCCGGATATCCGATTATTGCCATTCCCACAACAGCGGGAACGGGGTCGGAGGCAACCCGTTTTACAATTATCACGGATGATGTGGCAGATGAAAAAATGTTGTGCGTCGGCATGGGATTTCTTCCGATTGCAGCATTGATCGATTATGAGCTGACATTGACAATGCCGCGCCGGTTGACGGCCGACACAGGTATCGATGCATTGACACATGCTATAGAGGCCTATGTCTCGAAGAAAGCCAATCCCATGTCCGATTTGTTTGCTCTGTCGGCAATGAAATCGATCGCACCCAATCTGCGTCGTGTTTGGAATGATCCTTCCGATCGTGCTGCGCGAGAAGCCATGATGATCGGTTCAACCCAGGCCGGTATTGCCTTTTCCAATTCATCTGTGGCGCTTGTCCATGGCATGAGCCGTCCAATCGGTGCCCATTTCCATGTAGCGCATGGGCTATCGAATGCATTATTGTTGCCGACGATTACCGCTTTTTCAATCGGCGGCAATAAGCAGCGCTATGCGGAATGTGCTTACAAAATGGGATTGGTTGAAGATGGAACAGATACGGATAAGGCCTGTGCTTGCCTGATTGAAGAACTGATCAGTCTTAATCGTGATCTTGAGGTTCCTTCACCGGCCGACTGTGGTATTGATCATGCCCAATGGCTTTCGCTGTTGCCGATAATGGCTCGACAGGCTTTGGCTTCGGGTTCTCCCGGTAATAATCCGGTGGTACCGACTGCAGAACAGATTGAAGAACTTTATAACCGCGTTTGGGCACAATCACTTTAAGGCGATCTTTGTTGCAGTCATGCAGGTGGCTGCCAAGAAGGTATGTCAGATGATGGTTTGCCAAGAATAGCAGATATTGCTGCTGCATCTGACAAGAATATTGAGGATATAAATAGTTTGAGAGGGGGTAAAGCAAGAGGAGTTTCCGCTTGCGTCGAGTAGGATTTCTTTATGCTCGTTGCCCCTTTTCTTACGCTTTGATGGCCAATGGGTTACACATTGGGGCGTTGAAGCGTACAGCGTCGGCGTTGTCTTGATCGTGATAACCAATAATAAAAAAGCCCGCTAATGTAGCGGGCTTTATGTTTATGGGAGCAATATATTATTTCATCGGCGGCATGGTGAACTCGGCACCTGTGCGGATACCGGAAGGCCAGCGTGATGTTACAGTCTTGACGCGGGTGTAGAACTTGAATGCTTCAGGACCATGCTGGTTGAAGTCACCAAAGAGCGATGCTTTCCAGCCGCCAAATGAATAATAAGCGACCGGTGTCGGAATCGGTACATTGACTCCGACCATGCCGACTTCGACACGGGTGACAAAGTCACGGGCTGCATCACCATCGCGGGTGAAGATTGTTACACCGTTACCGAACATATGCTTGGTCGGAAGATCAAGTGCTTCTTCATAGTTTTTGGCGCGTGTGACGCATAAGACAGGCCCAAAGATTTCCTCTTTGTATATCTGCATGTCTGGCGTGACATTGTCGAATAGTGTTGCACCGACATAAAAGCCGTTTTCATGGCCAGCTACCTTGACGTTTCGGCCGTCAATGACAAGCTTGGCACCTTCTTTGACACCAATGTCAATGTAATTGCAGATACGCTGTTGTGCTTCTTTGGTGACGACCGGTCCAAAGTCCGATTTTGGATCCAGTGATGGGCCGACCTTAAGTGCCTGAACGCGTGGAACCAATTTTTCCATCAGGCGGTTGGCGGCATCTTCGCCAACGGGAACCGCAACAGAAATTGCCATGCAACGTTCACCGGCAGAACCGTAGGCCGCACCCAGGAGGGCATCGACAACCTGATCCATGTCGGCATCCGGCATCACGAGCATGTGGTTTTTGGCACCGCCCAAAGCTTGTACGCGTTTGCCATTGGCGGCGGCGCGACCATATATATATTGGGCAATCGGTGTTGAGCCGACAAAGCTGATCGCTTTGATATCAGGTGCATCAAGCAAAGCATCGACGGCTTCTTTATCACCATTGATAACATTAAAAATACCGGCCGGACCACCGGCTTCAATGAAAAGCTCTGCCAAACGTACGGGCACGCTCGGGTCACGCTCTGAAGGTTTGAGAATGAAAGCGTTGCCGCAGGCAATGGCAGGGCCTGCCATCCAGAGCGGAATCATTGCAGGAAAGTTGAAAGGTGTGATACCGGCGGCAATGCCCAGAGGCTGGCGGATTGAATAGGCATCAATGCCCGGGCCTGCGCCTTCGGTGAATTCGCCTTTCATTAGTTGAGGCACACCGAGGCTGAGTTCGACAACTTCCAGACCACGCTGGATATCGCCTTTGGAATCGTCGTGTGTCTTGCCGTGTTCTTTTGCAAGTGTTGTAGCAAGATCATCGATTTCAGCCTCTACGAGAGAGAGGAATTTACGTAAAACGCGCGCACGGCGCTGCGGATTTTGTGCCGCCCATGCAGGCTGTGCAGCTTTGGCTGTTTCAATTGCTTTGTTGATGTCGTCCTGATTGGCCAGATTGACCTGTGCAATAACACTACCATCCAAAGGCTGGAAAACATCTGCTTGGCGTTTGCTGGTGCCGGCATAGGCTTTACCGTTAATAAAATGTCCGATTGTTGTCATATCCATCTCCCTGTTATGATATCATCAATCTACATCATAAAAATATATATAAGAATGATTGAATTTACGCATCTGTTGTGCGTAAATATGCATTATGAATTGGGATGATATCAGAATATTTCTTGCGGTTGCCCGTTCGGGCCAGCTTTTGGCTGCTGCCCGTTCTTTGGGGGTCAACCATACAACGGTTGCGCGCCGTTTGGGTGTTTTGGAAGAGCATTTTAACACCAAGCTTGTTACACGGCGCACGACCGGAACAGAGTTGACAGAAGCGGGGGAGCGGTTGTTACAGCGTGCCGAGCAAATTGAAGCAGAAATGTTGCAGGCACAAGCAAGTATTGCTAATCAGGATATCGCTCTTAGCGGTCAGGTACGTATTGCTGCACCCGATGGATTCGGAGTTGCCTTCTTGACTCGTGAGCTTGCAGGATTAACGGTCAGATATCCAGAACTCACAATACAATTGGTTCCTGTGCCAAGATCCTTTTCTCTTTCTAGGCGAGAGGCGGACATCGCAATTACAGTTGGGCGCCCGACACAAGGGCGTTTAATTACACGAAAATTAGTTGATTATGGTCTTGGCCTTTATGCCCAGCAGGATTATATCGCGCAATTTGGCACACCGTCCGATACGCAGCAACTGATCAATGATCATCGCTTGATCGGCTATGTTGATGATTTGATCGCATCTGATTCACTGAACTATACCGATGAAATCAGCCGGAACTGGCAATCAAGGTATCAGATATCAAGTGCTTTAGGGCAGGTAGAAGCTGTTCGTGCGGGTGCGGGTATTGGTATATTGCATAGTTATATTGCGGGACAATATGATGATCTTGTTCCTGTTTTGCCGAAACTCAAGATAATGCGTTCTTATTGGCTTTCCTATCACGAGACGCTGCGCGGAATCCGCCGTATTCATGAAGTTGCGCAACACATATATGACAAGGTTGGTGAAAACAGCCATATATTTGGGTGAGGATAGCAGAACATGATTAGCTGCTACAGGCTATGCTTCGAGAAGATCTGGGAAAGCGTAAAAAGGAATTTCGGCTTTAATTTATCTCATTGATAATATGTCTGACAGAAGTATGGAGAGAATTTGCTTTGTCGCTTTTGGCGAGTGCTACAAGTCTTGTTCGCATACGTTTTTCCCAGAATTTATTGATATGATCACGCACACCATTCTTGCGTAATTCTTCCGGTTGGCTTTCAAAGAATTTTGCAATTTGGTTTGCCATCATGATTAAACGGTCGTCAGTTGAGGACATGGTTACTCCGCTGCATCAATAGTGTGTATGATCTCTCGGCTTTGAACACTGTGGGCATGATAATCTTTTTGCCATTTTGTCGGGCCGTTTGTACGAGAAACCTGTACCGCTGTTACTTTGTATTCAGGGCAGTTGGTTGCCCAGTCGGAATAGTCGGTGGTCACAACATTGACCTGATTGTCTGGAAAATGGAATGTTGTATATACAACCCCTGGAGATACCCGATCTGTTATGACAGCTGGCAATGTGGTTTCGCCTGTGCGGCTGGCAAGCTTAACCAGATCACCATCGACAATACCGCGTAATTCGGCATCATGGGGATGTATTTCCAAGACATCTTTGTCATAATAGGCAATATTATCTGTACGTCGGGTTTGAGCACCAACATTATATTGCGACAAGATGCGACCAGTGGTCATAAGCAGAGGAAAGCGAGCCCCGGTCTTTTCATCTGTGGCGATATATTCGGTACGTACAAAATGGCCTTTCCCGCGTACAAATCCATCAACATGCATGGTTGGTGTTCCTAAAGGTGCCTGATCATTACAAGGCCATTGTACCGAGCCTTGCTCTTCAAGAAGAGCATAGGATACACCAGCAAAACTTGGTGTCGTTGCTGCAATTTCATCCATAATTTGTGAAGGATGGGTATAGTTCCAGTCTAGATTGAAAGCCTTGGCAATCTGCTGGGTAACTTCCCAATCGGCATAGCCGGTTTTTGGACGCATCACTTTGCGTACGCGGTTGATGCGGCGTTCGGCATTGGTAAAGGTACCATCTTTTTCTAAAAAAGAAGAACCGGGAAGAAAAATATGGGCGTAGTTGGCTGTCTCGTTTAAGAACAGGTCTTGCACAACCACACATTCCATGGCTTTTAATCCGCTTGTTATATGACGGATATCCGGGTCGGATTGGACAATGTCTTCACCTTGGATATAGAGACCTTTGAATGTGCCCTCAATGGCTGCATCCAACATATTGGGAATACGGAGCCCCGGTTCGGCAGATAATTCTGTGCCCCATACTTTCTCGTAGAGGTGACGCGTTGCATTATCGGAGACATGGCGATAGCCGGGAAATTCATGCGGAAAAGATCCCATATCACAAGATCCCTGCACATTGTTTTGCCCACGCAATGGATTGACGCCTACGCCTGGCCGCCCGATATTTCCGGTTGCCATGGCGAGGTTGGCAATAGCAATAACAGTTGTCGAACCTTGGGAGTGTTCGGTAACGCCAAGACCGTAATAGATTGCTGCATTACCGCCAGTAGCATAGAGACGGGCTGCAGCATAAATAGTTTCAGCAGCAACACCGGAAAGCTTTTCAACAGCTTCAGGACTATAGCGTTCGTCACTGACAAACGCTACCCAATCCATGAATTCATCCCAGTCACAGCGCTCGCGGATAAAAGCCTCGTTATAGAGCCGCTCTTTGGCAATGACATGTCCCATAGCTGTAATGACAGCAACATTAGTGCCGGGTTTAAGCGGCAGATGATAGGCCGCATCGATATGCGGGCTTTTGACCAGATCAATACGACGTGGATCAAGGATAATGGCTTTTGCCCCTTCACGCAGGCGCCGTTTGATACGTGATCCGAAGACAGGGTGCGCATCCGTTGGATTGGCACCGATGATCATGATGACATCTGCTTTTTCAACTGAATCGAAATCTTGTGTTCCTGCTGAAGTACCGAAGGTGAGGTTCAGCCCATACCCGGTCGGTGAGTGGCAGACACGCGCACAGGTGTCGGTATTATTATTTCCAAAACCGGCACGGATGAGTTTTTGCACCAGATAGGTTTCTTCATTGGTACAGCGCGAAGATGTAATACCTCCTACCGCTTCCTTGCCATATTGATATTGGATGCGTCGAAATTCTGTCGCCATGTGATTTAAGGCTTCTTCCCAGCTGACTTCGCGCCATGGGTCGGTAATTTTTTCGCGGATCATTGGATTGATAATTCGATCCTTATGCATGGCATAACCCAAAGCAAATCGTCCTTTGATACAGGAATGACCGTGATTGGCTTTGCCATCCTTATAGGGAACCATACGGACGAGTTCTTCCCCACGCATTTCAGCCTTGAATGAACATCCCACGCCACAATAGGCGCAGGTTGTCACTTTGGAATGTTCCGGTTGGCCGATTTCGATAACACTGTTTTCTACAAGGGTGCCTGTCGGACATGCCTGGACGCATGCGCCACATGAAACACATTCCGATCCGAGAAAGCTTTCGTGTGCACTGGCAGAAACGCGTGAATCAAAACCGCGTCCTTCGATGGTCAGTGCAAAAGTGCCTTGTATTTCCTGACAAGCACGGACGCAACGTGAACAGACGATACATTTGCTGGGATCATAGGTAAAATAGGGGGCGGATTGATCTTTGGGCATGTAAAGAAAATTTTCTTCGCCTGTATTCCGATCTTTGGAAAATACATGATTGGCGCCGTCATATCCGTATCGCACATCACGCAATCCTACAGCGCCTGCCATATCCTGTAATTCACAGTCTCCATTGGCTGCGCAGGTTAGGCAATCAAGCGGATGGTCTGATATATAGAGTTCCATAACGCCTTTGCGCAGTTTTTTTAGCTGTTCTGTCTGAGTTGAAACTTGCAAACCTTCAGCGACAGGTGTCGTACAGGATGATGGTGTGCCGCGTCGCCCCTCGATTTCCACCAGACACAGACGACAGGAGCCATAAGCATCCAGTGTATCGGTTGCACAAAGTTTAGGAATTGTAATGCCGGCTTGCATTGCGGCATTCATGATTGAGGTTCCTTCGGGTACGCTCACTTGATGGCCATCAATGGTCAATGACACCAGCTTTTGCGATTTGATATGCGGTGTACCAAAATCGGTTTCTTTGATCAAAGACATGCCCTTCCTCCTTACCCTGCAGCTTCCGTTAAAGGATGCGGCTTTTAAAATCCCCACGAAAATGTCTGAGTGCGCTTGATACCGGATAGGGTGTAAAACCACCCAGTGCGCAAAGTGAGCCAAGTTTCATTGTCTCCCCCAGCTCTTCGAGAAGTTGCAATTGCAGATCCGGATCAATGCCGGCTTTTAATTTGTCAACGACTTCAACCCCACGCACAGCACCAATACGGCATGGTGTGCATTTGCCACATGATTCAGCGCTGCAGAACTCGAATGCAAAACGTGCCTGCTCCATCATATCGATGCTGTCATCAAAGACGACCAGACCCGCATGCCCAATCAGGCCATCTTGAGCAGCAAAGGCTTCATAATCAAATTGCGTATTGAAAAGAGTAGGGGGGAAATAGGCACCTAACGGTCCACCAACTTGCACAGCTTTGACTGGTTTTCCGGTTTTTGTACCACCACCGATTTCATTGACAATTTCGCCTAATGTCAGGCCAAAGGCGGTCTCGTAAAGTCCACCATATTTAACGTTGCCAGCAATTTGTATTGGAATGGTGCCACGTGAATGGCCCATTCCAAAATTACGATAATAGTCTGCCCCTTTATCCAGAATAATGGGGACCGTACAAAGTGAAATGACATTATTGATTACAGTTGGTTTGCCGAACAGGCCGTGATGGGCGGGAAGGGGTGGCTTGGCACGCACCACACCGCGGTTGCCTTCCAGACTTTCCAGTAAGGCTGTTTCCTCGCCACAGACATAGGCTCCAGCTCCTTTGCGGACTTCCAGATCAAAAGCATATTGAGATCCCATGATGGCCCGCCCTAGAATTTTATGCTTATAGGCTATTTCAATGGCCTTGGTCATGGTTTCAATGGCGTGAGGATATTCTGAACGTATGTAAATATAACCTTTGGTTGCTCCGACGGCGATGCCAGCTATAATCATACCTTCGATCATGACAAAGGGATCGCCTTCCATCAACATGCGGTCGGCAAAACTGCCTGAATCCCCTTCGTCAGCATTACAGACAATATATTTCTGTTGGGCTTGTGCCTCAAGTACGGTTTTCCATTTTATGCCTGTCGGAAAGCCAGCGCCGCCGCGCCCGCGCAAACCGGAATGAGTGACTATCTCAACGATATTTTCCGGTTTTTGGGTAAGGGCCGCTGCAAGTCCTTTCAATCCACGATGCTGTTTGTAGTCATCAAGTGATAAGGGATCGACGATGCCACAACGAGCAAAGGTTAGCCGAGTTTGGTCTTTAAGCCATTTAATGTCTTCTGTCTTTCCCAATGCGAGTGGGTGTTTATCGTTATTGAGAAAATCGTCGTCAAAAAGTGATGCAATATCTTCCGCATGGACAGGGCCGAATGCATAGCGTACGCCGTTACGTTCCACCTCGATCAATGGTTCGAGAAAAAACAATCCGCGCGAGCCGTTTCTCACTATAATGATATCAAGACCACGGCACTCAGCTTCTATTTGGATAGATTTGGTGATATCATCGCTACCGAGAGATAACGCCACAATATCCCGTGGAATATATATTTTATATGTCATAGCTGCACCTTCTCGATAGAGGCAGCCAGTGTCTCTTCATCAAGTTCGGATAATAGTTGTCCATCAAGCATAGCAGCCGGTGCATTGGCACAAAGCCCAAGACAGTAGACCGGTTCTAGCGTGAGCATATTATCTTTTGATGTTTCATGCCAATTGAGAGCCAGTCGTTTTTGTGCAGATTGCGCCAAGGTACGGCCGCCCATCGCTTGGCAGGCTTCGGCTCGGCAGATACGCAATATATGCTTTCCCGGTGGTTGGGTGCGAAAATCATGATAGAAGGATATAACCCCATGGACATCGGCTCGTGTAAGATTCAGACTTTTGGCGATCGTAGCAATAGCCTCTGACGGGATATATCCGTAAAAATCTTGAATCTCATGCAAGATAGGTAGTAATGAGCCTTCGCTATCCTGATGGCGAGTAAGAATGTTTTCTATAATCTCATTTCTGTCTTGCACGAGTTTCCTCCAACTATTGCAAACCCAATTTATGGTCTTTTATTTGGTTTCCATGTTATCATCTATTGTTGGCTAAGAGATTATTTTACTTATATTCTTGTTCAGAATGTAATTGTCTTTGTCTATACGAACTATTTCTACTGGCGAGCCAATAATAGAGTGGAGATGTTACAAGCATTCCAATCAACCATGATAAATCGGCACCATTAATATATTTGGAAATAGGCCCTACATACATCGGCGTATTCATGAAGGGTATTTGAACAATAATTCCAACAAAATAGGCAATGAGTGCGTGGGGATTGAAGTAGCCATAAACACCGCCATCAACGCGGAAGATTGAATCGATGTCATATTTACCTTTATGTATCAAATAGAAGTCAATGAGATTGATGGCTGTCCATGGCACTAACACAACAAGAAGAGCAAGAACTAAATCAATAAAATGGCTAATAAAATCTTTGGACGCGCCAATGGCAACAATGCTGCAGAATATAAAAAGAGTGATAGAGAGAAAGGCTCGGCTTTTCGCTGTAGGAATCCACCGCCAGACGAAGGTCTGTACCAATGTGATAATTGAAAGCACAGCACCATATAGGTTTAATGCATTATGGCTGATAACGCTGAGCAAAAAAAGCAGTAACATAAATGGTCCAATGGCGCCGGTTGCAAGATTGACGGCATCCATCGTATCGGTACCGATAGGGGTAGCAAGAACGGCGCATGCGCCGAAGATAAAGGCTATGCTTGATCCCAGTGTGGACCCTAAATATGTTGCCCAAAATGTTGATGCAACGGAAATATCGGCAGGTAAATATCGGGAATAATCCGAAACATAAGGGGCAAAGGCAATTTGCCAAAGCGCAGATAGTGAAACAGTTGCAAGCCATCCTGAAATATTAAATGAACCGCGTGTTAAAAAATCGGTAGAATGAAGATTTGTAAGAATAAAATAGAAGCCAAGCAATGTGCAGGTGCCTAATACCCATGCACCTATTCTGTTGAGTGCATGAATGAAGCGATAGCCTATTATTCCGATGATACCGGAGCCAATTGCTCCTATAATGATGCCTGCTGAAACAGGGATATCATTTACGATGCCGTGTAATGATTTACCCGCAAGAATAATATTTGAGGCAAAGAAACCGATATACATTACCCCTGCAATAATGACGACCAATAGTGCCCCGATTGAACCAAATTGGGCGCGACTTTGGATCATTTGAGGGATGCCCATTTGTGGTCCTTGTGCGGAATGCAAGGCCATGAGTGCACCACCGATCAGCTGCCCGACAAGAATGGCAACGACCCCCCACAAGAGATTGAGATGGAAAACCTGAACGCCTAACGCACCAGTTACAATAGGCAAGGGTGCGATATTTCCACCAAACCAAAGCGTGAATAGATCTCTGACTTTTCCATGTCTATCGGATTTTGGAATGTAGCCTATTGTATGTTTCTCAAATAGTGGAGACGATGAATTTTCCATAACGAGTTCCCTTATTTTCTGTGATTATCAAGAATATTTTTTAAATTATGTTTTTATTTATACTCTTGTTCAGAATGTAATTGTCTTTGTCTATACGAACTATTTCTACTGGCGAGCCAATAATAGAGTGGAGATGTTACAAGCATTCCAATCAGCCATGATAAATCGGCACCATCAATATATTTGGAAATAGGCCCTACATACATCGGCGTATTCATGAAGGGTATTTGAACAACAATTCCGATAAAATAGGCAATTATTGCCTGAGGGTTGAAATAACCATAAACACCGCCATCAACGCGGAAGATTGAATCGATGTCATATTTACCTTTGTGTATCAAATAGAAATCAATGAGATTGATGGCTGTCCATGGTATTAAGACAACCAGAAGAGCAAGGATTAAATTAATAAAATGTCCGATAAAATCGTCAGAAGCATTAATGGCAGTAATACTGCATAATGCGAGCAGAAAAATTGATAAAATTATGCGGCTTATTGAAGTAGGAATCCACCGCCAGGCGAAGGTCTGTACCAATGTGATAATTGCAAGTACTGAACCATATAGGTTTAATGCATTATTACTGATAACGCTGAGCAAAAAAATCAGCAACATAAATGGCCCAAGAGCACCGCTTGCAAGACTAACAGCCTCCATCGTATCGGTGCCTACCGGTGTGATTAGAACGGCCAACGCGCCGAAGATAAAGGCTATGCTTGATCCTAGTGTGGACCCTAAATATGTTGCCCAAAATGTTGATGCAACGGAAATATCGGCAGGCAAATACCGGGAGTAATCCGAAACATAAGGAGCATAAGCAATTTGCCAAAGCGCGGATAGTGAAACAGTTGCAAGCCATCCTGAAATATTAAATGAACCGCGTGTTAAAAAATCGGTAGAATGAAGATTTGTAAGAATAAAATAGAAGCCAAGCAATGTGCAGGTGCCTAATACCCATGCACCTATTCTGTTGAGTGCATGAATGAAGCGATAGCCTATTATTCCGATGATACCGGAGCCAATTGCTCCTATAATGATGCCTGCTGAAACAGGGATATCATTAACAATACCGTGTAATGATTTACCCGCAAGAATAATATTTGAGGCGAAGAAACCGATATACATTACCCCTGCAATAATGACGACCAATAGTGCCCCGATTGAACCAAATTGGGCGCGACTTTGGATCATTTGAGGGATGCCCATTTGTGGTCCTTGTGCGGAATGCAAGGCCATGAGTGCACCACCGATCAGCTGCCCGACAAGAATGGCAACGACCCCCCACAAGAGATTGAGATGGAAAACCTGAACGCCTAACGCACCAGTTACAATAGGCAAGGGTGCGATATTTACACCAAACCAAAGCGTGAATAGATCTCTGACTTTTCCATGTCGCTCAAAGGTTGGTATATAACCTATCGTGTGCTTTTCAACCAACGGGGGCGATGAATGGCTCATAATGTTTCCCTTATTATTTTTATACGATTAATCAGAGTAATCGGTTTAAATTATTGTTATTTATTTGTTTTTGTGTAGCAGTGCTTCAGGCGTAAAGATTCGCTCAATTTCGGCTTCGCTCATGAGGCCTTTTTCAAGCACAACTTCTTTGACGCTTTTTCCAGTAAGCCGGCATATTTTACTGACTTCATCGCCATTATGATGGCCAATATAAGGATTTAAAAGCGTAACAATCCCGATGGAATTCATCACGTAATCACGGCATATATTTTCGTTCGCTGTAATGCCTGTAATGCAATCAATTCTGAAGTTATCGATGGCATTTCTAAGAATATCCAGTGATTCAAATAATGCTTGGGCAATAACCGGTTCCATTACGTTAAGCTGGAGCTGTCCTGCTTCTGCGGCTAATGTAATGCACAAGTCATTCCCTATAACCTTGAAACAAACCTGATTGACAACTTCAGCAATGACAGGATTTACTTTTCCGGGCATGATGGATGACCCGGCTTGTTTTTGCGGAAGATTGATCTCATTAAGTCCGGCCCGTGGTCCAGAAGAAAGTAAGCGTAAATCGTTGCAAATTTTTGATAGCTTTACAGCCAATCGCTTTAACGTACTTTGCAGTAATACATAGGCGCCGCAATCAGAAGTCGCTTCGATTAGATCTTCAGGTGCCGAAACAGGAAGCCCTGTAATTTCATTGAGTGATTTTAATACTGTTTCTTGATAGTCAGGATGGGTATTGATACCGGTGCCAATTGCGGTAGCGCCCAAGTTCACTTCAAGCAAGAATTCTATTACATGTCGAATGAGTTTGGTTTCTTCCTTGATGGTTGCATGATACGCATAAAACTCTTGTCCCAATGTCATGGGGACGGCATCTTGAAGCTGGGTTCTCCCCATTTTCAATATATGATTGAATTCCGTTGCTTTTGTGAGAAAAGCTTCTTGCAGTAAATCCAAAGATTTCAATATCTGTTGTGTTTCAGTGTATAAAGCAAGCCTGAATCCGGTTGGATAAGCATCGTTCGTCGATTGGCTCATATTAACGTCATCATTGGGGTTGATGATATTATACTCGCCTTTTTGATGCCCCAAAAATTCCAATGCGATATTTGCTAAAACCTCATTGACATTCATATTGACCGACGTTCCCGCGCCACCTTGGAAAACATCAATTGGAAACTGGTCAAGATATTTATTGTTTTTGAGTATTTCATCGCAAGCGAAGTCAATAGCGGAATATATCTCATCCTTTAAAAGACCGAGTTTGTTATTGGCTTTTGCAGCCGCTTTTTTAACAATGACCATACCCTTGACGAAGCTAGGATAATCACCAATTTTCTGTTTGCTGATACGGAAATTTTCTATGGCTCTTATTGTGTGTATTCCATAGTAGCATTTTTCTGGAACTTCTCTCTTCCCAAGAAGATCTTCTTCTATTCGGCTATTAAGGTTCATGATTATTTTCCCCTTATTATTATATACTTTATTTTATTTGTTTGATGACATCCACTCGCACAAATTCTTAAGCATAAATGTACATTTATCAAGTTGTTCAATGCTCACAAATTCGTCAGGTTTATGTCCCTGTTCCATGCTGCCTGGTCCGCAAATTAATGTGGCGATCCCTGCTTCGTCAAAAAGTCCGCCTTCTGTACCAAATGAAACCGTTGAAAAGCTGTTGCTGTTTGTCCATTGCGATAGCCATGTTGCAAATTCGGATTGCGTGTCTGTTAATAGACCCGGATACTGAGATAAAGGTGTAAAGGTGATCTGACTTTGGGTAGAAGTTTTATGCATTTCAGGCATAAGTTCTTGTTGTGCATATATTTGAATGGCAGAAAGTGTCTCATTGACAGATACAGTTGGCAAATAACGGATTTCAAAGTCGAATTGACAGTCCTGAGGTACGATATTAAGGGCTGATCCGCCTTGAATAACACCAACTTGCAAAGTGCTGAATGGTGGATCGAAGCGTTGATCTTCTATTGTAGCAAGCTTTTTTCCCAGCGTAGATATTTCTTGTACGATCCGTGATGCATATTCAATTGCATTGACGCCCATCGGGGCATAAGCGGAGTGACAGGCGTGACCATGAACATGACAACGCATTGCCACTTTTCCTTTGTGTCCATATACGGGACGCATTTCTGTCGGCTCTCCGACAATGCACATTGCAGGTTTTTCGGGGGAAGCGTTGAGATAGTTGATAAGACTATGCACGCCTAGACAGCCAACTTCTTCATCATATGAAAAAGCAAGGTGGAGCGGCATCCGTAATTGTCGTTGAAGAAAATCTGGAAGACTAGCCAATACGCAGGCTATGAAACCCTTCATGTCAGCGGCGCCTCGCCCGTAATAACGTTCATCCTTTTGTGTGAGTTTAAAAGGGGGAAAAGACCATTCCTGTCCGTCAACAGGTACAACATCTGTGTGGCCTGAAAGCATGACGCCGCCATTTCCTGACGGCCCAAGGCGCGCAAGAAGATTTGCTTTGCTTTGTTGCTCGTTAAATATTATCTGGCTATCTAATCCTAAATCTTTCAAATAATCTTTTATATAATGGATCAGCTCTAGGTTTGATTCACGACTCGTCGTGTTAAACGAAAGTAACTTTGCCAGTATATCTTTGCGAAGATTATTCATCGCCAGGTACACCGTAGCTTGGTGCTTCGCTTGGATTTAAGGCGCGGGTAATATAGGCCTGCATTTCAGGCTCATAACTGATCCATAGTTTTTCAAGTTCATCGATTGGATCTTGGGAAGCCCAGTCAACGCGAAGGTCAACAATCGGCCATGAATGCTTACCGACGACCTTTACAGCGGCTGAATGAACGGGGCCTGCTTCTCCCCCTGCCTGTAGCCCAGCTTTTAATCCATGGATCAATCGCTTGGAAAGCTCACCTGTCGATGCTTCAAATGCCTCAACCATCTTTTGTGTTATAGTTTTGGATATTAGCATATTGCCTGCGGCGATACAGTTCTTCCCTTCCGATACATTGAAGGTTCCTAAAGTTTTTTCGCCATTAAAAAAAGCTGTTTTGCCGGTAGAATCAATGAGAGCGACTTGTCGATATTGACTATATTTATCTGTTGCGAGCGCTTCTTTTAAAGCCTCTTGAGGAGATTTTCCCTTGCCAAGTTGTTCCAGTGCAATCTGGCCAAGCGAAGGCAACGTTATGTTTTGGCTTGACACAGCGCCGACACCAGCAAGCAGCCAAGGACAGCGCGCGCCCACTGCGATGCTTGAGGATGATAGTGCAATACCAAGCTGCCCTGTATCAGGGCAGCGAGCTGTTAAAGAAAACGTCATGATGTCCTCACTGTTATTTTTTAGTGTCCTGATCGTCTGGAACGACAGCTATAACATCAATTTCCATAAGCCATTCAGGCTGGGCCAAAGCAGAAACAACAATGCCTGTTGAAATTGGAAAAACGCCTTTTAGCCATTTGCCAACTTCGCGATAAACCGGTTCACGATAACGTGGATCGATAATGTAAGTTGTTGTCTTAACAATGTGGCTAAGGTCGCTTCCGGCTTCTTCCAGCAATTGTTTGACATTTTTCATGGCTTGTTCTGCTTGAGCCTGAGGATTGCCTAGGCCCACTAAATTTCCTTCAAAATCGGTGCCAACCTGTCCGCGAACATATATTGTGTTGCCTGCACGAACAGCTTGACACAAATCATTGTCAAGAGATTGGTTGGGATAGGTCTTTTTGGTATTAAACATACGAATACGAGTATGAGTAGGCATTTTTTATATCCTAAATGTTTATGATCAAGATGCTTTGATTATGCGGGATCGGATTTTGATGAATACAGCGAATATTTACGCTGTGTCGCGATATGATCCGCAATATGTTTCGCGTCATGCCATACGCCCCAGATAAAGGTTGATCCGCGACGTGAAAGCCATGGCAGCCCAACAAAATAGATGCCCGGTTCTTTAGAGACACCACGCTGATGCTGCGGGCGATTATTGGCATCGAAAGCATCTACATGCAGCCAGCTATAATCCTGTATATAGCCTGTAGCCCAGATGATTGTTGTAATTCCTGCCTCAGCCAGATCTAACGACAGAATTGGATGCGTCATGCAGTCTGGATCGGGTAGGAATTTCCGCGCTTCTTTTTCTTCCGGTAGATTTAGATTGTTGCGTTTAATGTATTCATCAGCTGCATCCAGTAGCGAAAGATAATTTTCATCACCACCACGGATATTGTCGCTCAAATCATTCTTGAAATTGATTTTTCCGTCTTTAAATGAATCTGTACGACCGACAAGAGTGATCCCTTGTTGTGCCAGTTCTCGGAAATCAACGGTCTTGCCACCATGTGCGCCGCTGACAGCAATTGTAACATGCTCTTTGCCTGGTTCGCTTGAGGCCATATCCCACAGACCCAATACACCGAGCCACCAGACGAAATCACGATTGCGATAGCTGCGGGGTGGGCGATCATGAGGCCCGACAGAAAGATAAACTTTTTTACCAGCACGTTGCAGTTCATCTGCAATTTGAACACCGGAAGAACCGGCACCTACTATCAGTACAGCACCATCAGGGAGCTGTTCTGGATTGAAGTATTGCGCTGAGTGAATTTGTTGAACAGCTGTGTCGGATGGTACAATGGGAGGAATGACAGGAACCTGGAAAGGACCAGTTGCAGCAACAACGTGCATTGCATCAATAACGCCATCGGTTGTTTCTACGGTAAAGCCTGCTTCGCCTTCTTTTCTTACAACACGTTTAACCTCTACCCCGGTGCGGATCGGGGCTGAAATCTTTTTGGCGTATGCTTCCATATAGCCAGCCACATCATCCTTGGTGACAAAGGCATCCGGGTCATAGCCATCAAATTCTAGTCCAGGAAAACGATCATGCCATGCCGGACCATTTGCAACCAACGAATCCCACCGTCCAGTCCGCCAACCTTCGGCAATACGTTTTTTCTCAAGGATAAGGTGGGGAATATTGTGATTTCCCAGATGTTCGCTCATGGCAATACCGGCTTGTCCGCCACCAACGACTAGAGTATCTATGACTGTTTTTTTGGTCGACATGATTTATCCCTCTAATATTATTGATTAATTTTGCCTTTAGGCAGATTAGGCAAGAGGATTATTTATTTTTTACATTCGGTAAATTATGATTATATTTTTTTTTGCTTATGTTTTTTCTATATTAGGTTTTGCGTAAATTTTATTCACGCATACATATTCATCGCGCGTCAATATTCATACAATATGTAGCAAAGTTAAAAACTATGCTATGTTTAGTTTTTTTATAATTTCGTTCGTTTTTTTGTAAAAATATAATTACCGACAGTCACAAATATAAGTGATGCTTATAAATGAGGTGGAACAATGAAACTTGGCTCATATGGATCCAAGCCTGCCATTGATTCCAATAGGCGATATTTCTTTCAAATGGAAATACCGGTGTTTTATTTAAACATGGATATTTTTACTTCTGCATGAAGTGACAATATTCTACCGTATTGAGGAATGGCATATGAGCGGAGAAACCAATCATGGAAAAGCAATTGAAATTCAAAATGTTTCTAAAGCTTATGGTAAATATCAGGCTTTAACACCGGTTAATTTTTATATCAAAGATAACGAGTTTTTTACGTTACTGGGGCCATCTGGTTGCGGTAAGACGACACTTTTGCGCATGATTGCAGGATTTGAACAGCCGACAGAAGGTAAAATATTGCTGCATGGCGAAGATATTGCCAGTCATGCCCCCCATAAGAGACGTGTTAATACTGTTTTTCAAAGCTATGCGCTTTTTCCACATATGACGTTGCGTGATAACATTGCCTATGGGCTTGAGAATTTGAAATGGGAACGTGGGAAAATTAGCGCGCGCGTTGATGAAATGCTCAATCTTGTTGCTATGGGTGAATATGCATCGCGTTATCCAGCAGAGCTTTCGGGTGGGCAGCGTCAACGTATTGCATTGGCACGGGCTCTGGCGCCTGAGCCTGAAGTTCTTTTGCTTGACGAGCCGCTTTCGGCGCTTGACTTGAAACTCAGGCAGGCCATGCGAAATGAACTGCGTCAGTTGCAGCGTCAAACTGGTATTACCTTTATCTTTGTTACCCACGATCAGGAAGAAGCCTTAGATATGTCAGATCGTATCTGCGTTTTGGGTGGAGGTCGTATTCAACAAATCGGAACGCCAGATGAGATTTATGAATTACCGAAAAATAAATTTGTTGCTGACTTTATTGGGGCAACCAACTTTTTCGATGTGCGTGTTCTCTCTGTTGAGGGAGACAAGGCGGAAATTGAACTCCCTTTTTGTCGATCGATAAAGGTCATTCAGAAAAATGTCACGCAGGGTATGAATGCGACGGCATCGTTAAGACCGGAAAAGATAAATTTTTCGGATGATGATGAAATCAGTGTCGATGGAAAAATCATCGATGTTAACTACCTTGGTGCGTATACCCATTATGTCATTCAGGTCGGTGATGTGTGCTTGCGTGTTTCCAAACGTAATAATGTGAGCCGTGATCCGTTGTTTCAGATAGGAGCGCTCACACGTATAGGGTTCAGTCCTGAGTCAGTTAGGGTGTTGGGGTCATGATAAAGTCTCGTATTAAACTACCTTATCTTGGGTTGGTTCCTGTATATTTGGTTATGCTGGTGACTCTTGTCATCCCTATTTTTATTGTGATTGTTGTCTCTTTTTCTACGCGTGGGCCATATGGCGGGTTTGATTATGTATTCACAACAGATGCATATCGTTCATTGCTTTATAATAAAGGGTGGACAAACGAATTAGAATTTAACCCCCAATATCTGATTATTGTGGCGAGGACTGTTATTTTATCGGTGGCCACAACATTGATCTGTCTCTGCCTGGCTTTTCCGGCAGCATATTGCATTGCTCTTCAGAATGCTCAGCGTAAAATGATCTTAGTATGGTTGGTGACATTGCCATTCTGGGTATCGATGATCGTGCGTGTTTATGCATGGATTGTTATTTTAGGTAATGATGGCGTCATTGAAAAAACTTTACGCTATTTGGGGCTTGTTACCGATATGGATACCCTTCTTTTTAATGATGGGGCTATGTTGGTTGGTATGGTTTATTCTTATATCCCACTTATGATTCTCCCTATTTTCGCGAGTGTAGAAAAACTTGATCGAAGCTTGATTGAAGCATCTCACGATTTATATGGCGGTCGTTTTGTCTGTCTTCGCAAAGTTATTTTACCGTTATGCAAACCGGGGATTGCGGCAGGATCTATATTGGTTTTCGTGCCCAGCTTAGGGGCGGTGCTTGAGCCTATGATTTTGGGTGGGGGTAAGAATATGACCATGGGCAGCCTCATTCAGCTGCAATTTGGTGCTGGACGTAACTGGCCTCTTGGCTCGGCAATTGCAATTGTCTTGATGGCTGTTGTTATGATGGTGATCATCATTCAAGGGTTGCGGTCCATACGGAAAGAAAACAAGGAGGAGTTGATATGAAAAATAAGGACGTCAGGCATTACCCTGGACTGAACTCTTTTACTCTTGTTTTCTTTCTCTATCTCTATTTTCCCATTGCGGTTGTTATTTTTTATTCCTTCAATAAAAACCGTATCGTTACCAATTGGGGCGGCGCTTCGTTAGACTGGTATTTTTCTGCGTTGCAAAATACGAGTTTGATGAATGCTGTAAAAACATCATTTGAAGTTGCCGTGTGTTCAACAATTTTTTCGACTATTATAGCATTATTGGCTGCAATGGCGCTTTCGCATGGCCGCAATATGCGGTTTCGCCGAACCTCACAAACCATTATTAATTTGCCATTGCTTTTACCGGAAATTGTTGTTGCTGTTGCCGTTCTGATTTTGTTTTCTGAACTTGGTCTCGTCAGCGGCAAACTTAAGCTCATTATCGCCCATACGACTTTCTGTGTTCCCTTTGCTTTTTTGCCGATTAGAGCGCGAATGCAGGGTATGGATATGAGTATTGAAGAAGCGTCGCGAGATCTCTATGCCGGGGCATGGACAACTTTCCGGCGGGTTACCTTTCCATTGATTTTGCCCGGTGTTTTTTCGGGTGCCATGCTTGCTTTTGTAACGTCGCTTGATGATTTTATTACCAGTAATTTGCTTAATTCCGGCGGTGGTACGACTTTGCCGATCTATATTTATTCATTGATCAAACAAGGTGTTTCACCAGAATTGAATGCAATATCGACATTGATTATGATTTTATCAATCATCATTGCCAGTTTTTCATTTATCCTACAGCGTAAAAGCAAATAATAAAGGGGAACGATAATGAGAATAAATAATAAAAAGAATTTGATCAAAACAGTGGTTTTGGCAGGAGCAGCTATATTCGCAATGAATACGGTATCCTTTGCCCAATCGGATAAGACATTGAATATTTTCGCTTGGGCAGATTCCATTGCGCCGGAGTTGATTGAAAAATTCCAGAAAGAGACTGGGATTAAAGTCACTGTAGATGCATTTTCCTCGAATGAGGATGTCCTGACCAAATTACAGGCCGGATCGTCGGGATATGATCTTGTGACGCCATCGCAACATTTTGTAAAGATTATGATCGATAATCAACTTTTGGCAAATATAGACGTCAAGTCTATGCCTGCCTTCCAGCAAGTGGATGAAAAATGGCGTAACCAATGGTGGGATCCGACAAGCGAATATTCTTTTCCCTTAGCTTATGGGACGGCAAGTTTTTCTGTTAATCGTGACCAGTATAAAGGGCCGATTGATAGCTGGAAGGCCTATTTTGAACCTGATGAATCAATGCGTGGCAAGATTGGCAGTCTTGCACTGCCTGATGAAGTTATCCCTGCTGCAGAAAATTACCTTGGTATCCCCTATTGCAGCGAAGATCCGGCAGAGATGAAGAAGGTGCTTGATCTGCTTCTTGCGCAAAAACCATATGTCGCAGTGTATTCAAGCGATAATATTGAAAATCGTATTGGTGGTGGTGAAGTTGCTATGCATTTCTGGTGGGATGGCAACTCCTTGCGTGTGCGTAGCAATGATAAGGCCCATGTTGAATATGCGATGCCCAAAGAAGGATTGGTCGGCTGGATCGATTCTTTTGTTGTGCCCAAAAATGCCCCCAATATCGAGAATGCCAAAAAGTTTATTGCGTTTATGGCTGAACCGGAGAATGCCACCATTGAAACGAACCATTATGGACATGCGTCACCGGTTAAAATTGACGTGAAAAAAGCACTGTACACTGCCGAAAACGCGCCGGAACTTTATCCGACGGCTCCCGTAATTATGCAACGGGCCTGTTCGCCTGCTGCTCAGGATCTTGTTACGAAAGTATGGACACAATTGTTGCAATAGAAAGTCAAATAAAAACTGCATCAGATTAGGTTTGAATTTAAATTGATTTCGTACATATCCTCAATTTTTTGACGGTATAGTGTTGTTTATTTGGTTCAATATATAAATATCGTTTTTTTCTAAGTAAGAAATTGAAAAAAACAAATTCTTTTTTGTAATCGGTTTGTCGATATTAAAATTGAACATGAAGACCGTTTTAAATGCGGCATGGAAAGGGAACAAATGCGCGATCCACGTTATGATATTCTTTTTGAGCCTATGAAAATTGGGCCGGTAACAGCAAAAAATCGATTTTATCAAGTGCCTCATTGTAATGGTGGTGGATACCGCGATCCGACAGCTGCGGCAACGATGCGGCGCATTAAATCCGAAGGTGGCTGGGGTGTAATTTTTACCGAACAAACGGAAATGCACCATACGTCAGAGATTACTCCTTTTATTGAGCTTCGCCTCTGGGATGATGCCGATATTCCGGCTTTGGCTAGAATGGCTGATGCGATGCATGAGCATGGCGCACTTGCAGGTATTCAGTTGGCATATTCGGGCATTAATGGTCCAAATCTTTATACAAAAGAAGTGCCGCGCGGTCCAAGTGCCTTGCCAATTCGTACATTTACGAATGATCCTGTACAGGCGCGTGCGATGGATAAGCAGGATATTAAAGATTTGCGGCGGTGGCATCGAAATGCGTATAAACGTGCCAAACAGGCGGGCTTTGATCTTGTCTGTCTTTATGGTGCGCATGGTTTCGGTATTATTCAGCATTTCCTTTCGACTGCAACCAATCAGCGTACCGATGAATATGGCGGTTCGCTAGAAAATCGTTCAAGGCTAATGCGTGAATTGATTGAAGAAGGTCGTGAAGCGATTGGAGACACTTGCGGATTGACCTTGCGTATATCGCTTGATGAAATGATCAATGATCTCGGATTTTCCAATGCGGAAGTGCGCGATATGATCGAAATGAATGGTGATATACCAGATCTTTGGGATCTTGCTCATGGTGCATGGGAAGACTGCTCTGGGCCGTCACGCTTTAAAGAAGAGGCAGCACAGGAAGTTCTGGTCAGCGGAATTCGTGAATTGACAAAGAAGCCGGTTGTTGGCGTTGGTCGTTTTACGTCTCCTGACGTTATGGTAAGAATGATAAAATCAGGTGTGCTTGATTTTATTGGATGCGCGCGTCCTTCAATTGCTGATCCGTTCCTTCCGAAGAAAGTCGAAGAAGGACGTATTGAGGATATCCGTGAATGTATTGGCTGTAACATATGCATTACAGGCGATATGACCATGTCAATCTCTCGGTGCACACAAAATCCTACCTTTATGGAAGAGTGGCGTAAGGGTTGGCATCCGGAACGGATGCAAGCGAAAGGCGATTCTCAAAGCGTTCTTATTGTAGGAGCTGGTCCAGCCGGCATGGAAGCTGCACGGGCGCTTGGTTTGCGTGGCTACCAGGTTGCACTCGCAGAAGCAGGGACAGAGCTTGGTGGTCGTGTTGCCAAAGAATGCAAGTTGCCCGGGCTTTCTGCATGGGGTCGTGTTCGTGATTATCGTGAATATCAAATTAGCCAAATGCCTAATGTCGATATTTATTTTGATAGTATGTTGTCTGCTGATGATATTTTAGAATTCGGTTTTGAGAATATTGCTCTTGCGACGGGTTCTACATGGCGTCGTGATGGTGTGGCCCGTGCGCATGTTGTGCCGATGCCGATTGATTCACAAATGCCGATATATACACCTGATGACTTGATGAATGGTACGACGCTTTCAGGCCATGTGGTGATCTTTGATGATGATCACTATTATATGGGTGGCGTCATGGCTGAGTTATTGGTTCAGCAAGGTTGTAAGGTTACATTGGTAACACCGTCAGCCTATGTTTCGGATTGGACCCGTAATACATTGGAGCAGACGGCCATCCATCGTCGGCTTGTTGATCTTGGCGTTGAAATTGTTCTTAACCGTAATGTTTCCGAGATTAAAAATGGTGGTGTCATTACAGAATGCGTTTATTCAGGGCAGACAAGTGATATTAGTGCAGATAAGGTTCTGTTGGTTACTTCTCGCCTGCAAAACGATATTGTATGGCAAACATTAAAATCGGCATCGGATCGTTGGGGAGATTACAATATCCGATCAATCAAGGTGTTTGGTGACGCCGAAGCCCCGGGGCCAATTGCATGGGCAACTTATGCGGGTCATCGTTATGCACGTGAATTGGATGAACCCGATATTGGAGATGCTTTGCCCTTTAGACGTGAAGTAACTGCTTTAGCCGGTTGAATATTATCCCCTCCTGAAAAGTAGGGGTATGCCAAAAAAAATATAAAAATGGCATTTCCAGATGAATGATTTGGAAAGTGGGGAACAATATGACTGAAAAAGATAAAGATATTGCAATTCACGTTGACAATATCAAGAAAATCTATGGCGTGGGAGATAATGCTTTTCATGCATTGCGAAATATTTCACTTGATATTTATAGTGGTGAGTTTTTTACTTTGCTTGGACCTTCAGGATGTGGGAAAACAACACTGTTGAGAATGATTGCGGGGTTTGATTATCCCACAAGCGGAACAATATTACTTCAGAACGAAAATATTGTTAATTTGCCTCCTTTTAAAAGACCCGTTAATACTGTGTTTCAAAGCTATGCACTGTTTCCACATATGACAGTGGCAGAGAATATTGCTTTTGGGCTAAAAATGCTTGGCAGGCCTAAAGATGAGATTATTACGCAAGTCAATAAAATGCTAGCGCTTGTCCAAATGGAATCGATGGCGGATCGACAGACAAGTGCAATTTCTGGTGGGCAGCAACAACGTGTAGCATTAGCACGTGCTTTGGCTCCACATCCAAAAGTTTTGCTGCTGGATGAGCCACTTTCAGCACTTGATTATAAATTGCGCAAGGATATGCAAGTCGAGCTTAAGGAATTACAGAAAAATACAGGTATCACATTTATTTTTGTAACACACGATCAGGAAGAAGCCTTATCGATGTCAGATCGTATTGCGGTCATGAATAAGGGGCAAGTTTTACAGGTTGGTGATCCTAAAACAATTTATCACTCACCTGTTGATCGTTTTGTCGCTGATTTTATTGGTGAAACTAATTTTCTTGAAGGGGATATCCTTTCGGTTGATGATAATATTGCACAGGTTAAGTTGGGTGAAAATGCCGTTATAAGTATAACGCTTCCTGAAAGCTTTAATACTTTAGGGTGTGTTACCATTGCCTTGAGGCCCGAACACATAACTTTAGCTAAAGATGGCAAAGGATTAAAGGCAACAGTTGAAACGGTTGTCTATTTAGGCACGGATACTCATTTTTATACCACGCTTGATAGTGGCCAAAAGATAATTGTTCGCGAACAGAATCGTCTAAATTCAGAAACTCATTATAAACGGGGGGATGTTGTTGTCTTGCAAGTTTCGCCCTCTGCCGCACGAGTTGTGAGGGATTGATGATGTCTGGTACAAACGAAATAGCAAGTATTTTTGAGCGCGATGATATTCGCCGACGTTGGTATTTATCTCTACCAGCGTTAATTGTTATTACCATTGGTGCTGCTGGGCCATTAGTAATTGTTTTAATATATTCCTTTCTTACCCCTGGGGATTACGGTGATGTTGTTTGGAAGTTTTCTTTCGACGGTTGGATAGGCGTGCTATTCGATCGAGATGTTTTTGATGGTCATTTAAGTTTGGCTAATGCGAACTTGTCTATTGTTTGGCGTTCAGTCTGGTTAGCTTTTGCGACAACTTTTCTGACGTTTGTTTTTGGCTTTCCAACGGCTTATTTTATTGCGACAAGACCTACAACAACCAGAGAATTATGGCTTTTTCTGATTACAATTCCATTTTGGACAAATTTGCTTATTCGTACTTTCGCGATACAGGAAGTTATCCGTAATGAAGGGGTTATCAATCTATTATTATTAAAAATGGGAATTATTACTGAACCGATTCAGATGATGTATACTGATTTTGCTGTTCTTATCGGTATCACCTATGTCTATCTGCCCTTAATGGTTCTACCATTATATAGTAGTATGGAAAAATTAGATTTTCGTCTTGTCGAAGCTGGTTACGATCTTTATGCAACGCCAACGCGTGTTTTGTTTCATGTTATTATTCCGTCTGTAAAAGCAGGTATAATTTCAGGTGGTATTCTCGTTTTTATACCTGCACTTGGCTCTTATGTTGTTCCACGTATTCTTGGTGGTGGCGCCAATCTTATGATTGGTAATTTCATCGAATTACAATTCGGCCAGGGACGCAATTGGCCATTGGGCTCAGCTTTGTCAATATCTCTATTAGCCTTGGTAATGATTGCTTTATTCTACTACGCGCGTAATGCTAATCGTGAAGGAAATGGATAATGGCTAAAGAGTTTAATATTCGTCGTCGTCGTTTGTTTTCTGCGATCGCAATTATCATTTTTATTCTTTTGTATGCCCCTATTTTTATTTTGGTAGTATATGCTTTTAATGCTGGCGTATCGATGGCAAGTTGGGATGGATTTTCGCTCCGGTGGTTTGTCAGTGCTTGGCATAATAGAGCTGTTGTAGAGGCTTCATTGCGATCTTTTCAACTTGCGTTGATATCTTCCATTATAGCTACAATATTAGCAACTATGATTGCATTGGCAACAACGCGTACGAGACCTTATAAAGGATTAACGTTTAAATTTATATTGATTAATCAACCTCTTATGGTTCCAGAAATTGTTACGGCTGTTGCTTTGCTTGTATTTTTTGCGCGCATCAAGATAGCCACTGGGTATTCAGGGATGGGATATTTGGTATTAGCCCATACAGCTTTTTGTATACCCTTTGCTTACATGTCTATAACAGCACGATTGATGAGCATGGATATTACGTTAGAACATGCTGCTTATGACTTGTATGCAGATAGATGGAAAACATTTCGTTATGTGACGTTCCCGCAATTGTGGCCTGGTATTTTTGCCGGTCTTATGTTGGCTTTTGTTATTTCTCTTGATGATGTAATTATTACAGAGTTTGTTAAATCAAGTGGCCAAGATACATTGCCGACATATATGTTAGGACAATTGCGTCGTGTTATAACACCTGAAATGAATGCGATTGCGACAGCATTTCTATTTCTATCTATTGTTGTTGTTTCGATATTTTTCATTGTCACACAATACGCCAATCGTTCCGCGCGGTATAAAGGGGACTAGATATGAAAAAATATAAATCATTGTTGACTGTTGCATTTGGATTATTCTTATCCAGTACGTTAATGGCTCATGCTTCTGGTCGTTTAAGTATTTTTACATGGGGTGATATTTTCCCACCGGAATTGATTAAGAAGTTTGAAGAAAAATATGACATCAAAGTGACATTAACGGATTATGATTCCAGTGATGCAGCCTTGGTCAAGGTGCGTCAGGGGGGGCATGGTTTTGATGCTGTTGTCGCTATTTCAAGTTATATTCCGATTTGGATTGATGAAGGACTTTTGCTAGAGACTAATCCGCCGCAGATGGAAAACTATAAAAATGTTAAGGAGGAGTGGAGGGAGCTACCTTTTGATCCTGGAATAAAATATACTGTTCCTTATGAAATCGGCATTACAGGCATGGCCGTTAATACTTCGATTTATAAAGGTGATATTAATACATCGGCTATTTTTCTTGACCCTCCTGCTGAACTTGTAGGCAAAATTAATGTAGTGCCGACGATGGATGAGGTTATGTATCTTGCAACTCGTTATGTCGGTGGAGAGCCGTGTTCGACAGATAAGGCTGTTATGCGTAAGGTACGTGATCTTATGGTTAAAGCACGTAAAAAATGGATATCCATTGATTATGGTACTACCGATACTTATGCGAAAGGTGACATATTTGCGGGTGTAACATGGAATGGCTCGAATTTACGTGTACGTATGATCAATAAGGATATACATTTTGGTTTTCCTAAAGAAGGTTTTCCAATTTGGATGGATACATTCGCAGTTCTTAAATCAGCAAAAAATATTGAAAATGCAAAATTATTTCAGAATTTTTTGATGGAACCAGAAAGTGCGGGAATGATTTCAACATTTACGCGCTATGCAAATGGAATCAAAGGATCAGAAGATTTTATGCCTGATGAAATGAAAAATGCTCCTGAGATTGAACTGAGCGATGAAGTCAAACACCATATGGGTTTTTTACGCGCCTGTCCGCCTGAATCTCAGCTTTTTCAGAAGGCTATATGGACTGAAATTCAAAAATGATCATCTAGTCTTGCTTTAGGCAAGAGGTATTCCAACAGGAGGTGAGGATGTCTGAACAGATTGTTTTTACAAACGGTAATATTTTGACCATGGAGAAAAAATATCCGGTAGTTGAGGCTGTTTTGGTTGAGAATGACCGGATTGTTAAAATAGGAACCCAAAAAGAAGTTCTTGATGCTGCGACAGGAAATGCAAAGATCGTTGATCTGGCCGGAAAGACTTTGATGCCAGGGTTTATTGATGCCCACCTACATTTTATTTGGGGATCGCAATATCTTGATGTCGTTGGGTTGCGTGATGCCAAGACATTTGCAGATGTGCAAAAGAAGCTTGAAGCCTATGCCAATAAATATCCAGAGCGTGAGTGGATTACAGGTTTGGAGTTCAGTTACGGTTATCCTGATATGGAAGGGAAAGATTTCCATCGTTCGATGCTGGATGAAATTGTTCAGGATCGACCCGTTTTCTTTTACTCTGGTATGGCCCACGCTGCATGGGCGAATACAAAAGCTTTAGAAATGGCTGGTATTGATCGCAATACGCCTGATCCTGAAAGTGGCACGATTGTGCGTGATAGTAACGGGGAGCCAACAGGATGGTTAATTGAACAGGCCGTTAAGCTGGTTGATAGTAAAGTGCCGCGGTTGAGTGACGATGAAACAATGGCAATGCTGAAGAAAGCGATTGTAGAAACAAATCGTTTTGGAATTACGCGTGTACAAAGTGCTGGCTTTGACGAGGATATGTTGCCTCATCTGGAAACACTGCGAGATGAAGGAAATTTGAGTCTGCGTTATACGCTTTCAACAGTTTGTCCGCCGCCTAAAATGACTGATGAGGTAATGAAGCTTGCCGAGGACAAAGCTAAAAGATTCCATGATGATTATCTTGATGCGCGAGTTATGAAATTCTTTATCGATGGTGTTTTGGAATCGCATACCGGCTATATGCCGGAAGGGTATGCTGATATGCCGGATGAAAAAGGAACACTGTTGTGGGATTCTGCGGAATATAGAGATGCAGTTCGACGTTCTCAGGCGGCAGGTTTGCAGGTCTGGTCTCATACAATTGGACGTGGCGCAGTTACCTTTGCGCTTGATGCTTATGCCAGTGATATAGATCGCTCACGCAAGTTACGACCTAGAGTTGAACATGTGGAGATACCTGCCGTTTCCGATTTGGATCGCTTCAAGGAAATTAATGCCATTGCATCTGTGCAGCCAGCAATGATTTATCCAAAGGATCAATGGATGGGTATGGTCGGGATATGGGAAAAGCGTGTCGGTAAAGAAAATCTTGCACTTGCATTTCCTATTCGCACTCTACTTGATCATGGCGCTGCTGTAGCTTTTGGTACCGATTGGCCGATTGTCGATTTGAATCCGCTTGTTGGCATCCGTAATGCTGTTTTGCGTCAAAGTTTTGATGGAGAGCCAGCACAAGGGTGGGTTCCTGAACAGCGTATTGATGTAGAAGAAGCACTTTATGCCTATACATTAGGCGCTGCTTATGCAGCGCACCGCGAGAAAGATGAAGGGTCTATCCAGGAAGGAAAACTGGCTGACATGATCGTTTTATCTGATAACCCATTAACGGTTGAAGTCGAGCAAATCAATGATATTGCTGTACTGGCAACCTTTGTGGGAGGTAAGCAGGTTTACGGCTCTCTTTAGCGCTATTTTTAAAAACTTGGACTTTATCGAGTAATAATCAGCTTTGGCTGCTTTTGAGTTCAGATTTAGTCCAGTTTTTATTGTTCAAAATAAATTTACCCATATTAATGTCGTAATGTTCTGCGGCAATATATTTTCTTTGAATCTTTTTAGAGGATAAACCTAACTATCTGTTTATATTTATATAATTTAAAAATGGACTATTGAATTATATCTTCGGCATTTTTTATAATTTTCCTAAGCCTTGGTTTGTTTTTTTGTAGGATGCAAGACTTTTCCTTCAAAATTACCAATGTTATGTCTTACGAGAAAATATAAAATTGGTTCCGTTCATAATCTACACGGTTTTAAACCAAAAGGGGAAATAAAATGAAAGTCTTAGTGGGCGTAAAGCGGGTTATTGACTACAATGTAAAGCCGCGGGTTAAAAGCGATGGTAGCGCTGTTGATCTTGACAATATCAAAATGTCGATGAACCCTTTTGATGAAGTTGCCATTGAGGAAGCTGTACGTTTGAAAGAGGCAGGAAAAATTGATGAGGTTATCGCTTTATCTGTCGGACCCCAAGCCGCTCAAGATACTCTACGAACAGCCTTAGCTATGGGGGCTGATCGTGCCATCCTTGTTAAATGTGATGAGCGTGTCGAACCTCTTGCTGTTGCAAAAATTTTTAAGAATATTGTTGATGAAGAAAAACCCGAACTAGTTTTTCTTGGAAAGCAGGCGATTGATGATGACTGCAATCAGACGGGGCAGATGCTCGCCTCGCTTCTTGATTGGGGACAGGCTACATTTGCATCTGTACTTTCCGTTCAAGCCGATAAGTTGGAAGCAACGCGAGAAGTCGATAACGGATTACAGGTTATTGAAGTCCGCTGTCCTGCTGTTGTAACTGTTGATTTGCGGTTGAATGAACCCCGGTTTGCATCCTTGCCGAATATTATGAAGGCTAAGAAAAAGCCAATTGAAGAAAAAGTGGCGTCTGATATGGGAATTGACTTGAGGCCACGATTAAAGGTTCTTCGAGTAGAAGAACCACCTAAACGCAGTGGTGGGATCAAAGTTAATACTATTGATGATCTCGTTATAAAATTAAAAAATGATGCAGCTGTGCTTTGAAGGGAACGAACAATGGCTATTCTTTTATTGGCGGAACATAATAACGAAACTTTATCTGAACAAACATCAAAAGCATTGACAGCCGCCCGTTCTATCGGTGGGGATATTGATATATTGGTATGTGGAAAGAATGCTGCCAATGTTGCACAGCAGGCTGCATTGCTGGCTGGTTTGCGCAAGGTGTATCTTGCAGATGCTGATTATCTCGACGCTCAATTAGCTGAGCCGGTTGCCGCAACTTTGCTGGCTTTGGCAGATGGATATGATGTTTTCATTGCTGCAGCGACAACGACAGGCAAAAATATTATGCCACGTGTTGCGGCCAAACTTGATGTTATGCAAATTTCAGATGTTATTGAAGTTGTCGATACTGATACATTTAAACACCCAATTTATGCAGGCAACGTCATAGAAACAGTATGTTCTACTGACAAGAAAAAAGTTCTTACTATTCGTACGTCATCCTTTGCTTTATCGGAAACGGGTGCTGCTGCAGAAGTTGAAAATATTCAGCCGGGGAAAAATCCGGCATTAAGCCAACATTTACGCGATGAAGTTTCAAAAAGTGAAAGACCTGAACTTACTTCAGCCAAGGTTGTTGTCTCAGGTGGTCGTGGTCTTGGTTCAGCAGAGATGTTCAAATCATTACTCTTTCCTCTTGCGGATAAACTTAATGCTGCCATTGGTGCAAGCCGTGCGGCTGTTGATGCAGGATATGCTTCTAATGATTGGCAGGTTGGACAAACCGGTAAGGTGGTTGCTCCCGATCTTTATATTGCAATTGGTATTTCAGGCGCGATCCAGCATCTGGCCGGTATGAAAGACTCGCGTATTATTGTTGCTATCAATAAAGATGCAGATGCACCTATTATGCAGATTGCTGATTATGCAGTTGTGGGTGATTTATTTGAGCTCGTTCCAGAGCTTACAAAATCTATTTGATGAAAAATAGCCTATACGTCATAGGCAATAATAGACCCCAGAGGATGAACCGTTATGTGCGATAAAACGTATAAGCAATGGCAGGATGAAGCAAAAAAAATCAAATTCCGTAATGGTGTTTTTATTGATGGACAATTTTCATCTGCTCAAAATGGTGAGACTTTTTCGTGCATTAATCCGGCAACCGAAGAGACGCTTACAGAAGTAGCCTTGGGGAATGCGGCTGATATAGATCGTGCGGTCAAGTCTGCAAGGCGTGCGTTTGAAAGTGGTGTTTGGTCCAGAGCCGAACCGGAAAAACGTAAGGAAGTTCTTTTACGCCTTGCGAATCTTTTACGCGAAAATTTAACAGAGTTTGCATTGCTCGATTCAATGGATATGGGAAAGCGCGTGATAGATGCTGCCAATGGCGATGTGCCTGGATCGGCCGCTATCTTCCAGTGGTATGGCGAAGCAATTGATAAAATCTATGATGAAATAGCCCCAACGGAAGCTGGTAATCTTGCGATGATTCGGCGCGAACCTATAGGGGTTGTAGGTGCTGTTGTGCCGTGGAATTTTCCACTTGATATGGCAACATGGAAATGCGCTCCTGCTTTGGCTGCAGGAAATTCTGTTGTGCTTAAGCCTGCTGAACAATCGCCGCTCTCTGCTTTAAGACTTGCTGAACTTGCTATTGAGGCAGGTTTGCCTGAAGGTGTTTTAAATGTTGTGCCGGGATTTGGTGCAACAGCAGGACAGGCGCTTGGAAGACATGGCGATGTTGATTGTTTGACTTTCACCGGATCCACAGCTACGGGCAAGCGTTTCATGGAATATGCGGGCCAATCCAATATGAAGCAAGTATGGTTGGAAACGGGAGGAAAGAGTCCTAATATTGTTTTTGCTGATTGCAAAAATCTGGATAAAGCGGCAGAAATGGCCGCTTTCGGGATATTCTTTAATCAGGGTGAAATTTGCTCTGCCAATTCAAGATTGCTGGTGGAAGCCAGTATACGTGATGAATTTGTTGCCCGTCTTGTTGCTTTATCAAAGAATATGCAACCAGGTGATCCGCTTGATCCAAATGCCGGAATGGGCGCTATGGTTGATCAACGACAGGCTGAACGTGTGATGGGGTTTATTGAGGCCGGCAAAAAGCAATCGCGTTTGGTGACGGGTGGCGAAAAACTTACTGTTCATGGCAAAGGCCATTATATTACACCGACAATTTTCGATCAGGTCGCTTCGGATAGTCTCATTGCCAAGGAAGAAATATTTGGACCTGTTCTTTCTGTTATTACGTTTGAAACAGAAGAGGAAGCACTTAAGATTGCCAATGACAGTATTTATGGTTTGGCAGCCTCTGTCTGGACAGATGACTTTTCACGAGCGCATCGTGTTTCAGATCAGTTAAAAGCTGGAACGGTTTCTGTTAACACAATGGATGCGTTAAGTGCCAAAACGCCTTTTGGTGGTTTTAAACAATCCGGATTTGGGCGTGATCTTTCATTACATGCATTGGATAAGTTTACTGGTTTGAAAACCGTGTGGATGAAATACTAAAGTCAATCCTTTTGAAATAAATAATATAAGAGCGGGCGATCAAATGAGTGAAGTATGCGAACCACGTGAGAGCATGGAATTTGATGTTGTGATTGTTGGCGCAGGGCCTGCAGGGTTATCGGCAGCGATCCGCTTGAAGCAGGTCAACTCTGATCTTTCTGTTGTGGTGGTTGAAAAAGGTGCGGAAGTTGGTGCGCATATATTGTCAGGCGCCGTTGTTGACCCCATTGGCGTTGATACTTTGTTGCCAGACTGGCGGGAGGATGATGATCATCCTTTTAAAGTGCCCGTGACAGAAGATCACTTCTATGAGCTGAAAGAAACAAAGGCTACAAAACTTCCAAGTTTTATTATGCCTAAAATTTTGAGTAACCATGGAAATTATATTGTTTCCCTTGGTAATGTCTGTCGTTGGCTGGCAGGAAAAGCTGAAAGTCTTGGTGTCGAAATCTATCCAGGGTTTGCTGCAGCAGAAGTCCTTTATAATGATGAGGGGGCTGTTATTGGTATAGCCACCGGTGATATGGGGATTGAAAAGGATGGAAGCCATGGCCCCAATTATATGCGTGGGATGGCGTTGCTCGGTAAATATACACTGATTGGTGAGGGTGCGCGTGGTTCTCTTGCCAAGCAGATAATTAAGCGTTTTGCACTTGATAAAGATTGTGAGCCGCAAAAATATGGTATCGGTATTAAGGAATTGTGGGAGATTGATCCAAGCCAGCATAGGCTTGGTTGCGTTCAGCACTCTTCTGGCTGGCCGTTAAGCGATGATACTGGAGGGGGCTCCTTCCTCTATCATCTCGACAATAATCAGGTTGCTGTTGGTTTTGTTGTTCATCTCAATTATAAAAATCCTTACCTCTCTCCTTTTGAAGAATTTCAACGTTTCAAGACACATCCTGCTATTGCTCCTATTTTTAAAGGGGGAAAACGCCTTGCATATGGTGCACGTGCTATTACTGAAGGTGGTTGGCAATCGGTGCCAAAGCTTGTTTTCCCCGGAGGAGCTTTGATTGGATGTTCTGCCGGTTTTGTTAATGTGCCACGTATTAAGGGTTCGCATAATGCGATGTTGTCTGGCATTGCTGCCGCTAATCATATAGCGCAAGCTATCGCGAATGATCGCAGTCATGACGAGGTCAGTGAAGTTGAAACCTCATGGCGTAGTGGTCCTATTGGTAAAGATCTGTATAAAGTGCGTAATGTTAAACCGCTTTGGTCAAAATATGGCACCAAATTTGGTATTAAATTAGCGGGCTTTGATATGTGGTGCCAGTCACTGTTCGGATTTTCTTTTTTTGGTACAGTGCCCCATGGCAAGCCGGATTATAGTTGTCTTGAACCGGCATCTAAACATCAAGCAATCCAATATCCTAAACCAGATAATGTATTGACATTCGATCGTCTTTCTTCGGTCTTTCTTTCCAATACCAATCATGACGAAAACCAACCGAGCCATTTGAAGTTACAATCACTTGCGGTACAGGAGACCTCTGAGCTTGCCACCTTTGCCGGTCCTTCAACGCGCTATTGTCCGGCAGGTGTTTATGAGTGGGTAGAAAAGGATGGTCATGAGACTTATGTAATCAATGCGCAAAACTGTGTGCATTGTAAAACATGTGACATTAAGGATCCCAACCAGAATATTAATTGGACGTGCCCACAAGGTGGTGAAGGCCCTGTTTATCCAAATATGTGAGGCAATATAAAATATCAGGTTTGATCCTGTTCATATCATCAAGTGCTTTTAAGAATAAGCGCTGAGATCATAGGAAATCATTGCGCCCCCACTTTGTGGGTGCGTTTTCTTATTCTTTACTGTGCTGTTTTGACAAAATAAATAAGCTTGAAATTCAAATCTATTTTTGTGGTAAATTATTGATAATAATGTTTTTTATATGGAATAAGGTGGATCCATACCAGGAATGAATTGGTTCGAGATCATGCTTTTGCAATGTTCATAAAACAACTGAACCAGTCGTGTTTTGCGTGTATCGGCAAGTGAGATAAGAACGATCTTCATCGGTTTTAGATTGCCATCTAACGGAATACATTTAAGGCCTCGTCCATCCATTGCAACATGGGAGCGTGGGCGGACATTTGAAAGTGTATAACCATAACCATTGGCGGCAGTTGTTCGTAAAATATCCTGATGGGGTGAACGCATACCAATGTTGGGATCAAGTCCCTGATTGAAATACAGGGCCAAAAAATATTCTCGGCTTAGTGGCAGATCCAGCAATAGCAAAGGTTCATTCACAATTTCACATAATTGCAATAGTGACTTGGATGCCAATGGGTGGTTTTCACCTAAAACAACATAGGGTGGCAACTCTGCCAATTCGACACATTCAAATCCCTCTGGAACGAGTAGATCATAGCTGAGGGCAACATCGATCTCGCCATTTTGTAATTTTTGTAAAAGGCTATCATGATTGTCTACGACATTATTGACCGTTACTTCATTGTAACGGGAGCAGAAAGAATGCGTAAGCTCCGGCATAATCATGGATGCAAATGTAACCATACAGCCCAAAGTCAGTTGCCCTCGTGCTCCATTGGTTGCCTCCGATGCAATTGTATATAGATTTTCAGCCTGCTCGACTAATAGTTTGGCTTGTGTTAGGACGGCTTTTCCTGCTGGTGTGAGTGTCAAACCTTGTGCATGGCGTCGAATGAATAGTTGGGTATCCAATTCTTCTTCAAGATTTGCAATCGCGGTTGAAATAGAAGGTTGCGATATATGAACGCGTTCAGAGGCAAGCGTGATGCTTCCGGTTTCGGCTGTAGCAATAAAATATTGAATTTGACGAAGCGTATAGCGCATTATCCATCCCAATCATTCTCCTCGTATGTTCGGCACCATACACGGCGTAGTTTCCTATTGGAAATAAAATATTTGAGATGTTTGAGTGCTCCTTAATTTACTAGGCTCAGGATCTATTAATTTCGGTGACATCGTTTTTATTGAGTGCAGAGCGGATTGGATGTGTTGCTTTATCTCTTGTCATTATGACCAATTGTATCGGCGGCCCGTCTTCAAAAATGATTTGAGACAATTTGTGTTTTAAAGGAACCGGATCTTGTATGTGGTTTAAAATGATCAGGGCATTCTCAAATTATAAATTTATTTTGAAAATGCCCGTCGTAATTATGACTTTATTGATTATTTGCAATAATCATCAATAACTTCACAGCCTCTTTTTTCGAGTTCACGCTCAATCCATGAATTATCACGTTTGTTTTCTTTAATTGCTTTGATAATAGCCTCTTCATCAGCGTGTTTTTTACGTGCTTTTTCGATGAGTTCTGGTGCATCTTTAGGAGAAACAATGACAACGCCGTCATCATCTCCAATGACGATGTCACCGGGATTAACAACAACACTTCCTACATGGATCGGTGTTCCAATTTCACCAGGACCTTCTTTATAGGGCCCTGCGGCAGTAACCCCCGCTGCATAGATAGGTAAGTCCATTTCAGATAATGTTGCAACATCGCGGATAGCACCGTCGATAATAATGCCGCCTATTTTTTTAGTAATGGCCGTTTGCATCATAATCTCACCCGTGATTGAATTGGTAACGTCACCATGGGCATCAACAATAATAATATCGCCGGGTTGAGCCATATGTAATGCTTTATGCAACATCAAATTATCACCCGCTCTTACTTTTACAGTAAAAGCGCAGCCTAAAAGATTTGGATTGCTGATTTTTTGTATGCGTGCATCAAGAACGCAGGTGCGGTTCATCATATCAGCGATATTGGCGACGGGAATACCACGAAATCCTTCAATCAGTTCAGGGGCGGGGCGGTTGATTTTTGTATAAATACGAAATCCGATATTAGTCATGTTAAAATCCTTTTATGTTAAACTGTGGGTAGAAAAATATTGTTGATATAAATTAAGGGGCGTCTTTCAAATCAGGCGCCCCAATTGAGCTTAGAACAAGCCGAGCCAACGCCAATAAGTGACAGCACATAGGCTATAAACAATAACCGCTACCGTACAGATAGGAACGCCTACCTTTGGAAAATCGCTCATTTTGAGTTCTCCGGTACCAAAGACCAGCAAGTTGGAAATTGTATTGTAGAACAAAAAGAGTGGGAATCCGCCAATGATCATGCCGGCCGGCATTGCGAGTACTATTGGATCGATATTGGCCGCTTGTGCAATACTAATCACAATAGGAATCATCATTGTGGTCATCTTGGTCGTGCCCATAAACGGAATGTGCAAATACTGGATGATAAAAATGACGATAAGCAAAAGCATGAGCACTGAAATATGACTGACATTCAGCATACTGAATAAAGTTGTCACAAGCCAATTGGCAGCATTGGTTGAGATTAATAGATCGGCAACGATAAAACCGCCACCCATGATGAGCATGAATTGAAAAGCAGAGGATTTGGAAGCATCTGCCCAGGTTACAACACCAAATAAGAACATTAAGCAAACGCCCAGCAGAGCCGCTATTGTTGTGTTGATACCCGTGACGCTGCCAGTCAACCAGAGAATAACAACGAAGAGGAAAATCATGCCGGTTTTCCATTCGGCAATGCTCATTTTGCCAAGACTGCTGTATTTTTCAAGGATGAGCTCCTTCCCACCAGGGATTTCATTGAGCTCTGCTTTAAAGACAGTTTTGATAAACCACCATGCAAAAAATGTCATAATGAATGCGGGCGGAAAACCATATATCAGCCATTCTACGTAAGATATTTGGTGACCTGTCGCTTTAGCAATAAAGTCGGCAGTCACAGGATTTGGTACGGTTGCTGTTAGAATACCAGCACTGATAATTGAATTGGTGAAGGCGAGTGTCAACAAGAGGCTGACTGCAAATCTACTGCGGCCCTCTTGTTGGGTATTCTTTCGATAAATCTCGATAATAGCCATGCAGATTGGTAACAATGCTGCTGTTCTGGCTGCAGTGGATGGAATCAAAAATGCCAATAGAATATTGGCAAATGTTATGCCAAGCGTGATGCGAATAGAGGTGCAACCAATTTTCGACAATAGCCAATAAATCAAGCGCTCAGAAAAGCCAGATTTGGACATTGCTGGCGCCATTAACAAAGCTGCTACAATCAGGAAAATGGAAGGCGTAGAAAAATTATTTAACGCCTTTCCAACTGTCATTAATTGTAGGCTAACAACCACAATCGCCATAATAAGACTGCTAATAGCCAGCGGTACCGGTTCTAATGCCCATAAGACGATGATGCCTGCAAACAATGCCAAAGCTTTCTGCCCGTCTGGGGTTAATCCTTCTGGATTTGGAAGAAGGCTAATAATAAGGACAACAAGTGCAGCAATGCTAATGCCAATAAGCCTAGCTTTTTGAGTTTTTACTTTTTTCTCCGCCATAGGAGGTCTCCATTTTTTTACCCTCCCAAGGTGAATTTATTATAAAATATGAGATAAGAAAAGGTTCTGTTTATGATTATTGCCTCACATCAGCGCCTTTGAGACAAAATTGGGTTAATTGATAAGAGAGGATTTCTGTCTCATTCTAGCCGAAGGAGAAGGCACAATGAGAATAAAGAAATTGACATCGAAGCAAGAAGCGGAAGCGACGATCAGAACAATACGTCGTGTAACACGCAAACAGTATTCAGCAGAAGAAAAAAACCGTATTGTTTTAGCCGGATTGCGAGGCGAAGAAAGCATTGCTGCATTATGTCGGTGTGAAGGCATTGCAGAGGCGCTTTATTACAAATGGTCGAAGGACTTTCTAGAAGCTGGAAAGAAGCGGCTAGCAGGTGATACGGAGCGCGCAGCCAATACGGATGAGGTTAAGGCGCTTCGTCATGAAAGCCGTCATCTCAAGGAAGCTGTTGCCGATCTTACCTTGGAAAATCGGTTGCTAAAAAAAAGCATGATTGCGGCTGGGGACGACGATATATGAGATATAAAGCTTCAGAAAAACAGGAAATCATCCGCCTGGTCGAACAATCCCATTTGCCTGTTAGCCAGACATTGCAAAAGCTGGGTGTCTCAAAGCCTACTTTCTATCGCTGGTATAATCGATGGTTAGAACATGGTATTGAGGGACTGGAAGATAAATCGTCTGCGCCGTCCCGTATCTGGAATCGTATTCCCGATAATGTGCGCGAGCAAGTGATAGAAGCAGCCCTTGATGACGCCCATCTCAGCCCAAGGGAACTGGCAGTGAAGTTTACCGACACAAAGCAGTATTTTATCTCGGAAGCCAGTGTTTATCGCATTCTCAAAGAACAAGACCTGGTCACCAGTCCTGCCTATGTCGTGGTCAAAGCCAATGATGAATACAAAGACAAGACTGTCAGACCCAATGAAATGTGGCAAACCGATTTTACCTATCTGAAGGTGATCGGCTATGGCTGATTTTATCTCTCCACTATTCTCGATGACTTCTCGCGTTAATTGCATGGAAGCTGTGTTCCACAATGCGGGTTGAGGATGTCACGGATACGGTTCAGCTTGCCATTGACGCATCGGGCTGCAATGATCCCAAGGTCAAACAGCCACCACGTCTATTATCGGATAATGGGCCAGCCTATATTGCGGATGATTTAGAGAAGTGGCTTAAAAAGCGCGGCATCACCCAGCTTCACGGCGCACCACTTCATCCGCAGACACAGGGTAAAATCGAACGTTGGCATCAGACGATGAAGAATCGCATTTTGCTTGAAAACTATTTCTATCCGGAAGACCTTGAACAGCAGATTGCCGCTTTCGTGGATTACTTTCTTGCGTTTTTCGTCTGCTTATTTGGTTTCCAACCAAAACGCGCTCAACGTAACAACCACCGATATCACGAAAGTCTCAATAATCTGACACCAGCAGATGTGTATCATGAAAGAGGAGAAAAAATCTTAAAACAACAAACAATAATCAAGTTCAGAACATTGGAAAACCGTCGCTTGATTTATCGTAAAAACGCAGCATAATCAAACAACCAAAAACAGGCAGATTCCTCTCTTGTTTTAAAACACAAATTGTCTCAAAGCATTTGAAGACGGACAGGCTTCACCATTACGCTCGCAAAACACCTGCAACAGGGAAAACATTTCAAAGATGAGATACCGGCGGATGTGAACAAGTGATAATGAACACTTCAAGAATATAGCCGTGAAATGCCGTATTGTAACTTGGCATTACGACGATAGTCATTTTCTTTCATCCTTTTTTAATGGCCTGTCAGTTCCTCAATTAAGTCCTTTATATTTTCTATAAATTGAAGTTTTTCAGACTTATAATGCATGATATAATCAATATTGGGGAGTTTTGGCAGTTCTAAAATATCTGTGTAGTCTATCAAGTTTTTAGACATAGAGGACTTATTTAAACATCCTATACCCAATTGAGCTTCAACAGCAGATTGCATGCCTATGACACTGGAAGCATAATGCGATAAAGTATAAGATTTTTTATTATTTTCTAGTTTTTCTATTGCCGCCTTTTGCAACATACAGCCTTTTGGTAAGGTTATGATAGGCAGTGGATTCTCTCTATTTATACTAACATCCTTCGATCCAGCCCAACACAATGGTTCTTGTCCAACGACTATAAAATTATCGTATTTTGGTAATTGCTGCCCACTCAGATTAACAAACAATGCAACGTCATATTGATCTAACGTATGCTCACGAAAGAGCTTAGAACCGCTTTGGATCGAGACATTAAATTGAATGTTTTGATATTGATATCGTAATCCCCGCAATACTGACGCTAGTTTATTTGGCATAAAATAATCTGTAATAGATAGTGTTAGCTCGCATACGGGATCACAACTTTTTATATCGGCAATAATATTCTTGTTTAAAGACAATATCTTTTTTGCATGTTTGTACATCCTTTCACCGACAGCTGTCGGCTTCGCACCGTGCCTACCGCGAGACATCAGTTGGGTGTCACAAAATGCTTCAAGCTTCTGTATTTGCTCACTGATAGCCGATTGAGATTTAAAAAGAACATTCGAAGCATTCGTGTAGCTTCCCATTTCAGTAACGATAACGAATGTGTGAAGAATATCTAAGTCAAGTGCTTCCATGGCCCGTTCTTCCCTATCTAGCTGTTATGTCAACCTTTTTTAATTATTATCGGTTTTTCCGTTATATGTCAATTGTTATATCCGGTTTTACAGATGGATTATGATTGATGTATCCCTCCTCTTGAAATATGGGAGTTTATTTATGTCAACAGATCCAGGTGGTATTTTAGATAACAATAGAGGAGCTTTTTCTGATGGTCATAAATGGAAGGTTCTATTTACAGGTGCGCTTGCCAACACATGTTTTACATTTGTTATAGGTGGAGTGCCTGCTGCTTCAATTATCCTTCGCGACAATTACAATATACAAACAGCTGTGTTGGGGCTGTTGATGGGTATTGTGGGTTTTGGTATCGCGATAAGTGAAATACCTTGGGGCATTGCAACAGATCGCTTTGGTGATAGACCAATATTGATAGTGGGGCTGTCCTCAACTGCGATCGCACTATTCGCTTTGGCCTATTTCACAGACACATCATCGCTTAATTCGATAAGCTCTGTCTTATGTGTAGGTTTATTAGCAGTTGGACTTCTGGGTAGTAGTGTAAATGGTTCCAGCGGTAGAGCCATCATGCAATGGTTTAAACCCCAGGAACGTGGCTTGGCTATGAGTATAAGGCAGACAGCTGTACCGCTAGGTTATGCTTTAGGTGCTATATTATATCCATACATTTCGATTCATTATGGGTTTTCGACAGCATTAGTTATATCAGCAATTGTTTGTGCCTTAGCGACATTTTTTAGCTATCTATGGATTGTGGATCCTGATGCTACGATTGGACAAAGGACATCCAAAGCAACCGAATTAAACACTAGAAAATCAACGCCCCCTCTAAAATCTGCGAGAGTATGGCGTATAGTTGCAGCTGTGGGCATTTTATGTGCTCCTCAGTTTGCACTGATGACATTTTCGATGCTTTTTTTGCATGATTTCGCTGGACTAAATATCGGATATATTAGTATTATTTTATTCCTTATTCAGATTAGTTCAATACCTACACGTATTGGAAGTGGAATTTATACGGATAAAAAAGGGAATAGAAGAACCTTTCTGAAGGTTATCACTGCGTTTTCATTTATTTTATTTGTGTCCCTTACGGTTCTCACTTATATTTCTTATAAGTCCAATGCACATCACTTTTCCTACCTACTCAGTTTCGTTGTCCTTACATGCGGCATATCGATTTCTGCCTGGCATGGAGTGGGGTACACAGAGTTAGCTACAGCTGCGGGGCAGAAGAGTGTGGCAACTGCCCTAGCCATGGGTAATTCAGCAGTTTTTTTCATCCTTTTTGCCACACCAACAGTAATACCATGGCTATTGATTAAACTCTCTTGGGTTGGTGTTTGGGCAATAATGGCCGTTATTTGCGCCATAGCCTACTGTTTATTCGAAAAGCCAAATTCCGATTATAACTGTAATTCATAAAGGCGTAAGTGATGAATAGGGTTTACAATTGTCTCAAAGCATTTGAAGACGGACAGCAGCACCTTGACCTCATCCGTATTGGCTGGACTTGCCCGTATTTATTAGAGAGCCAATTCTTTCATTTTTTGTTTTTCGGTTTCGAATTGAATAGGTGATTTATATCCAAGAGCGGAATGTTTTCTGATTGGATTATAAAACCCGTTTATATATTCGCCAATAGCTTTTATGGCCTGTTTGCGTGTCTGGAAGACCGTCATCCAGATGAGTTCCGATTTGATTGTCTTGAAGACCGTCTCAACCATGGCATTGTCATAGCAGTTTCCCTTGCCGCTCATTGATGCCACAATAGCGTTATCTTCAAGCACCTTGCGATAATCATGGCTGGCATATTGGCTGCCCCTGTCACTGTGATGGATAAGATCCAAAGCCGGATTGCGCAGAGCAATAGCTTTCTTCAAAGCCCGAATTGGCAATTCCTTTGTCATTCGTTCCCCTATATCCCAGCCGATAATCCGGCGTGAATATAAGTCAACAACAATAGCAAGATATAACCAGCCCTCAGTCGTCCAGATATAACTGATATCAGCACCCCATTTCTGGTCTGGCCCCTCGCATGTGAAGTCTTGATCCAGAAGATTGGGGGCAATCGGATGATCGTGATGACTATCCGTCGTCCGTTTGAAGCGTGTTTTCTGGCGTGCCTTCAAGCCATTTTCCCGCATCAATCGTGCTACGCGATGGCGACAGACAACGATGCCATCATCGCATAGTTGAGCATATATACGCGGGCTGCCATAGCTTTGACGCGAGAGTGAAAAACAATCGCGAATATGCGCCAACACAATCATATCATCAAATTGCCGGCGGCTGGGAACGCGGTGTTTCCATGCATAATAACCGCTGACACTGACACCGGCCAGTCGACATAAACGCGGCAGAGACATAACGGCCTTCTCGCGATCAATAAAGGCAAACTTCATCGATTTGTCTCCCGTGCAAAGAAGGCCGTTGCTTTTTTTAAAAGATCGCGTTCCTGTCGCAGGATTTCATTTTCTTTACGCAAACGCGCAAGTTCTAACCCCATATCTTCGTGCGGGCCAGCAAGAAGGCTTTCCTCCCTGAAAACACGACGCCAGCGTTCAAGGGTTGATTTGCCTATTCCTAGCTCATCTGCAACAACACAAACACTGCGACCACTGGTCGAAACAATCCTTATGGCCTCGCGTTTGAAATCTTCACTAAATGCTCGTCGTTTCAATGCTCTTACTCCTGTCGCTATATTTTAACAGAAGCTCTCCACTTTTACAGGGCAAGTCCAAGGAGCTTAAGGTGCGCAAACGTGGCGGCCGAAAGCGTGCTTTGGGAACACGTTCACCAATGACCATTCCACAGGATGTCAATCAACGTTGGAGCCTCGACTTTGTCTCGGATGCTCTGATTGATGGTCGACGCTTCCGACTTTTGAATGTGATTGATGACTTCAACCGGCAATGTCTGACAATGATTATCGATTATTCCCTATCAGGCAAGCGTGTTGCGCGCGAACTTGACAGGCTTTGTGAATACCATGGAGCACCCAATATGATTGTCAGTGACAATGGCAGCGAGTTCACATCCAATGCTATGCTTGAATGGCAGGAAAAGCATAAAAATGTCGAATGGCATTACATTGCATCGGGAAAGCCAATGCAGAACGGTTTTATTGAAAGCTTCAATGGCAGGTTACGTGACGAATGCCTCAATGAGCATCTTTTTACTGGTTTGACATATGCACGCCACCTTATCGAAGAATGGAGGAATGACTACAACCATAAAAGACCACATACAAGCCTGAAGGGTTTAACCCCCATAGAATTTACTAAAATGCATAAAAAAGATCAAAATGTGAACATTGCTAACTTATAAATGGGGATAAGTTAGGGGCAAGGTCACTTATCCCGGCTTAACTAACGTTCAAGGCGGTCATGCTAGCAGCGACCGTGGCCCGATGAATCACAAAGAGCTTATTGATAAATACAACCTCCCTGAATTTCCAACCTATATAAAGCATTCTTTGCTTTTGATTAACATTGCAAAATTACAAGATCGATCAGACCGAGACGCAATTTATAATTTAGTACGTTATTGTTGGCGGACCTCTATTCATCGTGCAAGCAAAGCTGACTATGTAATCGCTGTTGTTCGCGGTGTCGCTATCGGTGTTTTTAAACCAAAGAAATGGATGTATGCAACACCAAAAAACTTTCCCGACATCCCCTATGCTTTAGAACGAGATGAAAGCCATCGTATAGGGTTTGTCGGCGAACCAGCGGATAGCGATATATGGTTTGAATATATTGGCGAACGAGGTAAGCGCATTAGCAATCCTGATTTAAAACATATACAAAATCCTATCCGATTTTACAGATGTTAAATAAAGGTTCTTGCCTAATTGGCACGTTCAGTTTGAGGTATTGTAGAAAGAGCTTTGCGTTATCGGAAGATCGGTTGAATAATTTGCAAATCTTGTCGTTTCAATTTTATTACTTCTGTTGCTACATTTTAACAGAAGCTATCAGTAGATTCCGGCGCTGACGGGGGGATCGTCTGAATAAGATCATTGTGGCAATGTCAAACCGGCGATTATTGGGTAGTGGAGCGTCCGGGCGTGCGTACCGATAAAGCCAGCGGCATTGTCAACGATGCCAATGACTGGGCAATTGAAACCATGTACAACCCAGCCTATCCGTTGGAACTGCTTTTAAGAATCATCACTGGTTCACTTGAAACGATGAAAATTGTTCGCAATTTGCCGAAACTGGATATTTAACACCATTGCAAGCGTCCGCCGAAAGGTGGGCTGCGGGGTGGACTGAAAGAAAATTAAATTTCCTAACATATTTTTTTTCATTGTATTTTTAGGAATAAAATGGTGCCCAGAAGAGGACTCGAACCTCCACGCCTCGCGGCACAGATACCTGAAACCTGCGCGTCTACCAATTCCGCCATCTGGGCAGCGGAGTTCATCTAAGCCGATCATGGGCTTGTGTCAATTATATTCGCAATGAAAGCCAAAAAAAATACCGGAACAGTTTAACCGCTCCGGTATTAATGCTAAAAACGAGGAACTCAGCCTTCCAGGACCTTCTTGGAAGCAACAGTAGAATCGGCATTCAACTGATAGATGATCGGAATGCCTGTCGCGAGTTCCTGTTTGACAATGGCTTCGCCACTCATACCTTCAAGAGCCATAATCAAGGCGCGCAATGAATTGCCATGGGCGGCAACAAGGACGGTTTCGCCACGCAATACATGCGGTTGGATGTTGAACATATAATAGGGCCAGACGCGTGCACCTGTGTCGCGCAGGCTTTCACCGCCCGGTGGCGGCACATCATAGGAGCGACGCCAGATATGGACCTGTTCTTCGCCCCATTTTTCACGTGCATCGTCTTTGTTAAGGCCAGAGAGGTCGCCGTAATCACGTTCGTTCAGGGCTTGGTTGCGGATGGTTTTTAAAGCGGATTGGCCCATTTCATCCAGAATATGTTGGCAGGTATGCTGGGCACGCTGCAAACTTGAGGTATAGGCGATATCGAACTTCAAACCTTCGGCTTTCAGTTTTTTGCCGGCAGAGATTGCTTCTTCATGTCCCTTTTCAGTCAGATCCGGATCACGCCATCCAGTAAAAAGATTTTTCAGATTCCATTCGCTTTGACCGTGGCGAACAAGGACGAGTGTTCTTAGCATTTGTTTCTCCATTAGAATGGCATTGATCTTATTTAATCATTAAGTCCGAGAACATCAAACATTGAATAAAGGCCTTTGTCTTTTTTCTGCGCCCATAGAGCCGCTTTGACAGCGCCATTGGCGAAAATAGAACGATCCTGCGCCATATGTGAAAGCACAATGCGTTCGTTATCTCCGGCCAGAATGACTGAATGGTCACCAATGACGGTACCACCCCGTAAAGCTGCAAAACCGATAGTGCCGGTTTCCCGTGCTCCGGTATGGCCATCGCGTCCGCTGACACGTGCATTGTTTAAATTGATATTTCTCCCTTTTGCTGCGGCCTCGCCAAGCAGTAAGGCTGTGCCGGATGGTGCATCGACCTTGCGGCGATGATGCATTTCGACAATTTCGATATCGAAGTCTTCGGCACTTAAAGCACGTGCTGCGCGTTCAACAAGATTGGCCAGTAGATTGACCCCAAGGCTCATGTTGCCGGACTTAACAATTGTTGCATAACGGGCAGCATCATGAATCTGTTTGTTCTGTGTATCGGTAAAACCTGTTGTGCCGATAATATGAACGAGTCCTTTTTGCGCCGCGAATTCAGCGTATTGTACGCTGGCTTCAGGTAGGGTGAAATCAAGAATACCGTCGATTTGTCCTGCCATGTCTTCAAAATTGTCGCTCAATAGCAAATTGGGATTGGCTATTGTGGTCAAGGATGTAACCTTTTGACCGACAAGGGGGGACCCTTGCCTGACGAATGCAGCTGTTAGTTCTGCTTTCTGATTGCGGTCAACAGCTTTGATCAGCTCTTGCCCCATATGGCCATTGGCTCCTACAACAGCGAGACGCATGGACTTTCCTTTTTCAAAATCATCATTCGATATAACTCTAGAACAAAAAGCAGACCCAATCCATAAAGGTGCGCATGATTTTTGTTATTATTTCGCCGGAGCCTTTAAAAGAGCGGCACAGGCTTTTGGCAATTGTGAAACCATCATGATTTTAGGCTTTGGTGTCGGCTTGTTCGAATCTTTGGGTTTGGCGGGCGCCCATGGTTCGTCGGTAAACCACCATGCTAGTGATTTATCACAACCGTCACCTTTGGAGACAGCACTTTGCGGTGTGCAATTTGGAGATCCGGGCTGGCATTTCATGCGGATATGAAAATGCCAGTAATGCCCCCAATAGGGTCGTACTTTGCCAAGCCATGACCGGTCACCTTTAACGGTATCACACATCTGTTTCTTGATCCCCGGATGCACAAAGATACGCTCAACCTGACTGTTGCTAGCTGCATTGCGGATAAGGGCTGTATGGACAGAAGTCCATTTTTTAGGATCGGCATAAAGTGATTTGGACTTGAGCATTGAAATGCCCTTCATGGTTTCGCGCTCTTCACGCGAGAGCCGTTTATCGGGCATTGGAGTCAGCCAGATATCGGCATCAAGTCCGATTTGGTGTGATGCATGTCCATCAAGCATTGGGCCGCCACGTGGTTGAGAAAGATCACCAACCAGTAAACCGTTCCAGCCGTCTTTTTTTGATTGCGCTGCCAGTTCTTCAATGAGTTGAATTAGATTGGGATGACCCCAGTTGCGGTTGCGTGATAAGCGCATAACCTGCCAGTTCGGGCCGTCAATCGGTAACTCGACAGCGCCAGCAAGGCAACCTTTGGAATAAAAACCAATTGATTGTGCCATGCCTTGTGAGGGACGTGTCATAGCACCAAAAGCCTGTTTTGCCGGCTCATCGGCATTAGCAGCTGAAAGACTTGATAAAAGCAGAAAAAGGCCAAGTGTTTTGAGACAGAGAGAAAAAGGACGCATTCAAGGATCTTTCTTTTGAAATCGGTTACTGCCAGCGATTATTTTGCCACATTATATCAAGTGCTTGACGATAATCAGCCATTTTTAACCGGTATCCGGTCGATTTGAGTTTGGCATTGGTAATGCGTTTATTATCACCATAAAAACTCTTTGCCATAGGACTTAAATGCGCTTCATCAAAAGGGGTTTCCGGTGGTGGTGTGATCCCCATCAATTTAGCCGCATAAGTAATGACATCCTGAGGCGGGGCTGGTTCATCATCGGCAAGATTAAAGATACCGCTTATGTTGTGGTACACAAAATGGTCAAGCGCACCAGCTATATCATCAGTGTGGATGCGATTGAAAACCTGACCCGCTTTGATGATGCGATGGGCGGTCCCCTGTTGTAATTTGAGAAAAGCATTGCGACCGGGGCCATAAATGCCGGCAAGACGCAAAATGGCCAAAGGTACGTCATGGTTTTTGGCAAAGTCTTGCCATGCATTTTCAGCTTTCAATCGGCCTTTATTACGGGCCAGTGAAGGCTTGCAATCTGCATTTTCATCAATCCATGCACCTTGATGGTTGCTATAGACACCGACAGTAGAAAGATAGCCGATCCATTGTAATTTTGGCATATCGGCAAAGAGTGTTTTGTCACGTAACAGGATATCGCCTTCTTCATCCGGTGCAATTGATATGATCAGATGGGTAATTTCCTTTAACAGCTTGCGCATGGAATCAGGATTGGCCAGATCGGGAAAAAGCAATGGCTGGATATGGGCGGCTTTTAAGAAAGGAAAGTTCTTTTCATTGCGCGTTGTCCCATAAATATGTTGATCAGCAATTCGGGCAAAGGCCCGTCCGCTCAATCCTGCCCCCATAATTAGATATGTCATGTGAATTGCTCCCATTCGGCAACCAGATCCGGTTCGTTCTCATTCTTTATACGCTGCTGTTTAATGATGTTAAAGTCATGACGTGTCATTAAGCAGCCCAAGGCCCAGATTGCGGCTCCGCGTATAATCTTATCGCTACTGTCGATATGTTTCATGACACGATCAATTAAATTTTTATCTTTGCTGTTGCCAGCAGCAATCAGACAATTACGGATGAACCGGCCAAGACCTATACGCTTAACTGGCGAGCCGGAAAAGAAAGTGCGAAATGTCGGGTCATCCATAGCGAGGAACTGGGCAAGCGGTGGTGCCATCAGGTCTGCGCGTGGCTGCAATTTGATCTCGTGGGTGATACAGGCAAATTTATTCCATGGACAAGCAGCCAGACAATCATCGCAGCCATAGATACGGTTGCCAATTTTTTCGCGAAACTCTATCGGGATCTGTTCTTTAAGTTCGATCGTGAGATAGGAAATACAGCGTGACGCATCAAGCTGGTAGGGGGCTGGAAATGCAGCTGTCGGGCAAGCATTAAGACAGGCTTGACACGAGCCGCAACGGTCCACTTCGCCTTTATCATAAGGCAATGTGATATCGGTGATGATAGAGCCTAAAAACAGCCATGAACCAAAGTTCCGATTGACAAGATTGGTATGTTTGCCTTGCCAGCCGATACCAGCGGCTTCGGCCAAAGGTTTTTCCATCAAGGGGGCCGTGTCGACAAAAACTTTGACATCGGCACCGCTGCGGGCAGCAAAGCGCGAGGCAATCTGTTTCAACCGCCCTTTGACCAGATCGTGATAGTCACGATGTCGGGCGTAGACAGATATATTACCGCAATTCGGCGGTATCAGCGTATCGCGCGGGTTTTTCTCGGGGCCATAATTGATAGCAAGCATGATTACAGAACGGGCTTCGGGCCAGAGCGTGCGCACATCGGCACGTCGCTCGAGTGTTTCTTCCATCCATGTCATGGTCGCATGATATTTTTTGTCTATGGCCTCGCGCAGCCTATTACCGGCACTCAAGGGATGTGTATGGGTAATGGCCAGAGCATCAAAGCCGTGTAGCTTTGCTTCTTCAAGAAGAAAGTCTTTCAGCTTTTGTTTGTTCTTAAAAGTCGAGGTCGACATAATGGGTTGCCGGTGGCAGGCCGCGTATCCGGTCATTGAGAAGCGGGCGGAAAGAAGGGCGTGATTTCATCCGCATATACCAGTCACGAACTGCCGGAAAACTGGTCCAGTCAATTTCGCCCATATAATCGAGAATTGATAAGGCGGCAGAAGCGGCTAGATCGGCATAGGAAATGGATGGACCAGCCAGCCAATCACGACTGGCTGCCAGCCAATTGAGATATTGCAGATGCGGACGAATATTGGCACGAGCATTGCGTAGTACCGCTGAATCGGGTGCCCCGCCGCCCATGGCAAGAGGCATTTCTCGTTTATAGACGCGTTCGCGTACAATATGGCGTGTTGCTTCGCTTTCGAATTTTTGCAAAAACCAGTCCAATAAACGGCGGACTTCTGCACGTTGTAACGGATTTTCCGGGAATAGGCGATGGTCATGGCGCAAGCCGCCACGCGTTTCATCCAGATATTCGATAATAGCATAGATTCCAGGAATTGGTATTTCACGTTCGGCTAGAAGAAGCGGTACCGAACCGGCAGGATTGAGCGCCAGATATTCACGTCGTCTTGCCCATTCGAATTCCTCGATCAAATTGGTGTCGACGCCGAATTCATTGAGAATAAGACGGACGGTGCGCGAGGCTGAAGACATCGGATGATGGAATAGTGTCAGCATGGAAAGTCCGATTTTAGAAAGCAATTTAACATCTTATAAACATCAATCGAGATAAGAACAAGCAATGCCGGATTGGTGTGTCTTTCATGCTGATTTGTGCTTAATCAAATATTAATGCATCTATCACAAGGCATAATAATATGGATATTGTGACATTCATCCAATCGGCATTTCTGGGGCTACTTGAAGGCCTGACAGAATTTATTCCGGTATCCTCAACAGGACATATTATCTTAGCCGGTCACTTTATAGGGTTTGAATCGCCCAAAAAAGTTTTTGAAATTCTTATTCAACTCGGTGCTATTCTTGCTATTTTGACTGTCTATGCGGCAAAATTGACAAAAATTGTTTTTTCATTGCCATATGATCCTTCCTCGCGCCGTTTTGTTGCAAGTGTTTTGATCGCTTTTATACCGGCAGCCGTTATCGGTGCGTTGGCACATGATTTTATTGAAGGTGTATTGCTCGAATCACCAATGACTATTTGTGTGTCCTTGATCATCGGTGGTTTTGTTTTGCTTTTTGTTGATCGTTTGGCCGTCAGGCCACGTTATGACAATGCGATGCGTTATCCTCTCTGGCTCTGTCTTTGTGTCGGTTTCTGCCAATGTCTGGCGATGATTCCAGGGGTGTCACGCTCCGGTTCGACTATCGTCGGTGCCTTATTGTTGGGTGCAGATAAACGCTCGGCTGCCGAGTTTTCGTTTTTTCTGGCCATGCCGACCATGCTTGGTGCTTTTACGTTTACATTATTCAAGCATTATCGCGATTTGTCTTTGGATAATGGTTTATCGATTGCTGTAGGCTTTATTGTCGCTTTTATTTCTGGTGTCTTTGTGGTGCGTAAGCTGTTGGATTATGTTTCAAGTCATGGATATGTGTTTTTTGCCTGGTGGCGTATTATAGTCGGTCTTGCAGGGCTTGCCGGACTATGGCTTGTCGGGTAAGGATGCGGTTTCATTATTGATATATGATTATTACTTAACGGATAAGGTGAAGTTTTCGTTTGAGCAAAGGTAGGCTGAAGAATATTTTATCGGTTGTCGTGATATTGGCAGCTGGCGGCTATTTTTTTGATGATTTGACGAGTTCCGGCTATCTCAGCCGTTTGGAAGAGAGTTTTATAACTCTTGATCGCCATCCTCCGGTCGTCGGAACGGATGGCCATGAACGTGATGAAGAGTTTTTTCGACAGACCAGAGCGCTTCAGGGAACCGCACGATGGGAACTCGCCCGTAAGGATGCAAACGAGAATTTTGATTATATCCTTAAACGTTTTTCTGCCGTTCTACCTATAACACTGACCCCTCAAAATGTACCTGCGCTGGTAAAATTTGAAATGCATGTTGAAGCCGATGTTGATCGACTTGTAGGAAAAGCTAAAAATGTTTTTGATCGTCCGCGGCCGTTTCAGTATTTGGATGGTCCGATATGCACAGACAAGGCGCCTAAAAGTTATGACTATCCTTCTGGACATTCGACCCGTATTTTTACGGTCGGGTTTATTCTGATAAAGCTCTTTCCTGAATATAAGAACGATATTCTGGCTGTCGCCAATGACTATGCCTATAGTCGCGTTGTTTGTGGTGTGCATTCGATAAGTGCCGTTGAGGCAGCACAAAAATATGCCAGAGATATTTTTAAAAGGCTGGTTGAGGAAGAAGACTATCAGGCTGATTTTATCAAGGCTCGTCAAGAAATCGAAATCTTGAAAATGAATGCGGAAGAATAGCTTTTTATTGCGTGACAGCCTGAATAATGGCGGTGCGTAATTCATCAAGACCGCGCCCTTTTTCTGATGAAGTGGCAAGCAACAATGGGAAAGCGGCGGGGCGTTTAGAAATAGCCTGACGTGTGGCTGTCATCAATTTTTCTAATGCGGCCTCTTTGATTTTATCGGTCTTTGTCAGGACAAGCTGATAGGAAACAGCAGCTTTATCAAGCAAATCGAGTACTTCAGCATCATTTTTTTTAATGCCATGACGCGAGTCGATCAGGACATAGACACGCTTGAGGGTTGTGCGTCCGCGCAGATAGTCAAAAACAAGGCGTGTCCACTGATCTACCTGCTCTTTGGGTGCTTCGGCAAAACCGTAGCCGGGCATGTCGACAAGGGCCATGGGAGGCATGTCGTCTTTTTCGCCGCTATAACCTTCAGGTACAAAGTAATTAAGTTCCTGTGTGCGCCCCGGTGTGTTGGATGTGCGCGCTAATCCGTTGTGAATGGTCAAGGCATTGATCAATGACGATTTGCCGACGTTGGAGCGTCCGGCAAAAGCGATCTCCGGCGGGCCTTCCGGCGGTAGAAAGCGCATAGACGGTACTGAACGGATAAACACCCAATTGCGTGCAAACAACATCGGACTTTCCGGTTGGGAGGCCATTTATTTGGCCTCTCCTTTCGGTTTTTTCTTGAAGGTCGATTTGAGGTTGCCCCACAATTCGATTTTTGCGCCTTGGCGTTTCATAATGATACCCTGTTGGATGATCGATAGGGTATTATTCCATGCCCAGTATATAACCAGACCGGCAGGAAATGATGACAGCATGTATGTGAAGACAATTGGCATCCATGTGAAGATCATTGCCTGTGTAGGATCTGGTGGTGTCGGATTCATACGCATTTGTAAGAACATGGTAATGCCCATGATCAATGGCCAGACACCGATCATTAGGAAGGCAGGAACATGATAAGGTAAGAGACCGAACAGATTGAAAAGCGAAGTTGGATCGGGTGCAGCCAAATCCTGAATCCAGCCAAAGAAAGGGGCATGGCGCATTTCAATGGTAATATACAGCACCTTGTAAAGGGCAAAGAATATAGGCATCTGGATCAGGAGCGGCCAACAACCGGCTAAAGGATTGATCTTTTCTGTTTTATAAAGTTCCATGGTGGCCTGTTGCTGTTTGACTCGGTCATCAGCATATTTTTCCCGAATTTCCAGCATTTTAGGCTGTAAAACTTTCATTTTTGCCATGGATTTATAGGACTTGTTGGCCAGTGGAAACAGAGCGGCTTTCAGCAGGACTGTCACGAGCAGAATAGCGATGCCGAAATTACTGGTCAGCTTGTAGAGTATATCAATCAGCGAGAACATCGGCCGAGTAATAATTTTGAACCAGCCCCAGTCGATCAACTGGTCAAACTTTAGGATATTAAGACTTGATTCATATTTATTGATAACTTCAACACGCTTGGCACCGGCAAAAAGATGGTTGGTGATTGTCTGTGTGGCACCCGGTGCTACAGACAGACTTTTGCCGGTCAAGTCAGACTGGTAATGGGCATCGAATTGGTCAAAATAGATAAAACGGCTGGTATATTCTTCGTCTTGTGGTGGAATGGCTGTCACAGCCCAATATTTGTCTGTAATGCCGATCCAACCGCCTGTAGTTGCACCAAAAGCCATTTTCTTTTCATTTTTATCATCAAAAGACAGGTCTTTAAGTTTGGAATATTTCTCGCTTTGGACACCATTGTCGCCGATCACGCCGACCATGCCTTCATGCAACAGATAGGTTGTACTAACATGTTCCGGCGGTGCGGCGCGGGCAACGCGGGCATAAGGGGCAAAAGAAACTGTTTCCCCGCCATTGTTGGTAACAGAATCTGTAATCGTGAACATATAATGTTCATCGACTGCAATTTTACGGCGGAATGTAACGCCGTTGTTGGCTTCATAGATCAGCGTTACCGGTGTTTTCGGTGTAAGCTGATTGGTATTGCCTTCGATTTTCCATTGTGTGTTGTATTGTGGCAATGTACCAGCATTGTTTGTTCCGCCGGTGAAGCCGAATTCGGCAAAATAGGTGGCATTGAAACCTTCTGGATTGAGCAGAGCGATTTCGGGCGAATTCTTGTCGACTGTCATGCGATAGTTTTTGAGCAGCAGATCATCAAATTGTGCGCCAACAAGGTTGATCGAACCTTTAAGTTCAGGCGTATCAATTTCGATGCGCGGGTTTTTATCGAGTACGGTCTTACGTGCCTCGGGTGTCATTTCAATCGAGTCGGTAGCTGTTGCAGCGCTTTGCGGTGGTGCACTGGTCTCTGTCGATGTTGGAATGTGATTGGCAGCTGCATTTTCAGCTTTTTTAGCCTCTTCCAGCTGACGTGTAATTTCTTGTGCTTTCTGAAGGTCGGCATTTTTGGGCCAGACATAAAAATATTGCCATGCAAAGATCAGGCCAAAGGACAAAAAGATTGCGATAAAGAAATTACGGTTATATTCCATCAGTTTTGCCCTGTTTTATCTTTTAAAATCTTGTTGTTAGTCTTCATCCGGTGTTGGAGCTCATCACCGATCTTTTGAAAAGGCGCATTGATCAGATCAGGACGCGCCACAATCACATAATCGGTTCCTTGCCCGATGTCACGCCCTAATCGCAAACGAACAGCTTCACGTAGGCGTCTTTTAATACGGTTGCGCTTGACAGCATTACCGTTTTTTTTGCTGACGGTAAAACCGAAGCGGTCAGGATCTTCGGGGCCTGGTTTCTCGGCATCATTCCGGTGGCGTATTTCGAGAAGAAAAAGCGGTCCGCGTCGTTTTTCGCCTTGTCGTACGGCCAAAAACTCCGCTCTCTTGCGAAGGCGGAGTGGATGTTTGTTCGACATGGAAACCTCGCGCCATTTTTTGAAAAGCGGTGTATTCACGCCGCTAATAGGCGATCATCTGTTTTAGGCGGAAAGACGCTTGCGACCACGTGCACGGCGTGCTGCGATTACTTTACGACCACCAGTTGTAGCCATACGGGCACGAAAACCGTGGCGGCGTTTACGGACGAGTTTAGACGGTTGGTATGTACGTTTCATTTATTTAATTACCGCGGCGTGCGGCCCTTCTTGGTTCTGTGCCATATGACATCAGGAACGTTTGTTATTGTGTTATCGGCCAATGCAATGATGCAAAAGCATGGATTGCGGGCTTATATAGCCAGAGTGGTCGAGAGTCAACGCCGGAAAACGACGTGGTTTATAGGCCGTTGCGAATGGCTTTTGAATAATCTTGTCGTGGCATATGATTTCGCGGTTCAAGATGGGCCGATTTGACGAGATCGATCAGAGGGCGGGACGTGTCAATCAATTGGTGGTCATAAAGATAGGCCGGTAGCTGGCCTGAAAATACAATACGCAAATCCATAGGAATACCGGGATCAAAAAGCCGTGCCATATCGAATACAACCGTAGTACAATTGGTTGTCAGTGTATTGTAGAAACGGGGAGTTTTAGCAAGCTGGTCGGCTGTTTTGATATAGATTGTGAAAAGCTCGCGGGCTTTTTCCGGTGTAACATCCAGAGGGTAACGAAAGACTTGTTCTCGTCGTATATCGCTGCGCAGTTTGATAATATCTTCTTCGGTTGCGGCAATCATCGCTAGCTCGAATTGGCGGAAAAATCCGCCAATGGCTGAAAATTGTTCGTGTTTTTCGCGCCGTATTTCGGATGAAAAAACCAGATGTCGGCCATCGGCAAAATTGAATCCGACTAGCGTATGAGCGATATAAGGGCCCATCCAGTAGGAAAGATAGAGGTTAATGCCGGTAATCTGGTTGAGATTATAGCTTTCATCTCGCCAGTGCACTTCGCCTTGATCTGGGGTTGTCCAGTTGAAATCGCGTATGTTTTTTAGATAGGCCGTATCGTCTTTTATGGTGCCTTCGACCGTGTGGGCCAATGATGCATCCCAGTCACGATAGAGCGACGGTTTGATATTTGACCAGAAAAGGGCAAAGATGGCAAACATGATAATAGCGCTTAATCGTGTTTTCCAGCGTAGTAGGGGTGGATGACGATACCATTCGCCAGCAATTGCAATACAGCCCATGAAAAACCATATGGGGGCAATCAGAATAAAGATAGGTAGCCCGCCGGGAAGCTGAAACCAGAATGCGGCCAGAGACCAGAGCAGCACACTGAAAAGCAGAACACAGAGAATAAAACGCAAGAGATAGAGAAGCCATTTCATTATGTCTATGTGTTGCAAAACCGGTGCAAGGTCAATCGACAAGATGATATTTTGTCGAAGTCGCACAAAATTGATAAATACGCATGATTGCTTGTGCTATTTTGACTATTCGTAAACTTCTTTTCGGTTAAGGACGGGGTATGAGAAGTTTTGCTGTTGCCTTTGTCGGATTTTGGATTGTGGTGTTGCTGCCATTTACAGTGTGCAGCCAGAACGCCGTGGATTCATCCGCCTCCCGTCCTGCACCGCAAACTATGACAGAAAGACTGCCCGTGACTGATACTGATGACGCATCTGCACAATTTGTCCATCATGAACATTTCCACTATATTCTTGACAAGCCCAAGCAGCCTTCAGGCGAGCTGGTTGTTCTGCTGCATGGTTCGGGCGGTGATGAGACCACTCTGGTTTCTTTCGCTCGAAAAATATGGCCGCGTGCGGCTTTGCTCGGTGTGCGTGGGCGTCTTGTTCAAAATGGTGAAACGCGTTGGTTTCGCAAGCTGACTCCGACAACGTTTGATCAAAATGATGTCCATAAGGAAGCCGATGCTTTTGTGCGATTTTTAATCCGCCTTGGCAAAAATAGCAATTATGAGTTGTCGCAAGTCACCTTTGTCGGCTATTCTAATGGCGCCAATCTGCTGGCTGTTATTATGATGGATCACCCTGATTTGGTGCGTCGTGCTATATTGATGCGCTCCATGCCGGTACTGGATGATATGCCTGATGGCAATCTTTCCAAGACACAAGTTTTGACGATTGCCGGCAAGAAAGATGTTCTCTATTCACCTTACGCTCCAACATTGGCCGCACTTTTGAAACAGCAGGGCGCCAGGGTGGAAAGTTATACTGTGCCGGGCGATCATATGATTGGTGATGATGATCAAAAGATCATTGAGCGTTGGATTGGTTTGCAACAATCGGATCGGGTTTCGGCGGCAAAGCCGCTTACGGGGCAAAGTCGGGAGTGATTTAAATTTTTCTTGATAAAGCCTTGTGTATAGGTCCAAATATCGGTTTATTGTATATGGTCCTTAAGCCAATATGACTGAAAATCAGGAAAAACAAGTATGGCCTATGTCTCCAAGACTCAGATTTTAGATGAATTGCGCAAGGTTAAAGGCCCTGATTTTGAGAGTAATATTGTCGACCTTGGCCTAGTCTCAGAAATTTTTATTGCTGATGGCAAGGTGTTTTTTTCAATTACCGTATCGGCAGCTCAGGCTGATGTATTGGAGCCTTTGCGGCAGGCTGCTGAAAAAGTAGTGCTGGCGATTCCCGGTGTGCGTTCGGCTATGGTAACTTTGACAGCCGAACATAAGGCTTCTGCGGGTGCTATGCCGCGGGAAGAGGCAAAAAAAATTGTTGCACAGTCTGGTTCTTCCGCTTCACAAGCAGGACGGGCGCGCGCTGGCATACCGGAAAAGACGCCGGTTGAAGGTGTGCACCATATCATCGCCGTTGCATCCGGCAAAGGTGGCGTTGGCAAGTCGACAACGGCAATCAATCTTGCTTTGGCCTTGATGGCAGAGGGACTGAATGTCGGATTGATGGATGCCGATGTTTACGGCCCCTCGCTGCCTCGTTTGACAGGTCTTGTCGACCAGAAGCCTGAAGCGGTTGATGGTAAAAAGTTGAAGCCTTTGGAAAAATTCGGCTTACAGTTGATGTCGATGGGATTTTTGGTGGATGAAGAGCGGCCTATGGTGTGGCGTGGACCAATGGTGATGTCGGCTGTCAGCCAGATGTTGCGTGATGTTCTATGGGGGCCGCTTGATGTGCTGGTGGTTGATATGCCGCCAGGCACGGGTGATGCACAACTGACCCTTGCCCAGCAGGTTTCTCTTGCTGGTGCTGTGATTGTTTCCACACCGCAAGATTTGGCGCTTGTCGATGCCCGCAAAGGAATCGAGATGTTTTCCAAAGTTGGTGTACCTATTTTGGGTATTGTCGAAAATATGAGCTATTTTATCGCGCCTGATACCGGCAAGCGTTATGATATATTCGGTCATGGTGGTGCGCGTGAAGAAGCGGAAAAGCGACAGGTTGCCTTTTTGGGTGAAATACCGCTTGATCCGCAAATTCGTTCTTTATCGGATGCCGGTAAACCAATATTGATTAGCGAACCTGAAAGTGTACACAGCAAAAAGTATAGGGAAATCGCTGTTTTGATCCGTAAAGCATTAAAAATTTGATGGTTTTGATAGTGGGCGCTATGATAGAGGCGCTTATTGTGCTAGGATCATGTTATCAATGATTTGAGGATGTCTGATGGCTTTTGAAGATATCAAAGCGGAAATTGCCTTGTTGCTTGAAGAAATGGTCAATCAGCCGCATGATGTGCATGAAATCGAAATGGTTTTGCGAGAAAAGCTCAATATAATGCGCGCCGAAGGCCTAGTTTTACCTGATGATCTGGTTGAGCTCGAGAAAAAGCTGGATCGTGATCTTGATCGCCGAGGTGCCTGATTGCGTCGGTTTGTTGTTTTTTCGATTATAGCCGCAGTGCTTCTGATAAGTGGTTGTACAACCAATGACAGTGCGTCAAATCTGTCATTGGCATCATCCAGCCGATTGCAGCAGACGGCAATTGAAGGGGCCAAAGGCTCTCCTTTGTCACTGGCTTTTGATAATACGGATAAAGTACCGGTACCTGTTCTTAAAGAAAGTGCTTTTGCCGGAAATCAGGCACTTGAGAACCCACAAAAATATGCTGGGGGGGTGTCGGATGCTATGGTTTCCGAAGGGAATAAGAGTGTTGGGCAGCCATCGTCATCAAAATCCTCAGCGGTTGTTCTTGCGCATGCAACGCCGATGATTGAAGATCTTATCCGTAAGTATTCCACAGCCTATAATGTGCCTGAAGCATTAGTGCGGCGCGTGGTTAAGCGTGAAAGTGACGGTGATCCGCAAGCTAAAAACGGGCCTTATTGGGGATTGATGCAGATTTCTCATCCTACAGCTAAAGGTATGGGATATGATGGTAAGCCGGAAGGGCTGCTCGATGCCGAAACCAATTTAAGATATGCTGTCAAATATCTTGCAGGTGCTTATCAGGTTGCTGATGGTAATGATACACAGGCTGTCCGGCTTTATGCGCGCGGTTATTATTATGACGCCAAGGCCAAAGGGCTGTTGGAGCAGACGGGTTTGAAGCCGGGTCCCAATTCTCCACAAACGGCCTATGAAGCGGTTAATGCTGTTGCATCGAAAACGGCCGATGATCAAACGCCGGTTATGCTTGGCGGTGTACCGGTGCCTGCGGCCAAGCCAATGGACTGATTTACTCTTAATTGTGGTGTAAAGCTGCGCTTTGTCCTTTAAATCGGTTATGATGTGTGTCACAGCGGACATAACTCTTCTGCTTTCGGCGGTGAGAAAAGGGAGATGATAATGAGTGCTAACATGCGTGATCGGCTGATCGTCGGACTTGATGTTGCGAATGTCCAGCAGGCAGAAAAAATTGTTTCAGCTTTGGGCGATACGGCTTCATATTACAAGATCGGCTATCAACTGACTTTTGCCGGAGGCCTTGAATTTGCCCGTGAGCTTGTCGAACAGAAAAAACATGTTTTTCTTGATATGAAACTGCTGGATATTGATAATACGATTGCTTCTGCTGTCGAGAATATTATCAAGCTCGGTGTATCTATGTTGACGCTTCATGCCTATCCCAAAGCTATGACTGCAGCCGTCAAGGCAGCGCAAGGAAGTGATCTCTGTCTGCTTGGTGTAACGGTTTTAACATCTATGGATAATGCAGATCTGCAAGCGGCCGGTTATGCTATGGATGCGCGCAGTCTGGTAATGAAGCGGGCAGAGCAGGCTAAAGCAACCTGCATGGGGGGAGTTGTGGCCTCAGCTCATGAGGCAAAAGAAATCCGTGCGCTTGTTGGTCCTGACATGGCGATTGTTACACCGGGGATTCGTCCTGAAGGCTCTGATCATGGCGATCAGAAGCGTGTTATGACGCCTCGGTTAGCGATTGAAGCGGGAGCCAGCCATCTGGTTGTTGCCCGTCCTATCATCAAGGCAGATGATCCATTGACTGCGGCAAAAAGTATTCTGGCGCAGATGGCGCAGGCTGCATAAAAAGCTTTTATTATCTGGTCATGTTTTGGGAGGAACAAAGACCAACTTTGTAAGAAGTGGAAACTATCATGTATGAAGATCGTATCCGTAACAGTGCCCTGAAAAACAAAATCATGTCGGCGGATGATGCCGCTTGCCTGATCAAGGATGGCATGACAATCGGCATGAGCGGTTTTACCCGTGCCGGTGATGTGAAAGAAGTACCGATTGCCATGGCGAAACGGGCGGCAACCGATCCGTTCAAGATTACCTTGATTACGGGTGCATCTTTAGGACATGATGTTGATAAAATATTATGCGAAGCGGGTGTTACCGCGCGCCGTATGCCTTTTCAGGTTGATGCAACTCTGCGTGCTGCGATTAACCGTGGCGAGGTGATGTTTATTGATCAACATTTGTCGCAGACGGTCGAGCTATTGCGCTCTCATCAGTTGCCCAATATCGATTATGCAGTGATTGAGGCTTTGGCAATCCGCGAAGATGGCGGTATTATTCCGACTACCTCTATTGGTAATTCCGCATCTTTTGCAATTTTGGCCGATAAGATTATCGTCGAGATCAATACATCTACAAATATGGCTCTGGAAGGGCTGCATGATATTTATATTCCAACTAAGCGTCCATCGCGTGAACCGATACCGGTAATGCAGGTTGATAGCCGTGTTGGCACTGAATATGTTCCCGTTCCGCTGGATAAAATTGCTGCTATTGTTATCACCAATCAGGAAGATAGTCCGTCATCGGTATTGCCTGCTGATCATGAGACCAATTCCATTGCCGGCCATTTGATCGAATTCTTTAATCACGAGGTTAAGAAGGGCCGTCTGCCACTTAGTTTACATCCTATTCAGGCTGGTATCGGCACTATTGCCAATGCGGTTCTGACGGGGCTGGTCGACAGTCCTTTTCATAATTTGACCATGTATAGTGAGGTCTTACAGGATTCAACCTTCGATCTTTTTGATGCGGGCAAACTTAATTTTGCTTCAGCCTCATCAATTACGCTTAGTCAAGCTTGCGCCGCGCGGGTTTTCCCCAATATTGATAAATATAAAAGCCGTCTTATTCTGCGTCCGCAGGAAATATCCAATCATCCGGAAGTAATTCGGCGTTTGGGTATTATTGCTATTAATACGGCTCTTGAGTTTGATATTTATGGCAATGTCAATTCGACCCATGTCAATGGTACCCATATGATGAATGGAATCGGTGGGTCGGGTGATTTTGCCCGTAATGCCTATATGTCTGTTTTTGTCACAAAATCGGTCGCCAAGGGCGGCAAAATTTCGTCGATCGTGCCAATGGTTACCCATGTCGATCATACAGAACATGATGTTTGTATTCTGGTGACAGAAACCGGTCTTGCCGATTTGCGCGGCTTGGCCCCGCGTGAAAGGGCCAAGCAGATTATCGAGAATTGTGCCCATCCAGACTACCGTCCGATGTTGTGGGATTATTATGAGCGCGCTGCTAAAACACAACAAGGGCAAACCCCGCACTTGCTTGATGAGGCCTTTTCGTGGCATCGTCGGGCACAAGAGACCGGTAGTATGAAATAGGAATGGTGCATGGGTGACGACAAGAATTTTATTATTGGAGCCCATGCCTATATAGCACCGCGTCTTGAGCCAGCGCTCTATCTGGTTTCAACGCCAATTGGCAATTTAAAGGATATAACAATCCGTGCCTTGGAAGTGTTGGCTGGTGCCGATATTGTTGCTTGTGAGGATACGCGGGTCAGCCGGATATTGTTGGAACGCTATGCTATCCGGCAAAGACCTTTTGTCTATCAGGAACATAATGCGCAAATTGCCGGTCGTAAATTGATAGAACAAATGGATCAGGGGCAAAGTGTGGCTCTGATTTCAGATGCCGGTACACCGCTTTTATCAGATCCGGGGTTTAAGCTGGTGGAGGAAGCGCGTCTTGCCGGTCATAAGGTTATTCCCATTCCCGGTGCTTCTGCTTTGCTCGCAGCGTTGGTGGCCACCGGTTTGCCAACCGACAGTTTTCTATTTCATGGTTTCTTGCCAGCTAAAAAGAGCCAGAGAATAAAAAAACTGGAAGAAATGGTGTCTTTTGTGATGACGATTGTTTTCTATGAATCACCTCATCGTGTTGTCGAGTGCCTTGATGATATGGTTGAGGTTTTTGGGGCAGAGCGACAAGCAGCTTTATGCCGAGAACTGACAAAAACATTTGAGACAGTTGATGTTGCACGTTTGGATGATCTCGCACAGCGTTATCGTGAGCAAGATCGTATACGTGGTGAGATTGTACTTGTTGTTCATGGTCGCAGTGACGATAGTCCCTATTTCTCGGAAGAGGATGTTGATCGGCTTCTGTTGGAGTTGAGCCGCTCCATGTCTGCGGCAAAAGCAGCAGGCGAGGCAGCAAGAATGACGGGCAGACGAAAGAATATTCTTTATCAGCGTTTGGTTGCGTTACAGGATAGGCAGAGTGGTTAAATCTACCAAACAGGCTGCTTTTAAACGTGGCATAAGGGCTGAAACTTATGCCGCATGGTATCTGCGTTTCAAGGGATTTCGTATCGTCGTCAGACGATATAAAACAAGGTATGGCGAGATTGATTTGATTGCGCGGCGTGGTAACCTTGTGTTGATTGTTGAGGTTAAGGCACGTGATAGCCTTCAACAGGCAATGGAGGCGCTGGGGCGTTTGAGTGAGCAGCGTATTGAGGCAGCCGCCGATTATTGGTTGTCGCGTCAGCACTCTTATGAAAAGCTTTCGCTCCGGTTTGACTTGATTGCGATTATACCAAAACGCTGGCCTGTGCATATTCCAGCCTGCTTTAGCAGCCGTATTGGCAACTTATAGGACAATTTTCTGTCTTTATTGTTCAAATTGAAAAAAATATGCTCGCTGTGTTCATTGCACAATGAGACTATCTCTTATCTTGCACGCTTATTCTGGCGATAATGGTTTAGAATAAAAGGTGTTCTCTATGGCTGATCTTGAAAATAAGTTATCTGTTTTTCCCGCTTTTTTTAAAGTTAAGGGTCAACGTGTTGTTGTTGTTGGCAATGGTGTGGAAGCTTTAAATAAATTGCGTCTACTTGAAGAGACTGATGCCGATCTGGTAGCCGTGGCGCCAGCCCCTGATGCAGCACTGCAATCCTTTATTGAGAAAAAGACTATTTCTTGGTTAAATGTGCCTTTCCATGAAAGCCAGTTACAGGATGCAGCTCTTATTTTTGCGGCTGAGGGTGACATTGATGCAGATCAACGTGTGGCCGATGCGGCGCGGGCAGCCAGAATCCCACTTAATGTTGTCGATCGGCCGGAGCTTTGTGATTTTTATACGCCGGCTATTGTCAATCGTGCGCCGATTGCCGTTGCTATTGGGTCTGAAGGAACCGGCCCTGTGCTGACCCAGCTTATCCGAGCTCGCATTGATGCGCTTTTATGCCCATCTTTAGGGCGCTTAGCACGGTTTGCCCAAATATTCCGCGGGCGGGCCAAAGCTATCCCCAATGGTGCGGAACGGCGCTCATTCTGGGCATCTTTTTTTAATGGCTCGGTAGCGCGTGCTATCGAAACAGGTGATGAGAAGGCTGCGATGGATGCGGCTGAAGCCTTGTTGGATGGCAAGCGCGGCCTTGACGGGCATGTTTTTTTGATGTCGGTTTCCCATGCGAAGGCTGACCAGTTAACATTGCGCGGTCAGCGGGCTTTGATGGAGGCCGATCTCATTATTTATGACGACAATGTCAATGAAGATATTGTTAAGCTGGGCCGTCGTGATGCCGAACGGCGTATTGCACCACGTAACGTACGTGAAAGTGTTTGGCAAAGTCGCTCTCAGGCACGTCAGGGCCGTCAGGTGGTGCGGCTTTATGCATCCGATTATATCATGGCCGAAGAGATTGTGATTTTAAGCGAATCTTGTGCGGCGTTTGATATTATTGCCAGCGTTAGCGATGAAAATGATCCTGCGATTTCGGCACGACGCATTAAAATGAGTGCACGTAAGACATTGGCAGCTTAATAGGGAAGATTATGCGCGGCAAGGCTTTGACAGCGAATCGGTTGAGTGATGGATTAAGCGTCTGGTATGGCAAGGACGGGCTTTGGCATACGTCGATTGAACAGGCGTTGATTGTTTTAGATGACGCATTGGAAGCAGAATTGAAGGCGGCAGCTGATGCCGCCCTTACGGCTAACCTGGTGGTTGATGCCAATCTGATTGATCTGGAGTTGCGCGATGGCCAATATGCGCCGATCCGTTTGCGTGAGCGCATTCGCGCAGAGGGGCCGACGGTTGAATATGGTATGGCGATAAAGGGAGCGGCACATGTATCGTTATGATGAATTTGACCGTGATTTTGTTCATGCGCGTGTTAATGAATTTTCCGATCAGGTTGAACGTCGCTTGAAAGGTGAAATCACAGAAGACCAGTTCAAACCTTTGCGTTTGATGAATGGTGTTTACTTGCAACTTCATGCCTATATGCTGCGCGTTGCTATTCCTTATGGAACATTGTCTCCACGCCAAATGCATAAGCTTGCCCATATTGCCCGCACTTATGATCGCGGGTATGGCCATTTCACGACACGCCAGAATATCCAATTCAATTGGCCTAAGCTTTCTGATGTTCCGGCTATTTTGAAAGATCTGGCCGAGGTTGAGATGCATGCTATCCAGACATCCGGCAATTGTATCCGCAATGTTACATCGGATCATTTTGCTGGTGCTGCTGCTGATGAAGTTGCTGATCCACGCCCGTATGCCGAAATTTTGCGCCAGTGGTCGTCAATTCATCCGGAATTTACCTATCTGCCACGTAAGTTCAAATTCGCAATCATTGGTGCCGAGCGTGATCGTGCGGCCATTCAGGTCCATGATATCGGTTTGCAATTGAAGCGTAATGATAAGGGGCAACTCGGTTTTGCTTTTTATGTCGGTGGTGGTCAGGGACGTACACCGATGGTTGGCCGATTAATCAATGAATTTGTGCCGGAAGAGGATCTGCTCAGTTATTCAACAGCTGTTATTCGTGTTTATAATTTGCATGGCCGCCGCGATAATAAATATAAGGCACGTATCAAGATACTTGTCCATGAGACAGGTATTGAAAAGCTGCGTGAGGAGATCGAGGCAGAATTTGCAATCCTTAAAGACAGTGTTTTGAAATTACCGGAAGCCGATATTGCGGCAATACGCGCCTATTTTGCCGAGCCGGATTTGAAGCCCCGGCCGGAAGGCGCTGAAAAGGTCAAAAAAGCGCGCGCCAGCAATGTTGCATTCAACCAGTGGGTTAATCAGAATGTCATGGCGCATAAGCGTGATGATTATGCCATTGTCTCGATTTCACTTAAACCTGTCGGCGGTATTCCTGGTGATGCAACAGCCGACCAGATGGATGTGGTGGCTGATCTTGCCGAGCGTTATAGTGATAACGAACTGCGTATTTCTTATTACCAAAACATTGTATTGCCTCATGTTGCCTTAGCCGATCTTGAAACGGTTTATGAGGTATTGGTTGCCCATGATCTGGCAACCGGTAATATCGGGCAGATCAGTGATATGATTGCCTGTCCCGGACTTGATTATTGTGCCTTGGCGAATGCCCGTTCCATACCGATTGCTCAAGGTATATCAACCCGGTTTGCCGATATTGAACGGCAAAATGATATTGGTGAATTGCGGCTTAATATATCGGGCTGTATCAATGCCTGTGGCCATCACCATGTCGGCCATATCGGTATTTTGGGCGTGGAGAAAAAAGGTGAGGAACTTTATCAACTGACATTGGGTGGAGCTGCTGAAAATTTGACAACGATCGGTGAAATTACCGGTCCCGGTTTTGCACCCGATCAGGTGGTCGATGCGGTTGAGACTGTAGTAGATACCTATTTGAAATTACGCATTGATTCACAGGAGCGTTTTATTGATGCTTATCGCCGTGTTGGTATGGCGCCGTTTAAACTTGCCCTTTATGGCGAAAAGAATAAAGCTGCGTGAGGTGAAACAAGATGACAAATACGCAAAAGCTTTGGAGCAAAAACGGTTTTATCGATGATCAATATGCGTTGACGGATACTTTGGATGGCATTGGCAATCGCCGTGCGATTTTGCCCTTGGCTCTCTATCTGCAACAGATTGAAGAAAAAGGTGCGCAAAGTGTTGCAGATTGTGGCGTTTTGATTGCTGCTGATGAAAATGTTGAAGACATACTGCCCTATCTTGGGCAGTTACCTGTTATTGCACTTGATATTCCTATTTATAATGATGGTCGTGCCTATTCCAAGGCAGCACGGTTGAAAAGTCGTTATCAATATCAGGGAGAAATCCGAGCGGTCGGCGATATATTGATTGATCAGGTGTCGCATATGTTGCGCGCTGGCTTTGATACGCTTGTCGTGACCCATGCTTTGACACAGCAGCGCTTGGCCGAAAATAATATGGCTGTTTTTTCCGGTTATTATCAGCCGGGAAATGGTTTGAAACGTACAGAATCCCAGCGCCGCTGGCGTGCGTGAAAACACTGAATGGACATATCCAAGCGCTGTTTTTTATGACTGCTGTTGCTGAACCGGCCCTGCCAGAACGATATAGTTTTGTGCTGGCAGGGATATAGAGCTATCCGGTTATCAAATTGATCAGTGAGGGCACGGTTAAGAGCGCAGTATAGTAGCCCATGAATTGTACACCGGTATTGAAACCAAAAATGCGGTAAAGCAGCCCGCCAAAAAGGCCCACGGTTAGAACGACCAGAAGCCCGATCAGGCCACCTTCCCAAATACTGATGACCAACACTAGACCAACAAAGGTTGCTATAATGGCCTCGTGGCTGATTTTGCGTGAAACGAACAGTGCTGCAACACGCGCATAATTCATGGCAAAAGGGTAGGCAATCAACGCTGCCAGTACAACTGACAATAAGCCGTAGCCAAGAAATTCACCGGCTGACATCATGTTATGAAGATTATTAATGGAGCCAGTGATTGTATCAACCGTGAATCGTGGCGGTGCATTGAAAAGCGGCGCCGCCGGCCCCGCGGCAACCGGACTTAAAGGCAAACCAAAGGCGATCAATGGAATGAGGGCCTCGGCGATGTAGGTTGATTCAGAAACGCCATTGCGTACGCTTAGCACGGTGGTCAGTCGGTGATAGGCATGTTTGATCCGTGACCCGACTGCTTCGCCCAGAATAACGGTCATGGCTACTGGGCTGAATACAAAGGTTGCACTTGAAATGACCGCGGCCAAGGCTGTCCAACCGATTTGTTTTTTATCTAATACTTTGAGCGGGTTTGGGAAGTAACCGGTCCAGCCTTTGACGTCGGCTGCCAGAGAAAAATGGCGCGGACCACTGCGCAACATCTGCTTGCGTTCCATCGGAGACAGAACCGTAAACAATGAGGCTATCAATGGGCCAATAGCAATGCCGAGAAAATAGCTGACCCCCAGCTTGATATTGAATTGAGCTGTAAAGGCCTGAAGTCCGATGATGAGCATGATAAAGGGCAACAGCAATGCGACCGAGGCCAGACGTCCAGCTGAAAAATAGGCAATGAGAATGGCAGCGATCAGAAAAAGCCACGGTGCCGCTGCCGTTATGTAACTACCGACCGGTGCGAGAATAAGCGCAAAAAGAACAGCCATTGGCACAGCAATAAAGGCCGAGACAATGCCTCCCGATATCATTTTGCGCAGGGCTATGTGTGGTGCGCCGAGGTTGCGCATGGCCGAGGCTTGCGGCATCAGGGGAACAGCCAACGTATCTCCCGGTATCCCAAGAAGAGCTGTGGGGACAGCATGAGTCATATGTTTGGAAATGGCAGCGGCCATCCAGAAGGTAAAGACTCCGACGGGGGGCACGCCGATGAGAACCACCAATAATGTTACGGGTGCAATGGTTGTGGTTTCATCCGTGCCGGAAACGAGCCCGATGGCTGAAAATAGAATTGCTCCCAGCAATCCCATGCCGATGGCAATACCGATATCGATTAATAGGAATTCCATTTACACCTCCCGTTTTTTAGCCTTGTTTGCCGCTTCTTCACGTTCTTGACGTGCAAAAAGCTCGTACAGGTCTATGTCCTTCATTTCATGCACCGTAGCATCAGGCAGGTCGGCGGATGTACCGATTGTACCGTATTCGGTTACAAGCGCTCCGATCACATTTTGGCGTTCGTCTATTTCATCATATAATTCTGTGACGATGCGTTTTGGCTTAAAAAGAATTGCGCAAATTGCACCGGATGCGATGCAGCCTATGAGACCAACCAGCATAGCATAAGCATGGGCGAGTGCAGGCGTCGAGACTACGGACTGAAAAAGCCGTCCGGCAATCAGATAGGCACTAAGACTGATTACTGCACCAATGATAATGGCCATGATCAATTGCCGTAGATCGACAACATCGCCCCAGACCTCTGCTAACCGACCAGACGGTTCATACGGTGCCTCGATCGCTTTTGAAAAATTGTCCGACATAGCTCCTCCCTCCGTTTTTTAATGTCTTAAGCGTTTTAATATTTCATTGGCACGATCAGCCCGCACGTCGTGGTTTTCAGCCATTTCCTTGGCAACAATATCAATTTCTGAGCCAATTGCACCAGCGACAATGGCAATGTTGCGTGCGTGGAGTGCCATATGTCCGCGCTGGATCCCTTCTGTTGCCAAAGCGCGCATAGCAGCCATATTTTGAGCCAGTCCGACCGCAACAATGATTTCGGCCAATTCTTGAGCCTTGACAACATTAAGAACCTTGAGCGCCGCTTGAGCTGCCGGATGGGTTTTTGTCGCCCCGCCAACCAGCCCGACGGCCATTGGCATTTCAAGCGTGCCGACAAGATATCCGTCTTTGTCTTTTTCCCAGTGCGATAGTGATGTGTAGCGGCCTTTTTGAGCGGCGTAGGCGTGGGCACCTGCTTCGATCGCACGCCAGTCATTGCCGGTCGCGACAATGACCGGATCAATGCCGTTCATAATCCCTTTATTATGGGTGGCTGCGCGATAGGGATCAATTGCTGCCAGTTCATAGGCATCTAACATACCTTCGATGATCCGTTCGCCTGCATAGGCCTTTGTTGCGAGCGATTGAGGCGATAGGTGGATACGAGCCCGTGACAGTCGTAGGTCAGCCAGATTGGATAGAATACGCAAGCGGACATAGCCGCCGGTCAATTCTTCTAGAAGTGGAGCAACAGTTTCAGCCATCGTGTTGACCGTATTAGCCCCCATTGCATCACAGACATCAACCAGTAGATGAACAACAGTCATGGAGCCGCGTCGTGTATCGGCAAAGACATGTACTTCCAGATCGCGACACCCTCCGCCAAGCTTGATCAACATCGCATCGCGCGCATTGGCAGCCTCGATCAGACGTTGTTTTTGTGACAGGATTTTACTGCGTGCGCCATAGGGATCGGAAATTCCCAAAATTTGGATTTGGGCACGCATGATCGGTGCCGTAGTTGAGGTTTCAAAACCGCCATTTTCGCGCACAATTTTGGCCATATAGGACGCGGCTGCAACAATAGAAGGTTCTTCTACGGCCATGGGAATGAGATGATCGCGGCCATTAATAGTAAAATTGGTGGCGATAGCCAAAGGCAGTTCGAATTTGCCAATAACATTTTCGATCATGCCATTGGCAAGATCTAGCGGTAATGCATTGCCTTTGAGGTACCCCTTATTTTCTGCGTCGAGTCCGGTCGCTTTAGACAAGGCGTCAAGGCGTTCATCCGGTGTCATATTGCGCATATTTTCTATACGGGAATTAATCGTCTTTGTATGATGGCTTTTATCATTCATAACCTGTCCTCCTGAAATGGCTTGAAGTTTTTATTGAATGTCATATTAAATACATGGGACAATCAAGGGACAATTGTCATGGAAATTACTGGGACAGTTTGGCGTGATTGAATGAGCAGAGTCGATGAAATTGTAACTGCAACCGTGGCACGTATTCGTGATGGACAGTTCTCGGCAGGGCAACGTCTGCCTTCTGTGCGTATGGCGGCGCGACAGTTTGGGGTTTCAAAGAACACGATGGCGGAAGCTTACGACCGATTGGTTGCTTTGGGCATGGTCAAGGCACGTCAAGGGTCGGGCTATTATGTGCAGCGTCATATGGCTATAAATGCCAGTGTTGTGCGGCCCCACGTTCATATGGCGATCGATATTGCTTCATTGCTGCGCGAACAGTTAGATCATCATTATGACGTCAGGCCCGGTGATGGTCGGCCACCGGCTGAATGGATGGAGCATTCTGAGCTTAAAAAACAATTTGCGCAGTTTCGTATAACGAGTAAGGATTGGATTGATTTTGGTTACGGAACCCCTTGGGGTTACGGGCCATTGCGTGAAACATTGCAGGGACGGTTACAGGAACGCTCGATTGCAGTTGCTCCTGATGGTCTTATGCTCACCAGTGGCGCCAATCATGCAATGGATCTGATTGTACGTTATTACCTTTCACCGGATGATACTGTCTTTGTTGATGATCCGGGATATTATCCGCTTTTTGCCAAGCTCACACTGACAAGGGTCCGTATTGTTGGAATTAGACGTCTTGTCGATGGGCCAGATTTGGATGATTTGCAGGAAAAGCTATCCCTTTACCGCCCGAAACTATTCTTTACTCAATCCCATTTGCATAATCCGACGGGTGGCATGCTTAGCCCCACAAAAGCATTTTCTTTATTGAAAGCGGCTGAGGATGCGGGATTTGTTATTATCGAAAATGATGCGTTTGGCGATCTGCTATCACCAATGATAACGCGCCTTGCTGCATTGGCCGAACCGGGACGCGTAATCTATATCGGCACATTTTCTAAAACGCTGTCGGCCAATTTGCGCCTGGGTTATCTTGCTGGAGATCCGGATCTAGTGCGCAAATTGTGCCAGTTGAAAATGCTTACAACGCTGTCTGGTTCAGATTATGTTGAGCGGTTTGTCGACCGTTTGATCAATAGCGGGCATTATAGCCGACACCTGAAGCGGCTTGAGCAGCGTGTTGATGAAGCCGCCGTCCTTTCGATGAATGCGTTGGGTAAACTCGGGATAAAGATGCAAAATAACGTCAAGAACGGATTCTATTTATGGGCAGAGTTGCCGCAATACTGTCAGGAAGCAGAAATCGCTAGACAGGCTGCCGAACAGAGTATTTTTATTGCTCCGGGGCGGTTTTTCAGGGTGGATCAGCGTGAAACAGTGCCAGCGATTCGGGTGAACGTTGCTTATGGAAACCATCCGAAATTTATCGGTTTTCTCGCGCAGCAACTTGAATGCTGCCAATGAGACAAGGATGTCGATCATGAATGTTCCAGCAAAAATTCGAATTGTTGAAGTCGGTCCGCGTGATGGTCTGCAGAATGAAAGCAATGCACCGTCGACGAATGACAAGATACATTTGATCAATGCATTATCGGCTGCCGGTTGCCAAACAATTGAAAGCGGTAGTTTTGTTTCACCAAAATGGGTACCTAAAATGGCTGATAGCGGGGATATTCTGCGTCGTATTAAGCGCTATGATGGTGTTCGCTATCCCGTTCTGGTGCCGAATATTAAAGGGTTTGAAGCGGCAATGGCTGCGGGTGCCGAGGAAATAGCGGTTTTTGCTTCCGCGTCCGAAGCGTTTTCGCAAAAAAATCTCAATTGTTCGATTGATGAGAGTTTCGAACGATTTTTACCGGTGATTGAAACGGCCTCACGAGAGAACATCCGTATCAGGGGGTATGTCTCTTGCGTTCTGGGTTGCCCTTGGCAGGGTGATGTTGCATTAACCTCGGTTGTTCATGTTGCACGACGTCTTTTTGAGGCCGGCTGTTATGAAGTTTCTCTGGGTGATACAATCGGTGTTGGCACACCATTACAGGCGGCTGCGATGCTGGAAGCTGTGATGGGTGATATACCGATTGAGGCGTTAGCCTTACACTTTCATGATACTTATGGCCAGGCCTTGGCCAATATTGTTGCCTGTCTTCCTCTTGGCATTTCAGTACTTGATTCGTCGATCGCCGGTTTAGGCGGTTGTCCCTATGCAAAAGGTGCAACAGGAAATGTCGCATCTGAAGATCTTGTTTATATGTTGCACGGTATGGGTATCGAAACGGGGATTGATCTCGATAGGTTGATTGATGCCGGTATTATGATTAGTCGGATCATTGGCAAGCCACCGGCTTCCCATCTCGGCCGGTTGCGCTGGAATCAGGTTACTTAATACGTGTTGTACCTTTTTTTGGCACTTATATTCGGGCTTTAACCACAACCGGTAAAAAGCGTTTTTGTTTTTGAGCCTTCTTTGCTAGAAGGGGGTATGATAGGTTTCGCAAGCTACGATCATGAAATTCGGTTCCGGCCAAATAATGTCAAAATGATGTGTTTGCTTTAGGATTGTTATAATAGAGGTTCGATAATGGACGATTATGAGAAATTTGCGACCGGTCTTTTGATCGTATTCGGTGCGCTGATTATTGGCGGCTTGATGGCGATGCACATTGCTATCATGAACAAGCCGGGCTTTTTATTTGCACTGGCCGGTGGTGTAATTGGTTGGTTTTCCGCTTTTGCAGTGCTTTTTGACAAGCCGCGTGCCTATCTTGGCATGATTGTTCTGGCCGTTCTTTGTGTGGCTGTTTCCATTGGCTTTTACGTGCGTTGATACGTTCTATTATATTTTCGATCAACGCCGGACTTATCCGGCGTTTTTTATTGTGTAGAATACAGGTTTTGTTGACATAAAGAAATCTTTATGTCACTGAAAATGCCTTGTTTGAAAGGTATTGTTATGGCCCATCCCGCTTTATCTCTTTTTGGTGATTTGGAACCAAACAAGGATCGTGTTGCGCAGCTTATACAAGCGGCAAACGAGCGAATCCTGATTCTGGATGGGGCGATGGGAACGCAGATTCAGGGACTGCATTTCACCGAGGAGCATTTTCGCGGACATCGCTTTATTTCATGTGAATGTTCATTGCAGGGTAATAATGACCTGCTGACTCTGACCCAGCCTAAAGATATTGAAGAAATCCACTTCAAATATGCGATGGCCGGTGCCGATATTCTGGAAACAAACACCTTTTCTTCTACTTCGATTGCGCAAGCTGATTATCAGATGGAAGAAATGGTCTATGAATTGAACCGTGATGGTGCAAGACTTGCACGTCGTGCGGCAGAGCGGGCTGAAAAGGAAGATGGCAAACCCCGTTTTGTTGCTGGTGCCATCGGGCCGACCAACCGTACCGCATCGATTTCTCCAGATGTTAACAATCCGGGCTTTCGGGCCGTTACTTTTGATGAATTACGGATTGCCTATGGCGAGCAAATACGCGGTTTGATGGATGGCGGCTCTGATCTGCTATTGATCGAGACAATCTTTGATACATTAAATGCTAAAGCGGCAATTTTTGCTGCTGAAGAAATCTTTATTGAAAAAGGTAAGCGTCTGCCTGTGATGATTTCCGGTACGATTACCGATATGTCAGGGCGTACACTTTCTGGCCAGACTCCGACCGCTTTTCTTTATTCGGTAGCACATGCGCGTCCCTTTTCTGTGGGGTTGAATTGTGCATTGGGTGCCAATGCCATGCTGCCGATGGTGCGTGAAATGGCACAAGTGTCGGAAAGCTTTATCTGTGTCTATCCCAATGCGGGTCTGCCTAATGCTTTTGGTGAATATGACGAGGATGCCGATACCATGGCAAGCCAGATCGAGCAATTTGCCCGTGATGGTCTGATCAATATTATCGGTGGCTGTTGTGGTACAACACCTGAGCACATCCGTGCCATTGCTGAAATTGTCAAACCCTATAAACCACGTCCATTGCCGAAGGTTGAGCCGCGTTTGCGCCTTGCCGGTCTTGAGCCTTTCACGCTGACGGATGATATTCCTTTCGTCAATGTCGGCGAGCGGACCAATGTGACGGGTTCGGCGCGTTTTAAAAAGCTGATCACCGGTGGCGATTATACAACAGCCCTGGATGTGGCCCGTGATCAGGTGGAAAACGGCGCCCAGATTATCGATATTAATATGGATGAGGGCTTGATTGATTCCAAAGCGGTCATGAAGGATTATCTCAATCTGCTGGCAGCCGAGCCTGATATTGCCAAAGTGCCGATCATGATCGATTCCTCGAAATGGGAAGTCATTGAAGAAGGGCTCAAATGTGTACAGGGCAAGTCGGTTATTAACTCCATTTCACTAAAAGAAGGCGAAGAGAATTTCATTGCACAGGCAAAATTGGCGCTTGCTTATGGCGCAGCTGTTGTTGTGATGGCTTTTGATGAAACCGGACAGGCCGATACGAAAGAGCGCAAGGTCGAAATCTGTACGCGTGCTTATAATATACTCACGCAAAAAGTTGGTTTTCCGCCACAGGATATCATTTTTGATCCGAATATTTTTGCCGTTGCGACCGGTATTGAAGAGCACAATAATTACGGTGTCGACTTTATCGAGGCGACAAAGGAAATCCGGGATACTTTGCCCTATTGTCATATATCGGGCGGTGTGTCGAATTTGTCTTTTTCATTCCGTGGTAATGAACCGGTACGCGAAGCAATGCATTCGGTCTTTCTTTATCGTGCAATCCAGAACGGTATGGATATGGGCATTGTCAATGCCGGACAATTGGCTGTTTACGACCAGATTGATCCAAAATTGCGCGAGACCTGTGAAGATGTTGTCTTGAATCGTGATGCTGGTGCGACCGAACGCTTGTTGGAATTGGCCGAAGAATATCGCGGACAGGGTGGTGGCGAAAAGCGTGAAAAGGATTTGAGCTGGCGTGAATTGCCGGTAGAAAAGCGCCTTGAACATGCGCTTGTCAACGGTATTACCGAATATATTGATGCTGATACGGAAGAAGCGCGTCTTGCGGCTGATAAACCGCTGCATGTCATCGAAGGCCCGTTGATGGCCGGTATGAATGTTGTTGGTGATCTTTTCGGTGCGGGTAAGATGTTCTTACCACAAGTGGTCAAATCGGCGCGTGTCATGAAACAGGCTGTTGCTGTTCTTCTGCCCTATATGGAAGAAGAAAAACGTCTTAATGGCGGTGAAGGCCGTCAAAGTGCAGGCAAAATCATTATGGCAACGGTCAAGGGTGATGTCCATGATATTGGCAAGAATATTGTCGGTGTTGTTTTGGCGTGCAACAATTATGAAATCATCGATCTTGGCGTTATGGTGCCGGCACAGAAAATTCTGGATGCTGCCAAAGAGCATGATGCGGATGCAATCGGCCTTTCGGGTCTGATTACGCCTTCTCTTGATGAAATGGTCAATGTTGCAGCTGAAATGGAAAAACAGGGTTTTTCTATTCCTTTGTTGATTGGCGGGGCGACAACAAGCCGTGTTCATACGGCTGTGAAAATCCATCCTGCATATAAGCGTGGGCAGGCGGTTTATGTGCTTGATGCCAGCCGTGCAGTTGGTGTGGTGTCGTCCTTATTATCGGATGAACTCAAAGACAAGACGATTGCCGATATACGTGAAGAGTATAAAAAGGTTGCTGAAGCACATGAAAAGAACGAGGCTGTTAAAAAGCGTCTACCGCTGGCAGAAGCCCGTGCCAATGCGCTTCAATTGGACTGGAAGAATTATACTCCGCCTAAACCGACATTTTTGGGTACTAAAAACTTTGATAGCTGGGATCTTGCCGATCTTGCCCATTATTTTGATTGGACTCCGTTTTTCCAGAGTTGGGAATTACGTGGGCGCTATCCGGCTATTTTGCAGGATGAAAAGCAGGGCGAGGCTGCGCGCCAGCTTTATGATGATGCACGCCGTATGCTTGACAAGATTATCGCTGGTAAGTGGTTTGAACCCAAAGCGGTAATTGGTTTCTGGCCTGCCAATCGGGTGGGTGATGATGTTGCGCTCTATACCGATGAAACACGTAAGGAAAAACTAGCCACATTCTATACCTTGCGCCAGCAACTGGCTCGTCGTGACAATGTTGCCAATTTGGCGCTGGCCGATTTTGTTGCTCCAATTGGTGTGCCGGATTATCTTGGCGGATTTGTCGTAACTGCAGGTCCGGGAGAGGAACGTTATGTCAAGCAGTTTGAAGCGGCCCATGATGATTATTCGGCCATTATTGTCAAAGCATTGTCTGACCGTTTTGCTGAAGCTTTTGCCGAACGGATGCATGAGGAAGTGCGTAAAGTCCACTGGGGATATGCGCGCGATGAGAATTGTTCACCCGAGGATCTAATCTTGGAAAAATATGCCGGTATCCGTCCGGCCCCCGGCTATCCGGCACAGCCTGACCATACTGAAAAACGGACACTTTTCGACCTTCTTGACGCAACGCGTTTTACCGGTGTGGAATTGACTGAAAGTTATGCCATGTGGCCCGGTTCGTCTGTCTCGGGGCTTTATTTCTCCCATCCTGATAGTTACTATTTCGGTGTGGCAAAGGTGGAGCGCGATCAGGTTGAGGATTATTCGGCTCGAAAGGGGATGGATATCAGCGAGCTTGAGCGTTGGCTCGGCCCGGTTTTAAATTATATTCCCCGGTAAGAGGATAAGATGGTCGATTATAAAGAGATTATAGATAGGATTTCATTTCAGCCGATTACGAATCCGAAGGTCTATAACCCGGCCTATAAGCCGAAAAAAATCGTTGAGCTTGAAGAGGCTCTTGGGAAAGCGATACCGGACGATCTTAAATATTGTTTGCTAACCTATGGCTCAAGCAGCATTGATGATAACGGTTATACCGTGAGAGATGGCGATGCGATAATGGCCTTGCGTGTCAAATATTTTACACCTGAATATAGCATTATGAACGATTGGAAAGAGACAACGGAAAGGTTGCCAAAGGGCGTTTTTAAAGGTGATCCGCGACTTTATCTCCCGATTATATCGGGTGATATATATGAATATTTGATGGATTTCAACGAGGATGGTTATGGGGCTATCCATGCGATCCGAAACTTATATAAAAATAAATCGCCAAATACCGATCTGTCGAAAGAGATTTTTGAAGACATTTATGTCGCCCCATCGCTCACTGTTTTCATGCAAATGCTGGGGCCTTATTGGGACTTGAGTAGTAAAGCCAATGCCGTGCAAAGAGAGCTTTTTGCGCGTTATTGGGGCCGCTACGAAGCCAATCCTGAAAATACACCTACAACTACTGATAGCCCTGAAGAGTTGATGCGAATGGCCTTTGAAGACCGTAAAAATTTCAAGCTCGACGGTGTTGGCAGCATTTTGGGGCGGCTTAATTTCTTTAAGAATTATGAAAGTTTTGAAAAAACAGTCAATTGGTACCGCGATGAGGCGATTAATCATAAAATCAATCCGCTGCCGCAGCTCAAACGTCAAAATATCTATTTCGGCAATATTGCCGCTATCAAGTTCCAAGATGGTCTTTATGAGTTTTCGGTTAGCAGTACGCTTGAGCCGCAATTGACGATGACAGAAACATTTCTGTTGCGTAAGACAAAGGGGGAAAAAACCGGCTTCTTTAAAAAAGCAGTTGATAACTGGATGCTGATCCGGCGCAGCAATTCAACCATTGAGGATATCAAGATCAATGGTTTGGGCACTTTGTTTTACACGGATAAAGATCATTGGTCGCTGAAAAGGCGTACCAAACCGGCTTGGTCGCCTTTGACCGCCAGTCTTTTCATTGTTGTCATGGAAGACGGCTTGACCAAGGAATTGCTTGATGTCGCCAAGGATCTGATGAAACGACAGGATTTGAATGCAATTTTTGAGACTTACATCTTCAATCTCTATACCACCGATATTTATCCCGATTATCTGGCGTTTGACAAAGATGAGCGGGATGAAAATAAAGACCTTTTTCCCACCGTTAATAAGCCCGGTGAAATCTGGGAAAAACTGATCAAAAAACTGCAGCTCTACATCACTCGTAAAGGTGATATAATCATGGTTGTCGATACATGTTATGATGAGGATCACCAGTTAACCTTGGGGCTTTTCGGCAAAGAAATCAAAAAAACAAAGATCGATGATCTTATCTGGGATGGAGTATCGTGATGAAAATCGGTTTTATCGGCACGGGTGATATTGCAGCCGCCATGATTGAAGGTTTGATGGCAAGCGATCTGGATGTCCGTCAAATTACTATTTCGCCACGCAATGCCGAAATGGCGGCCAATCTTGCCAAGCGACACTCATTGGTCAACATAGCCGATGATAATCAGTCTGTGATTGATGCATGTGATCATGTCTTTATCTGTCTGCGCAGCCAGATTGCCGAAGAGGTTCTGCGCGGTCTTGATTTTTCAAAGATCAAACAGGTCATCAGTGTTCTGGCAATGGCGTCCAGCGCGCAGGTTGAAAGCTGGATCGGCCGTCCGGTATGCCGTGCTGTACCTTTGCCCTTTGTTGCCGAGCGCAAGATGATGACCCCGATCTATCCTGACAATCCGTTTTTACACACTATGTTTGATGCATTGGGTGGGGCAGTTGTGGTGCATGAGGAAAGCCAGTTTAATCTTTTTATGACCGCGGGATCTTTCATGGGGGTTTATTACCGTTTTGTCGGTACGACAGCTAACTGGTTGAAAGGTCAGGGTATGGACGAGGAAACCGTCAATTCTTATCTTTCATCTCTTTATGCTAATTTGTCGGATGAAATGCGCAATCAGCAAAAACCCGACTTTAAAAAATTGGAGCGAGAATATTCGACACAAGGCGGAACCAATGAGCTGATTGCCAATACATTCGGTCAACAGGGCGGGGAAGATATTCTCATCCAAGCTATTGAAGCCGGATATAAAAAAATCAGTGGCTAGAGCATGTCCAGCATAAGTAGATTGCCGCTTGTTGTTTGAATAGATAATGAAATGACATTTAGAATATCGATTCGATATAATCGTGGCAGGTTTTAATCGGGTAGTTCATCCATCAAGGGATGAGAAGGATCGGGCATCAATTGTTCCCATTGTTTGGCGAGTGGTAGATTTCCGTTTTCATATATCTGTTTGATCAATTGGCTGTCTTCCTGATGATAAATGCCTATCGAAAAAGAGAGATTTTCATCGGGTTTTGGATCACTGATAATACCGATCATATCGCCTTTCTTCCATAGGCTGAAAAAGAGATTGTCAACGCGCTCGGATGGCAGGTTCTTTTCCATGGCTTTGATCCATTTGACAGCCATGAATGGATCCTGACTGATATCATAGAAATAGCCATGGCCATTTTCATCGTGTGGTACAACGTAGTAGATTGATAATATCGTATCATTTTTATCTTGGCACTTTGGTTTGGCGATGCTTAAAGCTGTGCTAAAAGTCGGGGTGATTTCGATCGCCAACGTGGTTTCGCAGTCACTATCCTCTTGCTTGAGCTTGCCAAAGCGTGAGAATGTGGTTTTCAATTTGTCTACATCATGCGGGTAGGCGACGAATGTTTTGACGAGCGTGTCAAGGATAGCGGGTGATATATATTCGCTTTTCGTTAGAGTCGAGAGATCACAATCATCAGAAAGTCCGCCCTCAAGCAGTATCAGCGATAGTGTTAAAGTATCGTCTTGATCAAGGTGCTGCGATAGGAGATCAAGCGATTCAGCGGGGACGATATCGAGCATTCTATAAATATCATCTTGAAAGTCGAGCCGTAAAGTCCATAGGCTGGAAATACGGTAGGCATAGCTGTCACTACGGCTGCACGTCTTGACCTTGCCGTGATAGCGCTTGTCAAGCGCTGAAACAAAGTCACGAACAGAAGTAAAATTGGGTAGGTTTATATAAATTGATTGGCGATAGGCCTTTTCGGTTTTATCAAGTGGAGAAAAATAGACGCCTTTTATCGAGATAGATGCGCTATCTATATCGACCGGAAAAGGGGTGTCCGGTTTATGGTTGGCTTCTGCTTGTTTTCGCTGTTTTATAATTTCGGGAAAATGGTCATGTGCATTTTCAAGATAATTGAAAAGGGTTTCATAATTATCCTTTGAAAGTGTTGTCGGCATTTCAGCCGATGCCGGAAGAACAATGGACTGTAAAAGCATGATAGTCAGAAAAAAGTTTTGACAGAAAGTCGTCACTTTGCCTCTCTTTTTGACCATGCAGTTATTGTTCCTGTTCCAGTCTATTGTCTGGTTGTAGAGTGGTCAAGGTGCTTGCTCAATCGGCTTAAAAGGTAGTTTTTGATACTTGATACAGATATTATATATGTGAACACACGATGAACCATAGGTTCAGTCATAGTTCAAATGTGGATCTCTAATCTTGGCTTGAAGTAAAGGAGATCATTACATGAAACGTTTGTTTATTCTGCTCATATCCATAGGTATTGTTATGCCGGCAACAGGTTTTATGGTCAGTGCGGCCGAGGCGCGCCCAGCTATTTCCGCTGGTCCGCATGGCAGTATTATTATCTATAAGTCTGGCGGGCGAGGGCCTGCGCATTATCGTCGTCACTACGGGCCACGTTATGGATATCGTGTGCCGCCGCCACCTTTTCAGCATTTTCGCCCCCACTATCGTCCGTTTACCCCCCACCATGGTAAACCGCCACAGTTGCATTATCGGCGCTAGTGCATTTCATATGCTGACGATGGCATTGTTCTGTCGATCTAATGCCATCGTCTATTTCGATTTTTTTATGGTTTTGATATTTTCATGTATCATTTGTATCGTTTCTTTTGATGCCGGATAGACGGTGAAAAAATTCATTCCGTCACCACCTGATTTTAATAAATAGGCGGTTAGACCAGATTCGGATAGCCAACTGCTTATCCGTGCATTCGGTATATTAAGGTCGAATAAATCATTTAAGACCTTGATCGCTTTGACCTCGGCCATGGGATCATGTCCGACAAGTTCTTTGATTGGCCAGTTGGAATCAAGATCATAAAAACCGAATCGTAAAATTGCGCCGGTGGCTTCTTCAAACTCGGGCTGGCATCCTTTTTTGTTGAACGCCATGCTGAGTGTCAATTCGCCAAGTTTGTCCGAATGGAATTCGGTAAGGGAATCCGTACAGCTGGTGTGTTCTATTTTGTAGTGGCCATATTGATCAAGGAACGCGCGTGCGGCTTCAAGCGATGTGAATGCGCTTTTGTTATTGAATAATGCAGATAGAAAGTCTTTTAATGTATCATAGCGGACGAGTTTTTTCGGCTGTATTGTATTAAGTGTGCAAGTGTTATCGAAATCTCCCAGTCGCAAGACAATTTCATACTGTGATGGCGCCATATCATCGTTGGGTGGCGTATTGCTTTCATCATAGGTGGTCATACGCATGGCTGTTTGTTTACCAATATTGCGCCATTCAACAGGGGCTGCCGAGCAGTTTTTGTTCGGGGCGCCAAAACGCTCAACCACCATTTTCCGAAATTTCAGAAAATCCTGCCAGCTTTTAAAACTGAGCTGAAAATACACACTGTTTTCAGCGACGTTGCTTTGGGCTGACATTAGTCCATAGACACCTGACATTTTCAAGCCGCTGCCATCAAGGCCGCCAAGAAGATAGAAAGGGCCGTCCTCAATATGTTCCCACCGCCCGAGTGTATCGCCTTGCGTTACAAGTTGATCGCGATTTTGGAAAAAATACGCGGCACCTTTGGAAAGACTATCCAGCACAACAGGAAAATTTTTGTCATCGAATGAATCAAAAGGATCAAATACTTCAGCATGAGCTGAAACTGATGATATAGCGAGATATAGAAGAGACAGAAAAGTTATAATAAAGCGCATTATTGTTCCTATCTCAGTACAATGACAGGCTGGGTATTGGACAAAAATTCATTGATACGTTGCAGGCGTATACCATAATGGAAACGAAAAGCTTCATAGCTATTACCAGATAGCGTTTCAAAAATAGGAAGTACCCCTGATTTTTCCGGCCAAAGCGTATAGATCATTTTCGGGCTTTGTCGCCAATGTGGCTTGCCGAAGGCTTTATCCAGCGCATTGTGCATCTTGACCGACCAGAAGGGATCATCAATGGCGTATTCATGTTCAAACCCCAAATCGATAGAACGCGGTTGCATTTGTGCGATATAAAGGTTCGCTGTATAGGTCTCTTGTGGGCAGGTGTCTTTGGTATAGCTTATTGTAATGGTGCTGTTTGGTAGAAGAGGTAAGTCATTAAGCAGGCTGAATTCTTCTAGACATTGTGTATCTGTTTGTGGGCGTAGTCGTTCTTCCGGTAGTTTGAGCATGTTGACCATTTTAGGCTGGGGTTTTTGTTTTTCAATCCATTGTGTGTAAGGCTTGAAATAGTTTTGAGTTATTTGTGACTTCGCGCCAATAATTTTGCCTGTGGCAATTTCGTTGATGACGTGTTGCAACTTTCCATTGTCAATCAGGCGTCGCGGATCGAGTGAATCAAGATCGCAATATTCATTAAAATGTCCTTCAATCAATAGGAAGCCGATGGAAACAAAATAGCGGTTTTTTTTGGCGTTGCCTTCAAGATAAATATTCTCTTTATTTTCAAAGCCGGGTGGACGATAACGAGTTTGTTTGAGCGCAAAGCCATTATCGAGGTTGCGCCATATGGTCAGCCCGTTGCTACATGAATTGGATGGTCTGCCAAATGTTTCATCAAGATGGCGGCTAAATTTGCGATAATCGGATTCCGACCAGAAAGTCATTTCGATTTGCATTTGGGCCGGCTTGAGTCGTGTATCGGGCATATATCGGAAGGCACCAAAATACTGGCCACTGAGATAGACTTTTTCTAAATACTCATCACGGATAAGGCGCATATTCGGAATATTCTTATTCATATATTCCCATTTGCCGAGCGCATCCCCTTTTTTAATAAGTGTTTTGTCATCAATGTCAGGCCCGAATGCACTTTGCGGATTTTTTAGCAGTGCTATGACCCGCGCTGCCATGGGGTGGCCATCCTTGCCAGGATCGATATCGGGTTTTAGTTGCGCCCATGCCGATACAGGAAGCATCAGTGTGATTATAAAAAAAGCATAACGCATTGTTGTATTCTTTTTTATGCGATCAGTTTTTAGCTGTAGTCGAAAAGGCTTGATACTGTGTGAGAGCCGCCACAAGATGATAGAAAATAGAAGCGGGTACATCGTCGGCAATAGCGCGACCATTTTCATCAATTAGGTCGATCCATAGGCCCTTGGGTGCTGCTTCAATATGCCAGCGGAAAAGGCGCCGTACACGGGCTTCAACCTCGGGCTTGAGATCTGGGCCTTCATTGCCATCCAAAGCGATTGCTGCCTTGATGACTTCGCATTGTGGCCAACTGCGCGAGCGGGTTTCAATGGGCATGCCTTCTCGTGAAATGACACTGTATGCCAGACTAGTTGCGCGGTTCATGCCATTGGCAATGGCTGAAGCATAAAGTTTGCGAGCTTTTTTGATGATGGTTTTTTGGCCCGATTGGCGTGCATAATCAACGAGCAGGGATGCCCATTCAAAATGGTGGCCGGGTTCGCATTGGTGGCCATATTCTTTATGGGGCATCCAGTCGGCATCAAAATATTCGCCGACTGTCCATGTATCATGATCAAAAAAGTGGCTTTCAAACAGATCAACAATGCGTGCAGCACGTTGAAGAAAGTCCTTGTTGCCGGTGACATTATACCAGGCAAGGAAACATTCTAATAAATGCATATGCGGATTGGAGCGGCGCGTTTTCTCGGCTTTACTGCTTTGGCTATCGGAAAAATAGCCGTGTCCCTGTTTGTCTGTGAGATATTCGTCCAGAAAGGCGAACGTTTCGGTCGCCAGTGTCAACGCCCTTTTATGGCCGGCGCGGTGCGCTTCAGCCAGAGCCAGAAGAACACAGGACTGGTCATAGCTGTCATCGTGGCTATCAATAATAGAACCTTTGGGATCAAGAACCATCGCCCAGCCGCCTTTGGCTGTGCGCCCTTTTTCCATAAAGTCGAGGCCATGATCGATGATTTGATGTGCCGGTCCATCCCATCCCATATGGGCGGCAGTGGCAAAAGCATAGACTTGGCGAGCCATGGTACGCATGCGTTTGTTACGGATAATCGGCAGGCCATCAAAGTCCAAGGCTTCATAGAAGCCTCCTTTGTCATCGATGCCGCGCTGGGACCACAACGGTAGGGCTTCATCAAACAGCCAATGTGAAACACGGTTTTGATAGGCACCGGTTTGAGGCATACGGTCTGCCGAAGGGGTAAATTTTGTTTCTAATCTTCCGGCTTTTTCAAGTGTCGCAACAACTTGGCGTACATTCTGGCTTTGGTTGACGGGCGCAACAAAAGTAGCGTCGTTGGTTGCAACAACGGCCATATCGTTTAATCCAACCGCAGAAAGCAAGCCGGAATCGGAACGCAAATAGGAGCGCTGGCAATCAATGGCAACCACATCGCCGATAATGACATTGCCATCTTGATCTGGTTGTACCGGTCCTGATTGCGCATCCAGCAAAGATTGCCATGATCCGAGATCGTTCCAGCGGAAGCGGGCCGGGATCAATGCGATGTTATCGGCTTTTTCCATAATGGCATAGTCGATAGAATCCGAGGGAATATCGGCATAGAGATCATAAGGTAGCCATGTGCCGGATACATCGTTATGGGCTTGCGCAAGGCTCTGTTCGGTTTTTTCCCAAATTTCCAGCTGGTCGCGCAAGAAAGCCGCTTTCATGGTTTGCGCAGAAAATAGGAAAATACCTGAATTCCATAGGAACCGACCGGATTGAAAATAGGTTTGTGCTGTTTCCAGATCAGGCTTTTCGACAAAGCGTACGACATCGAAAACGCCGTCTTTTTCTTGTGCGGTTTCAATGTAGCCATAGCCGGTTTCTGGTTTGTCGGGATGGACACCGAAGACAACGATGCGGCCCTTTTGGGCAGCGTTTGTACCGGCTTCGATCGTCTGCCAGAAATCATGATCTGTCGTGATGTCATGATCGGATGGTACGACAAGGATCAGTGCATTGCCATGTTCGGCAAGAGTAATCTGGGTGGCCAGAGCAACAGCGGCGGCGGTATTGCGGCCCAAGGGTTCAAAAATGGCGCGACCTTGATTGAGAGGAAGGCCGGCGATTTCTTGCTGTAAGCGATAGGCATGGGCTTCGGAACTGATCAGATATATTGGATCGGTGTTGTCTTTACGTGCTCCCATACGTTTGATCGTACGTGATATCATAGAGCCTTGGCCGGAAAGATTATGAAACTGTTTGGGAAAGTCTTCGCGCGACAAGGGCCATAGGCGCGAGCCGACACCGCCACTCATGATGAAGCTGACGATTTTTCCATTTGCGCTGTTTGCTGCCATGTTGCTTTCCTCTCTATATTATCGCTTTTAACTGGCGCGGGCACAACTATCAATCATGTGATGAAAAGGCATATGAAAATTTCACTAAAAACCGCTTGATAGAAAAGACATGCGGAGTTATAAGCCCGCCATAGACCGCGTTGACAAGGCGCAAAGTCGGAGTGTAGCGCAGCCTGGTAGCGCACCTCGTTCGGGACGAGGGGGTCGGAGGTTCGAATCCTCTCACTCCGACCAGTAAAATCAATAGCTTAGAGATTTGATGTTTTGGAATGTGTCACAATATGTGTCACAAATGAACCATTTTATCGACGCCGACAATATGGTTCCTTGGAATTCCAAGGAACCTCAAAACCCACGCAGGATAGCCAATATCTTCTGCCAGTATGTTGTCATTGATCTACTCCTGCTCTTTTTTTGAAAAACATTATGATGCTGTCAATCATAGCAACGCCGAGCGCACCACACAAGAAGCCTGAAAGCCCTATAATCTTTTCTGGTACAACATAACCCGTCTCGATCAGATCATACTTGCTCAATAAGTGGTACATTGTTTGAGCGACTATCTCAGCACCATAGACGGCACATAACGCTCCACCTATCCATTCCATGACCCTCTGTGGCCATTTGCGGGCAGGGCTGTGGATTTGCTTAACAAACGCACCGAATGCACCTGCTAAGGCCATTAAGAGCCAAGAAATGAGATAAGCCCACCAGTCCGGCGGGAAATGTTTTTCAGGCATAAGATTATTTCCAGCACTTCTGTTTTTGACCGAACTGATCTGTTGCAATTATCCAGCGTGTGAGTTCTGGCTCAACCTGAACCATACGGACAGGTTCATTTGCCTTGGGTGGTTTCTTCCATCCGCTGCAAGAGAGTGGCGCATTCATCATGCAGCCCGCCAATAGCAAGGCAAGCATCAATAGGGGAAAGGTCAGAAATTTCATGGTCTATTTCCTCACGGGTTTGATAGGCTTTGACCACACTTTCAAGCGTGGCCTTGCGCTCATAGCTGCGGCCATAAAAAAAGCCGCTCATAAAGGCGGCGGCAAATAATGCGGCAATTATGCCGATACGATAGGGGAGGGTCATGAAAGTTGCTCTTTCAGATTACGAACCGCTTTGATGATTTTATTTTGGAAAATAAGGCCAAAAGCAGAAACAACAATGAGAAAAGCCGCAAGGACAAGGATAACACGCCAGTCACCAAGCCAGCTTGCCCCACCGATTCCAGCCATGCCGACCATTGAGGTGATACGTTCCCAGAATCCACTTGTTTTATGTATTGGTTTGTCAATCTGTTTGGGAATTTTAACATCTACAACGGGCGCATCTGATACAATATCTGGCAAAGATTTTTTATCAGTAAGCTTTAAAAGCATTTTGTGCATGGCTGCACGAGTGCGCGGACCGGATAGACCATCAACCATAATGCCAGCATCTTTTTGCAGGGACTTTATATCGTTAGGTTTATAACCAAGGACTATGAGCGCAGACTTATCATACCACTTTAAACGGTCTGCATAGCCATTCAAACCGCCGTTGATTGTTTTTGTGACCATTTCAATGTCACCGCGATCAGCATAGCGATTGATACGGTTTACAGACCAATACCAGAAAGCGCAGACCGCAGACCAAGGGGCGGTCCCTATAAGGGAAGGTTCTTTTTCAAAGTCAGGAGGATTAAGGCCTTCTTTGACGCACCACTTATAGAAAGCCCGTACGTTTTTGCGGCCTGTAACCTGAATGAGACCATAGCCTTTATACTTTTTGCCGTCACCATCGAGTTCCGGTGTATTACCTAAATCAACACGAGTATCATAGCGTTTCTGTGCTTTTGTTGGTCCCCATATCTCTTGATTGTAATAAAGACCGTTTGATTCATGCAAAACTTGAGCAAGGAATTGGACAAGGCGATGCGGTAGATCAAGACCAAAACGAACGCCATATTTATCAAAGGCCTCAACGAGTGAATCAATGTTCTCTTTTTTTGCACGAGCGCCAACAATCTGACGCAGCATATTTGCTGTCAGCTTCATAGATTTTTCCTTTCAGACATAAAAAAAACCGCCTCAAGGGCGGGTAAGGATTGGATTATTACCGCTTATAACTTTTATGGTTTTGGCCATTCAATGGCATCAAAGATAGCTTGTGCCGCTTCCGCGGTGTCGGCAGCGTCAATGGCGGCCTTGGTCTGCAAGCGGATGGTTTCTATTGCCGCGCCAACTTGCTGCCACATGGCATAAGCTTGGGTGACGGTGATCGCCACTTCCAAAAGCGTGTCGCCGTCAATGCCCAAGCTGGCCTTTAAAAGCAGATATTCATCGGCGGGTGGTTCTGAACGCTCTTTCGGCTCTGCCTTATAGGCTGCGTATGCTTTGGAATATTCGGCGGCCTGATTGACCTTTTCCTGATAGGTCATAGCCTGCCCATCGCCGGGCGTGATATATTTCAGGCGCTCGGACTCGGCGGTTTGGTCAATCTGGGTTTTCAGATCGGCCTTAATTTCGTTCAGTATCGGCACGAAAAGCGGCAGGCCGTGGGCGGCCAGCACTTCGGCCAGTGCTTCATCGGTCTCGACGCCTTCAAGGTCTTTCGGCCAAGGTGTCGGCAGATTGCCTCCCTTTTTCCATTCGACAAAAGCCTTATCGGTTTCTTTGACAAGAGCCTGCTTTATACTGCAATAAATCCGGCCATCTTTGGCCATCCAGTACCAGTTTTTAGGATCATAAAACATAATAAACCTCAACCATATTGACCACCGGATGCAACATCACCCGCGACGGTGCCCGGAATAAAATTAACGCCTGCTCCATTGACCGAAATGATACCATTGAGTCTCGCTGCAAAACGACGCCCTGTTGGCATTCCGATCAATGTTGCATTTTGAGGAAAAACACTAATGACACCAAGCGTAGTAGCAAGCATCACAGCGGTTTGCGCACGAATGCCACTAAATGTGATTGTGACAGCATTTTCACCAATAAACGGATAACCGCCGAGCCTTATTGTTCCACCGCCGCCAACAAAAAAAACCGCTGTACAATCACCGCTTATTTTTATTTGTCCATTGGCGTTAAAGCTGCCACTGGCAACATTCACAATATAATTGCCAGAAACCGGCCCTCTTAAATTAGAATTTTTAAAAAGGGTCAGTCCTCCGGAATTCATTAAGGTTATTGTGTAGCCGCCAAGTTCTACATATTCAAATGTGACATTGCTGCCACTGTTTTGAAATGCATAGCCGCCATTTTGAAATTCATTGGGCGCACTGATAACAACCTTTGACGGGTCATCTTTGACGCCCGAAACGACCCAATTTTGTACCAGTGAAGGCTTAATCGTAAAGCCTTCATAGTCACCGGCTGCAACATTTAAATTGATTGTACCCGTTGTTATGTAGCGGCGGATGATAGCATCAACAGCGCCTTGCAGAGTTTTAAAGGGTGTGGAAGGCGTAAACCCGTTATTTCCATCATTGCCCGCAAGGCTATCAACAAAAAACGTGTCGGTTGGCGGTAAAACAAGGCGGCTATAACGCTTATCAAAATAAGCAATGGTCGGGTCAATACGCCAGCTTGAGCCGTCATAGATCAGATCGACCACATCACCGGCTTGAAAATCTCCACCAACCAGCGCTGAGCCGGTTTCATGATAGACAATCGGCTTTGCGCCCAAGCCGTCGACATTAAGGGTGGCGGCGGCGGTGTTGGCCGCTTTCAAACCAAGACGTATTTTCATACCGGTTGTCAAAGCAAGCGGCTTCGGGTTCAGCGTGGCGGTTAATTCGTTTTCTGTGCCGCCTGCTTCGGCATAAAGCCACTTTCCAGATTGTACGCCCCGCGCAAGCTGCGGTTGATAGCCGTCTGTTCCTTTGGTTAAAAGGGTGCCATCTGGCAGGCCGATCACATGGCCTTGCGGTGTCACTGTAAACATCCAGCCTTTTTCAGTCCATTCTGCAAGCTGGCCGTCATGGCCTGCCCATACGCCAGTGGCGGCTTGGCCTATAATATAGGCATCGCCAATGACCGGTTTGGTGGGCGGTGTGGTTGTGCCGTTAGCCGTCACCGGCACAAATGGTGCGCGGTTCAATTGCGCCAGCGGTACACGATAGCCCTCAAGGTCAAATGGCTGATAGACACCTTTGACACGGATAAAAACCTTGCCATCCGGCAAGCCGATTCCGTGGCCGTCTTGAGGTTGAATAAACTTCCATGATGTGCCGTCCCATTCTGCAAGTTGTCCACTTTTTCCCGTCCAATCTCCAGTGGCATTGACGGGAACGAGGTAAAGTTTCCCAGTAATTGGTGAGGTCGGTGGTGTCGTAAGCGTCATGCTTTCTACAGGAACAAAGGGAGCAACAGATAGTCGTGACAATAGTGTTGAATTGTAAGGTTGGAATAAAAACCACGAGGCTTCAACCGTAGGGGTGTCTGTGTTGTTGTCTTTCAATGAAATATAGATATTCTCATCCGTTCCATCTGAATAACGCACCATTGCATTTTTTTGATAGGCAACTGCTGTTCCACCGTTACTTGTAGCGTCATACCAAAATGGGATGCCATAAAGCTGGTATTGTTGAAGGTTGCTTGTCGTATCGTAAAGCACTTGGTTTGTGCCATCGCGAGGCATACGCTTAGCTTTGGCATCAGTCGTAGGGTCGCGCTCATAGTCAAGACCAAAGCCTTCTGAATAACTCAATAAGCCAGAAGATTGCGCTTCGTCTGGAATAGCTTCTTTGTCACCAGTTGCCGCAAATGGAAACCGGAAGAATTTAGGTTTTGCCATCGTTTTTTCCTTCAATAGCTGTAGAAGTTGGAATTTTCAAAGTTGAGATAGTAAGGGTCAAAGCCGAAGCTGTTGTTTGGCTGGATAAGAACTTTTTTCTCAACGCCTGCTGGTCTTGGTAAAACGTCAAAGTTTTCAAGAATAAAAAGCGTTTTGTCGTCTGGCATGAAGGTGAAAATAAATGTGTAGGTCATATCAAGACCGTCAAGAACATACACACCATCGCCAAAAAGCATTTTTAAAAATTGATTGACTTCGGGAACAGAACCACGAGAAACAAGCTGAAAATAGCGCAGCTTTAAGACCATTCGTTTTTGTTTAATTGAAAGACCTAAGACCGCATCAGCATCACGCCCAAAATTTGTGCCGAATGTATTTGTATTGCCATCCCATTTTGAATAGTTGCCGTTTGGATCTTCAAAACCGAAAACAACACGACTTCCTGAACCGGCAACGCCATAATTGAGTGGCACTTCCAAAATGATTGACCATACAGAAAGTCCAAAATCATTTGCGGTATCGAGATTGAAGACATCGTGATACCAATTTGTCCAGAATTGCTGTTGGTGGATTGTATGCCACGCCTGTTTTTGCTTCAATAACGATTGAAGGTGTTCAGCATCCTCGTACTGCCAGAGCAATACTCTCAAGAGGTTTACGGAATAATCAAATTGCTGGATTGTGGTCATGTGACGTTGACCTCTATTGAACCATTAGCAATTATTGCTTTCTCGTCCACCATGATTTTAATTTCATTTGATGAATAATTGATACCATCCGTCGATAAAAGAAGATTGTAAACAAAGAGCGTTGGATAGTTACGATTGATTGCTCCGGCCAATTCAAAAGCGGAAATGCTATTTCCAACTGTAAAACCAGCCTCGCCATCCATATCGCCATTTGCATATTGAACAATAGCTTCACGAATAACAGTGGCAGGGTCAGTAATGGCCGACGTAGAACGGATAAAAACCTTTGCAAAAATGTTAATGATCTTAGGTCGATCAAACTTTACTGTGTAGGTCTGTCCAGACACCGACTCTACAACATCTACTTTAGTTTTACCATTCCAACCGCAACCAAGGCTCTTTTTCTGTAAAAGCGACCATGCTACATCATCATCTGTTCCACCATCAACGCAAACATAAATTGAATGCGGTTCAAGTGTTACGGTCTGGACGGTTAAGGGCTTGTTTGTCGTGTTTTCAAGGAATTTAAGAGATTTAACACCTTCAACATCATAAAGACCTGAAACAATAGCTTCTGGAAGAGCCACCCCTTGCAATGCAAGCGTAACGCGCCTACGCGCACGAGCTGCCATGTCACTTTCTTCATTCTTTCCAAGCTCTGCTTGTTCTGGATTATTTATTGTTTCCCATCCAAGAACACCTGTGACGATGGTTTGCAGGGTATTCTTAGGTGCTGTTATTGCTCCAAGATCAACACTTTGGAACGTGCCGATTGCTTGTCCGTCATTGTCGATGATGACGGAGGAAACAAGCTTGAATACAGCACCATTTGGTCCACATCGAGCAAGGGAGCCTGATGGAATCAGTGTTGATGGTCGCCCTGTCATCACAACGTTGCGAATAATTGATGGTGTTGCTTTCACACGTGCGCCACCTGTTAAAGCCCATATTGCATCAAGAAAAACTCCTCCAGCTTGGTTCGGATTGATCTGGTTGGCAAGGGCAGCATTGTTTTCTATGACCGCGCGTCTTGCAATTGTTTCTGCTGTTATTAAGACCCCTTGCGGTGTTTCATCGGATACATCCAAGTCTTGACCAAATGAATTGCGAAATTCATCACGTACTTCTTCCAGTGTTTTGGCGGTATCCGGAACAATGACACCTGTGTTTGATATATATTTATAATCAGCCATTCAGTTCACCTGTTCCGTAAATCGTGTTGATGACGGCCTTGTAAATTAAGGCATCGCCTTGTTGTTTAATCTCAAGGCTTTCAATTCCAGTGACACCAGCTACCTTGCTAATTCTTGACCGGAAAGCAGCTTCCCAAACTACAAGCTTGGGCGTACTATTCCACACCACTTGAAAGTCGGGAAGGCCACGACCTTGCGCATAGATCATCTCATACCGAATGGCCTGTGCTGCGTGCTGACAAACGTTGAGAACGGCCTGAACGCTTTCTGTCATGGCTAATCTGCCGCCTGCATCAAGATGAAGGTCGTTATTTTCGTCTACCGAAAAAGATTTCATTTTATGAGCCTTGCTTTGGGATGCCCGTTAGGCTGTCGCCTGCAACCACGCCTTCGTGGCGGTGCTTTTCAAGCGTTGTGCCATCCGCACCAGTGATGCCACCCTCGGCCGTTAATGTTCCTTTGATAGTCATATTCCCTTCAATCTCAACTTCGGGACATTTAACGTTAGTCTTGAGCGCAGAAACAACATTCAACGTATCACCATCGAAAGTGATCTTGACCGAGCCGTCTGTATTTCCAATAACGATCTTGTCCAAGTCCTCATCAGCAATATCCCAATTTTTCATGCTGTCTGGCAGGAACATACCGTTTTCAAAGGAGTGCATCCGGTCTGTGTTTGGTGGCTGTGCTTCGTAGTTTCCTTGTTCCACCAAGCTCACATCACGATCACCAGCCATAACATAGCCGACATCACCAGCTTTAATCGGGAATGACATGAGCGCACCGCCACCACCAAACCGAAAGGCTGGAAGGCTTTTAATCGGCGCACGATCAATGATCTGCCCATCGGTCCCTTGAACCTGCACAAGCGGCTGAACATGCACACGATTGGTTTTTCGGTCATAACCAATGACTTTGACAGGCATCATGCTATCGGTGCTTTGCTGATGTTTTTTTAAGACGTGTTTGAAAACTCCTTCCAATGTTCCGCTATCGGCTGGGTCAATGGATGGTTGTGTGTTTTTATTCGTCATAGGCGTTTCGCCTCCGCTTCATAATACCATTCAGTGTCGCGCAGTGCTAAACTAAAATTCAGCTTGTAGATTTCATAATCACCATCAACGGCAGGGTTGAGTTCGCTTTTAATACGCAGCATCCCACCGATTACAGTTTCGTTATCAAAAAGGAATTTAACCTTGATGCCATGTTCTGTGATTTCAGGAATGCCGATCATACCTGTATCTTTTCGTAGGATACGAACCCGATTAGAACGAGGTTTTCCTGCGTCTTTAACAATCAATGTATCGTCATCAACGAAGACGTTGACGTTGCCAGATTGGCCAAGTTTATCAACTTGTTTGAGCGCCCCGCCTGTGAATGAATAATTAGCGATTGCTTTATCCGTCGCTTGAAAGTCGCATGTAAGGCCAGCATCCTTAGCAACACCATCAGCAAGGCTCGAAAGGTTTTCTCTTGCTTCTCCTGATCTTGCAACAAGATTGCCTTTGATAAAGTCCCCCGTCTTTGCTTCGAACGAAAGCCCAATATCTGGCGGCTGTGATGGTGTTGCAGATATAATATCGCCCATGAACAGCCTTGTTAATCCTGTGCTTTCTCGACCAGCTTCAACAATCAGCTTCTTGCGTGTACGGTTTTTATTGAATGGGCTTGTCTCGGTTAGAAGATAGTTTCGTACTTCTTTTTTAAGATTGAAGATTTCGACGTTGCATGAGTTTTGCAGGACGTTGGCTTTTTTCTCGCCAGAGGCTTTCACATGAAGCCCTTCATAAATATTCATCTTGCCATCAATTTCAATCGAAACACGCAACCTTCGTGGGTCAAACTTGTCCATTTCGAATAGCCTCAATTTCATCTTGGGTGATGTAAATAAGCTTTTGTGATTTCCCGAATTGTTTCCAGTCAGGAAGCTCGCCTTCATCTGTTAAAAGAATGAAATTTCCGGTCTCTAATCGAGTAAATGGAATAATTGGCTGTCCAGCAATAAGCCTCATACCTTGAACGACAGTTTCACCATCACGAACAATATCGGCCAGCATAGTGCCTCGGCCTTCTCGGATTGTAATCGTGACATGTACATCATCAAGACGGGCGGATAAAGACTGGGAAGGAACAGATATGAGATTGAGTGTTTGCATTATGTCAGCCTAATTTGTCCATTGATGCAGCAGAGAACCTTTTGAGTTTTGTGATGATTGATAGGCTTGACCTGCCTTGGCTGCATCGTTGCCGACTGTCTTGGTCGTTTGCTGTGTTCCACGATTAACCGTTGACACATCTTTTGAATTTGCAGCCTGTGAGGCTAGTATCTCTCCATATTCAGGTGTCACAAAGCGAGCTTCCTCAAACTTTAATGACGCCATAAGAACATCCATAAAATCAGGGTCTTCTTCATGAGGCATTTCGGTCAAAACCATATTTTCATACGCCTTGCCCTTTGTTTGAATAGTCAAAAGCTTACCTTGATCAAAGGTGCTTTTAATCTGCGATATAGTGTCCTTGTATCCATTGATGTAAATCACGTTCATTTCAATCAGAACCGGCTCAACCACGAGATGATCGGTAATTGTTGAACCATCTTCTAACGGATGGTTCATTATCTTGCTTGGTTCCCTGACACTTAGCCTTAAAGGACGGGCAAAAGGGAACATTTGAGCATAAGACTGTCCGTCCATGATAAACACTTCATCACTGTTGACAGTCGCGCCAAGATAATTTGCCGCTTGACCGAGTATGCTTTTATAATCCATTTAAAATCTCGTTCATTAAATGATAAAGGGCGCTTTCGCGCCCTCTAATGTGTAGGTTTGGAATTTGACAAGGCTAATGTAGCCATTTCGGTCATATCAAGTTCTTGAAATTCTGCTTCATATCGTAAAAGGATGTGACCCTTGATATGACGTTCACCGTCATTTTTTGGTTTGTAGACCTTCACAGCATCAATCACCGCATGGCGCTCTGTATCAATGTGGTTATATAATTGTTCGAGATATTCACCTGCTGCATTAAAACGCTCATTATCTCCGAAAGCAGGGCTGTTTTGCATCATAATGTTTTGTTGTACGGCCATTGATAGATATTCATAGAGGCTTAAAAGTTCACATAAACTCATATGAGCAAATTTACTCGAGGTAGGCGAGGGCGCAATGCCCTCACCGTTGATGTTGACGGATAGGTTATAATTATTCATCTGCTTTCCCCTATCATGCTGCGCTAAGGGCGCGTTTGATAAGTTTTGCAAGGCGTGTCATGCCTTTGGCCGTAACACGCACTTGTTCTGTTACCTTTTCAGTACCGTCAGAACGATAAACCGTAGTAATCTTATGTTCCATCAACCCAGATTGCGTTTTGGACTGATACCCAAGATAATGTGCGCTACCTGTCCGCTTATATATCCACCCATTCGATTGAAGCCATGCAAAAAGGTCTTTGGGGCGCATTTGTAGGGCTTTGGCTGCTTCTGTAATGCAGAGAGAGCCGTCAGCAATCGCAATACGCTCAAGTGCATCATGGGAAGGCTTCATTTCCTCAACTTGTGCTTCGAGAGCCAAAACCTTCTCAACATTATCCAACAGAAGTGTTTTCAGCACTGACGGGTCATTTAATACAAGGGCAGGGTCTTTTGCTCTACGTTCACATTCAATGAAGTATTGTCTCGCTTGTTTACCTTTTTCGTTTCGTTCGACCATTGCCAGCTCTTTGGCCATGTCGATTGAAATGGCGTATTCCTTGGCTGGACGGCCTCTTCCTGATTTTTCGCCAGTTTCGGCGAAAATTAAAAAGTCAACATTTTCAATGAACCCGTACTGTTCAATACGATCTTTTATCCAATTGGAAAAATCTTTACCAGCTTGAAGAAAGCTATGTAAATCACGAGCATTGACGGTTTGAATTGCTTCGTCTCCAATTTTACCATTGGAAACAGTGGGAAAATTGTTATATGTGTGTTTAGTCATATCAGAAGTTCCTTTTCTGGTTTGGTTAGCAGGCTGATGTTTCAGCATCAGTTTTGTGTTTTGCGGCAGGGGCTTGGACGCCAATCTCTTCCCCTGCCGCCTCATTAAGCTTGTAGGCTTTTTGAAGTTGATAGATTATTTCTGAATTCATTGATCGCCCATTAGTTTGTGCTTGTGCTTTGATATGAGCGCGCAAGCCATCGGGAAACCTCAGAGGAAACTGTTCAGAATGCTTTTTTGCGATAATCATTTTAATTTACTCCTTTATATCACGGAGATATTTATATCACGAAGATATGGTTGACTGTCAATAGAAAATATCACAGTGATAGTAAAATAATTTGGAGTACACTTATGCCTAATAAAACCAACAGAGATTCTGATCAGTATCTTTTACGTTTCCCTGATGGATTAAGAGATCGTATTCGTAATGCGGCTGAAAAAAATGGGCGATCAATGAATGCAGAGATTGTTGATGTTTTGTTAGAAGCGTTTCCGCCTGTTATGGGCCAAGCGGATTTACACCATTTTACGATTGCAGAACTTGCCAACGCAAAAACTGTTAACGACATAACTAAAGCTTTAGAAGGTGCAAATCATATTGCTGAAAATCTAAATTTTCCTTTCCGGTATGAAATTGGATATAAATTTGGCGACAAGAATAAAAAACAACTTGTTATCAGTTTTGTTTCCGACAATGATCAAGACAATGAAAACATTCTAAAAGCAGCTATTGATATACCAAGTCATTAAATTCATCCTCATGGATAAATTGGAGAAGGACAAACAGAATGAAAAAGATGATTAAAGCTTTCGCTATAGGTGTGCTGGCTTTTGCAAGCATGGTTTCCTTCTCATGTGCTCAGGATGAGAATGTTTATAAAGTGACTGGGGCTTCCATAACAAATGAGTTCAAAGAAAACGAACTGAAAGCTGAAGCCAAATATAAAGCTATCTCTACAATAATTACAGGTTTTGTTACGTCCGTTAGTAGAAATGGTCTAGGTGAGGTTGTCGTTGAATTGAGCGACGACCAAAATGGCGAAACAATAATTGGTTTAACACCAACTGATGAAACTTTGTCTACCATAGCAACTTTTGATAAAGGTGATAAAGTTACGTTTCAGTGTAAAGGCGCAACTAAGATTTTTAGAGTTCGTTTACATTCTTGCTTTATGCTTCACTAGAAGTGAATGACTAACGTTGCACTCCGTCGGCTGCGTTTGAGATAACTTTACTGTATTCTCGTTGTAAATTGTTACCCATACCTTGGGCAGCAGCTGCGGCTCCGGCGGCTGTATCAGTTGCATTGATTACAATGTTTGGTGATGCCACATTCACACTTGTATCATTACGAACGTCAATCTTTTGATTGTTGTTGGCAGGGATAGGAGTGACCTTTGTGTTTTCTATCCCTGTTTTACCTGCTTCAATAGCCGCGTTTGTTGCCTTCTGCTTTTCAACTTCCTTAGCACGATCTTCCTCTTCGATGCTTTTCTGTGCTTCTGCTTTGTCGCTGTCGGTCATGCCAAGCCAGCGTTTTGCCCAGTCTGGAATCATTTTTAAAAGCTCTATTTTTATCCAATCGACAACTTTTCCAACAATTCCTTTGAAACCTTCCCACATGTTGCCCCAAAATTCTTTAAGGTGGTTCAAAGCGCTCAAGAAGTGTTCTTTAAAGGCATCAATATCCCCGTTCCACAGAGCCGTGATCATCCCCCATATATTTTTCAAAAACTCAAAGGCGATACCTGCTTGCTGTTTTACAAAGTTCCAAACCTCGCCGATCATGCGGAGCGCATTTGCAACAGCAGGGTATTTCGAAGCCAAATCACCAAGTAATGACGGCTGACCACTCATGTATGCTAGAATATCTTCCAGTACCAATGCAAAGGCGGCACAAGCTGCAATTACCGCTAGAACTGGCCATAAGAAGGCGTTTGTGGCTATGGCGGCGGCGGTCGCATAGAGTGTATATCCGGCCACAGCAGCACTTAAAGCGCCAAAAAATATACTTACAAAGGTTTTGTTTTGCTGACACCAGCCAATGAATAAGGTCAGCCATTTAATGCCCTGCGTAAGAGCTGGCAGGAAAGCCGTCATCAATGATGTAGATGCAACTGTTGTAGCATCTTTGAACTCGTTTTGGGCTATTCGATATTTACGTGTCGCCTCTACTTGCTCCTCTGTAACAACACCAACCTTCTTTTGTGCTTCAACATGTTCAAGAACAGCCTTTTTCCCTGCCAAAATAAGTTTGACCATGCCGGGGTCTGTGATGCCAAGTTTTTTGAGTTTGTCAGTAGCTTTAACCGCTGACATTTTCTCGGTCGCACCCGCGAGATCAAGCAAAAGCTGGTTTGTGTCTTTCAATTCCTTTTTATTGTTTTTTAATTTTACACCCATACTTGCAAAAACCTTGGCAGCACCACTGCTTCGGTCTGCCGCACCCTCAATGGCCTTGTCAGCAAGATTTTTGATGTCATTGCTTGCAGATTGTACGTCACCGCCAAGATCACGAGCCGCGCGCCCCAATGCATCAAGATCACCAACCGCTATTCGTGATTGTGCTGCGGCTTTCCCAAGGCTTTCAACTTCACCAATTCGAGAAAAGGCACTTGAGACCATTGCCGTGACAGATACCAAGGCAAAAATTGGAGCGGCAATGCCTGTGATGGTGTTCGCGATTGAACTACCCATTGAACGCATTTTCTTGTCGGACTCAGCCAGAGACCTTTGAAAGAAGCTCATTTTCTTAGTGGCTTTATCCGTTTCCGTACCGATTTTGGATGCACTTTTAGCAACTTTATCAGCTTGCTTTTCTGCTTCTGCAAGAGCAATTGGAAGTGTTTCGACCTTATTGAAATCAACTCTTCCAGCGTCTTGAGCGGCCTTGGCAAAGTCCTTTGTTTTCTTTTGGACTTCATCCATATCAGACGCAAGTTCCCCCGCGTCTGACTCAAAGACAATAAAGAATTTCTCAAAAAGGCTCATCTTTTTTTCGTTTCCTGATATGCCAACCACTCATTAAAGCGTGTGACCATAATCACTTCCCAAAGATCAAAGGCGTCTTCTAACGTGTAGATCGTTTTGAGTTCGTTGAGGGTTGCTTTGCCGTCTTGGACGATTGTTCCGATAAAGCTGTCAATATTTTTGAAATCCACGGAACGGCCTTCTGCATGATATTCTCTAAGAAACCGGAGGTCGTTCCTAGTGCGAAAAAAGAGCAATTGTACTCCATCATTGCCGCCTCAATCCGCATCAATCCTTCCCAATCGGCCACATGATTATTGACAAGAGCCATCGTGCCAAGGGTCTGAATATGTCCCGTTTCTTCATTACGGACACCGACGTAGGACATCAGCTTGAGCATGGTTTCTTCTGACACACCATAATCGCCAAGCTTTGGAATATTGCTTGTTGGGTATTTAGCAATGATCTCACGTCCCTGAACGGCAGGAAACTTTGAAATGACATAAGTTTTTAAGGTGCCGTCTTGCAGTTTGATCTCAACGTCAATGGGTTGCAATAAGTCTGCCATTATTGATCTCCCTGCCGTGTGTGTGCCATACCTTCAAAAGCAAAGACATATTGAGATGTTTTAATACGAGAGGCTGATGAAACGGATTTGCCCGTCACACCATCCGTTAAGACACCGTTCGATAGCGTCATTGTTTTCCCGTCTGGGTAAAGAGCAACGATTGTGATAATGTCCTTAGATGACATCTTGCCTTTGCCAACTCGATTTGCCTCAAATAGAACATCAAGATTAATGTCATCTTCGCTGCTTGGAATGATATTGAGTGTTACGATTAGCGGATTCGCCTTTGACCAATAAACAAGGTCGCCATTTAAGCCCATCGCCTTGTCACGTATTTGAATGCTTGGGAAGTCAAACGGATCTGCATCATCAGCAAATTGCGTAATCGTAATGCCATTTGGATATGTTTTAGAAGCCGTCAAGCGGACTTGTAGGCCGAAGCCTGAAATGTCTTGTGCCATGTGTTAAAAACCTTTCAAAATTAGATAAGCGTGTGGGTGCCTTCGATCTTGCGAATGACATCATCTTTTGAGTAAACGAGTAGATATTTTGCGACCCACTCAATGCGCCCATCTGTGGTCTTGCTCTGCTCCATAGAGCAATCGAGCCAATAGCCAATGTCATAAAGCTGACGCCATGCTTTGTCGTCTCCGGTCATTTCGGTGACATAGAGCTGTTGGGTTGTGCTGATGTCTTTACCGACTGAAATGGTACCATTGAAAAGCGCACGATCAATCACGCTTTGAAGTGCCGCCATAACTTGACCACGGCCAGTGCGATTTGCCGACACTTTGGGCAGTGCCATAAGAAGCTCAAGTAATTGCGCTGCTGCTGCGTCCTTGAACCACATCTCATTCGCATAAGTATTCATATCAACGGGGGCTGTTGATGTTCCCATCATGACGCCCCGTTGGTAGAACTTAATCAACTGTCCGGCTGTCTGTGTGACACCCATGTAATTCACACGATGGTTGTCAAAGAAGCTTGCGTCAGAATTTGTCTCAACCTTGGCCTTGAGATTGAACTCGTTGAACATGTAATTGATCGTATTGTTGCGACGATTATAATCTGTTGAGGCAAGCAAGATCATCGGCGCCATTTCATCGTATTCTGACGTTGGTGTATAGGTTACACTCACGCCTGAAAGATCAACCAAAGCGGCATAGTATGACTCTGCTTCCTCTGGGGTTGCTGCTGGTACGCAATACATGAACTCAACGTTGCGTCCACTGTTTGCTTGTGCAACTTCCACAACATCAGGCAACTCAAGCTTGTCCATAAAAACAAAAGAACCAAAATTATTGTTCCGGTCAGCCGTACGCAAGAAAGCTTGTAATGCTGTTTCAACATTGGTTCCTGACGAAAGAACAACGCTTGTACCAGTCCAACCAAGTTTTTGCGCAATCGAATTGCTTGCAGAAGCATCAATAGCAATTTCGCCGGTTCCAACTGCGCCAGCTAAAAAGTTGAAAGATGATGTAATGGCATCATACGTGACTGTTGCGTTTTGAAAAGGCACGTCAGAAAGACCATTTACAGCGGTCTGAATGACGCTGGCAACATCTGACAAAGATACAGCATTGGAGAAGTCCAAGCTCGTCAGTGACGCTGTATAGCCGTTTATGGTTATGTTTAAACTGCCATCGGTCACAGTTTTCCATGATGAAAGCAATGTGATTGCTTTGCCGCCATAAATAGCCGACGCAGTTGCTTTAGGTGAATAGCGGGCAAAGGTGATCTTTTTAGGACGTGTAATTGTCTTTGAAATATAATCAAAATAGAATGAAGCGCGTTTTGCTTCTTCCGTACCTGCTCCAAAATAGCTGACGACATCAGACAATGTTGTCATTTCAACAATCGAGTTGGTAGGGACCTTCTGATTTGTAGTGAAGATTAATCCTGTCAAGTCACGCTGGCGAACAGACGCGCCTGCGCCAACGCCTGACGTAATGTCAACATAACGTTTAATATTTATAGCCATGGTCAAATTTTCCTTGAACTGTTTGGGCGGCGGGAATGACGCTTGTAACAACTTGCTTATGCGTCAGGATGATGTCGAACGACGGGCTGGCTTCAAACTGGCCTTTGTCATTCTGGAAATATGGATTGCGAATATCAGTCACACGGAGCGGCATCAGTCCGTTTTGTCTCAATAAAGCGATGCCGGCATCGCTTTGAAGAATATGTGCAGCACGATTAATCAGATCTACAGCGGTCAACCCTTCGGTTTCTTTTGGGTTTTCTTCGACCATCGCTATGATCTGGAAGGTGCTTTCATACCAAACTGTTTCAGTATGCAGAAAGTCGTCAGTGTCAGCTCTATACGTTTCCTTGCGTTCTGGATGCCCAAAGCGCTTGTCAAGTATCTTCGTCATATAGACGGCCATTCCATCTTCACGCCCTTGCGAGGTTGGCTGATATGCTCTTACGATTGACACGTTTGAGAGATTGAAAGCCTTAAAGCCTTCCATCAAGGCTGTGCGGAGGGTAATATAGATTTTCTTGTCATCCATCACCGACCTCAATTAATAAAACCGATTTCCATCCGTCAACGGAAGTCCAGTCTGTCTCACTCACGATCTGGTAAAGTCTGCCATTGAACCGGGCACGATCAGACGCCTTGTCACGCTTGATCGGCATCAAATCAGCCGATACATAAAAGTTTGCATAGTTTTCGCTAAGATTGAGACCGAGATATTGCTTCGTCATTGAACTGACGGGCTGAAAGCTGCCTCGTAACATGACGGGCGGTTTGAAGTCTGGTGCCTTGGAGCCGTCAGGCATGATAGCATTTTTATCAAAGGCAAGATATTCAACCTCTTGGCTGGCAACAATATCGAGTGCCGCGCCGAGTAAGTTTGAGCCGGGGATATTCATTCTTTTGGTTCCACAATTCCGGTTACTGTTTTCATAAGTAAACCTGTATCGACAAGCGGCTTATTGAAGCCTTTGCGCTTTACTGTCTTGGGGTTAAGGGCTGGTGATGTGACTGCCTTGATGGATTTAGCGATGTCACCTGCCGCCATGATTGCAGTATTCTCAAGAATCGCTGTCGGGCTGACAGAACCGTTGAGGCAGGCTTTTGCACCCTCGCTTAGTGACCTCATCCATTTGTCTTTGTTTTCTGAAATTGCCACACGAACAAACGGACGTGGTGGTATGCCCTTAGCTGTACCAAATTCTTGGTATTCAGCAACATCAACAACTTTCGTGCCGTCCTCATAGGTGGCATCTGACGGCCAGCCCGTCTTTCCGTTTACCTTAGATAGTTCTTCGATCATATCGCGAAGTTTATCGAAGCCACCACCTGACGAAGACATTAGAATCGCCCACCGACTTTTCGGAACGGTTTCTTTTCAGGTCGTCCACCAAAGTAATAACCGCCAGCAGATTTTGCTTTCAATAAAGCGAGAAGCTGTTGTCCATAGGGTGTCTGTGAAAGCCAGAAGTCCCACCCATCCTTAAACGGAGGGGCTGCGAGCTGTACTTGAACTTTGTCCACGACTGAACCACTTACAATTCCTGTTCGTGCTGATCGGTTGCTTCCAATCATGCTTGATAGGCTCAAAAGGTGTGCGGTCATGTAACTTAGTGCAAGAGCCAAGGGCGAGCCATTCAATAACGGTCCGTCCTTGGCACTGATGTAATTGGTTGCCATCTCCCAATTCAATGCAATCTGCTCGTCGGAGGTCACGGCAGTATCAGAAAAAGGGGGGAACTGTTTTCTGAATAGATCGAGATTGAGAGTATGTTCCATGTCACATCATTTCTTTTTGGAAGTTTTAGGAGCTTCTTCTTCCTTGAAGTCACCATCAACCAGAGGCGCACTTTCATCACGGCTGGCCATGTCAGCCGCAGCAACCTCTTCATCAACCTTCTTGTCTTTGACACTGATGAAGCCGTTAGACTGATGGGCTTGAAACACTGTATTTGATTTCAGCACTTCAAGTTGATCTTCATCAATTTCAGTCACGACACCCAACGGAGTAAACAGACGTTTATCTGCAACACTAGCGCCACCTTTGATGATGACTGTATCGGTTTCAATTGGCAGATCACCCGCGCCGGAAGCATAGTTCGTATACTTCTGGTCATTGGAAAGCGTTGAATAAACGTAATATCGTTTTGCCATATCAATCACCTTAAATGCCTGTTGCACGAACAACAGCAAATGGACGTTTACACATCACACCAGCCGTTGCGTTGCCGAAGTCTTCCAAATAACCCTTGGCGCGGTTTTCGACACCGAGCGCAATGTATTTGGTCGGGACCGCCTGCATGAACACCTGACCGCCATCTGTGGAGCCGTCTGTTACCTTTTCAGCATAAAGATAGGCTGCACTTACGCCACCATTGGCTTTGTCAAGTTCAGGCGCTGTGATGATACGCATTTTCGGATAGGTTTTAGACAACCAATCATAGACGCTGTTGCCATATTCAGACGTGACCGAGAGATATGTTACTGCACTGACCGGAATGGCGAGTGTGGTCTCATGGTCAATTGCATTGATGGTGCTGGCAGACTGAACGAGAAGCTTGTTCACCAGACCGCGAATATCAGCAGTGATTTCAAGGAAGGTTTTTGCATTCCATGAAGATTTACCACTGGCACCATTCGCAACCGAGATATATGCAGGCAACGCAGGGTCATTCAAAAAGCCATATGTGCGGTTTTCACCGTTATTATAGCCATAAAAGCCGATACGATTACGCTGAATTTCAAGTGATACAGATGCCGCATTGCGCTTTTCAGCAGCCGTGTTGACGTTCTGACGACCGCTCCGCGCTTCTTCAAGTTTACCAACGCTAAAGCCCTGTTCAAAGCGAACGATAGTCCGGCGTTCATAGTTTGTATTCCAAGACGCAAGAGGCACGTTGGTATGGTCGCCATAGAGTGCTGCTTGTCCGGTTGGCTCCATAACGCCCTGAACGATTTCTTCATCTTCCCAAGCGCCAACAGTAGAGATGCCAATAAGGTCATCAATCTTGCGGGGTGTTGTGTTGATTTGAACAAAGCCCGGCAACCAAGCCTGCAAAAACTGGATAGGTGTGCCAATGGAGCCGCTTGTCATGGTCGTTGAAAGACCAGAGTCCATCATGGAGCGTATAGTGCTGTGATCAAGACTGATACCAATATGTTTAAGGTCTTCGTAGCTTTTGCAGTCTTGAGCCGTCATGGTCAATGGCTTCAAGCCACGGCCAGAAAGGCTTGAGTGAATAACAGATTCTTTCATATCTATGGTATCCTTAGTTTGTCAGTTTTACGACAGCCAAAGCCGCGCTTGTGTTTGAAAAGCGGCTCACATAGGCGTTGGGAATGAGTGTCTTGCCAGCCGGTGCAGTCGCACCTTGAGCAGCAAAACTAAGTTGGCCATTGGTTGGATCAAAATAGACCAGATCACCAACTGAAACAGCTGCGTTAGCCTCTACGATGACTTCACCCATTGTAAGCAATTCAACGGCAACATCGTTCTTAACGACCGATATCGGAGCAAGATCAACATTAAAAGCAGCATGGCTTTTTGGGTTGATGAGAATACCGGCAAACACACCGTCGCCACCAGCCTGCGCGATGATAGGCTTGGGGTCTGTTGCTGTATCGGTCGTGCCTGTTGCACCTGAAACAACTGTGAAGGCTCGGCCAATAACGTTGTTGGCTTCTGTGGTTGTTTTAAGCATAGCAGGTACTGCACGAATGGGACCGTCCACGGCCAACTCACCCACGACACCAAATGCCTGATGGTCAAGAATTTCTTTCTGGAACATTATGATTATCCTTTAAGATATTTTGTAATGAATGAGGAAGTTGCACGACTATCTTGAGCAACGGTTGCGCTTTTTGCGGAGTGGCGCTTAGCTGCGATCAGGTAGGAATCAACCGCTGTAATTGCGTCACGCCCTTTTGCTTTGAGGCCAAGCTTGCGAGCGCCATAATTAGCGACATCTTGCGTGGTCATGCTTGAGTGGTCAAAGGTGCCGATGACATTTGACAAACGGTTGGCCAACTTGTCACGATTGGCAATTTCAGACATCAATGACTTGGCATCCATACCAACCGATTTGCGCTTGGATTTAACCAGTTTAACGCCACATGTTTTAAGTGCTTTACGTAAGGCTGCATCCATGCCACTTGCTTTTGCAGTGTCATCGTCGCCGACAGCTTCATTGACAACCTCGTCGATGGCTTTGTCTTCATCTTCATCAGATGCAGTCTCATTATCATCGGTTGTAGGTTCATCTTCATCAGATGTTGTTTCGTCTGTATCCGACGCCTTTTCTTCTTCACAAGAGGCGGTAGGCTCTTCACCTTCGTCGCTAGTGGTTTCATCAGTGTCAGATGCCTTGTCGGCATCATCATCATTGGTTGCCCCATTCAGAGCGTCAACAACAGCTTGCTCATCCGCAGAAAGCTCATTGCCTTCCTCGACAGCTTTTTGGACTGCGGCAAGCTTTGCCAGCAATTCTTCGTTTTCCATGTTCTGCTTTTCCTTTGCGTCAACAGTTAATTTGAAATGGTCAAGGACTTTCACGTCCTTACCCATGCGGCCTTCATCAACCAGTGCTAAATGATTGCCTCTGATACGACGCTGGATTGCGTCATATTTTTCACCCTCGAAAGTGCCGGAGGTGAAGTCGTATTCACAACGATAGCCACATGACAGTTCGACCTTTCCGGCCTCTATCGCGTCGCGCAGTCGTTCTGAAAAAACCTTGATATTTGCTTTTAAATAAGGGGCTTCAAAAAACACATCCTCACCAATGACCCCGTCAACGCCCTTATCTTCCGGCGGTGTTCCACCAATGTCAGAACCAAGCATTTCATGGTCGTTTATCAACGGGAGGAGTTTAAAGCTTTCAATGGCTTCGGGGTCGCTCAGTTCTTCTGCTGGCCTTAGAACCTTGTAAATTCTATCTGGCTCATTTGCACCGATCTGCGCTCCTGAATATTCGAACACACCGACCTTACTGATTGGATTGCCTTTTACTTCAAACCAACCGTTTATGTCTTCTTTTCGTTTGCTCATTGATCTTCATTTCCATAACGAATGACTGGCACCATCCGGCAACGGCAATTAGGCAATTGGCCGGGTAAGCCTCTCTCGCCTGTCCGCTCGTCAATCACGGGTGGGTTGTCGATGTCGAATATTTGTCCGTCATATTTTTCGTGTAGTGGTCGCGGATGCTTGCCACCACCTGAATGCAGCCATTCAAACTGTTTGATGCCGAGGTCACTCATTCTTGTTTTATTGACGGCTGTCGTTGCCTTGCTCGTTTGGTCTCTTGCTATGAATGCCGCACGTTTTTTGGTGACAACGCCGAGGTCTTGTATTTCGTTAAAAACCGTCTCTGTGTCTCCACCGCCCGATTGAACAGAGCGCATGACAGCACCCTCAATCTTGCTGAAATAATCGGATGGTATTGTTTTGATTAAAGCCACACTCTGCTTTACAGAGGCACCGAGAGCCTCTTTTGTGCTTTGTGATGTTTTCCCAGTATTGAGGCTCAAACCGCCTGTGGCCACCTGTAGGGACGAATGAAGCATGGATTTTGTGCTTTTATCGACATTCTCCCCCATGCTTTCAGATATTGGTTTTGACAGTTCATCGAACCAGTCGTCAAATTTCTTGTGAAGCTTACTGAATAAACGCGATGCAGCAGTGCTGAATATATCGTCTTGTGTAAATACCTTCTTGGCAGATGGTTTTTTCAGTAAGGCTTTGAACTCTCGCTCAACCTCTTTTGTCATTTGCTCAATCATGTGCTCAAGTCGCTTTTGATACCTGATGGCCGCAGCATGATTGATATTAAGTGCGCTGCCTCTGAATGTGCCTTCACGATTATCAGCCCATGCCCTACGCTTGATTGTCAGCGGTGGGCGTGTGGCCTTAGACACTTGTGCCTCCTACAGTCGTTATTTTTTCTTCTGGAGGTTCAGGCATATCATTAGGCTGCTCAACAATAGGCAGACCAGCATATCCACTGTTGGGGTCTTTCATCAGTCGATCACGAACGTCCATGCCATCAATAGCGCCCGCATTCACAAGGTTGGCATCGGTTCGAGAATTGATCTCATTGATTTCAGCGTATTCCTTGGCGGTTGGGCTATCTAGAGCCTCCCAGTCGATTACAATTTCATGATTTTCTGCATTCAGACCAAACTTTGGTGCGATTTCAGAGCGCAATAGCAATTCATGATGACGCTCAACCAATGGTTCAAGATCATTCGTCTGAATGCTTTCCAGTTCTTCGTGATAGCTGCTTTCGTCATACTCACCCGTTGCATTAAAGCCCTTTGGGGTCGTGCCAAGTAACTTTGTGACGGGTATATTCGCAGCCGCCGCCACAAGCTGATATTGCGACATTGTGACAGTATCAACGTCACTTAGTGATGTTTCAAATTGCTGAACGGCATCATTGGTATTAACCAGTTTTGTCCCATAGTTGTCTCGGTAGTTTTGAAACACCGTCATATGTTCCAAAAAGCCTTCCTGATTGGCCATAATGCTTTGCAGGTCAGTGTTCCACACCATGAGACGCTTTGACATGGCCAGCAATGGCCCTTCATTGGCTGTACGCTCTGCGGCATAGACACGCTCCATGATACGCTGTGGTACTGGCACTCCACCATATTGATAGGCTGGCTTTAGAACGTCTGGCACATCGGAATTACGAAAGATGCAAAGATGTGTCCGGTGATAGCGCTTGTCTCGTATAGTCCAATACGTTGGCTCATAGAATGAAGCTGCCGCAGGATTGTTCAACGCCTCGTTGGTTAGCTCTGGAGAACACCAATACGGGTCTATCTGTCTAATGCCTCGATAGCTGCCAGCCGTAACACCATCTGGATTGTAAGGCTTAGCATAATAGTCAGGGTCATCACTATCAACTTCAAATAGAGCAACACGAATGCCAAAAACACGGCCAAAATGAACAAACTGCTTCATGTGATGGTCGAGACGGAAACGTTTGTTAGCCTTTGTGATAGCTTTTACGATGTCATTCTCTTCGCTGTTCTCATCGTCCGCTTGCAGGCCTTCAATTTCAATATTGAATCCGTGGCGGATAGCATCACGAGCTGGCACATAACATGCTTTATCAATCAACCAATGCTGCGCAAGCATGGCAGCCAATTGATGCCCTATGAAGCCTTGCGCTGCAAACCATCCCGTTAAAGCATCTGGATAGTTTGGCAGTGCGCTTGAGAAGTTGTCTTTTATGCCATAGCTAGCGTCATCCATTGCAATACCTGCCGGACGTGGCTGTATAGAAGAGATTTCGGCGATAGCATCATTAAGCGCACGGGCTGCTGCGCCTTTATCCATGTGCGTCAAAAATGGATATGATTTTTCGTGTCGCTCAATCTCTTGGGCAACCTGCTTTTTACTGAACGGCCACATAAAAACCTAACCTTTTTTAAGGAACACAAAGCCCTTGCGCTGAATATATCCATCAAGCGCATAGCGTATGGCATCAATGCCGTGGTTGTATTTATCGACAATGATCGGCAATACTTCCTCGGTCTTCTTGTCGACTTTGTAACTATAGAGCCGGAACTCTTGCGCCACATGAGTGCAGCGCGGATGAATAAAGATGTGCTTAAAGCCCTTCATGTGAGCAATGCCATCTTCAACGGAACCTTGCCACTTTTTCGCAGCCTTAATATTGAACCCTTTACCAGCCATGTGACTGATTGTTTCTGGACGTGCACTATCACCCTTGATCGGCCATTTACGCGCCTCTGGGATGCTATCGAATAGCTGCGGCAACTCATCAAGTTCGACACCATGCCCGAAGGCTTCATAATCAACATAAAGGCATTCGTCTTTTATCCAGCAGCGAATAAGTACATTCGGGTCATTGGCAAAGCCCCAGTCCGCGCCATATAGAAGCGTCGTTCCTTTTTCTGGTTCATCGAATGGCTCAACCGACACTCTGTGCCTGAATATCTGCGCATCCGAGACAGACCAATAATGCCCTTCCCATATGTGATCATATGTGTCTGGGTTGTCCTCAAGGTCGAATAGGCGTTCTTCCTCAAGTTCTTTCGGGAACCAAGGATTATCAGACCAGTTTGCTTCGACAACGGTTGCGTTATCTGGAACATGCTCCCCCCTTAGCAGTTGATCGACTGGGTCGTCTGGTGACATCGGGTTCCATGTGAACCAAAGTTCGGAACCTTTCTTACGGATGGTAGGTCGCAATAACCTTAATGAACGGGCTGAAAGTGACTGGGCTTCCTCAACCCATGCGATGTCATAACCTTCCAGCGACTTGATGCTTTCTGCCGTATGGTCTTGCATACCCTGAAAGATTATAAGCGAGCCATTGTGGCACCTGATTTCACGATCAAGCACATTAAAGCATGAGCCAAGCTGCAACTTTTTGATTTTATCCTCAAGTAAGCGCTTGACCGATTCCCTTATTGACTTTTGCACCTCACGGATACACACAATGCGCTTCGTATCAGATAAAGCCGCAGATATAACCTTTTCTGCAAAGTGATGTGACTTGCCTGAACCGCGTCCACCATACGCACCTTTGTAACGTGATGGGTAGAGAAGCGGTTCAAATACTCTCGGTGTTTCTATCCTTAGTGTCGATAATGACATGCTCTATTCGTCCAATCTGGATAGGGTCGCCATTCGGGCCTGATATTTCCTGCTTGTCTGTCATACCGAGATGATTTTTCGCTAAGAAGATGGCGGCTTGAGCATTTTTTTGGGATAGCTTGAATAGCGTCATCCTTAACGAGGCCTTAGCCTTACCATGCCCACTTTCAAACGCCTCTCTCAATTCAGGATGCCGTTTGAAAGATGCAATAAGCGTTTGACGAGACACATTAAGAAACCCCGCAGCATCTTCTTGCGTTGCAAAACAGGTGCCTAAGTTTCTTAACAATTCCAGATTTTTATCGTCCAGCTCTATAACTTGCTTTCTAGCCATTGTTTCAACTCATTCATTGTTTGTAGGCGTGTAAAGTTATTCAGGCTAATATGACTTCAAAACCATGCCATAATTATTCACATCTTTAGGGACTAAAATATCTTTTTTACGTATCAATTTGTTGCGTTTGAACGGGCGGTAATTGACATAATGGTGCCAACGGTTGAACTTCCAGACCAATTCAGAAACGTCAGGGTGCATTGCGACCTGCATTCGCGACTTAGGCATTGTGCCTTCGTGCGAATAAAAGTCCTCATGATTGCCTCCCTTAACAGTTTGGGTCGTAACTTTTCCTTGTAAAAAAGCATTAAATTGAATGGTACACAGTCCAGCTTTTAGAATACGCAAGGAAAGGTCTGTGTCTTCATTGTATCGTCCTCTCCATCGAAAAGGCAGATCATTTCGTATAAGATTGCAAGAGTAAATACGAGTGTTCAGAATAAGAGGTGGATGCTTGGTTTTTTGCGGAATAAACATGTCATAGTTTGGACCCGCCATTCCAACATTCTCATATCTCTCAACAAAATCCTCCATGCAGCGAAAGATTACACCATTCTCTACAATTATTTTTTGGTTTCTGTTGAACCGATAAAAATGCCTGATGTTATCATCCATCACCCAATGCCATTTAAAGCCATTGGACATAGAATGTTCCCAAGCGAAGTTTCTTGCCGCCCCCGGACCCTTACTCTTGGTGTCACCAAGATCATCAAACGTATCGTAATCTCGCTGATAAGTTTTATCGAGTACAAGAATTTTACGCTTATCAATAACCGCTGCATACTCTTGATATTCTTGTTCCTCAACAACGATGTAATACTGGGTATTCATTACCTCTAAGGCTTTGCTGGTTAAGCGGCTATCAGCTCGACCTTTTGAGACTATGTAAAGAGGATATTTAGGCTCCATCTGCCACATACCTCTTATCTCTAAGAACTGTCTTTTCTTTAAAAGGAAACCAGATATATTTGGTTTTGTCCGTTATCTGTTGCCCTATAATTTTAGCAAACTTTTGAACATCAGTCTCACTGTCAAAATGAACTTTGATTGTTCGCTTTGGCATCTTATCATCTTGAACAAACTCCGGCATTCCTTGCCATTCTCGCTCTGGGTCATCTACATCTTTTGGGGCACTCAATAAATCATCAAGATCAGGAAGACTAAAGCCAAGAGACGAGAAGTCATATTCAAGATCGTCTAAAAACGACAGTTCAAGCTTTAATAGGTCATCATCCCATTCGGACTTTTCTGCCAAACGGTTGTCAGCCAGCGTATAAGCGCGGCGTTGTGCCTCTGTCCATTTTGAGCAGTCGATAACTGGAACAGTGCCTTTTGGCAATTCTCGACCATCTGGTAGCTTGATTGTTTCACCATTGGCATAGATACGCTTTGCAGCTTCATATCGGCCATGACCGGCAGAAATAGCCTCTTTCCCTTCCAGAATAGGAACAGTGAAGCCAAACTCCCTTATCGAAGCCATAATCTGTTTAATCTGGCTATCTGAATGTTTACGGGCATTGTTTGCATACGGCGTTAGATCATCCAACGCCTTAATTTTTATTTTGATCTCCATAATCGTGCATTAACCATTTGTATGTCACAACAACGCCGCTCACCATCTTGTTTGGGGTGTGGAGCAGCGGTTGCGATGGTTATGCTTGTGCAACATCGGGCAGGGTGGACGCCAATCTCTCCTGCTGGTCTGAATTAACAGACCCAACCTCTATATCTGTATTTTAAAGAGCCTTTATCTTTTCAGGATGGAAGCCAGACCAGTGAATATCATCACCTGAAACAACCACTGGAACCTGACGATAACCAAGTGATTGCACATAAGCTAAAGCTTCGTCATTTTCAGACACATCAATAACCTGATATGCAACACCTTGTTGGTCTAAGGCTCTAAGTGTTGCGTTGCATTGAACGCATGAGGGCTTGGAATACACGGTTATCATGACGGCCTCTACTTTGTGATGCCTTTGACAGCCCACATCACGGCTTCTTCAATCTTGATCTTTGAAATGCTGTTTTCGCGGCTATCTTGAAGTGTTTCAAGACAATTGAGGAATGTTTCACCAAGTTCTTTGACTTGTCCAATTGATGCCTTTTCCGCATCTGTCAAAGTCCGGTATTGATGGCGCACTGTGCTATTCTCTGTCCGCTGGTCGCCGGTAGAAGGGAAGTTGTTTTGTTCTGGCATGATTGGTTTCCTTTATTTTGATCGGTTGTTTGTTGTTCCTGCAATGCAGAAAACCGCTGTTGATAAGCGGTATAAAATCCAAACATTTTTATTAAAAATATCGTGAAAAGTACTTGCGTAACCAAACAATGTTTGGTATATATAAACACATGGAAGCAATCAAGCTTTCATAAACAGAAAGGTGGTGAGATGCTTGAAACTCAGGAAGATTAGATTGAAAGTCAATTTATATTTTGCACATATCGAATTGATTATCAATTTCTAACAAAAGGGTGGGGCGAAAGCCCCGCCTACCTGAAAAAGCACTCACCACCTTTTAATGAAGGAATATAACATGAAACCCGAAGATTTCAAGCAATGGCGTAAACAAATGGGCTTCACACAGAAACAAGCCGCTGAAGCTCTGGACGTTTCAAGTGTTACCGTTGAAAATTGGGAACGCGGTCATCGCCTTGATGGTAAACCTGCACCTATTTCATTGGTTGTCGCATATACCTGCACGGCTATCTTTCACAAGATGAAGCCATGGGGCGCTGAATAATGCGTCTCTGCTTTGCCTTTCTTATCTGCCTGTTATCCTTGCCAGCCTTTGGAAAGGACTATCCTGACATAACCGGTCGCGCTTCTGTAGTGGACGGCGATACAATCGACATACAAGGCCGGCGCATTCGGATATGGGGCATTGATGCACTAGAAAGCCGTCAAACCTGCAAAGATAGCCATGGCAAACCGTATCGGTGCGGCAAGGTATCAGCCTTTGCATTGTCTGAATGGCTTGACCAGTCACAGCCTGTAACATGCAAACCAGAGTATAAAGATCGTTACAAACGCTTTGTCGCTATCTGTTCTCGATATGACGGCCAAGACATTGGTTCGTTTATGGTTCTGAACGGTTATGCACTTGACTGGCCTCGATATTCAAAAGGCACATACAAAGCATTTCAAAATAAAGCTATCCAGAATAAAGCCGGTGTTTGGCAGGGTGAGTTTACACTGCCTTGGGAATGGCGGCATAAAAGAAAACGATAATTTGTCTCTCACATTCTGCCGCAATTGGTACCTGCGAATGGATTTGAACCAATATCAACGCTGTTATGAGCAGCGGGCATTAACCGTTATGCTACACAGGTAAATAAAGCAAAAGCCACCGAGGATTACTCCTTGATGGCCTTTGAGCCCATGGCACGCCAATGGGTCGGTAATAAGCAAAGACTGTCATTATACCGACAGCCTTTGAACCTATAGCATCAATCTATAGGCCAGTTAAATATTGCAGCTTGCCAGATATTTTCATAGGCGTAATCCTAACCATAACGGATGCCTCTGGACGGTAGAGTTGGTTTACTCTTGCTGTTGACCGTGCGCTTAAGCCCCTTTCGGAGTTTGAATAGGCCACTATCCAAAATAAAGTAGTCGGACAGTTGGCAATGGTGGTAAAGGCAACCTCGTAAGGCTGCCTGTCGCTGGCGATCAACCCAGCCGCCCTTATTGGGACTTGAGTATGACACCGTTACCAGTGCATGAAGATTTCAAAAAACCGCTGACTTCTTTCCATGCGTTTTCAACGCTAGCAGGTTTTGGTTCATCAATAGGTTCACTCAAGAATAAACTACTAAACTGAAAAGCATTTAAGAAACCGCATAAGAAGAATTTATTCATTGGTCAAGCAACCTCTTGAAGTGCTGGTTGAATGGTTGGTTTTGCATCATCTGCCATCCAGTGCGTGACTGTTGCCATCTTATCAATTTGTATAACTGATTTGGGTAGAAGTTGCGACACCCTTTTCCAGCTAGGTTGTTGTAACGATTGAGCATTTTTAAATATATCAGCCGCTATATTCTGAATAATATCGTTTATATGACGTTCAGCCGTCCTACGGATTTGACCATTTTTCTTACAGAATTTGCCAAAAGAGCCAAACTTTTTCCGCGCACCTATGCAAAAAGCCCACGTACACAATAAAGGGCGGTGGTCGTCTGGCACATTAGGGAACCATTTATAGAATACTTCCTCGGCTCTTGAAATAGCCTTGGCGTCCGGTCTATATCTGTTTTTGACCTCATTATAACCATAACCGGAATCATGCGGACCAACATTGACCGGCATTGTGTCTGGCCAAAATGATTTCATCTTGGCTGGGAAGACACCATGTACATCAATATGAGCCATTGTTTCAGCAGCCTCAACAATACGAGCGCGAATAATCAGGCAAGCTTCTGAAAAGCGGACTGCATCCATATTCAGGCTGTTATAATAAACGCTGCTCTTGCTCATCTAACAATCCTTCCAGTTTTTCATAAATAAGTGTTCGCAATGTCGCTCTGACGGGCCAAGGACGACGCTTGACTGCTTTGCCGCGCAATTCCCCCAATGGGACTTGATCGAAAGCATCCAGAACATCGCCGCCTCTTTCCATCCAGTCAGGGCGCTGTTCAAATATGTCTGCAATGGCTCCGATTGTTTCACTCCATAATTCATCACGGTTGTTCTTGGTCTGCCTGATACAGCGGAGAACAAAGACCAGATAGCCGTCATCATGTTTGTTTCTGATCTCGTGCATTGTGCCACGCGCATGGGATTGAGCGGCCTCTCTACGTCTGTAGATAGGCACGAGTTTAATACCCAGACCATCGAGTAAGACATCAAGCTTTCCCTTGCTCAACTGGCTGTTCCTTTTGGAATAAGCGTTCTGCTTCTAATCGGTGCGGTGCGCTGGTATTTGGATTGTCCCACGATTGATAGTCACCGTTCATATAGTCGAGCAAATGACGCAAGCATTCAGCCGTTGCCTCTAACTCTGTTTTAAAGAGTTTGATCTTGCCGCCTTTATCAAGCACAGGTCGGCTCATACCGTTGTGAGCAAAACGCATCATGACACGCCAGCCAGCATAAGTTTTTTCGGGATAGGCTTTAAAACAGTTCATTTTCGCGCTCTTGGTATGTTGATGTGTAACGGGTGTATTGAGCTTCAAATTCTAAAGGTCGATAGATAGAAGGATCTCCGAATCGGACTTTCAGTGAACCTAGTTTTGAGCGGCCAGACCATTGTTCAAAAAATAGAAGCCGTTGTTCTCGTTTTTTCTCTGGCATGTTTCTCGACATAACCATGTCTTTGTATTTGTCTGGCCGATACAGATAAAGAATAGCGTCATAGTCTTCTTTGGCTTGTTCGCCGCCGAATAAGTCACCATCATAGGGTTGTGGATTCTCTCGACCTTCTTTCATGCTCTTGCGCTGCTGGATATTGAGCCAGACAAGGCCGTGTTCTTTTGCAAGTGATTTACACATGCCGCCTATTTCAGAAGCTATGCGGCCTTCATACGTGCCAGCAGTGATTGGTTGAACCTTTCTGACATGATCGAGAACGATCAAAGGAACTTTGTCGGACTTGTTCCACTTTAAAAAGCGTTTCACATAGGACGATATTTGAATGATATTTTCACGAGTGCAGTTCTTGACCTGTAGTGGCAGCTTTTTGATCTGCATAAGTTCTTTAAAATAGCTTTCTGTCTCTTGTGCTGTAAGTGTCTTGTTCCTGATACGCTTTCCATCTAGACCAAGACGCTGACAAGCAATCTGCATAATGCTCTGTTCTTCTGATTGGTCATAAGAAAGGAAAAACACCGGATGCCCGTTTGAGGCTGCATAATCCATGATCTGCATTGCTAGAGAGGTTTTGCCTTCACCAGATGACGAGACAAGGCCATAGAGGTTTCCGGCTTCCAGATCGCCGCTTAGAACATCTCGAATTTCAGGGAGAGGTAGGAGAATTGTTCTTGGCTTTTCCTTTTTCTCATACAATTTAATGAGTTTATCGGCTGTGCTGGATGCTGTACCGATTCCATCATTGTCTGGAGCATCGTCTTGAAGCTGATAGATTTCCTTCTCAATATCGGACAATAGTCCTTTGACTGGTTTTGAAGGCTCAATGTCATAGGCTTGTTCTTTAAGCCATTCACTCATGCCTATTAGTTTACGGCGTGTGGCCAGTTCAACAATAACACAAGCAAAGTCTTTGACATTAGCAACGGTGACCGCTTCTGTTGTAAGACGGACGATGTACTGAAAGAGAGACATTTCAGCAATTAGCCGATTCTCCACATAGCCTTTCAGCGTGATAGGATTGGCACTTAAACCGGCGTCAATCTGATCTTTAACCAACTTCCAGATTTCAGCGTGTTCACTGCTGCTAAAATGCTCCGGCTTTATGGTATTAGCTACGAGGTGATAAGCATCGTTATTAAGCAATACAGCACCAAGCAAAGCTTGTTCGGCTTCGATATTATAGGGTAGGGCGCGTTCTATAGGTGCCATAGCATTCATGCCGCCACCTGTTTATTTTGTCGCTGTCTTAATTCATGCTCAAATAATGTAAATCGTTGTGTTCCCGAGGCTGCAAACGCCACTCCGGCAGCTTCAGCAGCATCATTGTTGGCAACGTCAATTCTTAAAAACCGACATTTATCAATAGCTGCCTGTTTCCATTCCTTCCGAGTGAAGCCCTTTTTTCTTCCAAAGCCTAGAAAGCTTTTTCTCCAAGTTGTATCAGCAATTAACATATATGGAACATTATATCCCCGTAGAATAGTTGCCACACCATTTACTAACGAGTATGCCATAAAGGCAGCATGTGCATTTATGGTTTTTCCTTCGCTCGCAGCTTCGTCTATTCCTTCATCAAGAAGGCTTCCTTGTTTGTCTTTATTTTTTGGTTTTACATCATATTGTTGAACATGGTTGAACGGCGCTTCAATGGCTGCAAACTGTGGAAGTGAATTGTTGTTCTTTAAGGTAATCATGAAACGTCGAAAGAGAACGGATAATTCAACGCCTCTGTCAATTGGACACACAAACTCACCCTTCTTTTTAGGAGGTAACTTAATCAAACCGGTGCGCATGGTGGATAGAGGTTCACCTGATGAATAGAGCGCCCATCCGGTAGTTGTTGCTATATCAAGACCAAGGATAAGGGTCATTCCGCCGCCTCCACAATCTGCCCAATTTCAGCATCAAACTTTTTCAGATCGACAATCAGGTTCTTGGCTATTGTGCCGGTTCTTTCCCACGCTAAAACACGGCCATATATTTTGAAGTTTTCACTTTCTCGATATGTAACAACGCGGATGATCTTTTCTGATACTTTCCGGCTTCCGTCTGAATATTCATCAAGAAACCAGTCGCATTCGTACATGATCTTCATTTCATCAGATGGAACAAAAATATCAGACATGGCACGATAACCGCACACAAGGCTGGAGCCTGTGATTGTCTTTTCAGGTTGTTTTCTGGAGAGCCAGTTCATCGTCTGTCGCTCCACATGGAACAACAAAGATCCCACATTATCAAAATAAAAGGTGAGGCAAGGCCTACAATAATTAAAAGCCCAAACACCCATATTGCAATCAGCCCCAATAACTGTACGGAGAAATATATAAGATCACTCATGCGATTATCTCCAATGCTGGAACCTTGCCCTCGTAAAACATTTCAGGCGTATAGCTTTGTCCGACTGGTCCCCAGATATACCACGCATGATCTTCTGTGCCTGTCTCTCCATTACCCGCCCAAGAAATACGATCTATCAGGGCAATCTTCCCGTAAAAACGTGGATTATCTCTGAATAGAAATGTGCGTGTTTTGCCAAAATCGAATTTAGCCGTAAGCAGTAGCGCAACCCATCCGTTGCATATATTTAAGGCATGTCTGGCGAAACGAACTGCGTCACGATTGGATTTTCCATACGGCGGATTGGTTATGATTGCATCGACATAAGGAAGACTTTTGTATTCGAAGAAGTCATTAAGGTGATCGTGTTTGCGATCATAAACAGCAATGTCACTGGTGTGAACTATATAGCCATACTCTTTTAAAACATCAGCTATTAAATGATTGCCAGCGGCTGGCTCCCAGATGACGGAGTCATGGCTTGGCAAAATTACTCGCAACAGAGCCTCAGTTGCCCAAGGTTCTGTTTGATAAAGATCGTTTTCTTTTCGTGCATAATTTGAAGCGACTACGGTCATGCTACAGCCTCATTTTTTGAAGGCTCATAATGCTTGATTGCCTTAAGGTTGTTGGCGATAAGGTGTTCTGGCAGTTTTAATTTTTCTGCTATTTCAAACGTTGAAAGACCTTGCTGCCAGTAGCGATAAGCAGCCTCAACCTGATCTCCAATTAGCCCTTTGGTTTCATGCATCATGACGCCGATTCCCCATCATTGAATTGTTGGGGTTTCGATGTCGGCATCATCAGGGAATGGATCGTCTGAAAAATCGTCATCATCTGATGATGTGGCGTCCAGTTTTTCACGGGCAGAAAGAAAGTTATCAGCCAATTGCTTTTGACCTTTTCCCCAGCCTCGCAACCATGCCTCGTCTTCTTGGCTCTTTGCCTCATAAGGACTGATGCCTGTTTTGCCAGCTAGTCCAGCCAACTCACCTTCGGCTTCAATTCTTTCAAAGGCAGGAGCGCGATCAGTGAATAGATCAGGCTGATAACCAGATGTATAATTCAACCATGACAGCACTTCGCATTTGGATTTAACACCATCAACAACAAGCTGTTTGTCTTCCATTTCCATAGCTTTGACTGCAAAATCCATATCAGCGAGAACAATGCCATCGGCCTGTGCAGTTTTTCGAAGTGATTTGCGTTCGGTTTTAAGTTCATCAAGCTTAGCTTTAATAGCCAATTCTTTTTGTAAATGATGGAAGAATAACGCTTTGCGTTCGCCTTCTGTAAGTTCGGAATTGTGCCCCTTGGCTGTCATTGGTTCTCTCCTTTTGTGAATTTGAGGAACCACTCACCAGCTAGGCATGAACCATAACTCAACCAGAGAAAGCCGTTACCGATCTTCGTCAAAAGGTAGCTCAGGAGCAATCTCCAAAAGGGCAGCAACTTTCTTTTGTTGGATGTAGAGTTCGTGTTTGACACGGCTAAGTTCGTCCTCGTTGTGGCGCTCAAGCGTTTCACGAATACAATCCGCAATATCTGCCGGAACCCGTTTGATCTTCTTCCACCGGAGCCGTTCAACTGTCGTGACTGTTAAGCCTGTTAGTTTGGCAACAATGGAGTTTTGTCTTTTGGCTGAACCTACGCCGCCCAATACACGGACGGCAGAGGCCATTTCATCTCGAATAACTTCTACGCGGTACATTCCGTTATCCTTTACTCGGTACTCTGTACGGTCAGATTTCACGATTACGCCGTGGCTTTTCCTGATCGCACCCCTGTTTTTCCGTCTGTTGGAATCAAACCTCTGATACGGCTGGACGGGTCAACCGCAGGAGGTATTACTTATGAAGTTTCAGAATAGAGATCAGGACGCAGTTTTGAGCGATGAATGCCGGTTATACGTTCAATCTCTGTTAGCCGTGAAATTGGGATACGATTTCCCCATTGAGAAACGGCTCCTTTTGTTATGCCAAGTTGGCTTGCTAAATGAGAAAGAGGAATAACCTGCTTAATTGCTTCAACTCCGGTGACGTCCATATCAAAGTATCCTTTGTCTTTTTTATGGATGTATAGAATATGCTATACAATGTCAACAACAAACTAATCGTGCAACTAAACCCTTAGAATGATAAATGTTTAGCATGGAATTAAATGAACGAATCGCTAAGGCCCGCAAGGATGCCAATTTTACACAGTCTGCTCTCGCCGATGCTGTCGGGGTGACAAAGGGTGCTGTATCTCAGTGGGAAAAAGGACTTTCTCAGCCAAGAACTAATAAATTGGAGGAGATAGCAAAGGTTACGGGGGTTCCTGTTGATTGGTTTATTGAAGGTGTCATTCAAGATCAGTTTCCCAATCATCAGCCAAATGCAACGATATTGGGGCCTGTAGATTTTCCAAAAGGCAAAACAATTCCTGTCTACGGGCAGGCAGTTGGCGGTGTGAATGGTGAGTTTGAATTCAATGGTAACGTGTTGTTTGATGTTCTTTGCCCGCCGCAGCTTTCGCATATTGCTGGTGCTTATGCTATTCAGGTATCAGGTGAATCTATGTGGCCTCGTTATCGGGATGGCGAGATCGTCTATGTTGACCCTACGAGACGCGTGAAAAAAGGCGATTTTGTTGTTGCTCAAATAGTAGTCGATGAGCATTCAGAAAACCCGCAAGCATTTATAAAAATGTTTTGCCGTCACAATGCGGAAGAGCTTGTTTTAGAACAGTTTAATCCAGCTGGAGAACTTACATTTCCGCATGCACGAGTGAAGTCTGTTCATTACATTGCTCTATCTGGTGATGGGCTTTGATTATGTGAAAATTATTCCACATGATCTCTAAATCATAAACTATGATCTTATAAAAAAAAGAAATCAGTGATAGTTATTAAACCTTGTAGAACTTATATCTTTCAAGGTTTTGAAGGATGGTGAGGAGAGGGTTCTAGCCAAAGATACCCCCTACCCCATGAAAGAAATCAATCTCCCATAAGGCAGGGGTATCAATGGCACGTCTTGAAGGCCGGAGCCGGAGATGGGACGTAATGCCAGAGTGCCTTTCAGCTAACCCGACCTCTGTTTCTGATAGCACCGGAGGCCTTTCGATACCCGCGCTTGCAGTTTTCAATCAGCATGGGAGTTGCACCCAGTCACTGCGTGTTGTGTGTCATAACTATACATGAAAGTTTAGTTCGTCAATAAAAAGTTTAGTTTTAGCTATTGACATAGTTTAGTTAATACTATACATATGCCCTATACCGAGCACGAAGAAGCCTTAGCCGATCTGCTCAAAACAGGGGTGAATGATATGAGACATACCGTTGCAACTTTTGACGAAGTTATTCTTTTTGTAACAGTCCAAGCAGGTGAGCAATATAGCACACGCCAGCTTTTCCATAATTACGATCAACTATCTGCTTTGGTTGATGATCAATACGAGCCAGCAGAGATTGAGGATATTATCCGCATTGATCTAAAAACAGGCAAAAGTATTTCACTGGCCGACGATGTTGCAAAGGCATGGATTAAAAACCATGAAAGCAAACTGAATCCTGAAAGTGATGTTCCTGAATTCGTAAAAAAATCTGACGAATGGGAAGCCTTTGTTTCTGATTGGAATGATGAGGCTGCATCGGATTCTTATTTTGGAACATGCGAGCAGCAAAATCGCCTTTACTCTTCTCAAGTTCTTTGAGGAGGGCAAGCTATGGAACACCAGAACCTTCTTAACGCAAGATCATCCGCGTATATGCTTTGCGAATACTTGGATACAGCAATTCGCAACAATACCCAAGGTTATCCAGCATATGAACAAGCAGCATTAAACCGCGCTTACAAGGTTCTGGATGACATTGTGGCATCACTTAATGATCAAACTGAAATGGTGCCAGTTTACAAGTTTAATCAGAAGGATGTGGCGTGATGAAACAGGCGACAGCATCATTTGAAGAAATCATTGAAACCGTTTTGGCAAAGAGAAGTCTCGCTCAAGAATTTATGAGTGACGCATTGCACCACCGATCATTGGGTGACGTCTCGAGCTACAACGAGAATATATCCGAATACGCCAGAGTCATGAATGAAGTTCGCTTTGTTCTGGAGCAAGCAAAGCAATCCTTGATTGAAGAATTAGAAGTGTATGGGGAGGCTGCGTGATGGCTCGTAGTGACTCACAGATAAAGTTGAGATTTCCTATTGATATGCACCAACGTATCAAAGATCAGGCACATTTAAACAATCGTTCTATGAACGCCGAGATTGTCACGCTTCTTGAGGCGGCTCTTGAGGGCAAATTCAGCAATACTGATGACATAGCAGATGCAATCGCAGCCCGTGTGCTGGATGGCATGAAAGGCGGTGCGTGATGACACCTGAACAAGCAATCCAGACAATCGAGGAAAAGAACATGACTGATAAATTTCAATGGTGGAAGAATGCTCTAGCTGGAAACTTTGGCGCTATTCATGAAAATGAACCTCAATGCGGTTATTATCGTAAGCGTAAATTTAAAAACGGACCATTTGAACCAGTTGCAATCTGGTACGAAGGCGAGACACTTACAGCATTAAAAGGCAATGAAACAGTTGACCCGTTTGAAGTGTGGGCATGGGTTTGTCAGAACCCTGTATCTTATGAATCTTATAAAAAGGCTGCTGAAACCGGATTGTGGGATGATGCTCCAGCACCGGCTGGTCATAATAGCAACGCCGAAAATCCATTTGAAGCCTTATCCATGGAATTTGAAGATGATGCCGAGCAAGCGTCATTGTTATTGAAACAGCCGATTGAAACACAAGAGCAAGCCGATGTGGTTGCGGTGTGGTCAAAGCGACTTGCAGGTATTGCTAAGAAGGCAACAGATTTGCATAAGGTTGAAAAACAGCCTCACTTGGATGCTGGGCGTGCCGTCGATGATAAATGGCGAGACCTTAAAGAAAACCCAAAATTGCTTTCTGACAAGATGAAACGTCACTTGGACGAATGGTTGCGTAAAAAAGCAGCAGAAGAAGCAGAACGTCAAAGATTAGCGCGTGAAGAAGCAGAACGGTTGCGTTTAGAGGCTGAAAAACTAGCGTCTGAAAACAACAATGAATCGCAAGATAAGGCAGAGATTGAGCGGCTTAATCGACAAGCTGAATTGGCTGAAAAACAAGCCAAAGAAACAAATGCAGCAGCAGGACGTACAGGCTCTAAAGTCGCTTTACGTACTTTCGTATCAGCTAGAATAACAGACTATGAAAAGGCGTTTTTAGCTTTGAAAGATCATCCAGACATGAAGGCTCTTGTTGAGCAATTGGCTAATCGCGCCGTTCGTGCCGGTGTATCTCTGGATGGTGTTGAGCGTGTAGAAGAAAAGAGGGCAGCATAATGAGCCTTCATCATGCTATTACAGCCTTAGCCACTCTGAATAACATCAAAGCCCAACTTGAGATTGCTGTTGTCCGTTATAGTGAAGATGACAATAGGAGCGGTGACAGGGCGGTTGAATTGGCTGAACGTCATATCCCTGATCTTTGCCATCACATGCAATCAGCAAAGTCATTCAGTGACTTAATACCAGTTTACAAAACCAAACAAGTGGAGGCTGCGTGATGAAACGCAAACAAGTGCAGCTGTTGGTTACGGTTTCTTATCCTGAAAAGTTCGACTTTGATTGCCCTATGACGCTGCAAAAGGTCAAGCAGTATCTTCGACATTACGTAGAGGTTGGGAGTCGGCATGACAACGACTTGAAAATCAAAAAGATTGAGCGTCCCACCCGTAAAGCGGAGGGCAGAAAATGACTGACACATTCACGCATATAGGCGATCTAGCCTCAACAATTGTCAAAAAAACAGGTCGCGAAGAGATTAACTGGAGCGGAGAAAAGATAGCCGTTAATGGAATCTATAACCTTGTTCCAATTGAACGTTATCACAACGACATAAATCTGTTTGATGCTTTTTCTATTTCATCTTCTGGCCTACGCCAAGTTATTCGGCGGCCGTCCGAGTATTGGGCATATTCACCATACAATCCAGATAGATTTGAGAAAGAGCAAAAAGACAATCTTAATTTTGGCAAAGCAGCACATATGCTTTTGCTTGGTGAAGAGGGGTTTCACGCCAGCTATGCGCTTCGTCCCGATATCATTGCCGGTAAAGAATGGCATGGAAATAGAACGGCTTGCAAGGAATGGCTAGCCGAACAAAAAGAGGCTGGGAAGTCTATTCTCACGGAGGCTGATCTTGAGCATATCAAGAACATAGGAAAGAGCCTCGGTAAGCATCCAATTATCAAGCAAGGTCTTTTAAATGGACGTATTGAACGGTCGATTGTTTATCGTGATAAAGAGGCTGATTTTTGGATAAAGGCTCGTCCTGATGTTGTTCCAAATTCATCAGGTGATTTTGTTGATTTGAAAACAGCCAATGATGTTTCTACCGATGGAATATCAAAGGCAATCTATTCGCATGGCTATCACATTCAGGCGGCTGTTGTTCGCATGGCTATTCGTGAAGTTATAGGGGCAGAAGCGTTTCAATCCTTCTCATTTGTTTTTGTAGAAAAGACACCGCCCTATGACGTGCGAGTACTGCAATTGAAAGATGCCGACATTGATCTTGGCGAGCGGCAAGCAAGAAAAGCAATCCAGATAGTTAAGGAATGCCTGAAACGGCATGAATGGCATGGCTATGACGGATTCAGCCCTTCAGTTGATTGGATTGAAATGCCGTCATGGGCGCGAACGAGACTTGAAACAGATTTAAACAATGAGGAAAGAGCAGCATAATGAACCAGTTGGTTGAACAGACGGCATCGGCAAAAAGCGTAGCAATAAAAACGGGTACAGGTGGTTCAAAGATTGCCCCGAGCAATCTTAGTGAAATGATGCGATTTGCAGAAGTTATGAGCCAATCAAGTGTAGCCCTTCCAGAATATTTAAGGGGGAATTATGGGGCTTGTCTTGCTGTTGCTATGCAAGCAATGGAGTGGGAAATGTCACCCTTTGCGGTGGCTTCAAAATCGTATCAAGTCAAAGGCGCCATTGCTTATGAGGCACAGCTTATCGCTGCCGTAGTTAATACACGCTCTGGCATTAAGGGGCGCTTAAAGTATGAATACAAGGGTGAGGGGACTACTCTTGTCTGTAAAGTATCAGGTGTTTTGGATGGGCAAGAATGTGAATATGAAACACCACCAATGGGTAGCATCACAACCAAGAACAGCCCTTTATGGAAATCAGACCCTAAACAACAGCTTGGATATTTTGCCGCCAGATCGTGGGCGCGTCGTCACTGTCCAGAAGTAATATTGGGTGTTTATGATCGTGATGAGGCCACGCAGATTGTTGATGTCACGCCGCAAGATAATAAACCAACAATTTTAGGTTCTTTGGCTGCAAATAATCCCACGCAAAGCGATGAAGGTTTTGATCTTGAGCATGTTACCCAAGAGGCTGAAATACTCACTGGTGAGCAATTAGAACAGAATGCAGATGACGAGCGTCCCCCTGTCTCGTCAGATGTAGAGGGCGGTGACAGCGGTACTGATGCCGCCCTCAATCAAACACCAAATGATTTTGATGAAGCTGAATGGTTCAAATATTTTGCAAAGGGAATTTTTGCAGCCATCGGCCCAGAAGTTGAAGTCGTAACAAGACAAGGAAAAGCACTGTTTGATGAACGTGTTTCTGAAAGTGGCAAAACCAGAGCGCGGAACATTGTTAAACATGCACAGGCGGTATGTCGGGGTGAAATTGAAACATCTGATGTGATTGGCCTGATCTCCGGCTTGGCGAATATGGATGAAAAGGAGTTGGAAGCATGAACATTTTGAAACGTATATTTGGTTTTGGAAAAAGCAACAAAGCAACGATTGCAGTTGATGCCGATGAATATGTCAACTTGCAACAGCATTTGAAAGCTAGTCTTGCGAGGGCAAGGCGGGATAAAAAAGCGACCCGCTCTTGGGAGAAGGCTTTGAGTATATCTAACAACATGAAGCTTCGGGCTGAATTGTAGGGCGGGGCTATCATGGCACGTAAAGAGTTCAGCCGCAAAGTGCGCAAAGCTATCATAGAGCGTGCCAATGGCCACTGTGAATGCTGTGGGGCCGTTCTAAAGGCAAAGGAAGGTGAGGTTGATCATATCCTTCCTGATGCTTTGGGCGGTGAACCTACAATCGCAAATGGCCGTTTAATTTGTAGAGTCTGCCATATAGCTAAAACAGCAGAAGATGTTCGCAGAATACGCAAGGCAGATAGACAGCGTGATAAGGCAACCGGTGCCATGAAAAGCAAGTCACCGATGCCGAAACGACCAAAAGCACCGAAGGAATTAACCAAAGCACTGCCACCACGCAGGTCACTTTATGCGAGGATTGAAGGATGAGTACGGATTTAATCAGAAAAGCCTCTATTGAAGAGTTGTGCGCCCATAGAGACCGCGCGCTTGAATTGGTTGAACGCGCTATAGACTTGGTTAAAACAGCTAATGAGACCGCTACAAAGGCTGCTCCTACACAAAGTGTATCAGATGCTTTTGTTGGTGTTTCTTCATATAGAAACAAATTCAACCCTAAACTTGAAGATTTTAGAAAGCAGATTGATGCAGCTTGTTGGCGGCACTTACTGGGGGTGTCTGGCCTTGAACAGCTTATGAGCGCTTCGCAGCGTGATGCTTTCCAAAAGTCACTATATGATAATCCACCTGAATTTACAGTTGAGAATGTGTATGCGACTTTTGCCGATAAGGTCACAAATTCAGGCACTATATTTAACCAGAGCGTCGTTGATGTTTTTGAGCGTTTGCCGCCAAGCTATAAAACAAACAATCGTTTTAGGTTTGATGATAAAATAATCTTTGTTGCTGGCTATTCCGATTATTCAAAAAATTGGCTGACTAGAGCTAGTGGAGGCTATGAAGTTCAGCCAATAATTAAAGACCTTGATCGCATTATGCACATTCTTGATCGGACACCACACAATACGGATGCATCCGCCTTCTGTTCAATTGCTATGAGCGAAGGAAAGACAGAATGCGCGACTGAATATTTCTATTTCAAATGGTTCAAAAAAGGCACGGTTCATATTCGTTTTAATCGTTCTGATCTTGTCCGAGAGATGAACCGTATCCTTGCATCCCATTATGGCGATGCAATTGCAAACGCAGCGTGAGGATTGAGCCATGACCCAACAGACAACATGCAGACAGCCAGACATAGCAGACATTGTGAAGCCGCTTGAGTGGACGGGCAATCCATACCGCCAGCTTAAGGCGGAAACACCTCTTGGTATATATGTAATTATTCCATGGAAAGGAAAGTTTGAGGCAGAAGCCCCCGACTTTAATCATGTTGGTATTTTTACAACAGATATTGATGCGGAATACGCTTGCCAAAAACATTATGTAAAAGCTGTATCAAGCATACTCGACCACACCAAGCTTCACCCAGAACCCTTCTGGAAGCCTATAGAGCAATGCCCGAGGGTGGAGGGTGCGAGATATGATCTTTGGGTTGTCGATGAAAAGGGGCTTGGGTTTCGTTTGCCTGATTGCACATACAAAGATGTTTGGCGAGACTCTATTGGCGATAATGTAGTCCTTAAAATCACCCACTTCGCCGAAATCCCACCATGCGAGGTGCAGCCATGAAAACCCATGAATTGAAAATAGAGCCTTGTTTCTTTGAGGCTATCATGGATGGACGTAAATTATTCGAGGTAAGGTATAATGACAGGGGCTTTCAGTCCGGTGACTTGGTTAGGTTAACCACATCAGAAGGCAGCTCGACACTTCGTAAAATTACATATGTTCTGCCGGGCGGAAAGTGGGGCATTGATGTTGATTATTGCGTTTTTGGTCTAAGTGCAGACGAGGTGCAGCCATGAGCAAATCAAATCTAACAACTGCTGACCTTATGCGTTTAATGAATGCTGCCAATAGGTATCAAAAATTGAACTTAGAAATCGCTTCAAAATTTGAAGAAAGATATGGAATAGTATATTCAGACATTCCAGCGGCTGATGGTTTGGTAGAGCTTTTGGAATACGGCGGGACTTCAATAACTTTAAAAGAGGCTGACGAGATTATGCTTGAAGCCGGTTATCCTGTGCTTAAAAAGGTGCAGCCATGAGCCATTCAAAGACGCCTTGGGAACTTGCTGAATTTGTTGGGAAGCCAAACGATATCTATATAATAGACGCAGATGGTAACACAGTTTTACATTTCGGTGACTATGACCCAGAAGATGCGACGCTCATCATTGATCTTGTAAATAATCACGAACAACACGAATCCCTTGTCGCCGAAAACGAAGCCTTGAAAGAGCGGATGGAAAATCTGGAGGCTGCACTTAAATTTGTGATTGATGGTTATTCTCTCGATGTCAGCCATGAGGAGTATCGCGTTAATGTTTACAGAGCTGCTCTTGATGCCATGGAGGAGAGCCAGCCATGACACTGACAAAGCGAGAAAAACAAGCTATTGAAGCTTTAAAAACAGTAGCATCTAATTGGCCTGAAAAACTGTGGCTTTTTACAAATGGCTCAAGACTTTACGTTCTCAAAACAAATGAAAATGGAGAGCGTGTATATAAAAATGGCTCAGTATCTTCTGATATGATTATAGATACAATCGATATCCCTAGTGATGGCGGAGATTGGTGATGACACTGACAAAAAAACAAAGACACGTCTTGTCTGAATACTCGTGTGGTGTACGTGTTCCAATTTTTTATGGGAGCAATGGCATTGTGAAGACGCTCATTGTTCTGACAGAAAAGGGTATGATGGAAGAGAGCAGACAATACACGATAGGTGGCATTGTATATCGCATATTCATACCAACACCAGCCGGACGTGCTGTACTGGAGGCTGAAAATGCTTAAAACTGTTCCTGTAGATAAATGGTTTGAAATAAGATGCGGTGAAATTCTTCTTGGCCACATAGCGCCGTCAAAGGGGAAATTCCATGTTACTTGTCGTGGTGGCATTGATGGCTTTTCTTCGACATTGAAAGAAGAGGTGGCTCCATACAATTCTGTAGATGCTGCACTCAATGCTTTCAGCGTAAAATGGCAAGAATGGCTTGACCGCGCCGGTCTGGAAATGAAGGGAGGTGGATAATGGGGAAAACTGCCCTATCAATTCAAACCTTGGCAGAAGATCAGCCAATTCGGCTTGAAGATGCGTGTGAATTGTTCTTTGCTAATGCTGTTAAGCCTACTGGCTTACGTTCTGAAGCGAAACGTGGCAATCTGGATATTATGCGAATTGCTGGAAAAGACTTTGTAACCAAGGCTGCAATTGAGGAAATGAAAAGAAGATGTCTCGTGACCGAAAGCCACCGCACCTCATTAAAAAAAGAGGGAGACCATTGCAAGATGGAACGCCAAGGGTCTGGTGGCTCATCAAAGACGGATACAATCAAAAGCGCACAGGATTCCTTGAGCATCAAATTGCAGAGGCAGAGCAAGCGCTTGCAGAATATATCGGAGAAAAGCACCAGCCCATCACAGAAAACGGCCAAAGTGCTGAAATTCCAATCGCAGATGTTTTAAATGTGTATTTTGATTATAAGATTGATAAATCACCTCGACCATCAGAGCTTGCGGCCTCTATCAGTAGGTTGAATAATTATTGGGGAAATAAAACAGTATCAGAAATTCTTGGTCCTACATGTCGTGAATTTACTGAAAAAAGAGGAACTTTTTCGGGAGCAAGACGTGACCTTGAAAATTTACGTGCAGCAGTAAAACATTATAAAGCAGAATATGGAATGGAAGCGGAGCCAGTTTTCACGCTTCCTGAAAAGTCAAAGCCACGGGAAAGATGGTTGAGCAGAGATGAAGCAGCAAAACTTTTATGGGCTTGCTATCGGGCAGACAGGCGTAATCATCTTGTTCGCTTTATTCTCATAGCACTTTATACAGCAACGCGACATGAGGCTATATTGCGGTTGCAATGGATGCCAAACACGACCGGCGGCTGGATAGACCTTGAAAATGAAGTTATGTACCGCCGTCCAGAAGGCAAGGCAGAAACAAAAAAAAGAACACCACCCATAAGAATACCCAACAGGCTATTAGCGCACATGAAGCGCTGGCATAGCATTGATGGGGAAATTAGGCACGTTGTTCATTTTGGGGGAAGAGAGATAGGGCGCTTGGAAAAGTCGTTCAGAAGCGCAAGAGAAGCCGCAGGGCTTGATGATAAAGTAATACCTCATGCGCTACGCCATACGGCCATAACATGGCTCATGCAAGCTGGGTTGCCTATTATAGAAGTGTCTGGCTTTGCCGGTGTCACAATCGAAGAGTTAGAGCGAACATATCTTCATCATCACCCAAACTATCAGACAGGTATTGTGAACATTCGCCTTCTGGGTAAACCTTCCAAAAGAACATAGGGGGAATGTGTCACAGATGTGTCACAAAAAGCATGAATTTGTCACGAACAAAACGTGATAATAGCTATCAATAGTAATCAAGAATCGTTGGATTTGTGGGGTTTTTACAATGTGCCCTGACGTTCGGGACGAGGGGGTCGGAGGTTCGAATCCTCTCACTCCGACCAGTAAAATCATATAGCTTATGAAATTGATGTTTTGTGTTGCGCACTGATACGCGCACCGATATGCGTGCTGATATCGATAATGTGCTGATGATTATTCATAAATAAACGGAAATATGTGCTATCTTTAAAATCATTGAATGGAAAAATGATTATGTCTCAATGGATTATTATTAATGATAAAATGCAGCAGGATTATCGGTATCAACTGACCTGTGATGAAGGAGATAATTTCCATCCTGAATTTACGCCAGATTTAACACCGATAGAAATGCTGGGAATGGGGGTTATGGGGGGGAAATACATGACTGATTGTCAGAATGAATTTCCTACATTTTGGTTTAAACAAGCAAAACTTTCTCCAGAAGGCCGTAACGCAGACTTGAATTATTTCAGGGTATTGGCAGGAAAACCGTTGAGTTATTGGCGAGCAAAGGGGTGGATATATGCTGAAGATCCACGCGGATGGTTTCAATGGTACTGCCGCTATTATAGGGGGCGGCGTATTCAGGGTGAAGATATGCGCCAAATCAAACGTTGGAAAGCTATGAAACGGCACGTTCAGCAATTACGTAGAAACTGCGAAGAAGGTGATATTTTTTGTCGCCGCCGCCAAAGGCAGGCTTTGCTACAATGGGCTTATGACAGTCGAAAACTATAAACCAGTCATTGTGACCGGTTTTTATCGAGGTTCTTATGCAGAGCAGGTTGTCTGAATAAAGCTTATGATATTCGTATTAGGAAGTTAAGTTTTGTTGATATGGATAACTGGATTTTAGTCCCGCGGAAAATAAAATCGGATATGTTGTTTTGGAAAAATATTTCAATTCTAGTTCCTTAAGCGGGCATCGGATGCTGTTATGTTGCAGGAGATATTTTGACTGTCGTCTGGTCTGGATCGATAGCGAAACTTAACTCGACTGTCATGTGTCGTCCAAAAAAGCACCGTGATCGGTTTTTCATCCGGATTACCGGTATAGCCTTTATATTTATTAATAAGATCGTATTTCGTTTTTTCGCAGGGTTCGGGATTATCTGAAATATAATATATTTTATTCAATTCATTTTTATCACCAAACACAAATGCTAGATCAAACAATCCGTATTCAGATTTATATTGTGTCAGAATTGCAATTTTTGTCGTTCTGAGATTTGCTATAGATGTCGGGTGATGATTTTTGTTTGTTCTCTAGTTCACGATATACGCTTTCAAAGTCTGCTCCCTATTTGAAACCATGCCATTCAGCCGATGCATGCGTTGATAATGTCAGGGATATAAAAAATAGAAGCAATAGTTTTTTCATCGATCGCGCCTTGGTCTGAACGGGCTTTTGATATCATGCACGGGTGATTTTGTCGTCATCTTCGCAATGTCACAACGCGGCCTAATGATACTTGATTTGGAAGTTTAACTTCTTTTCAATTCGGTTCGATTTTGTCTCGCCCGCCGTTTGGTTTTTATTTTTTCTTCATAATCCTGTGGTGTTCAAGTAAATGTCATTAAGATGATTCATATTGGCTCTTTCAAAAACCATAATCAATTTATAGCTTCATGATATTCATACATTATCATGATGTTGGAACGTGAAGAAATAGGCTGTCCGTGGAAATTGTTCTTCTTATTCTTATCCTGCTTGCGGCTGTTGTCGTTAGTGATGCGGTGATACGCATCATACCGATTGGTATACCTATTCCATTGATCCAAATTACTATTGGTGCAGTTTTATCGACCATGTCATTTGGCGTTACGTTAAGCCCAGATATTTTCTTTTTGCTGTTTTTGCCGCCGCTGCTTTTTCTGGACGGTTGGCGGATTTCCAAAGAAGCGTTGTCACGGGATAAGTGGACAGTTTTGCAATTGGCTCTAGGCCTTGTTATTTTCACTGTGCTGGGTGTGGGTTTATTTATTTATTGGATGATACCTTCGATGCCGATGGCTGCAGCTTTTGCTTTGGCTGCCATTGTTTCACCGACGGATCCTGTCGCGGTCAGTGCCATTGCTAAGCGTGTTCCGATGCCTAAACGGTTGATGCATATATTGGAAGGGGAGTCTCTGCTCAACGATGCTTCCGGTCTTGTTAGTATGAACTTTGCGGCAAAAGCGGCTATGGGGACGGCTTTTTCCTTGTCTTTGGCTTTTGGAACTTTTGTATGGACGTCGCTCGCCGGGCTTGCCATCGGTGCTATTGTTACCTTCATTGTCATGTGGGTGCTGGATCGGTGGACTCGTAAATTCGGTGAGGAGCCAAGCGTTCAGATTATTATTAGTCTGCTCATTCCCTTTATTGCTTATCTTTTGGCCGAACGTGTCGAGGCTTCCGGTATTCTTGCTGCTGTTGCAGCCGGTATTACAATGAGCTTTACCGATAATTATATCGGCCGGTTGGCAACAACACGTATGCGCCGCCTTGCTGTATGGGATATGATGCAGTTTGTTCTTAATGGTGTTATATTTGTGCTGCTGGGCGAACAATTACCGCAGATTATTTCAAGTGCTGCCAATGTGGCCCTTGAAACGGGTCATTTTGATCCATTATGGCTTATTCTTTATGTTGTCGCGATTAATTTTGCCCTTGCCGTTTTGCGATTTGTCTGGGTTTGGGTATCGTTGCGTTTCACCTTATCTCGGGCTTCTCGAAAAGGTATAAAGCAATTTGTTCCCGGGTGGCGTCTGGTTGCGGTGATCTCGTTGTCAGGGGTGAGGGGTACGGTTACCCTTGCTGGTGTCTTGACATTGGTGCCGGATTTTCCATTGCGTGGATTGATTATTTTCTTAAGCGCCGGTGTCATCCTCTTGTCTTTGATTGCAGCCAGCATCGCTCTGCCTTATCTTTTAAAAGATATCGAATTGCCGCCTGAGCCATCGCATCAGCGAGAAGAAGATCGTGCGCGTTCGGTAGCGGCTGAAGCTGCTATTCGTGCGGTAGAGCAAGCGGTGCATGATCGAGGAGAGGGGCGGGCGGATGCCGATATTTATACGGCTGCTGCTGCTCGCGTTATGGAGAACTATCGTGCACAATTAACTGGTGAGGGGGGAAGTGATGAAGATTTTGTGCTTGCGCATAAAACAGCTGAAATTGAAAGGGAATTGCATTTAGAAGCCTTGCGTGCAGAGCGTAAGATTTATGTCGCTTATGGGCGGCGACATCAGTTGTCGGAAGAAACGCTGAAAAAACTTATTCGGGAAACCGATTTATTGGAAACGCGCTTCACTAATGATTAGATTTTGAATCTGAAAATAGATTGCCGCATTATCATGTTTGCACAAGGTGTTGAGACAATCTGAAGCAGGACTTGTTATGTTTTACGAACAAGTTGTAAGACATTGAGTAGGAGCGCAATCAAAATTGCGCCAATGCCTGTCCATAAGGCAAAATAGGGGCCTTGTAGGGATGAGAGGCTGAGGAAAAAGGCCACCAGTGCAGCACCGGTTGATTGGCCAAGAAGGCGGGCCATATTCATCATGCCATTGGCGGCACCAGTACGCTCACGTGGAGTGGCGGATATAACAATACGTTGATTGGGAGCATTGAAAAAACCCATTCCGCAGCCTGAAATCATCATGAGTATGATAATAACAATATTGGGTGTTGCTTTGGGTAATGTGCTGATCAGCGACAGGCCGCAGGCAACAAGAAACATACCGATACAAACCAGAAGTGTCGGTTTTATCCGGTCGGAAAGACGACCGACAAAAATTGAAGAACAGGCAGCACAAGCTGGCCATGGGGCAATGATAAAGCCAATTTCTGCAACGCTGCGATTCAGGATATTCTGAAAAAGAAAAGGAAGCGTCACAAAGGCAATACCTTGTGCGATAAAGACAAAAAGAATGGCGGCAACAGATATAGAAAAAGCAGGAAAGCGAAAGAGATCTACAGCCATAAATGGTGCTTTGTGTCCTTTTTCCCGTAATGTCAGGGCGATGAATGAAATGCATGAAAGGGCAAAGGCAAAAAGTACGGTACGCCATGAGCTGATGTGGGCGAGTTCACCAACACCCATGACAAAAGCTGAAAAGGTGACGGCGCAAAAGAGTGCTGCAAAGAGATCGAAACGGTATTGTGCCAAGGGTGTTACCGGCAAATGACGCCAAGCGATTATCCCGCCGATAAGGCCGATGGGCACATTGATGAAAAACAGCCAGTGCCACGAAGTAAACCATAGGATGATTGAAGCGATGGTTGGCCCCAAGGAGAAACCTACCCCCATGCAAAGACCATTGATGCCAAGGCCCATTCCCAGTTTTTCAGGTGGAAAGATGAAACGGATGAGAGAAAGGTTTGTACTTAGAAGCGCTGCCGCGCCTATGCCTTGCAACGCGCGTGAAAAGATAAGAAATTCAAAGGATTGTGAAAGGCCGCATAAAAGTGAGGCGATTGTAAAGACCACATATCCGATGAGGAATATTTTCCGATAGCCATAAACCTCGCCGAGACTGGCAAAAGGCATCGTTAAAGCGACCATAGCGAGCAGATAGGATGTGACTGCCCAGATGATAACGGAATCACTGACGATAAATTCGCCAGCCATCGTGGGCAAAGCGGTATTGGTAATGCCGGTATCAATCATGGCCATGATAATGGCGATAGATATGCCAATCATGGACATGAGCGTCGATGTAAGATGATGCGGCATAGTATGGGAGGATGTTTTTTTAGTTTTATGCTTCATAATCAATGCCGGATTTTAATCTTGGTCTATTTATTTGTAATAGATGGCTATCGGGTGCCCTTCAATCATTTCAACCTTGATATCAAGATCATATATCTCTTTCAGTGTTTCAGGAGAAACAATTTCCTGTGGCGAGCCTTGCCGGATTATATGTCCTTCTTTCAAGGCAATGATGAGGTCTGAATAGCAGGAGGCAAAATTGATATCATGCATCACCATGATGATAGTTTTATCTAATGTATCGGCTGCATGACGCAATTGTTTCATCATGGCGACTGAATGTTTCATATCAAGGTTGTTAAGCGGTTCATCCAATAAGACATAATCGGTATCTTGTGCCATAACCATGGCGACAAAAGCTCGTTGGCGCTGGCCGCCTGATAATTCATCCAGAAAGCGTTGCTCCAGTCCCTCAAGGCCAAGATAGCGGATAGCACTTTCAATAAATTGCCGATCTTTATTGTTCAGCCGTCCCTTGGAATAGGGGTATCGGCCAAAACTGACGAGATCAAGAACTGTCAATCGTGCTGTCAGGGTATTTTCTTGTCGTAGAATGGACAGTTTCTGGGCAAAATCGGTACCTTTAGCATGACAGATATTCAGTCCTTCCACATGGATGGAACCGCTATCAAAACCGATAAGACGGGCAATCATGGTCAGTAAGGTTGATTTGCCGGCACCATTGGGGCCGATAATGGATACAATTCCTTTTTTGGGGATGGTCAATGTGACATCATTGATAACCAATGCATCATTATAGCGCTTTGTAACGTTCCGAATTTCAATCATTTAAGCTTTCCCCTTACTAATAGGGTCAGAAAGATAATGCCGCCGAAAAATTCGATGATGAAAGATAGGCGACTTGCCATATTGAACAATTGTTCAAGAATAAACTGGCTGCCAACAAGAAAGATAATTGACAGCAATACAGCGATAGGAAGGACATTCTTATGTTTGCCATCAGGCGCGAATTGATAGGCGAGGCTTGCGACCAGCAGACCAAAAAATGTAACCGGTCCAACAAGAGCTGTCGAGACTGATACGAGGATAGAGACCATAATCAGGATATGGGTAACTTGGCGGTGGTAATCGACACCAAGATTTATTGCGACATCGCGCCCCAAAGCCAATACATCGAATACGTGTCTTTTTCGCCAGCCGACAAGCGATACGATGAAGACGATAATGGTAGCAATGCCGACTAGATTGGTATTCATCAGATTGAAATTGGCAAACATCTTGTCAACCAGATTAACGGCGTCATCAGGGTTCAGTGCCAGTTGCATCAACATACGCAGACTGAAAAACAGACCGCCAAAGACAACGCCGATGAGTAATGTCAGATGCAATCCTTTGATACTATTAGAGAAAAGCCAGCGGAAAAGGCAGGTCGAGAACAGCACAAGAATGAGCGCGATGGCAATGAATTCCATTTCCGCTGTGACACCGGGAATGACAGAGGAGCCAAGAAAATAGACGATGATTGTTTGAATGAGGATATAGAGTTGGTCAAATCCCATAATTGAGGGTGTCAGAATCCGGTTGTTGGCAACGGTTTGGAACAAAACGGTCGAAATGGAAATTGTATAGGCAATCAGCAATAGGCTGGCGAGTTTGTTAAAGCGGAAGGTCCATGTCAGCCGATTGATATTCCAGCCCATATAAAGCCCGATCACGACCAATGCAATGACGAACAGCCAGATAAAAACAGGGGCAATTTTGTTCTTAGCCAATATGTTTTCTCCATCGCAATAAGAGGGCAATGAAGATAAAACTGCCGATTACACCCATAATTGTACCGACGGGTAATTCGCTGCCGTCAGTCGGCAGACGGCCTAAAATATCACAAATGAGAACCAGTCCGGCACCGGTAACCGCAACATAAGGTGCTGTGCGACGCATATTGTCGCCCATAATGATAGATACAATATTGGGAACGATTAGCCCGATGAAGGGAATGCGTCCAACGGTTGTTATGACCAGACCGGCAATTAGTGAAATGATGACAAGACCGATAAACATGACATGACGATAATTAAGACCGAGATTGGTCGTAAAAGTTTCCCCCAGTCCGGCAACTGTGAAACGGTCGGCTGCCAGATAGGCAGCAATGCAAAGTGGCAATGACAGCCACAATAATTCATAATTGCCTTTGATGATCATACTGAAAGAGCCGAAGAGATAGGCCTGTAAGGATGGTAACAACATTTCCTGATCGGCAATGCCATTTGTCAGGGCTCCGATAACGTAACCCAGCATGATTCCTGTTAATGGTACAATCAATACAGAGCGTAGTGGAATTTGGCGAAGAATAAAAACAAAGAGCATTGAGCCAGCAAAGGCAAAAACCGATGCTACAGTCATTTTTCCGATAACGGGAAGTCCCGGCATGAATATCATGATTATCAGAATGCCCAAAGAGGCAGATTCCGTTACGCCTGCTGTCGATGGCTCGACAAAGCGGTTGCGAACCAGCAATTGCATGATCATGCCCGAAAGAGCCAATGAAATACCGGTCAAGATAATGGCTGCGGTGCGTGGTAGACGAGTTTGGATGAGGTAGAGCCAGCTTTTGCTATCTCCTGCCAATAGATGGGCGGGGGTGACATCATAATAGCCGTAAAATGTACTGGCAATTGCCAATAAGAAAACAATGAAAATACCGAGGCTGAGTTTTTTCACGATTTTTTCCGGCTTTAGATAAAAGGGATATTTGCCGTTCATCGGCAAACATCCCTGTGTTAAAGCCTTAAAATCACAGACAATCAACCCATTTCTTGACTTTTTTTGTCAAGTAGTGGCAATGGTCTTGAGATCGCTCATTTGAATGCGGCATTCAGTTGATTGGCAGTCTCTGTCAGGCCGGTTAGCCCACCGCCGACAAGATACCAGTTTTGGGGATCGAGATAGACAATATGTTTGTTTTTCGCTGCATTTGTCTCGTTGATGACGTCATTGTCAAGTATCTGTGCAGCCGACTGGCCTTCACGGCCGATCGCGGCATCACGATCAATAACAAAAAGCCAATCGGGATTGGTCTCGGCAATAAATTCGAATGATGTGCTCTTGCCATGATTGCCTTTGGTCACTTCTGTATCGGCTGGGGCAATGCCGTAGCCGGAATAGAGAAGGCCGAAGCGTGAGCCTGGACCGAAGGCGCTTATCTTGCCGCCTGTTGTGAGAATTAGCATACCTTTGCCTTTTCCTTCAGCATTTTTGCGTACAGTGGCAAGGGTTTCATTGAGCTTTGCGATTTCAGCTTTTGCTTGATCCTGCTTGCTGAAAATCTGACCGAGAAGCGTGATATTGCGATCTACATCTTTCAGATAATCTTCGGTGCTAACCGTCAGGTCGATGGTTGGAGCAATCTTGGCAAGATCTGCATATTTTTTCTGCGAGCGACCAGCAACAATGATGAGATCGGGTTGCAGACTGGCAACTGTTTCATAGTTGGGTTCAAATAGGCTGCCGACTTTTGTATATTTTTTATCATTAAAGTTTTCCAAATATTTGGGCTTTACACCTTCAGGTACAGCAATAATCGCATCAGCCGCCCCCAGACGCGAGATATTGTCGATGCTGGCGAGATCAAAGACAACAACCTTTTTGGGGTTTTCTGGAACTTTTGTTTCACCGGATACATGTTTGATTGTGATGTCGGCCGCAGCAGGCCCGGCAAAGCCGATGGAAAGAGCAAGAGCGCCTACCAACGCGCCGATTAGGGATTTACGTCTGTTAATCATTGTTTCCTCATTTGGTTGTTGAATGTTCTGGATGAATAAGCCCAGAAAAAATCAGGCAATCGTGGATTGATGGTTTGATCAGACTGCCGTGGGTCTCATTCGGATGGGCGATATAGTCATTTGGAAAGCCTTTTTGTGCCAGAATTTTCGATACGTCTGCACCATTAGGGCCTGAACGCAGTTTCTTTATTTTTTGAATGGCTTTTTTGTCATTGTTATGTGTCTTGATACGTTTGCCGGATGTTGTGATCTGCAAATGGGGGGTGGCTTTATATGATGATACCTTTTTCAGATTTTTCATATATTGGTGTTTGTTCCACCATATTGAAGGGTCTGCGGCGCAGTAATTTGAGAAGGCCATCATATCATCAGAGAAAAATGAATTCATGACAAATAGGCCGCCTAGAGAATGACCATAGAGTGTCATGTCATTGGGATTGACTTTATATTTTTCAAAGATTATTGGCAAAATATCATTGATGATGACCGTACGATATGTAGCTTCACCACCTGTTTTCGGTGTTTTCATCCCCTGTCTTAACGGAATATTTTCGGCCTCTGCTTTGGTTGTAAGGTCAAAGAAGCGTTTCTGGACAATCTCTTTTTTATCTCGGGTCGGATAACCGATTGCGACAATCAAGGCCTGCGGTTTTTCAGCTGATGCGATAGCAAAGGTTGTATTGCCATCAAGCAGCATGATAAGTGGCCAACCTTTTTCAGGCATAGGATATTCAGGTTGCCGGATAAAAATACGATAAGTCTTGCCAGATGCAGATTTGTAATCAATTGTTTTTTCTCTTTGATCCGCATGTAATAGGTTGGGCAGACAGAATAGTAAAAAACCTATGGCGAAAATCGCCATAGGAAGTTTTATCAGATTGATACTTGGTTTTTTCAGCATCTTGGATTTTTGCGCTTGTTTAGAAGTTTGATGTCATGGAAATCCAGTAACGGCGGCCTTCCATTACATTGTTGAACTCGTCGGTTGATACTTCCTTGTTGAAAAGGTTGTAGACGGCGGCATTCAATGTCACATGTTCACTGAATTTGTAATTGGTACCGATGTCAAATGTGTAATAGTCATCATATTCACGTGCGACCTTGCCGAGCTTGTTTTTAAGTTCTTTGCCGTTGGAACCGATACGCAATCCCGCATTGATTTCCTTACCGTGATAATTACCAGCCCCCCATACATTCAACGCTTCAACAGGCGTTTGCCAGTCAATGCGCACATTGCCCATATGTTCAGGCGTACGTGCCAGCGGAAAGTCTTTATAGTCACCGGTTTTCTGTTCGGAGTCGGTATAGGTATAATTGGCACGTATATGGATTTTTTCTGTTACAGCCCACATGCCTGTCAATTCGATGCCTTGCATAACAGCTTCATCGATATTTAGATTTTCAAAAACTGTATATCGTGGGTCTTCACTCCAAAGTGCGTAATTGCCATTGGCGTCGTATTTACGCTGATTGACAATTTTATCCTTGAACTTGGTATAAAAATAGGTAGCGCCCAAATTCAGATTGTAGAGATTGTCATAGATGACGGCAAATTCATAGGATGTACTCTTTTCAGCTTCTAGTCCCTCACCGCCGATAATGACGCCACAGGGATTTTTTTTGCTGGGTCGGTTGCTCTGGTCACCGAAGTAACAGCCACGCCCGCCGGTTGTATATGCATAGCCGGGAATGATTGAACGAATATCGGGTGCACGGAAGCCTGATGACATACCGCCTTTCAGGGTAAAGTTTTCAGTGGCGTGCCAGACGCCATAAAGACGCGGGCTCCAATGGGTGTCATAAAGATCATGATGGTCGGCACGGATGCCGCCGGTCAAGGCGAAGTCATTGGTCAGCCACCATTCATCTTCGGCGAAAAGAGCCCATTGGTCAACGCTGAAGTCATAATTCTGATTATCCCGTTTGCCCGGATTTTGATCATTGAGATCGGTCTGGATGTATTGACCGCCGGTGACCAGTGTATGATTGCCGAACAGCTCAAATGGCGTGGTGAACTTGCCGTCATATACCGTATTGACAACATATGGTTGTCGTGCCGACTGTTCATAATTATTTATCTTGTTATCCCATTGCCAGGAAGTCCGTTTGGTCTGTTCCTGAAGAATAGAAAATTCGGCTGTTGTCCAATCAAAACGACCGGTATATGACGCCATCAAATGGTCGCGTTCATTATAGTTATAGCTCGGGGCGTCTGTATTCCATTCTGAATAGCGCTTCAGATTGGTTGTTCCGCCTTCAAGAACAATATCGTGATTTTCGTTCGGTGTAATTGTTACGCGTCCGGTAAAATCGGTTTCCTTCTTCTCGGGTGTACCGCTTGCAATATGATCTTCATTGCGTTTGAAACCGCGTCCCCACATTTGCAATCCAATGACATTTGGTGCGAGCGGCCCGGCTGCATAATAATTGCCGCCATAGGAATTGCCATATTGGGAGCTTTCATTGGCGGTGCCGTCAACTGTGATGCTGCCGGTCCATTTTTCCGGTACTTTACGTGTGATAACATTGATCACACCACCCATTGCATCCGAACCATAAAGTGATGACATGGGCCCACGAACAACTTCAATTCTGTCGATAGCAGCAGCTGGTGGGATGAAGCTTTGCTCATACCCCGAGTTGCCATTGGTGCGTGAATTGCGTGTATTCATGCGCTTGCCGTCAATTAGGATCAACGTATATTGGCCGGGCAGACCACGCATATAGATGTCCTGTTCACCGGCAGAACCGGTGACTGCTACGCCCTGTACACTGCGCAGTGCATCGGTCAGATCATGGAATGATCCTTTTTCGATTTCTTCACGCGGGATAACGGAAATGGAAGCCGGTGCGTCTTTTACCGTTTGTTCGAAGCCGGTGGCACTCACGACAACTTCATTCAACAATAACGAGCCTTGGGCAGCCTGTTCAATCTGCTGTTGTTCATTGGCACTTTGATTGGTTGCCTGATCACCTGATTGTGTCTGTTGTTGTACTGTGCCGTTTTTCTGTTTTTTGGCTTTTTCCGTACGTTCTTGTGCAGTTTGGGCTTCAGCTACCGGAATTTGTCCTATGACACTTGTCATTACGCTGCAGGCCAGCAGCGCCATGAACGCTTTGTTGAACGTAAAGACCCCGCTTTGCGACTTCAAAATCATGTCAATATTCCCTCAAGACATAAAAGTTGATAAAAAAAGTATTGTTTTAAAAACGGAAAATAAACCTTCTGTCAATACTCATGTTTTAGAACCATTCCAAAAAAGAGCATTTTTTTCTATAGGTTAGGGAGGGGGACATAAAAAAACCGGCATTTTATGCCGGTTGATTTAAATCAAAAATAATCGTTTTTGTTAATTATTTTGATAATCTTTGTCTGTGACAGGTTCCAACCAGTTAACGGGACTGCCATTGACACTCTCGGCAAAGGCATAATGAGACATGGCTGTGGTCGCACTTGCACCATGCCAGTGTTTTTCATTCGGTTCGAACCATACAATGTCGCCGGCGTGGATTTCTTCGATCTTGCCGCCTTCACGCTGGACCAGACCACGGCCGAAAGTTACGATCAGAACTTGTCCTTTGGGGTGTGTATGCCAGTGGGTCCGTGCGCCGGGTTCGAATGTGACGTGGCCACCAGAAAGATCGGAACCCGCATGTGGATCAAGGGCTGCATCATAACGTACCGTACCGGTAAACCAGCTTGAGGGTTGCTGTTTGGAAGGGCGGGCACCGCTTTTAATTATTTCCATCTTCTATCCTTAACTATTGGCTATATCGATGACAAAGCGATATTTGACATCGCTTTTCAGCATGCGTGCATAGGCTGTTTCGATGTCCTGTCCTTTAATTATTTCGATGTCGGCGGTAATATTATAGGCTGCACAAAAGTCGAGCATTTCCTGAGTTTCGGCTATGCCGCCGATACATGAGCCGGCAAAAGAACGGCGTGTGGGAATGAGGCTGAATGCCTGTACATCAAGTGGTTCGACCGGTGCGCCGACTTGAACCAAAGTACCATCGACCTTGAGAAGGTTGAGATAGGTATTGATATCATGCTTGGCGGCGACTGTATCAATGATGAGATCAAGTGAGCTTGCCGCTTTGGCAAAGGCATCTGCGTCTTTGGTGATGACAATATGGTGGGCACCGAGTTTTTTGGCGTCATCGGCTTTGGATGGCGATGTGGTTAACATTGTGACATCGGCTCCCATGGCGTGGGCAATTTTAACGGCCATATGGCCAAGTCCACCAAGACCGGCAACGCCTACTTTCGTGCCTTTCCGGACTTTCCAGTGGCGTAGCGGAGAATAGGTGGTGATGCCGGCACAAAGAAGAGGTGCTGCTGCTGCCAGATCTAGATTGTCGGGAATGCGAAGGACAAAGTTCTCGTTGACGACAACACGTTTTGAATAGCCGCCAAATGTATAACGATCAGGTCCTGTATCATGATCGGGACTGTTATAGGTCTGGATATTGCCTTGTATGCAGAATTGTTCCAGCCCTTGATTACAATATTGGCATGACTGGCATGAGTTGACCATGCAGCCGACGCCAACCCTATCTCCGATCTTATACTTTGTTACGGATGAGCCGACACGTTTGACAAGGCCGACAATTTCATGCCCTGGAATACAGGGATATTGTGTCCCTGCCCATTCTCCACGGGCGGTGTGCAGATCGGAATGGCATACGCCACAATAGAGGATTTCAATGTCGACATCATAAGGCAGGGGATCGCGCCGCTCGAAATGGATGGGTTGGAATTTCTGATCGGGGCCGGTAACAGCAAAGCCTTCACATAAGAACATTAAGGGTCTCCATAAGATGAAAGGATTGATTATCGAATAGATATATTCGATTGCAGCCTGATCTATTAGTCATTAAAATCTGCAAACATATATGAATCCAATGCATCAATTATAATGATTACAAGTTTTGAGGAGAGAAAACCGCAATGGTAAAATTGGCATTTCTAGGGTTGGGCGTTATGGGATATCCGATGGCTGGACATTTGATGCGGGCAGGACATGAAGTGACCGTCTATAATCGTACGACAGCAAAGGCCGAAAAATGGGTCAAGGAATATGGTGGCCGATATGCCAAGACACCGCGTGAGGCAGCTGAAAATCAGGATATTGTTCTAAGCTGTGTCGGTAATGATGACGATCTGCGGCAGGTTACGATTGGGGAAGAAGGCGCATTCGGCAGCATGAAAAAAGGTGCGATCTATGTTGATCATACGACAGCATCAGCCAAGGTTGCCCGTGAATTGGCCGACTATGCCGCCAAGGCCGGACTTGGTTTTATTGATGCGCCTGTATCGGGTGGACAGGCCGGTGCGGAAAATGGCAAGCTGACTATTATGTGTGGTGGAGATGAGGGAATTTATAAAAAAATTGAAGATGTCATCGCCGTCTATGCTGTTGGCGTAAGGCTATTGGGTGCCAGCGGGGCGGGCCAGCTTTGCAAGATGATCAACCAGATATGTCTTGCCGGTGTGGTACAGGGCTTGTCAGAGGGGCTGGCTTTCGGCCTGAAGGCAGGGCTGGATGTCAATGCCGTTCTCGATGTGATCTCGAAAGGGGCCGCCGGTTCGTGGCAGATGGAGAACCGCGGTTATAATATGGTTGCCGATAAATTCGATTATGGCTTTGCTGTCGACTGGATGCGCAAGGATCTGGGTATTTGTCTTGATGAAGCCAAAACCAATGGCGCGACATTGCCGATTACCGCGCTCATCGATCAGTTCTATGGCGATATACAGGCTATGGGTGGCGGACGTTATGATACATCGAGTCTGATCAAGCGACTTGTCGATATGAAAAAATGATTACTGCCATTTTCATGCCTTATCTTCGTTTATAGAGATCAGGCATGAAATGGTTGAGACGTTTTTGCTTTTTTATATTGATTGTTTACCTCTTGCCAGTTGGCTGCGCAATTTTTTGGTGGTCAATGAAAGATCGCCCCGCCAATTTTCGCGTGGCTGAATGGGGAACAAGCGGTATGCTGGAAAAACCGGCTAAAGACAAGGCCGACTTTTATGTTATGGCGGCCCGGCTTGGCGGTTTAAAAGGCGCTCTTGGTGTACATAGCTGGCTGGTTTATAAGAAGCCGGGTGAAACAAAGTATCAACGTTATGATGTTGTCGGTTGGGGGACTGCGCTTCGCCATAATGCCTATGCGCCTGATGCCTATTGGTATTCCAATCACCCCTTTATTGTAAAAGAACTCCATGGACAGGCGGCCATTGATACGATTGCGAAAATGGAAGCTGCTATTGCAGCCTATCCTGATGGTAAGGCGGGTGATTACAGGCTTTATCCTGGTCCCAATTCCAATACATTTGTTGCAACAATTCTACGCGATGTCCCCTAGATTGGAACTGTTTTACCGCCCAATGCTATTGGGCGTGACTTTATGGGAGACGGGATTGTTGCGCGGTTTGATCATCAGGCGATGGATTTCAAATTTAGTGTTTCAGGACTTTTCGGGGTGGCGCTGGGTAAACAGAGTGGTTTGGAGCTCAATCTTGGCGGTCTGGTTGCTGGACTGGACTTTTGGCCTTTGGGTATCAAGATTCCGGCGGTCGGGCGGATAGGATTTTAGGCGCGCAGCTGATCAGTATTACCCCATACGTTCAGAGGCATAGGCCCCCGGACTTGCAGGGAAAACAATAACACGGTTGCCATTGATAAAGGTGCGGTTCTGGATATGGGCGTGAACGGCACGTGCCAGCACCTGAGCTTCGACATCACGACCAATGGAGACATAATCTTCGGCATTTTGTGCATGCGTAATACGAGCGACATCCTGTTCGATGATCGGGCCTTCATCCAGATCGGCGGTGACATAATGGGCTGTTGCTCCGATGAGTTTTACACCGCGCTCATAGGCCTGTTTGTAGGGATTTGCGCCTTTGAAGCTGGGCAAGAATGAATGGTGTATATTAATAATACGGCCTGACATTTCTCGACACAGTTCATCGGATAGAATTTGCATATAGCGGGCAAGCACAATCAGTTCGGCACCGCTATCATGTACGATCTTCATAAGCTCGGCTTCAGCTTGCGGTTTGTTTTCTTTGGTGACTTTTATGCAATGAAAAGGAATGTCGTGATTGACGACGATTTTTTGGTAATCGAAATGGTTGGAAATAACGGCAACAATATCAATTGGCAAAGCGCCGATGCGCCAACGATATAAAAGATCGTTGAGGCAGTGGCCGAAACGCGAGACCATTAAAATGACCTTGGTACGGGCATCTGTGCGGCTGAATTTGGCTTCAATCCCTAAAGGCGCGGCAATGGACCGAAAGCCTTTACGTAATTCGTCAAGCTTTTTGCCTTGTTCGGATACAAAAGCCACACGCATGAAAAAATGCCCTGTATTCATATCGTCGAACTGAGAGCTATCAATAATGTTGCAGCCATGGTCGGCCAGATATCCGGCAATAGCGGCGACAATACCGCGCCGCGATTGACAGGTTACGGTGAGGACGAATTTTTCCATAAAGACCGATCCTTTAAAATCGATGATTTGAACCGCATATTTAAGTTCTTCATCAAAAAATCAAGTCTTTGACGAAAATCTTAATGCTTATGATTGCTGTTAGGGGCTTTTTTCATCGGACAGCTGGATAAACCAAAGATTTTATATCCCGGACAGTAACGTATATAGGCTGTGAAAAGAGGAACAAGACCAATTAATCCGATCCAGCGTATCGGGCCATCGAGAAAAAAGATAAGAGATAACAAAACCAATCCAATCAAGGATCGTATGATACGGTCAACCTTGCCGACATTGTGTTTCATAATATTTCACTTTCATGGGGTTAAATAATAGTCATGATATGCCTCTTCATAGTAGAGCGCAATGCGTCATGTAGGGGACTGTATTATTTAAGACAGATTTACATGATATTTGAGTCATGACGATCTGACCGGAAAACCACGCAATCGCCTGAAAAATATGATGAAAACAAGATTGTGACGGGAAAAGCGGAAAAAATCGCCGTGATCTGGCAAACTATCATTTTCGATCAATCCGCTATCATTTTAATATCATTTTCAATCAAAGTGCTATCAAACGGAAAGCTAAGTGCAGCAAGGCCTTGCACTGATTGAGCCGTTAGAATGTGACATGATATTTGAGACAAATGGGGGTTTAAGGTGTCACGTTTGGCACACATGGGGTTGTGTTACGTGATACCTTATTATTATTCAATAAAAACAGTCACTTGTTAAGCATTTCACATGAAAGAATAAAACCCCAAGGTGTCACGCTTAAAAAAATCACTTTTCAGCACGCCAAATGATCGCGCTAGCCTTAATCATGGCGTCACCGCCATTTGTTTTGCCTGCTGTCCCTATAATGGTTGCAGTGCAGGTGTCTGCCTCTGTTCCCATTATGCTGCCGCATTTTTTTAGACCGTAGGCCAATTGTTTCTTTGGCGTATCTTTAAGACGTATATCAATTGTTCCTGCTGTACCCGTTTCGGTCGAAACTGAGCAAAGAAAAAAGTCTGTGGTGACACCATAGGCAACGCAGTCATCAACTTGAACGGTCTTATCAGTCAAATCTTCATATTCCAGAAGATAGTCAAAAGCGCTTATGTTTTTTATATCTTGTGCAGATACGGCTATTGTTGCAGCAAATAATAGGCCAATCGTATAAAGACATCGTTTCAACATATTAACGGCTCCTACGTTTTCTTCCTGCCACATATTCATACACTTTTTTTAATTCGTTATTATCTAAATCCTTAAGGCTATCCACGCCATAATTGCGCGACATATATTGCTTTAAATTTTCAGATTCATCAGGTGATTTTGTATTGACCTTTATATAACCGTAATATCTTTTTCGCCATTGGTCTCCCGCCTTGACTGGAGCGGTTGCGCTGGAATTAAGGCGACCTAACCACATTAAAAGATATTTTCTTGCTTTTTCAAATTCATCTATTGGGATAAGTGTATAAGTGTTGACTTTGCAATGGCGGTTCAATGCTGCCCATATAGACTTGTGTTCTTTTGGATTTTTTTTAACTAATTTTTCAAGGGCGGCAATCTTATCAACTAAATCCTTAAGTCCCGCTCTTTGTTCAACACTAATATGATCTGCGCCGGGTTTTGTTTCTGCTTTTGTAATTGTTTTATGATTCGTTGTATGAATGACGTGAACATTATTCCCGCTAATGTTTCCAATGCCTGTTATTTTACTATCAGTGATTATTGCATTCTTTTCATACCCTATTTTTTCTTCGATTCGTTTTATATCAACCGATCTAATTCCCGTTATGACATATTGAACGTCAACACCTGCCGCAGCCGCAGATATTAAAATATCAACTTTAAAAACAGATGTTCCCATTTCTATCAGTCGTAAAGTCTCCCTAGAAATACCTAGAAGACGGGCGAATGCAGACTGGTTGTAACCCAATCTTACACGTTCTTCTAAAAGTCGTTCGGCGACATTTTCAATATCCATAACTGCTCCCGTGCCAAAAGTATTTGACAGTGCCAAAAGTTTTTGGCATATTCTTTTTTAAGAACCTGAAATTCGGTTCTGAAAGTTGAACGAGTAACCAATAAAAAGCGGATATTGCAGTACCCGCTTTCAATTAGGAGTTTTTCTAATGGCAAAAGCGCCCTTGGATTGGGAAGGCATTAAGGCCGAAGTCCGCCGCCGCGGTTCAACCCTTAATGAACTGGCACGGGAAAGCGGCATTCATAAAGCCACCTTCACGCATGTCAAAACCAAACACAACACCAAAGCCGAAGCAGTCATCGCAGCCTTTATAGATATGGAGCCGCAAGACCTCTGGCCGGAACGCTATCGACTTAGAAAGCCTCGGATTGTTTCTAGCAGATATAAAGCCCTGTTAGAAAGTAAAAAATCTAACGCTTTGATTGACATGGAGAAGGCCGCATGAACGCCCCTATGTCAACAAAACAGGTTAAGGCTGACAAGGTTCTAACTGACCGCCTTGTGCTTGATCTGGAAATCAAAAAAATCGTCGTACCGGAAAACCGTGCGCGGCATATGAACCCCGCTTATGTTGATGCGCTGGCCGGTTCCATTAAAGAACAGGGCTTGCAATATCCGATCAAGGTGCGTGAACAGGAAGGTAAGCCGGTGCTTGTATCCGGTCGTCATCGTCTTGAAGCTTTTATTGTCAATGGTGAAGAACGAATCCCTGCTTTGCTTTCAACGGCAAAAAACGAGCAAGAGGCACGGCTTGAAGAAGTCACTGAAAATCTTATACGCAATGAGCCGAAAGGCCTTGACCGCTGTCAGCATCTTTATGAATTGAAGCTTGCTTATGAGCAGTTGTATCCTGAAACGAAGGCCGGTGTGGCAGGTGCGAAAGCCCGTCACGGTTCTGCAAACGAAATTTTTTCGTTTGCACAAAAGACCGCCGAGGTTTTGGGCATATCCAAACGCTCGATTGAACTGGCGGTGTCTGTTTGGAAAGGCCTATCAGATAAAAGCCGTGACCGCGTGGTCGGTACATGGCTGGCCGATCATATGGCTAATCTGAAAATGTTATCCGAGCAAAAGCCCAAACAACAAGAGGCCATACTCAAGCTGATTTTGGCGACACCACCCAAGGCTTCTAATGTTGCTGAGGCTTTGATTCTTCTCGACAAGGGCCGTTTGCCGTCAGCCATTGAGCGCAAATTTACAGCATTATCAACGGGTCTTTCAAAACTGAAAGATGATGAACTTGACGTTGTGCTGACCGCGCAAGCCGAGCGGATTGTGGCTTGGGTCAAGGCAAAAGGACTGGCCTAAAATGAGCAAGCGCCGCGACTTGAATACTCTTGATCTTTTCCGTGACTATCACCCGGAAGAAGTCGCGGCCAAGCTTGCGCCGGAAATTACAAAAGGTGGCACGCTCAATGTACAAATTGCACGCGCAGTCGCTTATGCCATGCAAGAGTCTGGCAAGAGCCGTGAAGAAATTGCCGCTCATATGTCGGCTTATTTAGATCAAAGCATAACGGTTAATATGCTGGATGCCTATGCCAGCCCGGCACGTGAAACCCATAAAATCACGTTAGAGCGTTTTATCGCGCTTTTAGATGCAACCGAATGTTATGGGTTGTTGGCTTTTGTCTGCCAATTTGCTGGTTTTATTGCAGTGCCAGAGCGCTATGGCGACATTATCGAGATATGGCGTGAAGAACAGGAAATCGAGAAACGTACCAAACGCCTTGATGCACTCATGGGAAAAGTGAGGTCATTGAAATGAACCTGTTTCAATCACATTACACCGCGCAGGAAATTGCAGACGCTGCCGTCCGTTTAGGTTTGAAAGTTGTACCACATTCAAAATTCCGGGTTTTGGAAATGGCAGACCGTGAAGGTTGGTCAGCTTCACCATTATGCCGCAAGCGCAAGGGACGCAATGGCGGTGGTGGAATGGAATATCATATTTCTTTGCTGCCGATGGCCTTGCAAACAGCGTTGATGGTTGAACATACTTTGCCGTTTCGCCAGATTGAAGTTGCGGAACAAAAAAGCCGTGATCTGGTCAAGGCCGATCAAGTGCAAATGACTGATCTGACAGCGCGACAAAAGGACGTGATGAACGCGCGTGCCGGTATCTTGCATCATATCAATATGCGTATGTTTGATAAAGGCGACTCGCAACGTGGTGCAATCTTGTCATTCTTGGCTGATCTGCAAGCCGGTCGGCTAGCGCCAGATCTGGCGGCGCTGGCAATACATGCAAATGACAAAGGGCGGGGCCTATCACACGGCACAATTGCGCGCTGGTTTGCAATGCGCGAAGATGGCGGGTTGATAGCCCTTGCACCAAAAAAGACCCGTGAAAAAGAAGCCACACCGGTTTGGCTCAAAAGCTTTTTAAAATATTATCGCCAGCCACAAAAGCCAAGCGTTGCGCAAGCCTATGAACGCTGGTGTTTGGATAACCAAGGTCAGACAATGCCAACCCTGCGGCAAGTGCGACACGCACTTGACAAGCTGCCAGAAATTGAAAAACAGCGCGGCCGCATGGGGCCGAATGAATTAAAAACACTGAAAGCTTACAAGAGCCGCGATGTGTCCGATCTTTTGGCGGCGTCTGTCTATGTGGCAGATGGTAAAACCTTTGACGCGGAAATCGCACACCCGTTGCACGGTCAACCGTTCAAGCCGGAAATTACAACCATAATAGATGCGCATAGCCGCAAGATTGTCGGCTGGTCGGCCGCCTTGGATGAAAACGCCAATGCCGTCATTGACGCACTTTTGATGGCAGCGCGCACTTGCGCCATTCCCGCCTTGTTCTATTCGGACAATGGCCGTGGCTATAAGAATAAGAAGATGGAAGATGACTTAACCGGCTTTTTGTCACGGCTAGGCACAACACCGACGCACGCCATTGCGTACAATAGCCAAGCCAAGGGCGTGATTGAAAACTTTAACAAGCGTTGGACAAGCCTATCGCGTGAGTTTCCAACCTATATTGGCCGCGACATGGACAAGCAGGCGTCAACGCTCGTTCATAAGACAACACGCAAAGATATTCAAACAAGCGGTGTTTCATCTTTATTGCCGTCATGGGCTGAATTTTTGGAAGCCTGCCAGAATTTGATTGATCGTTATAATGACCGGCCGCACCGTGGTCTTGAAAAGATGATTGATCCAGTCAGTGGCAAGCGCCGCCATATGACGCCGAATGAAGTCTGGACACGCTCTGTTGTCAATGGCTTCACGCCCGATCTTGTGGACGATGAGGAAGCCCGTGACTTGTTGCAACCGTGGGTCATTCGTAAGACTCGCCGTGCGCTGGTTGATTGGCTGGGTAATAGCTACTTTGCAATGGAACTGGAAAAGTACCACGGCAAAGAGGTTATCGTTGCCTATGACATACACGACGCACAAAAGGTTGTTGTACGCGAGATTGTCTTGATTGACGGCGAAAGAAAGCCCGGTAAGCTGATAGCGGTTGCACAGTTTGAAGGCCATAAGACCCGCTTTGTGCCGTACAGTGCAGAACAAGCAGCAATGGAAAAACGCCACAAAGGCCGCAAGGCGCGTGCGATGCGCAAAGTTGATGCGATTGACGCAGAATTGCACGCAATCACTTTGGACGCATACAGTGAACCCGTTGTGCCAATGCAACCGATTGAAGCGCCGCGCCCCGTTCTGGTTGCCAGCAATGATGCGCAAATAGTGCAGCAAAACAATTCCACCACAGCCAGCAAGCGTCCGAATTTCAGGGATGACGCCGAGTATGCGCGTTGGCTTTTGGATAACCCTGAAAAAGTGACGCCACAAGATCAAGTGAATATTCGGGATGATCTTTTGGCAACAAAACACAATGCCGACTTTCTCGGTCGCCAAGGCGTTGATCTGGATGCCCTCGTAAAGCTTGCCCGATCTGCCGCCTGACGCCGGAAGTCATAGAGACAGAAAGACTATAAATGAAAAACGAATTTGTAGAAACGGAAAATATACAGCGTTTTCACAGTGCCTTGTCGGCACTGGAACGGCGCGGCGCACAAGAGGCTTGCTTAATGGCGGTCGATGGCTTGCCGGGCCTTGGTAAAACAACAGCCTTGCATCGTTGGGCAATCCAGAATGATGCAATCTATGTGCGGGCAAAAAAAGAATGGACGCCCGGCTGGTTTTTGAATGATCTTTTGGGTGAATTGAACGTGACGCCAATGCACTCTTATGCAAAGCGTTTTAGCCAAGCAATGGAAGTCATGTTGCAACGCCAGTCATTCATGGCACAACAACGCCAGACTTTTGCGGTTGTTGTTGATGAAGCTGACCACATATCGCGCAATTCGCGCATTATGGAAAGCATCCGTGATTTTTCCGATCTTGGTGATATTGTTTTCATATTGGTGGGCATGGGCAAGTTGCGTGACAATCTGACGGCCTTGCCACAGGTTGCAAGCCGTATCGCGCAATATGTCAGTTTTGATGTGTCAAGCGCGGCCGATGTACGTTTGTTTATGGATGCCATTTGCGAAGTGCCAGTGGCTGACAATCTGGTCAATTTTGTCCATCAAGTGACGCGAGGTTTTAACCGCGAAATCAAGGAAGCGATTGCCAATATCGAAAGGGCTGGCAAGCGCGGTGAATTTACCCAAGAAAGCCCGATGGCGCTTTCCGATATGGCGGGCAAATTGCTGGTCAATGACCGTCGCAGCGGCAAGCCAATTTTTGTGCCGGAGATTGTATGATGGCGGGTCAAGGAACAACACAAATTGCCATTTTGGGCGCGATAGGCAAAGGCTTTAAATCGCTTGATGAATTGGCCGTGCATTTGCCGATTAACCGCTCTGAAATCAGCAAGGCCGCCAGCAAATTGATCGAAAAATACTTGATTGAGCGGATTGAGCGCGGCCGGTTTCATTTGACGCAGGAAGGCCGCATTTTTTTGAGTAAGGGATGCAGCATCACAAGCGGCCCGAACAAGCCACGTCATATATTGGCAAAACAACCGGCCAATACATTGCGGCAAAGGGCATGGAATGCCATGCGCTTACAAGGTCGCTTTACCGTTCCAAGCATTTGTATGGTGGCAAAAACCGCCGAGGACAAAGCGCCGGAACATAATCTGCAAACCTATTTTCGATTGCTGCTTAACGCTTATTATCTTGTAGAATTAGGCCCACGTGAAAAAGGCACGGCTGAAACGTCAAACGGCTTCAAAGTTTACCGTCTGATAAAGAATACAGGGCCGCTTGCTCCGGTCTGGTCTAAAGGCAATATGATTGACCGCAATGAGCAGACGGAGGGCAGCCATGACCTATCCGCAGCTTGATGCCCATGCCGCCGATCTTTTGGAAACAGCGATTGATAGACTGGGGTCAATCAAGGCGGTCGCGGACAAGATCGGATATAAACGGTCGAGTCTTTCTTTGGCCCGTGCCGGTAAATATCCCGGTGATACGCATAAATTGCGCGTGGCAATTATCGAAAATCTGACCGGCCTTGTTGCTTGTCCATACCTTCAAAAAGAACTGACCGCAGTCGATTGTAGCCAATACCGCAACCGGCCGGTACCAACGAGCAGCCGTGCCGAGGTTAAACATTGGCAGGCCTGCCAAACATGCGCATTCAACCCTGCCACACTTGAGAGGAAAGTATCATGAAACCTTTAAACACAGATTGTAGAGTGCCAGACGGATTGATGAAATTGCATGACGAGTTTTTGGAAATTGCCCGCCATGGCGGCATGTTTCTGACGTCCAGCGATTGCCGCCGCATTGCAATCCAATTGATTTATGAAATGGCAATGAACCCCAACCATAAGGTTGTGCCTTTGCCTTTCCCATTGAACCAAGATGAGCCAGCCAATGCCAATGCGTTCGGCAATGAAGCGGCATAAGAAAAGGAATTTTTAGAATGGCAAAGAAAACAAAAACCGCAGCCTTGACCGCCGTGCCGCAAAGTCGTGACGAGGTTGTGAAATCAATAGCATTGATTGGGAAATTGCAAGGCGAAATAACAGTTGCAAAAGCGCAGCATGACGAAGAGGTTCGTAAGATTGGTGAATTGTTTGAAGGTGTATGCGAACCAATTGTTAACGAACTCAAAAGCCTTGAGGCTGGCGTGCAGGCGTACTGCGAGGCCAATAGAAATGAACTGACAAATAACGGCAAGGTTAAATTCCATGATTTTGGCACCGGCCGAGTCAATTGGCGTTTACGCCCGCCCAGTGTCGGCTTGCGTAAGGTCGAGGCGGTTCTTGAATCCTGCAAGACGCTGGGACTATTGGCCTTCATTCGTACCAAAGAAGAAATCAATAAGGACGCTATGCTTGCCGATCCTGAAAAGGCGGCGACGATTGCAGGCGTGACGATTAAATCGGAAGGTGAAGATTTTGTGATTGAGCCGATTGAATTGCAAACCAGCCAGAAAGGAGCCGCATGATGGGACAGCCACTATATTATGCTTATTGCTATGAGAACGGTGCAATTGGCTTTACTCAAAAGCTTGAAAATGTGCCAACAGCTGCAAAGGTGTTCGCCGAAGGACATGGTAAACAATTCCGTTTCAGTGTGGAAGGGAAAAGCCGCCTTGCACATGATAACCGGACAAGCCTTTGTCCCGGTCTGCCCGAAGGCGATCTGAATGGGTTTATACGCTGGCATAAATGGGCATTTCCTGCCCAATCGTCTTATCTTGATAATTTTGTGGTGGCGGCATGAGCGCGAACGCCCAGCAAATCAAAGCCATTCATGCCGAGGCCAGACGGGTCGGCATGGACGAGGATATGCGCCGGTTTTTCATGTTGCGCGAGACCGGCCATGCGTCCAGCAAGGATATGAGCGAAGCGCAAGCACAAAAAGTTATTCTTGCCATGAAACGCTTGTCCGGTCACGCACCGGCCAAGCGGCCACGCAGCGCAATCGTCACCGGCAAATATGGAAAAAAGCTGCAAGCCATGTGGCTGTCGGCCTATCATCTTGGCGCGGTTAAAAATCCTGATGATCGCGCATTGATTGAATTTTCCAAGCGTCAGACTGGGGCAGCCCATACACAGTTTCTAACGCATGGAGAGGATGCGGCCAAAGTGATTGACGCGATCAAGTCTATGATGGTGCGCGCCGGTCTTGATCTTCACCCATCCGGTCATCCGGCACGAGACGGCATGACCGAACTTGCATTTTTACAGGTGCGTATCATTGCCGCGCAACGCCGCAAGTTGGGATTTGATGCGCGCTTTTCAACCAATGGTGATCTGAATGCTGAAATCGCAAGGCTCGGCGTATTGGTACGCGAGAAGCAAAAGGCGGCGGCGTGATGGCAAGGAAAAAGAAAAATACGCGCCCAAGTGTTAGCTATGATAATCGTGACTGGATTATCCAAAACCACGCGATGTTGCTTGATAAAATTCATACCGATCTTGTGGCAGATGGTTTTTCTTTTGATGCAAAGAAAACACGGTTTTGGGTGAGAAAAGATAACGGCATTTCTGTCAGATTTATTTATGTAAAAAAAGATAAGCCATGGATTGAAGAACAATCCGTTTTGACTCGTCTTACAATAAAGCAACAAACTCTATTCGTTGATTATGGTGGTATTGATACCAGCCTTACGGTGAAGATATGATTGACCGCAGCCTTGACATAACGCTGGATTGTCTTGCCCCGTCCGTTGAGGAAGTGGCGAGTGTTTGCGATATGGAAACGGCTTTGCGGTTGGTAGAACATTTTGGTGGTTGTCGGTTTTGGGTACCGCAAAAATGGCGAGAAGGCCACGAATTGAATGTGATCGGCGAAGAATATGCCAGATTATTGATTGAGCGTATGGGCGGGTCAGAATTGGACTTACCTACGAAAGCATTTACAACAAGGGGCTTGCATATTCTTGTCAATCAGTTGATAAAGACAGGCATGACACAGCGTGAAATAGCACAAGCGTTGCGCATATCCATGAGACAGGTACGCTACAACAAGACACATTCCATGGTCACAAATAAGCGTTTTGGCCCAAAAGTCTTAATGCAGGACTCCCGCCAGATTGACCTTGAAGATTATATAAATAAATCTACCTAAAAACTGCATGACACGGGAACCTTGCCCGTGCCGTTAAGAATTGGTTTTTGGCATGATCGACCAAACGAAAGGTCGCCCCATGTTATACAAAGCCGATATTCTTGCTATTTGCCCAGATGCCAAATCGGAAATTGTCGATGCGATAGTGCTTGAGGGTTACAAAGGTGCGTGGGAACGCTTTGGTGTAACAACGCCCGCGGCGCAGTCGAAATTTATGGGGCAGATTGTTCATGAAAGTGCAGACCTAAACCGGCTTGAAGAAAATTTGCGATATTCCGCAAAACGTTTGTGTCAAGTTTGGCCGAAGCGTTTTAAAAGTGAGGCCGCAGCAAAACCTTATTCGTTCAATCCCGAAGCTCTTGCCAACAAGGTCTATGGCGGCCGTCTTGGTAACAACCGAATTGGCGATGGTTATAGGTATCGTGGTCGTGGTTTGAAGCAAACAACTGGTAAATATAATTATGAGCAAGCAGGCAAACAGCTTGGGCTTGATTTGGTGGCAGAACCCGACTTGCTTTTACGTCCTGATATTGGGTTTTTATCAGGCCTTGCATTCTGGAAAGAATTTATCGGAGCTAAAGGCGAGACGGCCAGCGTCAAGGAAATTACCAAGATTGTCAATGGCGGTTATAACGGATTGAGTGCACGTGAAAGTGCCACTGACCGTGCTGAGGATGTTCTTGAATATGGCACCCATGAACGTGAAATATTGACAGAAACCGCGCTTGATTTTCTTGACACCAGCCGCCTTTCCATTCGTGATATGGAGGCGGGTAGTAAAGGCAATGATGTGCGCTTGCTTCAAGCCCAGCTTGTTGAGCTAGGTAATACAATAAGTATTGACGGTGATTTTGGTGTAAATACTACAAAAGCAATTAAACGCTTTCAGGAACAAAACGAACTTAAAACTGATGGCGTTTATGGTGGCAAAACTCGAAGTACTTTGCAATTAGCTTTGCAAACAAAGAGAATTGCCGCCGACCCCACAATTAGCAAAGAATTTGAACTACCCGAACAGCCGCAGCCTTTGCCGGATTTTCCGTTTGAATCGGCCATGACCTTGGCGGCCAATATTGTCACTGCCCAATATGGCGATGTGATGGGTATGAATAGTGTTTCGTTATCAAGTGAAGATGTTGCCAAGATTGCAAGGATCAAGCGCATGGCAACCGTGCTTTGGGGACAAATCAAAGACCTTGGCGATAGCCGCGAAACAGCGGTCGCGCTGACTGAACTAGAGACAGCAATCATGTGGGCAACAAAATCAGTTGCCCGTCAATCCGAAAAACATGGAGCTTAATATGCGTTTTTTCATTTGCCTTTTGGTTTTGCTGTTTCCAGCCGCAGCCTTTGCAGCCGACACGACCTTATCGCTGGCACCGATAACCAATACATTGATTGACTATGCCGCCGTTGCCGCTGTCGGCGTCATTGGCTGGACACTGACCCGTGTGACCAACGGCTTGCGAAAATGGCTCGGTATTCGAGTTGATGACAGCCAACGGGCAGTTGTCATGGGTGCAGTTGAGCGCGGGGTAAATTATGCCTTTGACAATTTACGCGAACATATCCGTGTGCGCGGAGCGGCAACGCTTGACGTACGTTCTGTTCTAATCAAGGCCGGTCTTTCTTATGTACAAAGTCGCGTACCGGATGCCCTAGCGCATTTTAAACTAAGGCCGGTCGATGTTAGCGATATGCTGGCGGCCAAGTTGCAGGAAAAGGGAATGCCTGATGACATTGCCGATCTTATTAAAACCAGTCTAGGGCGGTGATTGATGGCACCGTCTGAATTCCAGATGTGGCTTTCAATTTGTGCCATGGCTGTCAGCCTTGGCACAGTCATTTACAATGCTTTGACGTCTGGAAGCCGCAAGAATGAAAAAGAAATCCGTCAAATTCTTGACGACCAAAGTAATCTGTCGAAGCGCATTGACCGGCTTGAAAATACAGTCAAGGCCTTGCCTGATGCCGCCGCCGTTCATCGGATGGAATTGGCTTTAACGGAGTTGCGCGGTGATATGCGTGTACTGACAACAAGTGTCGAACCCATGAAAGGGCTGATTGGCCATATCAATGAGTTGCTGATTGAGAACGCGAAAGGAAAGCCATGAGCCTCGATTTTTCAAAACTGGAAATAAAGGTGGCAGAGGATGCCCGTTTGACAATCTTGCGGGCTTTGGCAACGGCACCCGGTAACGAAATGAATGAAACATTGCTGCATGATGTTTTAGATCATTTTGGTCATAATCGTACCCGTGAATGGGTGCGTCAACAGATGCGCAAGCTGTCTGATGTGGGCGGTATTGTTTTGGAAGAAGCGGGAAACATTCTTGTTGCCACACTGACCCGTGCCGGTCTCGATCATATAGAGCGCAAAGCGTTTCTTGAGGGCGTCAAAATTCCGCGTCCGGAGTTTTGAACCATGGCCCATGATGATGCCACCAAGCGCGAAGCCCGCAACCTCTTTGTCCATAAGCGTTTGGCCTTGACCAATATTGCCGCGCTGACCGGCGTTTCTCTGCCTACCATCAACCGTTGGAAGCGTGAAGCCAAAGAGGCGGGTGACGATTGGGACAAGGTGCGTGCCAATGCGCTTGTTACTGGTGACGGTTATGCGGTTTTGATTGCTGCAAGTCTGGAAGAATTTGCACTGCAATTCCAAAGCACGATGGAAGCCTTGAAAGATGACCGCAATTTATCGGCCGGTGAGCGTGTTAAATTGATGGCCACTCTTTCAGATGCTTTCAACAAAACGGTTGCAGCCGCCAGTCGCAGCGCGCCGAAACTGTCCGAGTTGGGTGTTGCCTATGATGTTTTAAAACGTTTGGCAGAATTTGTTGCGCGTGAATATCCCGAACAGGCCGATGTCATTCTTGAAATGCTGGGGCCGTTTGGCGATCATTTAGCTGAGGTCTATGATGGCCGATAATCTTTTGCCAAGCAGCACACGCAAACTAAGTGTTAAAAACTTCAAAGAAGAATTGGCGAAGCTTGCCGATGAGATGCGCGCTCACATTGAAGCAAGCGTGTCGGGTTTTGACCCGGATGAACAGGCCAAGGCGCAGCGCATAAAAAGAGTGTTAGATCTGAACACAGGTTTTCAATTTTTTGCAGAAACCTATTTCCCCCATTATCTGACCAAAGAACCCAGTCTCTTGCATGAGGAAATTTTCAAGCTGGTACCGCAAGTGGCACAGCAAACAAAGGGTGCAAAAGAACTGTTAATCGCCCCGCGTGGCTCGGCCAAATCAACATTGATCTCGATGGCAGGGCCGATCTGGTTGGCATTGGTTGGACTGACCCACTATACGATCATTGCAATGGATGCCTATGCGCAGGCCGCGCTTGCGTTGGAAGCAATCAAGGCTGAACTTGAAGAAAACCCGCGCCTTGCCTATGACTTTCCCGAATTTGTCGGCAAGGGGCGTAAATGGGCCGAAGGTGAAGTGACTTTGCGCAATGGCGTGCGTATGGAATCTGTTGGTGCGGGCATGAAATTGCGCGGCCGCCGCCATGGCGCAAAACGTCCTGACTTTGTTGTGCTTGATGATATTGAAAATGACGAGAATGTGCGCTCACCCGAACAGCGCGACAAATTGGAACAATGGATTTTAAAGGCTGTCTCGAAACTGGGGCAGGCTGACGGCTCTATGAAGCTGTTTTATATCGGCACCGTTTTGCATCATGATGCTGTCATTATCCGTATGTCTAAAAAACCCGGTTGGCATGTCACGCGCTTTAAAGCTGTCATGCAGATGCCGGATGATATGGCGCTTTGGGATATGTGGGAAGAAGTCTTTCGCAATGAAAACCAAGATGCTGCCCATAGTTTTTATTTGAAGCACAAGGCTGCAATGGACGAAGGCGCGGTTTTAAACTGGCCCGCCATGCAGTCGCTTGAGCAGTTGATGATGCAACGTGCCGAAAGCCGCCTCGCCTTTGCCAGTGAACAACAAGGCGAGCCGGTGAGCGAAAACGCGCCATTCAAGGATTTAACCTATTGGGCACATTTGCCCGAGGGTCTTCTCTATTTTGGCGCAGTTGACCCAAGCCTTGGCAAAGCGGGTAAAAGTCGTGACCCGTCGGCCATTTTGATTGGTGCGCTAGACCGCTCTGGCCGTTCGCCGAAACTCTATCTTGTCGAAGCATCTATCAAGAAGCGTTTGCCAAGCCTTATCATTGCCGATGTAATACGGTTTCAAAAACAATATAAATGCCAGCTTTGGTTTTTCGAGACCGTGCAGTTTCAGGAATTTTTCAGAACGGTGACAATGGAACAGGGCCTTGCAGAAGGCGTCTATATTTCAGCCATTGCAATCAATCACACAAGCGACAAGAAAATGCGCATTGAAAGTCTGGAGCCTGCCATAACAAACGGTTCTATTCTTTTCCATTCCAGCCAGACGACAATGCTTGAACAATTGACCCATTGGCCGGATGCCGATCATGATGACGGCCCGGATGCTTTGGAGATGCTTTTTAAAGAGGCAATTGGCCGTGGTGCCGCTACTGATCTTGATGACATTCATGTTGCTGCAAAAGGCCATTATAACGATCTGACGAAAGGGTGGCGCCTATGACAAAGCGCAAGAATAAAAGACAGGCCACAGCCAGTCAGCAAATAACATTGAGCAAAGAAACCATGCAGCTTATTGCAACAGTTTCCAATGATGTGACAGTGCCGAACTATACGACTGTTTTGCGCCCGCAAGATGAAACATTGATTGCAAAAGGTGGCGGTAAAGGTATTCGGCTTTATGAGGAAGTTGAACGCGACGGACACGCCAAGTCGGTTCTGGAAAAGCGGATTGCAAAAGTTATATCACGTGAATGGGTGGTAATGCCTGCCGAGGATGATGATTCACAGGCACAAGAGGCGGCTGATCTGGTTGAATATGCTTTGAAGCGGTTTTCTTTTGACCGTGCTTGCAAGGATGCGTTAAGCGGTACTTTGTTCGGTTATAGCGTCGGCGAGATTGTCTGGCATGTTCAAAACGGTTTAATTTTGCCGCAGACAATCAAGAAACAAAGGCAGGCGCGTTTCGCCTTTGATCGTGATTGGAAATTGCGGCTTTTGACACCCGAAGCCCCTTTTGACGGCATAGAGCTTCCTGAACGCAAATTCATTGTTTATCGCCATGATGATGACGGTTCCGATCCCTATGGCCGCGGCCTTGGTCGCATATTGTTCTGGAACGTTCTTTTCAAGCGTGAAGGCGTTGGGCTTTGGGCGCATTTTCTTGAAAAATTTGCCGCCCCTACACCGATTGGAAAATATCCTTATGGCACACCACCGAACGAGGTCAACCGACTAATGACATTGTTGGCTGATATGGTGCAGGCCGGTGTCATTGTTGTGCCAATCGGTACCGAAGTTGACTTTATGGAGGTCAATAAAAGCGATACGGCCTCTTATGAAAAATGGTGCCGGTTCTGGAATGAGGAAACAAGCGTCACAGTGCTTGGAGAAACCTTATCCACCGCGCTTGATGGTGCGGGCAGCCGTGCAGCCGTTGAGGGGCATATGGAAGTGTCTGACGGTGTGGCTGATAGTGATGCCGATGCGCTTTGTGAGACTTTGAACGCTACAATTGTTAAATGGATTATTGACTATAATTTGCCCGGCGCACCCTATCCGACTGTTTGGCGGCCGCGTACTAAAAACGAGGCGGCAATCGAAGAATTGAAAAAGAAGCGCGCTGAACGTCAAAAGACCGAGATGGATAATTTGCAAGCAGCTAAACAAGCGGGCTTTGTTCCGGCTGACGGCATGGCAAAAACCTATAGCGAGATTTTCGACAGGGAAATGATTGCAATTCCTTTTTCTTCAAACAATAACGGTCAAACGGACACAAGCTTTGCCGCGCCGGACACGTCAGATCATACTCATGACGATCATGGTTTGATTGCGCTGGTTGACCAAGTAGAAGAAGCCGCACAACCGATTTTTGACGGCTGGATTGATCTGATAAAGGCTGAGCTTAAAAAGTCGGTTGCAAAGGGCGAAGATCTAGCGGTGTTTGCGCAACGGCTTTTAACACTTTACCCAGAACTTGAATTGACGCCTTTTGCCGACGTGCTTGGTCAAGCCATGCTTGCAGCCGATGCAACAGGCCGCGCAGATGTGTTAGAAGAAAGCGCAGACGAATGAGTTTTCTAACACCCTTCAAAGAGGCCATTGACTATATCAGGCAGAAAGTACGCCAGCCGACAAAGCATTGGCGTGATCTGGACGGCCGCGCTCATGACCGGGCTTTTGCGATAGCCGGTGCCACCAAGGACGCTTTTCTGGTCGATATGCACAATGCGATTATGGAAGCGGCGGCTAATGGTATGCGTGGCGAGGAGTTTTATAAGCGTTTTGAGGAATATGTTTCCAAACACGGATGGACGGGTTGGAAGGGCGAAAACACACCGGCCGGTCGCGCTTGGCGCGCGCGAATTATTTACGAGACCAATATGCGCGCCGCCTATGCCGCTGGACGCTGGAAGCAAATGACTGACCCTAAAATGGTCAAGGTGCGGCCATATTGGCAATATAAGCACGCCTTTATCCGTACACCGAAAACCCCGCGCTATGACCATCAACAAATGGACGGTATTGTGCTGGACTGGAATAATCCGATCTGGCGGGTGATCTATCCACCCAATGGCTGGGGCTGTACTTGCGGCGTCCAGCCGCTTTCACGCCGCCAGCTTGAACGCTTGGGCAAGACGGGGCCAGATGAAACGCCGGTCTTGACCTATCGTAAGATCAAGGAGCCGCGCACCGGCGAAATTATAGAAGTGCCGGAAGGAATCGGTTTTGGCTGGAATCATGCACCCGGTGCCGATTGGGCAGATGGTCTTGTACCGCCTGATCTGCAATTACCCCTGCCACTGCAAAGTGATATTCCGGCTGGTCAAAGAGGCTTGCCGATACCTGATAATCTTGTTCCTTTATCATCCTATGCCAGGCCAACCAATATCAAGCCGCTAAAGCCCGACCAGTCACCGGAATATTATGTCGATACCATCTTGCAACAATTCGGTGCAAAGCGCGGCCCCGATGGTGCAAGATTGATAAGGGACAAGTCCGGCCACTTTGCGATCATTTCCGATTCATTGTTCAAAGATCATGAAGGCAATTGGAAAGTTTTTAAAGCGGACAGGGCGACAGAATACGCGCAAGCAATTGAGGCTTTGACTGACCCCGATGAAATTTGGGTGAATTGGGATAGACATTTGCAAACCGGCGCAGTCACTATGCGCAAACGCTATTTGCGTTATAATGCCGGACAACAATCATTGGCTGTTTTTGAATGGGGCAATGATGGCTGGAACGGAACGACGCTTTTTGTTGCTTCAAGCAGCGACACAAAAAAACGCGACAAATATATAGAGAAACAACGCAGCGGCAACTTGCTATGGCGGCGTAAATAAAAAGGCTGGCCCGTGACTGCCAGCCTTGGCGTCTTGATCTTGGACGGTCGTGTCACGCGACCAAAGCAATCAGGACACAAACTCAATATAAGACATATAAGGGCAAAAATCAAATGTCTGTCACGATTAAAATGGTTCTTGATGAAGATGAACAACAACGCGTCGAGCGCGTGATTGAACATTTACTTGAACGAGCCCAGGACAAACAGGGCGCTTTGCAAAATATTGGTGAAGCACTATTGCAAACAACACTTGAGCGTTTCCATACACAGACAGACCCGCAGGGTAATAAATGGCAGCCATTAAGTGAACTCACAAAAAAACTGCGTGGTTCGGCCGGGCCAATATTGAACCGCACCGGCCGGTTGAAAGGTTCCATTGCCTATCAGGTCAATGGCGATGTTTTACAATTGGGGCCGAATACGGTTGATGCTGCCGTCCACCAATTCGGTGCAACCATTGTGCCTAAAGATAAAAAGGCCTTGCGTATTCCGATGGGAAGCAAGACAATCTTTGCAAAAAGTGCAAAGATTCCCGCCCGTCCCTATATCGGCTTTGGTGTAAAAGACGAACAGGCGGCCATGGATGCGCTGGAAGACTGGTTTGATGCGGAGAATACAAAATGACACATGTTGGTTTTAAAACAATTATTCAGCGCGCTATCAGATCACCATTGAAAGATTTACCTGAGGCAGGAGACCCAGAAATCAGGGGGCTTTTTGTATCTTGGGTTAAGGAGGTATTCAACTTTATCATAGCCGTTCTTCAAGCGACGATTTTTCTGGGTGCATTGCAGTATGCTAGAAACATTCATTCGAGTTTTCTTTTAGGAACTATTTTTTGGGCGCTTTTCATCGCTCTGTGGTTTTATATGTTTGTAATGATATGGCATTTTTTATATGTTATTCGTGATTCAATCAGCCCTAGGCTTTATCCTTCAGATAAGTTTCTTGCTTTCGGCGGTTTTATTGCGTTTATTTTAGGGGGTGCCTTACCATATGGTTTAATCTATGCCGTCAATGAATTTATTCATGTTGGTTTTCAAATAAATTAAAATGCCAAATTTGCCCGCTAGTGCGTTTCTTGACCTTTTGCCGCACAATCTCACTGGTTACACTGTTAAAGCGCCTCTATGCGCGTTAGATAGGCGTTAGATTCGATTGTAAAAATAAATCTTTGGCGCGGTTGACGTCAAACTGCTTATAATGGCATAAACCCGACAATATCTCCCCATCTAAAAATTTAAAAAAAAATGCACAACACGGGAACCTTGCCCGTGCCGGTCGATATGCGTTGTCGCTAATCTAGCCGCATGAAGAAAGATGCACACACGATTGATATTGAGGTTTTCCGTCCTGGCTCTTTTAGGCCATTAGGTGGAAATGCCCCTCTTGTTTTTGCAAAAGAGACTTTGCGCGACATAGCGCAAATCTATGATGCCGACTTTGCCGACGCACCAATTGTTGTTGGCCACCCCCGCACCGATGATCCGGCCAAGGGCTGGGTGCAATCGCTTGAGTTTAACGAGCAGACCAATCGTCTTGTTGCCAAGGTTGGTGATCTTGATGCCGCCTTTGCCGATGATGTGAAATCAAAACGCTACAAAAAAATATCCGTGCGCCTCTTTACGCCGGAGCATCCCGCAAACCCAAAACCCGGACACTACTATCTAAGACATGTGGGCTTTTTGGGTGCAGCGTCCCCGGCGGTTACGGGCTTGCAGTCTGTCAGCTTTGCCGGGGACGACGACCAATCAATCACTTTGGAAACAATGGATTTTGCAGATATGCCACAAGAAAACCAATCTTTACGTGCCCGCTTTATGGCGTGGCTTTCCGATAAATTCGGGGCTGATGAAGCAAAGTCGCTCATGAGCGATGAAGAAGCCGACAAGCTTTTTGGCGAAGAACTCGACAGCGATGTGAAAACAGAAAAACCAGCTGCCACGATTGCACCGGAAGAAAAACCGGATGCCACGGAAAAGACAGATGAAGCACCGAACGGTGCTGATGACGGGGAAGACGCGAAGAAGAAAAAGCCTGATGCCTCTTTTGCTGTTCTTGAGAAAGAAAAAGAACTGGCAAAGCGTGAGTCATACATTCGTGAGCGCGAGCGTGCAATGGCGCATGATGCCAATGTCAGTTTTGCTGATAGTCTTGTCAAGGAAGGTAAGTGGCTGCCGGTGTCACAACAGGCACTTGTCGGCATTCTTGACGCAATTGATATTGATGCCGCCTCTATCAGCTTTTCAGATGGAAGCGATCCGGCCAAAGCCTTGCGTGAAGCACTCAAGAAACAGCCGCCTATCGTCGCGTTGGGCGACTCCGTTTTAAAAGATAATGGCGAAGATAAAAGCGTCAGTTTTGCCGCGCCGGATGGTTATAGCGTTGATCCAGAACGCCTTGACCTTCATGCAAAGGCAATGGCGCGGATGCGTGCCAATCCCAATCTCACCTACATTGAAGCCGCCGCAGCCATTGAGCGCGGTGAATAAAGGAGACATCAACATGTTGAAATCTACTATCGCCGTTTTGACTTATACCATTGCCGCCGCCGCCGACATACAAGAGGGGCAACTTGTCAACTTTGCCGATGCGCCCGCCAAAAGCGCAGACGAGGTGCAGGGCGTGGCAATGCACGATGCGAAGAAGGGTGAAGCCTTGCGCATTACCGCTGCCGGTTTGGTCGATCTTGTTGCCGGTGCCACTATTGCCAAGGGGCAAAAGCTTGCCGCCAATGACATGGCAAAGCCCGTTGCTATGGCCGCCGGTGCCGCCAGTTTTGGCATAGCGCTGAATGACGCCGCTGTTGATGGCCGAGTAAGTGTTCTTATCCGTTAATTTATTAAATCCAATTTGAAAGGTCTTTTTTATGGGACAGATGACAAGCCGACAGGCACAGGCAATTGATCCGATCTTGAGCAATCATGCGCGGGGCTATACAAACGATGAGTTTATCGGCACGCAGCTTTTGCCCTATGTCGATATTGCCAACCGCTCTATGAAGGTAATACGTTTCGGCAAGGATTCGTTTCGCCGTTACATTGACACGCGTCGCGCCCCCGGCTCACAAACACGCCGTATCCAATTCGGCTATGAAAGCGATCCGGTTTCTTTGCGTCAGGAATCGCTTGAGGCACAAGTGCCGTATGAGTTGCAGGATGTTGCGGGCAAGGTGCCGGGCATTGATCTTGCCAAAACGTCGATTGAAGGTGTGCAGGATATTATCGGTCTTGGTCGCGAGGTTGAGATTGCAAATATGGTGCGCAATCCGGCCAATTATAAAACAAACAACCAGACAGCTTTTACCGGTTCCGATAAATGGAGTGACTCGGCGTCAAAGCCCAAGGATGACATTAAGGAAGCCAAGGAAGCGGTGCGCCGTATGATTGGCCGCTATCCGAATATGCTAGTCTTGGGACCATCGGCTTTTAATGCTTTGGACGGCCACCCCGCTATTGCTGAAAAATTCAAGTACACCTCGAGCGACAGCATTACCGCTGAAATGCTTGCAAAGTATTTTAATGTTGAAAAGGTTTTAATCGGTAAGGCCGTGGCACTGGATGAAAATGCAAGTGATGACGATGCAGCCAATGACGTCTGGGGCAACGATGCGGTGTTGGCCTATGTGCCAAAAGGTACGAATTACATGGTGCCGTCATTCGGTTACACATACCGCTTACAGGGCTACCCGATTGTCGAGCAGCCTTATGAGGAACGCCAGACAAAAAGCTGGATTTATCCGACCACGGAAGAATACCGCCCTTATATCACCGGCGCGGAAGGCGGCTTTTTGTTCAAAGACGTTGCGGAGGGCTAATCATGGCACGGCAATCAAGAAGGAATACCGCTAGAGCCGCAGGCGTTGAGGGTGAAATCTCAACAGACACAGACACAACCGAAGGAACCGGTGTGCCTGCCACCGTTCTTTCACCCGATGCGGCGGACGGCGCTGCCGACCCGTCCGCAACCGGTGACACTGGCACAGCACAGAAACCGGACGAACCGCAACAGCCCGACAGTCAAAGCGGTGGCACGGATGAAGGGGCGGACAAGGATGTCGATCCAGTCGATCTATCCGGCAAAGCGGTTGGCACTGTTGAATATACGGTTTTGATTCCGCTCAAATATGAGGGAAAGCGCCGCGTTGTTGGTGATGTTATTGCCCTTGATCTGGAAGAGGACGAAATCGAAATGCTTATCGGTCTTGGTTTTATCAAGGAAGCTTAAACAACATGGTTGCTCGCACGAAATATCTGGCCGCGCAGGAATTTGTCACCCGTTTGGGTGATACCGAAGCTGATGGCCTATTGGGACAAGGTGGACGTGATAATCGCACACTTGATCTTGACCGTGCGGCAACCGTTTTGCTGGCCGCTGACAATCTGATTGATGGCTATGTAAGCGCCCGTTACAAGCAGGGCTTTGCCAAAATTCCAGACTTGTTGAAAGACATTGCTTTTGATGTGGCACGTTACAAATTGCGCGGCCAAGGCGGGCAGTCAAGCAGTATGGCCGAGGTTGTGCGCCAGCGTTACGAGGATGCGATTGCACAGCTTAAAGACATAAGCAATGGTCGCATTACATTGGATTCAAATGGTGATGGCGCACAGCCTGAACCGGACACCCATGCACAAACGGTTAAGGGCTATATGCCTGAAAGTCGCATCAACAAAGCATTGGAGGGTTGGTCATGAGCAAACCCGATATGCTGACGCGCATCGAGGACGCCATTATTGAAACCTTGCGGTCGCAGTTGCCACAAGAATTGAACCGCGTTGAAAGTTTTGATGAGACCTTTGAGGATTATGATTTTCCGCAGGGTGATGGCGGCGCGGTGTTTACGCTTTATGCCGGTTCAAATTATGAAAGCGGCGATGACAAACCGACAACGGCCTATGCACCGCGGCGCACATTGCGCTGGCAGGTTTTTATTCTTGTCCGTTCATTGAATGGCAAGAATGGCGGTCTTATCGGCGCGCATGAAGCGGTCGAAGCGGTACGCAAGGCCTTGCAAGGTCAAAGCGTTGTCGGTGCCACACCGTTTCAAATTCTATCCGACAAGCTGGATGCCCGTATTGAAAGCGGCTGGCGCTGGGTGATGGAGTTTTCCCACCATATCCCATCAATTGCCGACTTGCGGCGCGACACCGGCCACACCCCATACCCGACCGATCAAGGTAACAAACCAATAGGAGAGTTTTAAATGGCTCGTTTCATTTACAAAGGGCCGTTTCAGGCCCGTACCATCAAGGACGGTGACAAGACCGTTTTTGACGGCAACCTTGCCCCCGGCAAAAACTATGATCTGCCCGCTGAACACCCTGAAATCAATGCGCTGATTGTCGGCGGTTTGATGGTTCCGGTACCCGAAGCAACCGCTGAGGACAAGAGCGGCGAGACCACCGACAAAGCCAAAACCAAGAAAAAGGAATCCTGATATGCCTGAGAATTTTCATCACGGCCCCGAGGTTATTGAGCGCCGCGAAGGCGCGGGCATTGTGCGCGAGGTCAAGTCGGCGGTCACTATGATCGTTGGTACCGCACCGATTCAAGAAATCTATGATGATGCTGACAAGCGCAAGGCGGCCATCAATAAGCGCATTGTCATCCGCAAGCCGGAAGATGCAGCCCAATTGCTGGGGCCGCAGATTGGCGGTGGCTATTCTATTCCCGAAGCCATTAAGGCCATGTTCAACAAGGCACAGGACGGCCAAGGCGGCGGCACAATCATTGCTGTCAATGTCTTTGACCCGGACAAGCATAAGGACGAAAACGGCAATCCTGATCCGACCATGGTAACGGCGGCCGATATTAACGGCACGATTGATGCGGCCGGTAATGCGTCCGGTTTTCAATTGGCTTATGGTGCCTATAATGAACTAGGCTATTTCCCGAAAATCCTGATTGCACCGCGCTATTCAACACATGTCGGTGTACGCACCGAAATGGATGTCATTTCTAACAAACTTCATGCAGTCAATATTTCCGATCTGCCTGCCGGTATGACCATTCAACAGGCCATTGCTGCCCGTGGCAAAGGTGGCGAATATAATACCGCGTCCGAACGCGCAATATTGATGTACCCACAGGTCAAAGCCTATGACCCGGTTGTCGATGATGTGGTCAATCAGCCCTATAGCCAGCATATGGCGGGCGTGATCATCGCGACCGATCTGGCACATGGCTATCACCATTCACCGTCCAATGAAGCGATGACGGATGTTGTCGGCATTGAGCGTGATATTTCCTATCATCCCGGCGATTATCAGTCGGACACCAATGCGCTCAATGGTGTTGGCATTGTGACGGCGATGAATATGTTTGCCAACGGCTATAGGACATGGGGCAACCGTTCGGCGGCTTTCCCGTCCGATATTACCCCGCGTTGTTTTATCCATGCCCGCCGCACCGCCGATATGGTTCACGAAGCTATGCTTTATTATATGCAACAGCGCATTGATAGCATTGCGACGCCTGCCAATCTGGAATGGGTTGAGGCCGATGTGAGCGCCTTTTTGCGCAAGAAAGAAGGGGAAGGCGCACTCTATTCGGGCAGCCGGTTCTATTTTGACCGTACCAAGACAACCAGCCGCGATGTGGCGGACGGCCATTTCTATTATCATCTTGATATTCAGCCCGTCTCTGTGATGGAGCGCCTGACGGTTGATAGCTATCTCGATATTTCAATCGCTCGCAATGCCCTTGGCTTGGCCGCATAATTAAGGAGATATGAAAATGAATCCTATTCAAATAGGCCAAATCACCGATGCTGATGTCTATATGGAAGGCAACCGTTTTGTCGGCCGTGTTGAGACATTCAAAATTGGCAAGGTTGCCGCCAAGAATGTTGATCATGAAAATCTCGGCATGATCGGTGCCGCCAGCCTGCCGAGCCGTGCGTTAGAAGCTTTGAATGCAACGGTCAATTTTAAACATCTTGATCCTGATGTTGACCGTGTGATCTTGAACCCGACCAAGGCGATCTCATGGCAACTTCATAGCTATGTAGATATTTTTGGCGCCGATGGGCTGGATGAGGAAAAAAGCCACAAGCTGATAACCACCGTCAAGACGCTTTGCCGCGATACCGGCGATTTGGAATATAAGCTTGGCGAACCGACCCAACGTGAAGTTGAAATGACCATTCTGTCATTGGTTGCCAAGCGGTCGAAATTTTCAGACCCCGACCTCGAATATGATCTGTTCAACGGCATTTATCGGATTGCAGGCAAGGATGTCTGGCCGAGATAATCTTGTTTTGCGCTCACGGGCGCAGCCCTCCGCGAGGGCGGCCAAACGTGGCCGACGCCCAGTCGGGCTTGCGAACCAAAGGTTCGTGAAAAGAAATTAAAGCGCCGCAGCCCCCGCAGGGCGCTTTAAAGGGTGGGGCAGTCCCCCGCTGTCTCGATCTGCCCCACCCGCATATTGAATTGCCAAAAGAGACAGCAACCTAATTTATAACCAAAGGAGACAGCCATGAGCGAAGCTTTAGAAAACGACATAACCAAGGCCACAAAAAGTGAAATTAAGAACAAGCCGGAATTTACAACACGTCTTGTCACTTTGCCAAAATCAAAAATCAAAGTTTCTATTCCAGACGATTGGCATATCAGCGATACACAGGCCGCACAGCGCCTTTCAAAAGGTGAACCCGGCCGTTTGCAGTTGGTGCTTATCCAGCGTGTTTGCCGTTTTAACGGTGAACAATGGACATTGACGCAGATAGAGGACGAGATCAAAGGCAAAGACTGGATGTTTTTGCTGGGCGAATTTTATGGCGATGATGGTGACGAGGAAGAATCGGGAAAGGCATAATCCCACACCCGCTAGATATTGAGTGGATGTTGCAGCGGGGGTGGGATTTTCAGACATTGATGGATATGCCCTCGCGCATTTTAAAATATTGGCTCGATACGGCCGTTCAATCGGCTAAGCAAGAAAAAGCCGCAATGGAAAGGGCTTCAAAAGGGAAAGGATAAAATAGATGAAATTTTCCCTTGTTATTGAAGCCATCCGGCACCCTGATAAGCATCTTTTGAATGCTTATCAGAAAGGTTTGCCGGACAATAAAAAATCAATGGCCAAGGGATTATTGTCATGAAATTTTCTTTGACGATTGAAGCCATTGATAAGGCGTCCAAAGCCATTGCGGGCGTGGCAAAAGCCACCAAAAGCGCCAATGATGCAAGCATTAAAGGTGCAGACAAAGCGGCAAAAGCGACGGAAAAGGTTGCCAAAGCGCAAAGCCAAAATGCACAGGCGGCCGCCAAGGCCGCGCAAGCCACCAAACAGGCAGCACAGGCCAGCAAGGCCAGCACAGACAATTCAATTAAACAGACGGCCGCTTTGGAAAAAGAGGCACGCGCTTGGGCCAACCTTCAGCGCAAGCGCATTGACTGGTCGTCAAAAAAGGTTGCAAACGGCGTTGAAAATATGGCCCTTGGCGGCATGGGGGTCATGAAATATGGGGCCAAGCTTGCCGGTGGTGCTTTGGCCTTAGGCGGCACGGCTTTTGGTCTGGGGCTGGCAGGTTCAAAAAAAGCCCGTGAATATCAGCAATTGCAAATCCAGATGCAAGGTGTCACCGCCTCGGCCGAAGAAGCGGCCAAGGCGATGAAATGGGTTGAAAAGGCCAATATGCCGGGGCAAGGCGTTGGCGCTCTGGCACAAGCTTTTATTCAAGTCAAATCAGCCGGTATTGACCCGACCAAGGGCGCATTGCAAGGCCTTGCCGATATGGCGGCTGGCAGCAACAAAGGTATGGAACAGGCAACAAAAGCCTATACCAATGCTTTAAAAGGTGAGCTGGGTGGCTTGAAAGAATTTGGCATAGAGGCCAAGAAAAACGGCAAATATATTGAATATATGTATGCCGGAAAAGATGGCCGAATGAAATATTATCGTGCCAAGGATGGTGATCGCAGTGCAAATGCTGCCGCCATGCAAAAAGCCATGGAAGCTCGTTTTGGCGGTTCAAGCAATGCCTTTGGCAAAACTTGGGACGGCATGGTCTGGAAGCTTTGGAACACGTGGGACAACGTCCAGCTTAAAATCATGAATGCCGGTGTATTCGATTTTCTGACCGGCAAGCTTGATCTGGTTGTCGGGCTGATTGATCAATGGGCGGCCGATGGCTCGTTGGATAAATGGTGTAAACAGATCTCGGATGGTCTTATTCAAGCCATGACCATCGGCTGGGCGGTGGCTGAAAAATTATGGACGGCCGGTGAAAAAATCTTTCATTTCCTTGACGGTATTTCCGGCTATGTTGGCGGCTGGGAAAATCTGGCGATGATCCTGATTGCTTTGCCGGTTGCACCGTCCCTTTTCAAAATGGCAACAGGCTTTTTTCAGGTGGCACAGGGTCTTGGCGGGCTGTTGCGTTTTGGTGGTTCGGCCCTTGGCATGTTTGCCAAAATAAACGGCTTTTCAAAAATTGGCGCGGTGTTGCGCTTGTTGGTTGCCCCTCTTGGCCTTGTAACCAAGGGTTTTATCAGTATGGGTATTGCCTTCATGACAACGCCCATCGGTTGGGTGGTGGCAGGCATTGCAGCCATTGCTGGCGGTGCCTATCTCGTTTATCGCAATTGGGACAAGATCGGCCCATGGTTCAAAAATATATGGGCCAAGACGAAACAGATTTTTTCCAATTTTTGGAAATGGGTCAAGAGCCTTTTCACATGGGACAATGTGCTGACGGTTCTGGATTGGGCAAGTTATCTATCGCCGTTGCGTTGGGCTAAATATATTTTTGATTGGGCATGGGATAACGTCCTGACCAAGGTTGATTGGAATTTTTGGCTAAACCCTTTCAAATGGGCCGAAATGATACCGGGCTTTCCGGGATGGGATGCAATTTTGCAATCTGGTTTTGTTCAAGGTGTTTTGGATAAAATTGTTGGGATTTTTGAAGGGGCCAAAAACAAGATTGGTAAAGTCTTTGAAACAATCGGCAAAGCATGGTCGTGGGTTAAAGGTCTGTTCTCTGGCGGTGAAGATGTGGCGGCTGTCAATATTGTAGCACAAGACCCCGCCGCCATTGCCGCGGCGACAGCGGAGGTAGACAAGCTGACGGCCAAGCTGGAAGCTTTGGCAGGTATTGAATTTTCCGGTGTGAATAGCGGATTGGCCGGTCTGCAAAGCAAAACAGCCGAAACAATCGCCAAAGCGGGCGGCATTGCACAGGCTTTTGACAGCGCGATCAATACGGCACGCAGTATTTTGTCACGTACAAGTTTTGAAAGCCACGGCGCTGCCCTGATGCGCACTTTTGCGCAAGGTATTCGCAACGGTGCCGGTGCCGCCATTGCCGCAACAAATGAAGTCGTCGGGCAGATTCGCGATTATCTGCCGCATAGCCCCGCCAAGGTTGGGCCGTTATCTGATCTTGATAGAGTCCGTTTTTCTGAAACCTTGGCCACCGCGATGCGTCCGGCACCGGCGGTCAAAGCCGCCGAACGGGTGGCGGCTGGCGTGCGCAATACATTGTCTGGTCTTGGTGGAACAAGAATAAGCAGCCCATTAAGTGCTGGTTTGCCTGCTGGTCATAACAATGGCGGCAATGGCGGCGGTTCTGTTGTGCTGAACTTTTCGCCGCAAATCAGCATTCAAGGCGATGCTGACCGCTCCATGATTGATAAGGTCATGCGTGAAACCTTGGCACAGCTTGAAGGCAAACTGCCGAAGCTGATGGATAAGGTTGCGAGTGCCAAAGCACGTAAGGAGTATTAACAATGCTTTTGTCTTACCTTGGTTCAATTGCTTTGGGCACATTCGGCCCCAATGATTATTTGACCGGCCCGACCGCCGACAAGGAGCGTTTCCGCAATACATGGGCGCGCCATGATGTGATACGGGGCAAGCCGGTCTTGCAGGAAATTGGGCGGGAACTGGACGAGCGCACATTCGATTTTTTCTTTGACGAAACTTTTTGCAATCCGACCGTTCAATGGGCGCGGCTTTGGACGGCCTATCAGATGAAAACGCCAATGCCGTTTCTGACACAAACAGGCTTTAACGGCGTGCGCTATGTGGTTGAAAGTTTGGACAAGGACAATCTCAAAACAACCAAACGTGGCGGCACAGTGGTGCGGATGGATTGCACAATGACATTGATTGAAACCCCGCTGGTCAACCCGCTTGACGCTATTATGGGACAAATACGCAGCGGCGCAGGCTTGGGCGGAGCCGACAGCAAACCGGGAGCGAAAAAATGACCAAAGTTGTGCAGCCCTATATCGAGCATTTCACCAAAGACGGCGAGCGTTGGGACGCTTTGGCTTTTAGATATTATGAAGATGTGCGCCTGCAAAATATTTTGATTGCGGCCAATGCCGATCTTTTTCCCGCTTTTTCCGTGCCGGCTGTTTTGCCGGCCGGCCTTTTATTGAAAATTCCTTTGCGTGAGAAAAAAGCCACCGTATCGGATGCGCTCTTGCCATTTTGGAAAAAAGGGGAGTCAATATGAGCCCCAAAAAGTGGAAACCGGTTTTTGGACAAGGCGAAGGTGAAAAAAATATGAGCCCGCAAAAGTTGCAGACTTTTGCGACAAGGTGAAGGTGAAAAATTATGACACCACGCAAACCCGCCTTTGTTGTCAAATATCAGGGCATGGATGTCACCGCCGAGTTTGGCGGCTATACAACGGCTATCAGTTACACGGATAAACGCCATGGCGAAAGTGACGAATGCCAGCTTGATATGCACAATGCCACCGGCGAGTGGATGGGTATTTATGCGCCACAAGACGGCGACAAGATGCAGGTCTGGTATGGTTACAGCGATGAACTTGTTTTTGCCGGTGAGTTTACGATTGATGAATGGACAGTGACGGGTGACAGCGGCGGCGATAAAATCAGCATAAAGGGGCTGGCCGCGCCCAAGACGCAAGCCTTGCGCACCAAAAATACGACCGCTTTTGAAGAACAAAACTTATCGGAAATCGTCCAAAAGATTGCCGATAAACATGGGCTGCAAGTCGAGGGCGAGATTGAGGATATAAAATTCCAGCGCATTACCCAAAATGGCGAACGGGATCTGGAATTCTTGAAACGCCTGGCCGATGACTATGGCCATTATTTTACAGTCAAAGGCACAAAGCTTGTTTTTACCAGCCGCGACGGTTTGCGGGCGCGCGCACCGGTGCTTGTTTTTGACCGTATTGCCCAAAGCAAGCAGAACTTAAAAAGCTATGATCTTTCTTTTGCAGACCATAAGGCCGCCAAAAAGGCCGAGGTCAAATTTGACCACCCCCGCCGCAAGGCCCTTGTGGGGGCCGAAGCATCCAGCGCAGACGATCTGGGCGTGGTGACGTCAAGCGGTGATGTGATGAAGCTGAATGTGCGGGTGGAAGATGAAGGGCAGGCCAAGCGCATTGCAAAGAGCAGGCTAGACCAAAAGAATGCACAAAAAGTCACCGGCACGCTTGATCTTGTTGGCACCCCCACCGCCGTTGCTGGCAGTGTGATTGAGCTTAAAAACTTTGGTCTGTTTGACGGCCGCTATCTGATTGTTGAATCCGAACATAAGAGTGAGCGCTCAGGCTATTCAACCAGCATCCAGATTGAACGGGCGACCGACAAGAATGTGAAAGATGGCAAGGATATAAAGAAGAAGGCCAAAAAGAGCGGCAATAGTATGACTAATGATGCCGATTTTATGGGTGAAGTCCACGCTGATGGGAGTGTTACGCAATGAGCGGGCCGCGTCATGGCATTGTGCGTGAAGTTAACGACAAGGGACACGCGCGTGTTGAATTCCGCGCCGATGACAATGTTGTGTCTTATTGGTTGCAGCCGGTGCAGCCTTTGGCGTCGGGTGAGCAAAGCCGTTCTTATTGTATGCCGGAAGTTGGCAGCCAAGTGTCATGCTATGTCGATGAACATGCGCAAGAAGGTGTGATATTAGGCGCGGTCTATTCGGATATTGACCAACCACCGACCCAAAATCCGGCGCAGATTGTCAATGAATTGCGCGGCGGCCGCCGTGATGTTTATGACAAGGACACCGGTGTTTATGAATTGCAGCAAAAGGCCAAGCATGTCACGACCATTGGCAATTCGCGTTTTGAAGTCAATCCAGAATTTATCCTGGCAAAGGTCGGCGGCTCTTTTATTGAAATCACAGACGGGCAAATAACAATCAGTGCAGGCGGTGCATCTTATGTCATCGGTGCGGGAAAAATCCAATCTACCGGTGACATGAGCCATAAAGGCAATGCAAAATTTGAGGGCGGGGCTTTACGTCATAATGATAAGAATGTAGGGTCTGACCATCATCATGAGGGTGTGACGCCCGGCGGTGGCACAACTGGCAATCCTCTGCCATAATTTTGATCAACACGGGAACCTTGCCCGTGCCACGCTTTACGCGCACGCGATAAGCTTGCGATATGATTGAGCGTTCTGAAATTCCTTATATTCATTGGCAAAAGCGGCTTGTTGCTGCTGGCAGCGATATGTTGTCTGGCGCAATAGTCAGCGATTTTTCCGATATTGAGCAGGAAATGGCTATCATTGTCAGCACCATGATCGGCTCGGTGCCGACCAATCCGCTTAAAGGTTGCGACCTGATGCCGCTGATTGATATGCCAAGCGAAGAAGCGACGCCGTTAATTTGTCAAAAAATTTGGGATGCAATCACCGCTTGGGTGGTGCGTGTCGAGGTTGACGATATAATCGCAGCCGCCGTTGATATTCATCATTGGAAAGTTACCATTCCATGGCGGCCGCGCGGCGATGTGCTGGCACAATTCAAAAGCTTTGACTTGAATGTAAGATTGGCCGGAGGTTTTGCCTATGCGTCATGACCGTGAAGGGCCTTATAGCCTGCAAATCTTGGCGGCTTTGCCCAAGCCGTCAATTTATGAAACCGACCCGCTTAAAATCCGCGACCGCATGATCGCCGAGTTTGAAAAAACAACCGGCCGCAAGCTCTATGAAGGACAGGTTGAAATGTACCTGATCGAGACATGGGCTTATGGGTTTTCGCTGGCTTGCCAAGAAGCGCAGGCACAGGCCGAGGAATATCTTGTTGCCTTTGCCAGCGAGACCGGCCTTTCACAGCTTGCGGCCAATCGTTGGACGCCGCGTCTGCCAGCGGCAAAGGCCAGCGTTTTGTTGACCTTTTCGATAGCGCAACAGCGTAATCAGAATGTGCTTATTCCAGCCGCGACCCGCGTTAGGGGCGGCCAAGGCAATGACGTATTTCTAACGCAGACCGATGCCATTATCGAAGCCGGTCAATTGTCGATCGAGGTTTTGGCCTTGGCACAAGATGCCGGTGCGCGCGCCAATGATCTGACGGCTAACAGCATCACCACCTTTCTTGACCCGATTGGCGGCGTGACTGTCACCAACAAAGTTGCACCCGATGGTGGTGCCGATATTGAACCGCTGGACGCTTGGCGCTTGCGCATTGCCAACGCGCCAGAGCGTATCAGCCGCGCAGGCCCCGCCGATGCCTATCGTGAAACGGTGATGGGCGTATCGAGCCAGATTGTTGATTGCGCCGTGGTGCGGCCGCAGCCGTGCTATATCGACATTTATGTCTTGACCAATGAGGGCGATGCCGGAGCCGCTTTAAAACAACAGGTCTTTGCCGCGCTCGATCCCGAAACCATTCGGCCGCTTGGTGATGAAGTGACAATAAAAGAATGTGAGCCGGTAACATGCGCCCCGCATGTCGTCATTTATTGCCGCTCGGGTGCAGGCGTTATCGAGGCGCAAGCCAAGACGCTGGTTGCCAATGTCAAAGCCACATGGCGCGAAAGGCTGGGCGGCATTATCGCGCCGTCCGATCTGGCCGACCCGATCAAGCATGTTGCCGGTGTTCTCGATGTGGATGTGCAGAACCTTGCTTTTCAGCAATTGCGGGCTTGGCAATTTATGGCTGATGCTGATGTGACCATTGAAATGAGGCTGGCCGATGGCTGACCCCATTAAGACAAGACTTGACCCGAAAACCTTGCCGCCCGCGGTGCGTGATGCTTTTAACGTGCCATTGATGGAAGTATCGGCCGCGCTTTTGGATGATGTCGATTTTCGCCTGGTACTTGCCGAATTTATAGACACCGCACCCGCAGCCAGCCTGCCCGCCTTGACCCGTGAATTATCGCTTGAGGATTTGATCGAACCCGGTTTGACCGAAGACGTGCAGCGGCGCTTGTTGAAGCGTTGGTATGAATTGCACGAGGCAAAGGGCACCCTTTACGGTATACGCCTGGTGTTGTCTTTGTTGGGGATGCAAGTGCGTTGGACTCAGTGGTATGAGCGCCAGCCCAAAGGCCAGCCCGGCACGCACCGCGCCGTTATCTTTCCGCAGGAAGCCATTTTTGACGCGCAGGACGTTTTGCTTGACCCCAGAATGCAGAAAATTGCGCGGCGCGCTTTGCAGAACTATGCCCGTAAAAGCCAGTTTATCGAAATGTTTATAGGGCTTTCAAACCAGAACACTATTCATCCGGCGCTTGTCTCGCAGCGTTCTAGCAAAATCAGAATCAACGGCCCGCAATTGCGCGACCAGAAACATTCAATCCATTCTTATGCAGGCGGCGGCGCATATGCTTACAGGCGCGTGCGTGTCAATGCCAAAGGAGGTCTTTATGGCTGACAGCCAGAAATATTTTACGCTTTTGACGGACAAGGGCAAATATAAGATTGCCAAGGCGGCGGCCGACAAGGGAGAGGTCAAATTCAGTTACTTTGCAATTGGTGACGGCAACGGCCAAGAGGTGAACCCGACGCCCAACCAGACCGCGCTTGTGCATGAAGTCTGGCGCACACAATTGGACTCGGTCGAGATCGACCCGAAGAACCCGGCGGCCGTCATTATCAATGCCATCATCCCGCACAATGTCGGCGGCTGGTGGATGCGCGAATTCGGGCTTTTTGATATAGATGGCGATATGCTGGCCGTGGTCAAGCCAGCGCCATACTACAAGGCCACAAGTGCCGAGGGTCAGCTTGAAGATGTCTTCTATGAATTCCAACTAGTCATTGGCGAGCAGGCGCAAGTCGTTGTGCTAGTTGACCCGTCCATCCTTTGGGCGACGCGCGAATATGTCGAGACCCGCCGCATTCCAGCCGCGCAATTCATGAATACGCCTTGGCTGGCCGTCAAGGCCTTGGATGTTGTCACCCCGCCAACAAGCAACAATCAGGGCGACACTTATCTTGTGCCGCAGGGTGCCAAGGGCGACTGGAAAGACAAGACCGGCCAGCTTGCCGAATGGAATGGCAAAAAATGGAACTTCATGCAACCGCAAGACGGACATGGCATTGGTCTGCCGGAAGGCAAGGTTTTTATCCGTGTCAAAGGTGTCTATCAGCCATTTGATTTAGATAGTTCACGCGTCCCATTGGCGCAATTGAACCGCGCACCATTCGTGCCGGTGACGGCTAACGGCACAACCACACCGCCTACCAAACCGGCCATTGGCGATGCCTATATTATAGGCGCACAGGCAACCGGCGTATGGGCGGGATATGACGGACAGCTTGCAGAATGGACTGAAAAAGGCTGGATGTTTACCGCCACGCCAGACGGCCACGGCATCGGCTTGGCCGATAGTCAATTGCTGCAAAAAGTAGGTGGTCAATATCAACCGCAAATTGCGCTGGATAGCCAATCGGGTAAATGGCTTTACGCTGAAGCGGATGGCACGGCCAATGCGCTAACCGCCACATTGAACCCCGAGCCGCTGGCACTGACAGTCGGCATGACGGTTCATCTAAAGATTGCAACCAATAATACCGGAGCCGTTACTTTGAATGTTAATCGCCTTGGTGAAAGGAGTGTTTTCAATCAGCTTGGCAACCCTCTCATCCAAGGTGATCTTTTGGCCGACTCAATAACTTCTTTTGTTTTTGACGGTTTAAATTGGCGTGTTTTTGTTTCCAAAGCAGAGTTCGTGCAAAATTTTTTGCCGGGGGATAATGGATGGCAAATGTTACCAAGTGGTCTATTGATGCAATGGGGTAAGTTTAGCGGTTACACCAACCGTGCAGACTATAACGGTATTTGGGAAAGCTCCGCCGTCAAAATACAATGGCCGATCAGTTTTCCCAATAAATGTTTCGGGGTGGTTGGTGGCGCAAGCTCAGATGTTTTGGGCGGCGGACAGCAAGAACAAAGTTGGTTTATTGACACTGATTTAGTTGGTGGTGTTGCCCTTTTTGCATCTAAAACTAGAGGTGCCTATATGACAGGTGGTTATATAGTCATGGGATTTTGAGGAACATGACATGAAAATTTTCTATTCGAAAACACAAGGCTTTTTGGTAAGCTCAATCCACATGAGCATTCCAGATGATGCAGTGGAAATTGGCATTGAACAACATCAACAATTGTTAGCTGGACAAAGTGTCGGTAAACATATCAAAGCCGATAAGCATGGGCTTCCAATCTTAATAGAGCCCACCCCGCCAAATCTTGAAATGATCAAAGCCGGTCTGAAAAATCGAATTGATGCATATGCAGAAAACGAGCGTTTGAAATATATCACCGGCGGTGACGGCCAAGCTAGAACCTATCAGGAAAAGGTCAATCAGGCCGCCGAATATTCCGGCGCTTTTGCCGCCCATATGGCCAACCCTGAAAATGTACCAGAGCCGGACGCAAGTCTTTATCCGCTGCTCGCGGCAAGTATGGGAACACCCGACGGCAACACGCTTTTGGAAATAGCCGAGACCGTTACATATTCCTATCTGGCATGGCTTCAAATCAGCGCGGCAATCGAGACAGTCCGCTTGCAATCCAAAGCCGCAATTGATGGCACAGACACCGCAGAGAACGCGCAAATGATTTTTGATGGCATTGTCTGGCCCAAACGTTTACTTTCCAACTTGTAATTTCAAAAGTCAGTAAGGAACACGATAAGGTTATATGTTAGATGTTTGGTATTTATCGCACTATTTTAGCTATACTCGTTGTCTATCAGCATTTTTATGTATTGCGTTGGGGGCAGGCAGCGGTCGTAGCTTTTTTTTGCCTTAGTGGTTTTTTAATGACACTATTGATTCATGGACCATACCAAAATCGCTTTGGTGCCTTTGCCATGAATAGGTTTCTTAGATTATATCCAGCCTATTGGGTCACCATCTTAATCACTGCACTCATGCTTTTATATGGCTGGCCGTCTTCTCAAATTAACACCACCTTTCCTGATGGTCTTTGGGCATGGTTTAAACATATAATATACATAAACGAAGCAAACGACAAAAATCTGATTGTCGTGTCTTATGCAGTGACAAATGAATTGCTCTTTTATGTTCTTATTGGTTTAGGGCTTTCAAAAACTTATAAGAGAACGCTTTTATGGGTTTTATTTAGCGTGATATTTATGGTTGCTATCCATATCTGGGCAGCCCCAAATTCACAATTGCGGTTTTTTTCTCCTTTGGCCGCTACACTGCCGTTTTCTGTTGGGTCTTTGGCTTATCACTTACGCAATAAAGTGACAAAGCCGTGGTTATCTTTATTCATAGCACTTCCGATTATTGGGTTTTGTTTTTATGGACTACAAACATTTAAGTCCGTGCCTAATGTTGCATATTATAATGGTTATCCTCATAATTTATTGTTGTTTATATTGGTCTTTGTTTTCAGCGCCGTTGCAGCGTTTCTTTATCGTCTAGGAAAAAAGGCAACGGGCAATCTAAGAAAAATGGATAGCGCCATAGGCCTCATAAGCTACCCTATGTATTTGGGGCACTTTACAATGGCTATACCTATAAGTCTTTTCATCCCTTTAGGAAGAAGCTTTATTTTCGGTACGTCAGTATTATTGATGAGCACACTCTATGCGATATTTATATATTGGATGGTTGATAGGCCTATGGAAAAACTGCGGAAAAAAAATCGCGTTAGAGGCCGGATCGGTTAATTCCGATCAACGGGGCCAATCGCAAAATAACCCCCGCCCGACGACACATAAGCATAACGCCGCGACCGCTTATCATCACCCGTTAAAGACGATGATGCGCCGCTATAAGACAAAATGCTTTAAGGAAATCAGATGCGGACAGGGCGCGGGTGCGATCGACGTGGCTTGCGCCAATCTAGGGCTGCCTTATACTGGTATTGAAATAAACCCACATTATTTTGATATTGCCTGCCAGCGTATTGAAGATGCTCAAAAGGGCAAGGCGGTTTGACTGTCAAAACGTTGCAAGCGAAACGGATTCGCTTGCAACGTCAGAATGGTGATTGATAAGGCTGAAATCTAACCGCGCCTTGTCTCAAATATCGTGTAATTTTGTCTCAAAAATTGTGGCGCGCTACACGTCAAATTGTTTAAGCTTGATATGAATATTGTGATAGACTGGCGGAGAGGGAGGGATTTGAACCCCCGATAGAGTTGCCCCTATGCCGCATTTCGAGTGCGGTGCTTTCAACCACTCAGCCACCTCTCCGTTGAATTGTTATCGGGCCGATGCCCTGTCACAATTGGTGTGAGTGTTCACGCGCTGTGAAATAGCTTTCAAATGCATTCAAAACAAGCCCTAATTTGATTTTTTTTAATGCGGCTTCGTTGACTCGTTGAAAGCTCTGTCTTATAGACAAGTATACAGCGTGGAGGAATCCGCGCCTGTTTTGTTTGCGGGGTTTCCCGTTATGATGAATCGACTGAATAAAAAGACGGACAGTTTCCAGACTTTAAAGACTGAAGACAAGAGCCGGAACGAACGGAAGGATTAAAAATGTTCGCAGTCATTAAAACCGGTGGCAAGCAGTATCGTGTTGCCGCTAACGACCTTCTCAAGGTCGAAAAAGTTGCCGGCAGTGCCGGTGATATTGTCGAGTTCAATCAGGTGTTGGTTGTCGGCGAAGGTGAAAAGGCAACAATTGGTGTGCCGCTTGTTGAAGGTGCATTGGTTACAGCAGAAGTTGTTAAGCAGGGCCGTGCACGTAAGGTTATCGCTTTTAAAAAGCGTCGCCGTCAAAATTCGAAGCGTACCCGTGGCCATCGTCAGGAGCTTACAACAATCCGTATTTCGGAAATCCTGACTGGTGGTGCAAAGCCTAAAAAGGCTGCGACCAAGCAGGAAAGCAAGCCTGCTGTGAAAGCTGCTGCACCCAAGGCCGCTGCAGCGCCGAAAGCTGAAGCAAAAACTGCAGCCCCAAAAAAGGCCGCACCGAAAAAAGAAACCACTGGCAAAGCAGCCGCGCCTAAAAAGGCTGCAGCTAAAAAGTCAGATAAGTAATAGAGATTAAAGGAGAACACCGATGGCACATAAAAAAGCTGGTGGTTCCTCGCGTAACGGTCGCGATTCAGAATCAAAACGCCTTGGCGTCAAGAAATTTGGCGGTGAAGCTGTTCTTGCAGGCAATATCATTGTTCGTCAGCGTGGCACTCAGTGGCACCCGGGGGATAATGTAGGCATTGGTAAAGACCATACATTGTTTGCACTAACAAACGGTACGGTTTCGTTCCGTACGAAAGCCAACAATCGTTCTTTCGTGTCGGTGATTCCGATGGCGGAAGCCGCAGAGTAAGCCGGGAGCTCTTTAAACAGACCGGCGTCCCATCGGGCCCGGTTGTTGGAAAGTCTCCAAAAGCATTGAAAAGGGAAAGATGGGGCTCCATCTTTCCCTTTTCTTATGCTCCAAGGAGGTTACAATGAGCACGGAAATATTAGATGATGAAAGAGGCAGGCAGCGGCAGATCAATTGCCCTGTTCTGGTTACACAGAGGCTGGTTTTAAGAGCACCCCATGTGGAAGACATGGACGCCATTGCCGATCTCGCCAATAACCGTCGTGTATCCGCTATGCTTTCTGAAATGCCATATCCGTATACCCGAAAACATGCTGCAGAATTTATTCTGCGCTCGGTGGCTGGCGAGATGGGCTATTGCGTCTATGCCATTACTCTTGCCGAGACGGGTGAATTTATTGGTACCTGTTCGATCCGTGAATGTAAAAATGCGGAAGGGCTCGAAATTGGCTATTGGATTGGTGAACCCTATTGGGGGCAAGGCTATGCCAGCGAGGCTGTTAATATATTAATTGATACGGTTTTTCGTGTCAGTGATATGGATAGTCTGTATGTGTCGTGTTTTGCGGCCAATACACGTTCCAGACATGTTATTGAGAAAATGGGCTTTGAATATATCGGTATGGGGGAATGCCCATCTCTGGTTTCAGGTCTGGTTATGACTGATTTCTATCGGTTGACGCGTGAGGCATGGTTGGGATTGCGTAGCATTGCTGCCTAATTTTGATAGCATGATATGCTTTCAAGATGGTCCGCTCAGTTTCTGGATGGGCCATTTTTTTGAATGATAACGTTCTTCGGGGACTTTGTCAGTTCATGACCGGCATTCGTTGGTAGGCGTTGAAAGATAAAGAAGGCCAAGGCGGAAATAATGCTGATTGTATAGAAGGCTATATGGAAGTCGGAGAGTTTTGGTCCGCCGCCGTGGGGCAAAATGCACAGTTCCAAGATCGCGCCAGCAATGGCAACCCCTAGAGCAAGGGAAGCTTGTTGGGCGACAGCCGAGATCGGTGTTGCTTGACTGACTTGTTCGTTTGGTATCTGCGCAAAGGAAAGGGCATTGACGCCGGAAAAAAACAGGGATCGTAAAAAACCGCCAATCAACAAGATGAAAAGCATCCAGAGATAGGATGTTTGTAGTGTAAACAGTCCATTTGCTGCAGTAAAGCATGCAGAAATAAGAGCGCCATACATTAGGACACGGCGGAAACCGAAGCGTGCATAGACAGCATTGGCGCCGAACTTCATACACATAGAACCGATCGCACCGACAAATGTGATCAAGCCTGATTGTAATGGAGAAAGGCCAAAGCTTAATTGTAGCATCATTGGCAACAAAAAGGGGATGGCTCCAATACCTAATCGGAAAATTGAACCACCGGTAATCGAGTTGCGAAAGACAGGATCACGAAAAAGACGAAGGTTGAGTAGTGGGTGTTCTGTGTGGGCGGCATGGTGGATATAGAGCCATGCAGCGATGAGGCCGAGGCCAACCATTAAAATGCCAATCCATTCGGGCAGTGCCGGTAAGCTGATGACTGAAAGGCCGAATATGAAGCCAGCCATGGCAAGGCCTGATAATATGAAGCCTAGCCAGTCCAGTTTTCGGTAAAGGAGGTTTTCATCACGGGGAAGATAAAGGGTTGATAGAATGAGACCGATGATGCCGATGGGTATGTTGATTAGAAAGATCCAATGCCATGAGAAAAAGGTTGTAATAAATCCACCGACGGGAGGCCCGACAAGTGGCCCGGCAAGGGCAGGTACGGAAAGCCATGAGAGAGCGACAACCAGTTCGTTCTTCGGGGTGGAACGGATGAGCAACAAGCGACCAACCGGTGTCATCATGGCGCCGCCTATGCCTTGCAGGAAGCGCGAGAAGACGAAAGATTGAAGTGAGAAGGATCCTGCACATAAGAGTGAGCCGATCATGAAGACAACAATGGCAATACGGAAGATGTGGCGGGCTGTAAAACGGTCTGCCATCCATCCGCTGATAGGAATAAAAATTGAGAGGGATACCAGATAGGATGTCATGGCCAGTTTAAGCGCGATAGGACTGGTATCTAGATCGGCAGCAATAGCGGGTAGGGATGTAGAGATTACATTGGAATCCATATTTTCCATGAACAGCGCTACCGCAAGAACAAGGGGGAGGATACGGATCAAATTTGACTCCCGAATATAGTCTTTTTTTGAAGTTTCAAAGATGGCCTGTATTAATGTAGCCTCTTTGGAGAAACTGAAAAAGCCACTTTATTGTGGGGCTCTATATCAATATGTTATATAGCGCCCAAGCGATGCCAGACTGGAAAATGGCTTTTAAGTACTGTTTCAACCTGAGGTTTGATAAGCGCCATGTGCTGTTCTTTTGTTTCCAGTTTTCTGTTTTTGTCGATTAGATAATCACCACGCTGTGACAGATTGTTCCAGATCGTGTCGCTAATAATATCAATCTTCTTTTCAGTGTTATTGAGCAGTGCTTCATAGACGAGAAGCTGGAATAGCCCGACAATACGTGGTGAGCCGATTAGGGATCCTAAAAATGATGCGCGCGTGGCGTTATTGCTGATATAATAGGTAATCATATTTTTATTGAACTTCATCGTATCGGCTTTTGAACGACGTGCATTGTTAGGCAAGACAATCTCAATCTGACGGGAGGCTAGGAGCATGCTTAGCATATGAAGTGGATTGGTATCATTCGGATTTTCAATTGTCTTGATTATATTGCCGATTGTATGGGGCTTGTCTGCAAGCATTTCAAAAATGATTTTATAATTTTTTTCATCGAGCTTGGCGTTGCCAAGTGGTATTTTTATATCATATTTGATGTTTTCCAACGGTACGCTGAGGATAACCTCTATGCCTTCAATATGTGACCGTATGCGTTTTGCTGCAATTTGTCGTGCGCCGCGTATAAAAATATCGCGCCGGAAGGTGCGTTCCATAAAATAGTCTCGCACAGTTTCACGTATAGAGGCCGGTATCTTGTTGAGTGCGTCGATTTGCTCTTTTGTCAGGCACCAGATATCAACATTTTCAAGTAGATTGGACGAGCCTATGTAGTTCAATTTTGCCTTTTCAAAAACGTCAGCGACATCTTTATGAAAAGTCGGGTCCCAGTTTGCATTGAAATATTCATGCGAAAGATAATTGGGGTCTTTATTGGTTAGTCCATTTAGAAAACTTTTGGGAATATAACGTAAGCCCTGTGTAACAAGGTCTTCAATAACATTCAGAGATTGTTTGACACGCTGGTTTGTCTGTCCGACCATTTGTTCACCCAGTATATACATAAGCTGGCGTAACGGAACGATATTGGTCCAACCCGGCATGGCATTATACGAATTATAGACAGCGCCCCCTGGTTTCAGATGTCTGCGGATGAATTCTACAATATGATCGCGGTTTTCCTTTGATATCCATGTCCATATACCATGCAGTGTAATATAGTCGAACTGAGGCATATCAGCGGGAATATCTCCTAAAGCCAGTTCTTCAAATGACTTTTCTTCATAGTGGATATTGGTAATACCGGTTTTCTCTGCTAGTTGGCGCGCACCTGCAATATGAGCAGGCATAAAATCAAAGGCCCAAATTTCTCCCTTAGGATTACCGGCAGCAATATTGAGAGCTGTTTCTCCTAGACCGCACCCTAATTCACAATAGGTAAAGGGATCACCTGTTTTTACGGGTGGTTCTACGCCGTTGATTAAGCATGTGATGTTGATGTGGATAGGGCTTTGTTCCGCATAATAACCAGGAACATATTCTACATCAGAAACGTAGCCATCATCCCATTTATCCGTCATATCAATCATCCTTTTGGTTACGATAAGAAAATGTCTAACCTATACTTTATGTTGTGACTAGCACTCCCAAGTGTCTTTGCTGCAAAGAATGGTGGAAATCCAAAGTTTTTACTCTATTTTGTCATGTGATAAGATTATACTCATAATGGAAACAGTATGCTGATAAAACGGCAAGATCTTACCCGTGGACCGATTAGTTCGACATTGCTTGTCTTTGCTTTGCCGACTCTTTTATCCAATATATTGCAATCTTTAAATGGCTCGATCAACACGGCATGGGTTGGCAGGTTTCTCGGTGAAAGTGCTCTGGCGGCTACAGCCAATGCCAATATTATAATGTTTATGCTATTTTCGTTGGTTTTTGGTTTTGGTATGGCGGCAACAGTGCTTGTGGGCCAAAGCTTCGGGCGCCATCATATTGACGAAGCACGTCGTGCTTTCGGTGCGGCTATTGGTTTTTCCTTGCTCCTTTCCATTGTGGTTGCTATTTTAGGATGGTTGTTTTCTCCGCAGATTTTGACGATTCTTGATACGCCGGGCGAGGCGTATATGCAGGCGGAATCCTATTTGCGTATTATTTTCATTGCTATGCCGCCGACCATGATGATGGTTATGGTCATGATGGGGCTTCGTGGTGCTGGAGATTCATGGACTCCTTTGTGGTTTATGATCGTCAATGTTGTTTCAGCTGTTGTGTTGAACCCAATATTGATTTTGGGATTTGGTCCCGTGCCGGCTATGGGGATTGCCGGTTCGGCTTGGGCAACGGCTGGTGGTGCCTATGTTTCATTATTTGCGCTTATTGCTTATATTTATTGGCGTAATCTGCCATTGCGTTTGCTGGGGCATGAATGGCGTTATATTTTGCCGTCAAAATCGTTATTGAAGGTTATTTTGTTCAAAGGCTTTCCCATCAGCCTGCAAATGGTGGTTATGTCGACTGCCGGGCTTGTTATGGTTGGTCTTGTCAATCATGAGGGCATTGATATTGTAGCCGCTTATAATGTTAGCCAGCAATTATGGACTTATGTGCAGATGCCTGCAATGGCGGTTGGTGCGGCGGTCAGTGCTATGGTAGCGCAGAATATCGGTGCCGCTTTATGGCATCGGGTCTGGCAAATTACGCGTGCTGGTGTTGTGATCACTCTTGTGATGATTGCAGTTTTATTGCTTCTATTACTGTTTTTTGATACGGCGGTCATGACTGTTTTTTTAGGGGCTGGAAGTCCGGCAATTGCGGATGCCCGTCACATTCAACTTCTGGCAAGTTGGAGTTTCTTGTTTTTCGGTGTTTCAATGGTTCTTTATGCGACGTTGCGTGCTAATGGTGCCGTCGTGGTGCCGCTCATCTGCTTGTTTGTTGCCATGTATCCGATACGGCTTGGGTTTTATTATCTGTTTTATCCTTTCATAGGTGCCGATGCGATCTGGATTAGTTTTCCTGTTGGTGCATTTGCTTCGCTGTTGATGGCTTATGGTTATTATCACAGCGTTAAATGGCGCCAGGTTGCACTTATTGATCCGGTGCTGGGTGAAGATAGGGCTGCCAGATAGCGTGCATAGCAAAGAAACTGGTCGATTGGCATAGATTGAGCTTTTAAAGGCTTTAATTGTCAATTGTTATTGATGATATGCATGCGTGAGGACGATTGATAAAATTTTTGCCCAGCAAGTGCGATCATAAGTGCGATAAATCCCATAATAATTGAGAGATAAAAGCCGCTTGTTGCGCCGTGATTATCTATTAGATGTCCTGAAATGGCGGCACCGATAGAAACGCCGATTGATAAACCTGTTACTGCCCATGACATGCCTTCGGTCAATTTTGCTGCCGGTACGCTTGATTCAATGAGAGCCATAGTGATGATAATGGTTGGTGAACAGGCAGCTCCTGCAATAAACAGAACGATGCCCAAGGACCATAGGTCGCTGACAATTAAAAGTGGCAGAGTTGTAATGGCTGCCAATGTAATCATAATGACAAATTGGCGGGCTAGAGAAGCCTGGATATTGCGGGAGCCATAAATAATGCCGGTAATAAAAGAGCCTAATGCATAGGCTGCCAGTGGCAGGCTAGCAAGCGCCTGTTGGTCAAGCTCTTTGGCAAAGGCCAATGCTGTAATTTCTGCAGTGCCGAAAATACTGCCGATGGCGACAAGTGTTAGTGTTAGAACAAAAACAGCAGACTGCCGGATGACAGAACCTTTTTGGCCTGCTTTTTGTGTAATGATTGGCGGCTCACTTTTGTGCTGGGTTAGAAACAGGCTGGCGCCGGTAATAAGAAATATGACAGCTGCCAGAGGACCGGCGGCAGGAAAATAATGGGTTGTAAGAAATAATGCGATAATGGGTCCAGCCATAAAGATCATTTCATCAATAATGGATTCAAAGGCAAAGGCGGTGCGTAATTGAGGTAAGCCACTATAGAGCATAGACCAGCGGGCGCGCACAAAAGATCCAAAGCTGGGCATGAAGCCGGTCATGATGCCAAGAATAATCAATGTATAAATGGAGAAGTGCATATGAGCGGCAATTAACAATAGGCAAAGGGAAATAGCACTTACAAGTGTCCCCCAAATGACAACCCGCTGTTGACCGTAGCAGTCTGCAAGACGTGATAATTGCGGGGAAAGAATGGCGTTGGATAGAACGTAGGCAGCTGCGACATAGCCGGCACTACCATAAGATCCGCTTAATTCGCTCAGCATGGCTATAAGACCGATTGAAATCATGGCAATTGGAATACGGGCAATAAAACCAGTTAAGGAAAACCCTACAGAGCCGGGTGCTTTGAATATTTCTAGATAGGGATTGGCCATTATGTTTATCGAAAACCTAAACTGTATTTCCGTATATGGATATAGCGCCGTATGTCAATACATGATCAGTTGTGAATTTAAAGGATAATCCGTCTGTACCTTTGCCGGTTTAATATGATTGACGGCGGTGTCAAGGAGTGATTGTTTTATGGCAGGGCTGTGCGTTAAAAGCTTCTAATTTTTCCATGTGGCTTTAAGAGTGCGTAGCCAGTTTTTATGGCAAATTTTTTCAATGGTTGTGAGATCGAAACCGTATTGACGCATGGCGTTGATTAATGCGGGCAGTTTTGAAGCGTCGCTGAGTTCGCGCGGTACGGTTGTGCCGTCGAAGTCAGAGCCGAGGGCTACATGATCAATACCGATGCGGGTGGCAATATAGTCAATATGGCGGATGATTGTTTCCAAGGGCGTATCAGTAAGGCGTTTTCCATCTTCGCGAAGGAAAATAACCCCATAATTAATTCCGATCAGTCCGCCACTTTCGCCTATCGCGTCAATTTGTTTGTCGGTAAGATTCCGGCTGCTCGCGCATAAAGCGTGCGCGTTGGAATGGGTTGCAACAAGCGGTGCGTCGCTTAGCTTGGCAATATCCCAAAAGCCTTTTTCATTCATATGCGATAGATCAATTAAGATATTGAGTTCGTTACAGACACGGATAAGTTCTTTGCCTCTTTCGCTTAAACCGGGACCAATATCGGGTGTGGACGGAAAGCGGAAAGGGACGCCAAAAGCAAAATTATTGGGGCGGCTCCAGACAGGGCCGAGGCTGCGTAGTCCCGCTTGATGCAGAACATAAAGCTCATCAAGATTATCACCAATGGCTTCAGCGCCTTCAATGTGAAAGACGGCGGCAAATTGTTCAGTTTTAAACGCTGTATCAATATCTTGGACTGTGCGACAGATTTTAAAAAGCTGTGGTCTATAACGCTCAATCCTAGCTAGCAAAGCGGCCATGCCCATGGTTGAGGAAAGGGCTTGGGTGTGATCAAGCTGTGGTTTTATATCGGCATTGTCCGCATCCGGATTGGTGTTAGGGGGGAAAATCGCACACATTCCTCCGGCCATGCATCCTGTTTTAGTCGTCGTTCTATTAATGTGTCCATTATCGATTGGATCAAAAAATTGCATATATGTATTTTTTTGATCCATCTCCCATAGGCGCAATAACATGTCGTTGTGTCCATCAAAAATAACCGGTGTGTTGATTGTATTCATGGATGTTTCCGAACAAACAAAAATTTATATTAATATTACTAAATGATTCAAAGATATAACGATAATGAAATTTTCTGATGCTAAATTTCATGAGGATTATAAGTAAATCTATGTTGACCCTTGAATTTATTTATAAATCTGGGTAGAAAAAATCAAAGTGATTCGTTTTCTTTATAGAATCACTGGGTTTTTTGCCAATTTGCCGTCCTTTTGTTGGGGGTGTTGCAGTCGGCATTTGGGTTTGAGTATCGTTTCCTAAGAGTATTGGCAGTATTGCCGCCGTCGATAGCCGTGCTTTGTTTTGTGCTGGTGTGTGCGGTGGTGGATTCTGTGTGTTTTTAGGAAGAGGTAGTTAAGGTTTTTTTATACGCCGGCGTCTTTCTGATGGGGCTGTTTATGACTAGGGGTTGCATATGAGATCTACACGCTCTGCGCTAAATTTCAGTTTTTTATTGGTTGTTTTGGCTGGCTGCGCTCTTGCCTGGGTTACTCTTTTACATGGTGATTTTTTAGCGCATAACATTATATTTAACACGATTATCGCTGTTTTTGATGTTGTTGTTATCCTTTATGGCTTGGTGACGTTTCTTTTTATTGCGCGCGGGATGACGCAGTGGCGTAGCTTTGAAGTCAGCTTTCCAAGAGATGCAGAGCCAAAATTGGTTGGTGGCATGCGCTTGTTTCGCGGGCGTTTGAAGGATCTTATTAGTTTTGACGAGTCGGAACGTTCTGCAGTCGTTGATCTTTTGTCTAAGGCATTGGGTTGGCGCGTCGATTTTCTTTATTATGCAGCTGGTATCGTGATCTCTATGGGGCTTCTTGGTACGTTCTATGGTTTGACTTTGACCATGGAAGGTATCCGTACCTCCATTGAGGCTCTTTCGACGACAGATGAAATCAATGCAAAGTTGCTGGTTAATAGTTTGGCTGTGCCTCTTGGTGGTATGGCGACGGCTTTCTCGTCTTCGATGTTCGGTTTGGCATCCTCGATCCTTCTGAGTTTTATGGCTTATTTTTTCAGTCGTGCAAGTGAAGGGTGGGTCTATGAAGTTGAAAAATGGTCGTTTGTTGCCGGTGAAGATAATGCTGCTAATCTCGTTGGTTCCGATGAGGCGCAGGATGTTACAGTCAAGGCGATTAACCGTTTGGCTGGCGTCTTTTCTCGTCATGTCGGTTTTGCGAAGGAGGAAAGCGAAAAGCTTGTTTCTGTTACCAATACGATGGCTACCGGACAAATTGCCCAGCAAGAATCTTTGCGGGAATTGGTTGGTCTTGTTGCAGGGCACAATGTTGCGATTGAACGCTTGACGACGCAAATGGTTGAATCGGCTGAGCGTGTGGCGGATTCAAATGAGCGTGCGGTTGAGGTTATTGAGCGTAATAATAGTGTTGTTGCACAATCGGTGGCGGATGTCAGTCAGATTCGTGTGCAGTTTTCCAGCGGTGTTGAAGGGCTTTTGGGTAAGCTTCTGCAGATTGAACAGAATACTCAGTCCATTAATCAGAATGCTGCCCGACTTGTTTCAGGTGGTAATGAGCAAGGGGTTGCTCTTGATACGGCGCTGAATGCCTTGCGTGCACAACAGGAGGCTGTAATGGAGAGTATGCGCGAGTTAACGCAAGCGCGTGTCTCTATTGTTTCGGCTGTCCAGGCTGCGCAATCTAGTAAAGACAAAAGGGGTTAAGCCATGTTGGTGAAGGGGTATATCAAGGCAGCCATATCGGGCTTGCTGTTGGGGACATGCATCATCTCAAGTGGTTGTGCGACCAATAAGAAAAATAGTTTTGCACCTGCTGGTGTCGATCCTATGTCGACGGAGTCTATTTCATCTCAAGGTGAGGTTAAGAAGTCCGAGAATGCTGAGGAGAACGCACGGGAAATCAGTTATCCTGTGCGTCCAGGTGCTGTTGTTACTCTTGGTAATGCGTTGCAGATGGCGGCTAATTACTCATGGACGATGAAGGTTGCGCGCGGCGAAGTAGATGTTGCACAATCGCGCCTTGATCAGGCTAAGGCTCAATATTATCCAACTTTATCAGCTGAGATCAATTCGCAAAATGCGCGTGTCTCCGGTGGTATAGACGGTAGTGATCGTGATTTTGACGATGTTGCCTATGGCGGTGTTTCGCTGCGCTACAATGTTTATGATTTCGGCCGTCGCGCGGCATCGAATGCCGAGATGCAGCATATGGTGCGTGCAGCAGTTTATGCTAAACAGTCTGAAGATCTAACCGTCTTGTTTGAGACGGCAAATGCTTATCTTTCTGTGCAAAGTTTGACTGAATCTTATAATGCAGCATCGGCTTATATAGATAAGATTACGCAACTTAACGAAACGATCAGACAAAGTGTTCAGGGTGGTATTTCACCTGAATCTGATGCTGTTCGTGGACGTTTGGCATTAAGTAATGCCATTAACAGGCGTAAGCAAATCGAGCTTAATCTCAGTCGCGCTAAGAATAAGCTAAATGCGCTTGTTGGGCAGGAAATAAAAGTTGCCGGCCTTAAGAAGGCGGGTTTGCCTCGGACTCCTGACCTAGAGGTGACAGCTGTTACGGCATCGGATGCAAATCCTGCTGTTCTGGCGCGTGATGCAGCTTTGGATGGTCGTCGCGAGCGTGTTGCTGGTGCGAAGGCTGATTATATGCCGCGTATTGATGTGTCTGGTGATTATAAACGTGCATTAGAAAGTGTTGATGATCTTTATGATGTGTCACGTACGGATGGTGGTATCCGTGTTAAGTTCTCATTTGATATTTTCGACATGAGCAAGAAGGGCAAAGTTTCCGAAGCTTATGCTCAGGTTAATGTTGCTCAATCGCAGCTTGGTCTTGAGCGTGCAAAGGTTAATGATCAGGTTCGAGCATTGCTTGGCGATGTCAAGATTAATGCGGATCAGTGGTTGATCAGCGGTGAAGCGACAAAAGAAGCCAACAAGACTCGTGATCTTTATCTTGAGGAGTTTCGCTTAGGGGATCGTAATCTTTCTGATCTTATAACGGCAGAGACAGAATACTTTACGGCTCATACTGAAGCGATTGATGCTAAATTCGGTTATTTGAAGTCGGTATTTAGTATCTATTATTTGGCAGGCAAGCCACGTGAAGGACTTGTAGCTTTGAAATTATTGGATAGCTGATCATGAAAAGACGTGGAAATGAAAATATTTGGATCGCTTATGCCGATATGCTGACTGTTTTGCTAATGGTCTATTTGCTGTTGGCTCTGCTTTTCCAAGTTATTTTGGCAACGTCGCGCATTGTCGGTAAGGATGTTGAGATTGCCAAATCGCCCGATAATGTTGCAACGAAAGAAGTGCCGGTGCCTTCGGCGCTAAATGAAGCCAAGCCATGGAATCAGGCGCAACCGCAGGAGGCTCGACCTAATACGCCGGCTAAAACGCCGAGCGAAATAGCGCCAGTGGAAACTGCCCAGCAAGCGGAAACGACGCAGGAAGTTGTTGAGGCCAAAGGTGATGAAGGACCGGGTGCTGGTCAGGAAGCAATGAAACTGCCTCTGGTGATGGTTGATCTTCATCAGCTTGAGCCGCGGGATGGAGATTTGCGTCTTGATATAAGTCTTTCTCGTACGTACATTACTGATCCGCAGAAAATGCAGGTTAAAGCTTGGGCTGAATTGAATAAATCTAAGATTTCTTCAGGAGGTAAGCTTAGAATTTATTCTGTCGCGAGAAGTGTAGGTGTTTCAACGGGCGATGTTCTTTCAATGCAGGTAAATCGTGCTGTTGCAACTATGTCTGTTTTGCGTCAGGAAAAAATTCCGCAAAGCTCTATTCTTTTTGATAATTTGATAGTACCTGATTCACGAAATGATTTTCTGGTGCTTCGTATTGTCAAGGAATAATTATGGTCAGAAAGGTCTCGGCCTGATGAGGCTTCAAAGTGTGGCTATTAAGGTTTTGGAAGAATGGAAGTTTCAAAACCTAAATCACAAAAAGGTGCTAACTTTATGTGTGTTGGCTGCCTTTTTGTGGGCGGCTTTATGGCCATTTGATGTGCTCGTACGGGGACGTGGTATTATCCGTGTTGAAGGACATAATATTGTTATACAGCATGCCGAAGGTGGTGTGTTGACTAAGCTTTTTGTATCAACTGGTCAGGTTGTTAAAAAAGATGAAAAGCTTGCTGAAGTTGAAAATCTGACAGTTATTGAAGAACATGAAAGTGCATTGATTGCCGTTCGGGCTTTGGAAACTCGCGAACAGCGCTTGAAGGCCGAGCTTGCTCAACAAGATTTTAGTCCTGAGGTGCCTAAAGAGCCGGCTTTACAGGAAATTTATTCGAGTGAGAAAAAGCTATATGATGCGCGCCAAAAAGCACTCAACGAAACTATTAATATAGGTAAGAATAATCTTGCCCAGATAGAATCTCAAGTGGCTGAGTTGAATAGTCGTATTGAGGATCTCGGTCGTGAAATGCAGCTATCCAATGAACATTTGAAGCTGCTTGAACCGTTGGTTGCAAAAGGTGCTGCTGCTGAAGCGGTGTTGATGCAGAGGCGTCTTGAATATCAAAAAACAGTCAGCGCTTTGAATGAGGCGCGTGCAAAGTTGCCAACTTTAAAGGCAGAGCGTGATGGTGTTCGGCTTAAGCTTGATATGACGCGGACAGAATTTAATGAAGATGCCAATAAACAATTGTCTGAGGCACAGCTGAAATTAGAGCAGGCGCGTGCACAATTGGTAGCGAGTGAAAAACGTCAAAAGAATAGTGCTGTTTTATCTCCTGTTGATGGTATCGTTCAGCAGGTTGCGATGCCGCATGTAGGCGCTGTCTTGCGGCCTGGTGAACAGCTATTTGAAATTGCACCAAGCGAAGTGCCTTTGGTTGCCGATGTAAAGGTTGCGCCGCAGGATCGTGATCGTATGTGGGTGGGACAAAATGTTCATGTGCGGGTCGCTGCCGCTTCGGCATATAATAATCCGACGCTTAATGGTGTCACAACGGTTATCAGTGCAGATACAATGGGTGATGATGAAAAAGGTCGCTATTATGAAGTGACCATTAATATTACCGATCAGCCGAAAGATATAAAAATATTTCCCGGTATGTCTGTAGAGACATATGCACAAGCCGGACAGCGGACTTTTTTGGAGTATTTATTCAAGCCGTTTCTTGATGGTGCCCGCGTTGTTTTTAGCGAGTAATTCGTGTATAGCTAAAGATTGATATTGTTTGAGGGTCCCTTGGTGGGGCTTTTATATTGGGGTTAAAGCCATGAAGTTACCATTGCCGCAGAAGGATGGCCTTGCTGTTCTTGTTGATACATATTCCGACAATCAGGTTCCGCTTAATTCATCGGATGTAGAGATTATTGTACGCGGCAGTGACGTTGTCTTGCGCACGAAGGATGGGGCCGAGCTTGTTTTGGTACAAGGCGCGCAGATGGCGGCGATGCATGAAAATGTTTTCAGCCTTGTTTTTCAGGATGGCAAGCAGATTGAATCGAGCGAGTTGTTTCAAGCAGCTGATTCCATTGAGGCTGGTCCTGAACTGACGGACATTAAGGATCTGAATGCACAAAGTGAAGTTGTTGTTGATCCTTTGATGGTGGTTGTACAGTCACCGACGACGAATGCGGCGAGTGACAGTCTTCTTGATGATAGCACGATTTCCGGTCTTTCGAGCAGCAGCAGTGCTTCCCGTATTAATGTTGCCGATTTTTTAAGCGAAGTGAATCCGTCAGGTGATGTGAAAGACTTTGGTGTTTCGACGGGTCAGTCGAAGGATGCGCCGCCTGAAACGCCTCGTCCTGATAATCCTCCGACAGGTGGCGGTGGTGGTAAGGTTGATCCTGGTCCAGGTGGTGGTGGCCATGAAGAAGGTATGCCTGCCGTTAATGATGTATCTCTATATCAGGTTGAGACGGGCAAGCATGAAAGTCTGGACGGCAATAAGGTCTGGATGGTTGGTGGTGGTACGACGCATAGTGCCACCGATTCTGATCTTGGTGTTCAATATGATAAGGTGAATGCAAATTTAAGCGGCGAAAGTGGTGATTTGACGGTTTATTCCGATCATGAGGCTGCTTATATCAAGTTCAAGGTTAATAAAGACCAGTTGATTGATAATCCAGATTATGATGCGTCTGTTACGGATCCTGAGGATCCTCGGTCTGATCCGCATTTGTGGAATGATGATTATGATCCGTCCCAGCCTGAATCGGATGAAAATGTTAAATATCAAAAGGAAGATGTTGCTGTTGCCGATGGTTCGATGACGGGTAACCGTTTGGGACGTGTTGTCGAGATTAATGGCCTTGTGAGCGGTCAGAATATCAGCAGTTGGAAGATTGGTGATATTGTTTCGCCGAATGGCGGTGAGACACCTCCGGGAATTTATCTTATTCTGCCGGGCACGCCGCAGGCGAAAGAGCTTGAGGCGCGTTATGGTATCAAGCTTGAGAATGACCAGTTCTATATCAGCTATGATGCGGATGCCAGAAATGGCGCGGGTTATAATAATGAGCAGATGGTTGTGCGTTATTATAAGACCGATGCGCAGGGCAATTTTATATTGGGTGCCGATGGCAAGCCGATTATTCAAAAGGAAGTTACGCTCGGGTTTGTGACGGATAAGGGGGATTCCCACCTCACCGCCGAGATGAATGACAAGGGCAATATTTATTTGCCGAATTATCCCAATGAGCGCGAGATCAAGACGGGCTCCGGAGATGATCATATCTATGCGTCTACCTTTAATAAGGACGTCAGTTATGATGGTGGCAGCGGTTTTGATACTCTGGATTATAGCAAATATGTTCCGCTGGCCGGACAGGGGCGCAATGGTATCAAGTTTGACTTGACCGATTGGGCTGATGGCAAGGGAACGGATAGTCAAGGCAATGTTGCCGGGATTCATAATATAGAAAAAATAATCGGTTCTTCGATCAATGATGTTTTTAACGGTAATCTGACGAAAGACCAGACCTTTGTCGGTGGTGGCGGTTATGACCAGTTCAATCTGGCTAGTTCGTCAGGTAATAATACGCTGATCGGTGGTGTGGATGAAACAAGAAATCTAAATGATTGGACACGATATTCTTCCAGTAGATGGGGCAATGATTTTCATATTGAAAGAAGCTCTGGTGACAATGTGATCACGGGTGCTGTCGGCGCTGATCGATATGATGGTACTCAAAGTACGGGTAATAATACGATTACTGATGCAGGAGGCGGAGATTTTTACTATTTTGATCAGTCAACTGGTCAGACCACGATTACGGATAATGGTGGTAGTGATGCCTATTACTTTAGAGATACGTCCTATTTAAGTGCGGACGGTACGGTTCATAAAATCAATATCACTGATGAAAATGGGATTGATTTTTATAATTTTGAGAACACTCAATCGGTTGTGAATATTCATGACTCGAGTACTTCTGTAGATGGATATTATTTTCTCGGTAGCAAGTCTCTTGGGAGTGAAAAAAATACGATTATTGATGAAGGCGGGAGTGATCTTTATAATTTTATCAATTCTTCAAGCAATAATGTTATTGTAGATAAGTCTCGAACAGACGTAATTTTGACTGGATCGGGAAGGCTTCGGGATAGCGGCTCTGTTGGTCCGGATGATGTTGTGAATGCGAGTAGATATGCCGCAGATGGAATGAATAGGTTCAATTTTTCACGATCGACCGGTAATAATGAAATCACCGCAATGAATGGAACCAATCATTTTCATATGGATTTCTCGACTGGGAATAATGTTTTAACCGGCGGTATTGGTCGCGATATTTTCTATGCCGGTTATGGTAAAAATACCTATGATGGCGGTTCTAATAGTATCCAAGGATGGGATTTGGATATTGAATCGAACGATGGCGGCGATACGATATTATTTAATCATTTTGAAGCTTCTGAACTGGCTGAAAGTGGCGTCAATTATGGTATGTATGTCGATCTTGCCGGTGGGGCCATTCATAAAAATGGTGGTAACAACAAGGATTATGGCACAGTCACCAATGTAGAAAATGTTGTCGGCACTAAATATGATGATCATATTATCGGCAATGCGTCTAATAATATCTTTTATGTGACGGCTGGGAATAATCAATATGAAGGCGGCGGCGGCAGCGATACGCTTTATGTTAGGTGGTATACTTACTGGGAAAAAAGCGAAGTTACCAATAAGCAGTTAGGGGATACGTTTGGTACCTATACAGCCGATTTTACCCATGGCATCGGCACCAATCTGTGGAAGGGTGATGAGACCTATAAGGATATGTCCAATTATTATGGGGCGTCTAGTGATCGTAATATTGTTACGTTGAATGACCATCTGGATGGTAATGCTAAGGGTGGCGATCAGGCTGATATATTCTATGGTGTGGGCGGACGTACAGGTGGTCATAATGCGGCTAACCATGATGATCCGGCCAATAATGATCCGACCAATGATAAAAAAGTCAATCATACATATCAGGGGGATGCCAGTCAGGATGAGATCGATTATCAGCATCATGGTTTGACCCGTGGTATTTATGCCGATTTTTCTGCTAGTGGTAATGGCGATATTCTTAAGGGGATTGATGCCAGCGGTGGGCATGAGAAAGAAAATTACGGGGCGCAAGGTAAGGATATAATTGTAAATATTGAAGTTCTGCGTGGTACGGATTTTGATGATGTCGTCAAATTGAGTCAAGCTGGTGGACATACAATTTATGTTGAAGGCGGTGATGATTATGTCTATGTCCGCTCTTCCGGTACGGCGCTCGGCAACTTTATTCATGGTGGCGGTTCCGGAACGGCTGTCGTTGATTATTCAATGACCACAAACACATCGCTCAAGATTGATATCACAGAAAAGAGCGGTACGGTTCTTCGTGATGGTGGGGGGTCCAACCAGTTCCGTGATACGGTTAATGAAATCACCGATATTGTCGGTACATCGAAGAATGACTTTCTGCGCTTCACAACACAATCACGTACCAATAATGCGAGTGATGAAACCTATCTTGTCGGCTTTGATGGCGGTGATGGTCGGGACTATATGCTCAAAAACGGCAACAAGGCAGGTACTTTTGTTTTGGGTGAAGGGTATAAGAATGTCGAGGTTATCTCCTTCCAAGATAAGGTTGATAGCAACGACCATGTTACCTTGAATCTTGATGATTTCTTCAAAACCTATGGTACGGGAACGGCAAGTGAATATACCGATCCTAATAATCCTTCTGGTCCTAAGCTGAATGGTCATCATCTTGATCTTTATGTTGATAGTCTTGACGAGTTCCATATTGGACAGGATAGTGGCTGGACGGCATCATCCGATGCACATACAAAAACTTGGTCCAAACAGGTGAGTGACGGTAATGGTGGCTCATATACGGAAAGTGTTACAGTCCATGACAATACGCATCAGCCAAGTTGATGTGGTGACAGCTTCGTTGAGATGAAGGCTGTCAGATTGGCTATTTTTTGTTAACCCTGTTTGAAGTTGATGAATCCGACACTGTTTTTGGCTGATAGCGCGTTGTTTTTAGCGAATAATTCGTGTATAGCTAAAGATTAATATTGTTTGAGGGTCCCTTGGTGGGGCTTTTATATTGGGGTTAAAACCATGAAGTTACCATTGCCGCAGAAGGATGGCCTTGCTGTTCTTGTTGATACATATTCCGACAATCAGGTTCCGCTTAATTCATCGGATGTAGAGATTATTGTACGCGGCAGTGACGTTGTCTTGCGCACGAAGGATGGGGCCGAGCTTGTTTTGGTACAAGGTGCGCAGATGGCGGCGATGCATGAAAATGTTTTCAGCCTTGTTTTTCAGGATGGCAAGCAGATCGAATCGAGCGAGTTGTTTCAAGCAGCTGATTCCATTGAGGCTGGTCCTGAACTGACGGACATTAAGGATCTGAATGCACAAAGTGAAGTTGTTGTTGATCCTTTGATGGTGGTTGTACAGTCACCGACGACGAATGCGGCGAGTGACAGCCTTCTTGATGATAGCACGATTTCCGGTCTTTCGAGCAGCAGCAGTGCTTCCCGTATTAATGTTGCCGATTTTTTAAGCGAAGTGAACCCGTCAGGTGATGTGAAAGACTTTGGTGTTTCGACGGGTCAGTCGAAGGATGCGCCGCCTGAAACGCCTCGTCCTGATAATCCTCCGACAGGTGGCGGTGGTGGTAAGGTTGATCCTGGTCCAGGTGGTGGTGGCCATGAAGAAGGTATGCCTGCCGTTAATGATGTTTCGCTTTATCAGGTTGAGACGGGCAAGCATGAAAGTCTGGACGGCAATAAGGTCTGGATGGTTGGTGGTGGTACGACGCATAGTGCCACCGATTCTGATCTTGGTGTTCAATATGATAAGGTGAATGCAAATTTAAGCGGCGAAAGTGGTGATTTGACGGTTTATTCCGATCATGAGGCTGCTTATATCAAGTTCAAGGTTAATAAAGACCAGTTGATTGATAATCCAGATTATGATGCGTCTGTTACGGATCCTGAGGATCCTCGGTCTGATCCGCATTTGTGGAATAATGATTATGATCCGTCCCAGCCTGAATCGGATGAAAATGTCAAATATCAAAAGGAAGATGTCGCTGTTGCCGATGGTGCGATGACGGGTAACCGTTTGGGACGTGTTGTCGAGATTAATGGCCTTGTGAGCGGTCAGAATATCAGCAGTTGGAAGATTGGTGATATTGTTTCGCCGAATGGCGGTGAGACACCTCCGGGAATTTATCTTATTCTGCCGGGCACGCCGCAGGCGAAAGAGCTTGAGGCGCGTTATGGTATCAAGCTTGAGAATGACCAGTTCTATATCAGCTATGATGCGGATGCCAGAAATGGCGCGGGTTATAATAATGAGCAGATGGTTGTGCGTTATTATAAGACCGATGCGCAGGGCAATTTTATATTGGGCGCCGATGGTAAGCCGATTATTCAAAAGGAAGTTACGCTCGGGTTTGTGACGGATAAGGGGGATTCCCACCTCACCGCCGAGATGAATGACAAGGGCAATATTTATTTGCCGAATTATCCCAATGAACGCGAGATCAAGACGGGCTCCGGAGATGATCATATCTATGCGTCTACCTTTAATAAAGACGTCAGTTATGATGGTGGCAGCGGTTTTGATACTCTGGATTATAGCAAATATGTGCCGTTGGCCGGACAGGGGCGCAATGGTATCACGTTTGACTTGACCGATTGGGCTGATGGCAAGGGAACGGATAGTCAAGGCAATGTTGCCGGGATTCATAATATAGAAAAAATTGTCGGGTCCTCGGTCAATGATGTTTTTAACGGTAATCTGACGAAAGACCAGACCTTTGTCGGTGGTGGCGGTTATGACCAGTTCAATCTGGCTGATTCATCGGGTAATAATACGCTGATCGGTGGTGTGGATGAAACAAGAAATCTAAATAATTGGACAGGATATTCTTCCAGTAGATGGGGCAATGATTTTCATATTGAAAGAAGCTCTGGTGACAATGTGATCACGGGTGCTGTCGGCGCTGATCGATATTATGGTACTCAAAGTACGGGTAATAATACGATTACTGATGCGGGAGGCGGAGATTTTTACTATTTTGATCAGTCAACTGGTCAGACCACGATTACGGATAATGGTGGTAGTGATGCCTATTACTTTAGAGATACGTCCTATTTAAGTGCGGATGGTACGGCTCATAAAATCAATATCACTGATGAAAATGGGACTGATCTTTATGTTTTTACCAATACAGAAGCTGTTGTCACAATCAATGATACAGCAAACTCTAATGATGCTTATGTTTTTACCAATAGTAAAAGCGGTGGCACTGATAAGAATACAATCACGGATGAGGGAGGGTCTGATTTATATGATTTTGCCGGTTCTTCCAGCAACAATATCATTATAGATAAAAGTGCGAATACTGATCATAAGTATGGTTATTGGTATGACCCTAGGACTGGCAACTATTACGCTGGGGAACAGTTAAATCTTACTTCTGAAAATATCAGAAATAACAATCTTTCTGGTGAAACGAACTGGTTCAACTTTTCGAAATCGACGGGTAATAATGAAATCACCGCAATGAATGGAACCAACTATTTTCATATGGAGCTTTCAACCGGAACCAATGTTTTAACCGGTGGACTCGGGCGCGATATATTCTTTGCCGGCTATGGCAAAAATACCTATGATGGCGGTTCTAATAGTGGTCAAAATTGGTATGCACCTTTGACTGACGTCCAGGGTGGCGATCAAATTCGGTTTAATCATTTTGAAGCTTCTGAACTGGCTGAAAATGGCGTCAATTATGGTATTTACGTCGATCTTGCCGGTGGGGCTATTCATAAAAATGGTGGCAACAACAAGGATTACGGCACAGTCACCAATGTAGAAAATGTTGTCGGCACTAAATATGATGATCATATTATTGGCAATGCGTCTGATAATATCTTTTATGCTACAGCCGGGAATAATCAATATGAAGGCGGCGGCGGCAGCGATACGCTTTCTGTTGGTGGGTATACTTACTGGGAAAAAAGTGAAGTTACCAATAAGCAATTGGGGGATACGTTTGGTACCTATACAGCCGATTTTACGAATGGCATTGGTACCAATTTATGGAAAGGCGCCGAGACCTATAAGGATATGTCCAATTATAGGGGGTCAGCTGATGATCGCAATATTGTGACGCTGAATGACCATCTGGATGGTCAAGCTTGGGGTGGTCAACAAGGCGATATATTCTATGGTGTGGGTGGACGTACAGGTGGTCATAATGCGGCTAACCATGATGATCCGGCCAATAATGATCCGGCCAATGATAAAAAGGTCAACCATACTTATGATGGTTATGCCGGTCAGGATGAGATCGATTATCAGCATCATGGTCTGACCCGTGGTATTTATGCCGATTTTTCTGCTAGTGGTAATGGCGATATTCTTAAGGGGATTGATGCCAGCGGTGGGCATGAGAAAGAAAATTACGGGGCGCAAGGTCAGGATAAAATTTTAAATATTGAAGTTCTGCGTGGTACGGATTTTGATGATGTCGTCAAATTGAGTCAAGCTGGTGGACATACAATCTATGTTGAAGGCGGTGATGATTATGTCTATGTCCGTTCTACCGGAACGGCGACCGGCAACTTTATTCATGGTGGCGGTTCCGGAACGGCTGTTGTCGATTATTCAATGACCACAAACACATCGCTCAAGATTGATATCACAGAAAAGAGCGGTACGGTTCTTCGTGATGGTGGGGGTTCCAACCAGTTCCGTGATACGGTCAATGAAATCACCGATATTGTCGGCACATCGAAGAATGACTTTCTGCGCTTCACAACACAATCACGTACCAATAATGCGAGTGATGAAACCTATCTTGTCGGCTTTGATGGCGGTGATGGTCGGGACTATATGCTCAAAAACGGCAACAAGGCAGGTACTTTTGTTTTGGGTGAAGGGTATAAGAATGTCGAGGTTATCTCCTTCCAAGATAAGGTTGATAGCAACGACCATGTTACCTTGAATCTTGATGATTTCTTCAAAACCTATGGTACGGGAACGGCAAGTGAATATACCGATCCTAATAATCCTTCTGGTCCTAAGCTGAATGGTCATCATCTTGATCTTTATGTTGATAGTCTTGACGAGTTCCATATTGGACAGGATAGTGGCTGGACGGCATCATCCGATGCACATACAAAAACTTGGTCCAAACAGGTGAGTGACGGTAATGGTGGCTCATATACGGAAAGTGTTACAGTCCATGACAATACGCATCAGCCAAGTTAAGCTGCAGGACCAAGTGGAAAGTATGCGATTATATGTCTGATTTGATTTCGGCCTTTGCGCAAGCCAGTGATGGCCTGCGCGGGGCGCTTCCTTATCGCTGGAAACGTATACGCAGTATGCCTGTATCAAACGACTGATTTTAATTTACTTTATTTTTAGGTTTTGATCTTTATGTGGTGACAGCTTTGTTGAGATGAAAGCTGTCAGATTGGCTATTTTTTGTTAACCCTGTTTGAAGTTGATGAATCCGACACTGTTTTTGGCTGATAGCGCGTTGTTTTTAGAGAATAATTCGTATATAGCTAAAGATTAATATTGTTTGAGGGTCCCTTGGTGGGGCTTTTATATTGGGGTTAAAGCCATGAAGTTACCATTGCCGCAGAAGGATGGCCTTGCTGTTCTTGTTGATACATATTCCGACAATCAGGTTCTGCTTAATTCATCGGATGTAGAGATTATTGTACGCGGCAGTGACGTTGTCTTGCGCACGAAGGATGGGGCCGAGCTTGTTTTGGTACAAGGCGCGCAGATGGCGGCGATGCATGAAAATGTTTTCAGCCTTGTTTTTCAGGATGGCAAGCAGATTGAATCGAGCGAATTGTTTCAAGCAGCTGATTCCATTGAGGCTGGTCCTGAACTGACGGACATTAAGGATCTGAATGCACAAAGTGAAGTTGTTGTTGATCCTTTGATGGTGGTTGTACAGTCACCGACGACGAATGCGGCGAGTGACAGCCTTCTTGATGATAGCACGATTTCCGGTCTTTCGAGCAGCAGCAGTGCTTCCCGTATTAATGTTGCCGATTTTTTAAGCGAAGTGAACCCGTCAGGTGATGTGAAAGACTTTGGTGTTTCGACGGGTCAGTCGAAGGATGCGCCGCCTGAAACGCCTCGTCCTGATAATCCTCCGACAGGTGGCAGTGGTGGTAAGGTTGATCCTGGTCCAGGTGGTGGTGGCCATGAAGAAGGTATGCCTGCCGTTAATGATGTTTCGCTTTATCAGGTTGAGACGGGCAAGCATGAAAGTCTGGACGGCAATAAGGTCTGGATGGTTGGTGGTGGTACGACGCATAGTGCCACCGATTCTGATCTTGGTGTTCAATATGATAAGGTGAATGCAAATTTAAGCGGCGAAAGTGGTGATTTGACGGTTTATTCCGATCATGAGGCTGCTTATATCAAGTTCAAGGTTAATAAAGACCAGTTGATTGATAATCCAGATTATGATGCGTCTGTTACGGATCCTGAGGATCCTCGGTCTGATCCGCATTTGTGGAATAATGATTATGATCCGTCACAGCCTGAATCGGATGAAAATGTCAAATATCAAAAGGAAGATGTCGCTGTTGCCGATGGTGCGATGACGGGTAACCGTTTGGGACGTGTTGTCGAGATTAATGGCCTTGTGAGCGGTCAGAATATCAGCAGTTGGAAGATTGGTGATATTGTTTCGCCGAATGGCGGTGAGACACCTCCGGGAATTTATCTTATTCTGCCGGGCACGCCGCAGGCGAAAGAGCTTGAGGCGCGTTATGGTATCAAGCTTGAGAATGACCAGTTCTATATCAGCTATGATGCGGATGCCAGAAATGGCGCGGGTTATAATAATGAGCAGATGGTTGTGCGTTATTATAAGACCGATGCGCAGGGCAATTTTATATTGGGTGCCGATGGCAAGCCGATTATTCAAAAGGAAGTTACGCTCGGGTTTGTGACGGATAAGGGGGATTCCCACCTCACCGCCGAGATGAATGACAAGGGCAATATTTATTTGCCGAATTATCCCAATGAGCGCGAGATCAAGACGGGCTCCGGAGATGATCATATCTATGCGTCTACCTTTAATAAGGACGTCAGTTATGATGGTGGCAGCGGTTTTGATACTCTGGATTATAGCAAATATGTTCCGCTGGCCGGACAGGGGCGCAATGGTATCAAGTTTGACTTGACCGATTGGGCTGATGGCAAGGGAACGGATAGTCAAGGCAATGTTGCCGGGATTCATAATATAGAAAAAATAATCGGTTCTTCGATCAATGATGTTTTTAACGGTAATCTGACGAAAGACCAGACCTTTGTCGGTGGTGGCGGTTATGACCAGTTCAATCTGGCTAGTTCGTCAGGTAATAATACGCTGATCGGTGGTATTGATACCTCTACCAATAATCAGAATTGGATGAATGGTTGGGAAAGCCGAGGTAACGATTTTAATCTGAATAGTAGCTCTGGTGACAATGTGATCACGGGTGCTGTCGGCGTTGATCGTTATAATGGTGTTCAAAGTACGGGTAATAATACGATTACTGATGCGGGAGGCGGAGATTATTACTATTTTGATTATTCAACTGGTCAGACCACGATTACGGATAATGGTGGTAATGATGCCTATTATTTTAGAGAGACGTCCTATTTAAGTGCGGACGGTACGGCTCATAAAATCAATATCACTGATGAAAATGGGTCTGATCTTTATAATTTTACCAAGACCGAAGCTGTTGTCACAATCAATGATAATGCAAACTCTAGGGACGCTTATGTTTTTACCAATAGTAAAAGCGGTGGCACTGATAAGAATGCAATCACGGATGCGGGAGGGGCTGATTTATATGATTTTGCCGGTTCTTCCAGCAATAATATCATAATAGATAAAAGTGCGAATAGTGATGTTGCGACTGGTAATTGGAGTGATAGTCAAGGGAGTTGGGCTGGACAACGTTTAGAATTGACGTCTGAATCTGTCAGAAATAACAATGTTTATGGTGAAACGAACTGGTTCAATTTTACCAATTCGACGGGTAATAATGAAATCACCGCAATGAATGGAACCAACGATTTCCATATGGAGTTTTCGACGGGGAATAATGTTTTAACCGGCGGAATTTCACGTGATATTTTCTATGCCGGTTATGGTAAGAACACTTATGATGGCGGTTCTAATAGTGGTCAAAATTGGAATTTAGACCCTTTTTGGGAATATGGTGGCGATCAGATTCGATTTAATCATTTTGAGGCTTCTGAACTGGCTGAAAATGGCGTCAATTATGGTATTTATGTCGATCTTGCCGGTGGGGCCATTCATAAAAATGGTGGCAATAACAAGGATTACGGCACAGTCACCAATGTAGAAAATGTTATCGGCACCAAATATGACGATCATATTATTGGCAATGCGTCTGATAATATCTTTTATGCTACAGCCGGGAATAATCAATATGAAGGCGGCGGCGGCAGCGATACGCTTTATGTTAATGGTTTCGAGTGGGAAAAAAGCGAAGTTACCAATAAGCAATTGGGTGACGACTATGGTACCTATATAGCCGATTTTACGAATGGCATCGGCACCAATCTGTGGAAGGGTGATGAGACCTATAAGGATATGTCCAATTATAATGGGGCATGGGCGCATCGTAATATTTTAACGCTGAATGACCATCTGGATGGTCAAGCTAGGGGTGGTCAACAAAATGATATATTCTATGGTGTAGGCGGACGTACAGGTGGTCATAATGCGGCTAACCATGATGATCCGGCCAATAATGATCCGACCAATGATAAAAAGGTCAATCATACCTATGATGGCGGTGCCGGGCAGGATGAGATCGATTATCAGCATCATGGTCTGACCCGTGGTATTTATGCCGATTTTTCTGGTAGTGGTAATGGCGATATTCTTAAGGGGATTGATGCCAGCGGTGGGCATGAGAAAGAAAATTACGGGGCGCAAGGTCAGGATAAAATTTCAAATATTGAAGTTCTGCACGGTACGGATTTTGATGATGTCGTCAAATTGAGTCAAGCTGGTGGACATACAATCTATGTTGAAGGCGGTGATGATTATGTCTATGTCCGCTCTTCCGGTACGGCGCTCGGCAACTTTATTCATGGTGGCGGTTCCGGAACGGCTGTCGTTGATTATTCAATGACCACAAACACATCGCTCAAGATTGATATCACAGAAAAGAGCGGTACGGTTCTTCGTGATGGTGGGGGTTCCAACCAGTTCCGTGATACGGTTAATGAAATCACCGATATTGTCGGTACATCGAAGAATGACTTTCTGCGCTTCACAACACAATCACGTACCAATAATGCGAGTGATGAAACCTATCTTGTCGGCTTTGATGGCGGTGATGGTCGGGACTATATGCTCAAAAACGGCAACAAGGCAGGTACTTTTGTTTTGGGTGAAGGGTATAAGAATGTCGAGGTTATCTCCTTCCAAGATAAGGTTGATAGCAACGACCATGTTACCTTGAATCTTGATGATTTCTTCAAAACCTATGGTACGGGAACGGCAAGTGAATATACCGATCCTAATAATCCTTCTGGTCCTAAGCTGAATGGTCATCATCTTGATCTTTATGTTGATAGTCTTGACGAGTTCCATATTGGACAGGATAGTGGCTGGACGGCATCATCTGATGCACATACAAAAACCTGGTCCAAACAGGTGAGTGACGGTAATGGTGGCTCATATACGGAAAGTGTTACAGTCCATGACAATACGCATCAGCCAAGTTAAGCTGTAGGACCAAGTGGAAAGTATGCGATTATATGTCTGATTTGATTTCGGCCTTTGCGCAAGCCAGTGATGGCCTGCGCGGGGCGCTTCCTTATCGCTGGAAACGTATACGCAGTATGCCTGTATCAAGTGATGAGGCATTAATTAGCCTCGTAGAACAGCAAATGGGCCTACACATTGTACGGCTTAGTAAACAGCATGCACTGGAAGAAGGTGGCTATTACATTGTTCGTGATCCTGAAGGTGCTTATTATGCGACAAGGTATGATGCAGATGGGCATCTTTTGTTTGTTGATGAGACACTATGCAATCAGGCTGTTGCCGCACGTAAGAAAAAAGAAGAAATATCGACTGCTACCAAAGAATCAAATTTGCCTACTGCCGAGCCGGTAGGAGATCTTTTTAAAGATTTTGACGCTCATAATCATTTTGATGATAACATCAAAACAGATGAAGATTATATTTTGCAACCTGAAGATTGCGAACTCTATTATCAGGTCATGAAAGCAACATTGATTGATCGTTTTGACCTGACGCACATTATTAGTGCGGATAGTAAGAGCAAAGGATTGTTTAAAAACCTTATATGGGTTTCTCTTTTTATCAATCTGATGGTTGTTGTGGTGCCAATGTATATGAATGCGCTATATACGCGTATTATACCTGCCCATGCAGATGCATCACTTTGGTCATTTTCCTTTGCTGTAGCCCTTGCTGTCATTGCCGAATATTCTCTGCGGCGCTCTCGTGAAGGCATACTTCTTAAAATTGCAGAACGTTTTCACACCACTTTAGAACCCTTGATTATTCGTAGGTTGCTTAGTCTTGGTGTCAATAAAGGCAATGAATGGGGAATTAAGCAGTATCGTAGTCTGAGTGATTGGCGCCAATTGCGTTCTTTCATGTGGAATGCTGCTTCTGCCAATGTTATTGATGTGCCTTTCATTGCTGTTTATTTGTTCTTTATTATTTTGATGGGGCAATGGATTATCATTGTACCTTTGCTTATTTTCGTTGTTGCCTTTTTTATCATGCGCCATGTGTGGCGTATGGCTGAAAAAGAATCCAAAACGATGAAGCTTCCGCGTGATAATTTGCTACCTGTTGATGTTCAAACGGGTGCGTTGGTTGGTCGTCTTGATCTTGTCAGCGATCGGTTTATGGCAGATTCAGAAACCGAAATGGATAATTGGAAAGTGCGCTTCAATCGTCAATCGTTTGTCCAGCGTTCTATGCTGGCGTTGATTGGCGCTCAAACTGTTTTGATTGTCGTCGTTGCTTATTATTTGGTTTTAATTGGCGCGCTTAATGTAGGTGCTATTTTTGCTGTCATTTTGTTGTCTGGCCGTATTTCCGGGCCACTTATGGCGGCAGCCAATCTTGTTTATGATGCTTATGGTGCCAGACAGGCCCATAAAAAGCTTAATGAATTGCTTGCTAGTTCCGCAGATGAACCCGTGCAAGATATACATTTGGAAACAAGTGCAAAGTTACAGAATCCATTATGGAATATTGAAAAAGCAACATTCTCTTATGCGCCTGATAAAATTATTCTTGATGATATTTCATTTGCTATTCCCAAAGGCCAGAAAGTCGCCATCGTTGGCGCACCGAAAACAGGGAAATCGACATTATTGCAGATATTGGCGGGTCATTTTCCACTTGAAAAAGGAACAGTTTCGTTTTCAACGCGGCCTCTTCATGCTGGTGATGAATCGATAAAACGCCTTATCCATTATGGATGGCAAGGGCCGATCATGCTGGCAAGTTCGGTCTATGAATACCTTAATCTTGAAGGGGATGTCGGACGTGCGGATTGTGATCGGGTGCTACATCAGCTCGATTTGGTGAGTGATGAAATGCCATTGGCTCGTTTGATGGAAAAGACATGGCGCGATGCTGGTTTTATACCTAATCCGGCACAAAAACAGATGTTGTCTATTGCACGTTTGGCTTTGAGCAAACGACCAATCATTATGCTGGATGATCCCAGCTCTCAATTGTCGCACAAGCAAGAAGCGATACTTGTCAATTTGCTGCGCAATAAAATGCAACGGGATACAACTCTGGTCATGGTAACGGATCGTATTGAGTTGTTGAAATTGGTTGATCGCGTTATTCACATTAATCATGGGCATATCAGTTTTGATGGCGCAACGAGAGATTTCTTTCAGCGGAATATGCCGCAGGGGGGGCAAAATCGGCCAACTCCTCCGCCACCGTCTGCTCCTGTTTCCGAGCAGGTATTATCGAACGCGGGGGCTAATGATGGATCATCTGCTGTGACACCTAAAAAAACAACGTCCGTAAAAGGACGGGCAAAAAAAGGTTGATCAATGACGGTGCGTTGCCTTTCTCTTGCTTTGGCGCAGATTAAAAGCGGTATCGATAAAGCACAAAATCTTGATGTAATTAGCACGGCTATTGAATGTGCCGGCGAGCGGGGTGTTGATCTTCTTGTTTTTCCCGAAGCCGCACTTGTTTCATTTGCCGGTGATATTGCGGCTTGTGCCGAACCGTTGGACGGGCCTTTTGTAGAGATGCTGCGTGCGGCGGCTCAACGTTATAATATGTTGATTGTTGCTGGTATGTTTACACCCGCTGAAGATGGACGGGTACGCAATATGGTGATTGCAACAGGACGTGGTGTTGAAGCCTCTTACCAGAAGGTACATCTTTATGATGCCTTTGGTGCGTGTGAATCTAACAATGTTGAAGCAGGTCATGATTATGTTTGTATTGATAGTGAGTGGGGCCGGATAGGTTTTGCCACTTGTTATGATCTACGTTTTGCAGATCAGTTTACTGCATTGGGACGAATGGGGGCCGAGATAATTATTGTGCCGATTTCATGGGGGGATGGACCCAATAAGGCCGAGCAGCTTTCCATGCTGTTGCGCGCGCGGGCCCATGATGCGCAAAGCTATCTTATAGGCTGTGATCAGGCATGGCAGTCGCCTATCGGGACAGCGCCTTTAGGGGTTGGCCAAAGTGCTATTATTGATCCTGCAGGATGTGTGGTGGCATCGTTGGGAGCTGATGCTGATATGCTTTTTGGCAACATCGATCTTGATATGGTTGCCGATATACGCGCTCGTATTCCTATTTTATAAGATTCTGCTGTAGAATGATTACAGCTTAATTCCTTTATAATTATAGTGGCAGAGAATGATTAGAGTAGATATTTCTATGTTTAGTCCAGAACCGCTCTCGTCATTCGTTTTATTGGATAGAGATGTTAAGATTATTCCTGTTATAACAGTTGAAAAGAAGGGGCTAAAAAGCCCCTTTTTTTGTTTTATGATCAATTTATATTACTTGTTGACCTTGTGGGATGATGTGCAAAGTACGATGGCTGCACCCAGAACAAGGAAACCGGCCAACACATACATGCCGATTTCCGAGGAACCCGTATAGTCACGGATTTTACCGATCATATAGGGGCTGAAGAAACCGGCAAGATTGCCGATAGAATTGATGAGGGCAATACCGCTTGCTGCAGCAGCGCCACTTAGCATAGCTGTTGGCAATGACCAGAAGAGTGGTGCACAGGTTAAAACCCCGGCAGCTGCCAAAGATAGGAAGATAATGGCTATGCTTGTGCTTGATGCGCTTGCAGCAACGACAAACCCTACGACACCAAGCATGGCCGGTATGACCAGATGCCAGCGGCGTTCACGGAAATGGTCGGCGCTGCGGCTAAAAATCACCATTGAAATGATTGCACAGATGAAAGGAATAGCACCGAGAAGGCCAATTGTAATATTACTTTCAACACCTGAACCTTTGATGAGAGTCGGCATCCAAAGTGTCAGTCCGTATTGTCCCATGACAAAACAGAAATAGATTAATGACATAACCCAGATCATGGGATTACATATTAACTGCATGACAGAATGGCCGGATGATTTACCTTGTTCGTCGGCGGCAATATCACGTTCGACAATCTGCTTCTGCTTGTCGGTTAACCACTTTGCACTTTTGACTGAATTATCAAGGAATAGAAGGATGATTGCACCTATGACGATAGCCGGAATGGCTTCAAGGACAAACATCCATTGCCAACCGTGCCAACCGGCATTGCCGTGAAAGCGATCCATGATCCAGCCGGAAAGCGGGTTGCCGAAAATACCGGCGGCAGGGCTGCCAGCTTGGAAAAGTGCAAACATTTTGGCGCGACGATGGGAGGGGAACCAGAAGGTTAGATAGAGAATGACGCCTGGATAGAAACCAGCTTCGGCAACGCCGAGTAAAAATCGCAGTGTATAGAACTGCCATTCGGTTTGCACAAAAGCGAAAAGACCAGAAAGTAAGCCCCATGTAATCATGATACGGGCAATCCACATACGGGCGCCCACTTTATGAAGCAGGATATTACTGGGAACTTCGAATAGAAAATAACCGATAAAGAACAGACCGGCACCTAGACCATAAGCACCTTCACTAAAGCCAAGGTCTGTCGACATCTGCAATTTGGCAAAGCCGACATTGACGCGGTCAAGATAGGCGATGATGTAGCAGACCATCAACAGCGGAATCAGCCGAAATGCTATTTTGCGATAAGTAAAATTTTCTTCTGCTTTATCGGTACTCAATATGTTCGTATCACTCACGATTTGCCCTCTATATTTGTTGGTTTGTTAAAAGTATTGAGAAGATCATCAATCTGAGCTTCTGTCAGTCTGCGTGTGGGGATATTTTGAAGCAGCAATGCAAGACGTGCTGATTCTTCCAGTTCTTCTGCTGCATAAACGGCATCCAGTAGGTTCTTGCCTGATACGACAGGTCCGTGATTGGCAAGAAGTAAGGCTGATGCTTTTTTGGCGGTTTCGAAAATATCCTTTTCCATTGCTGCATCCCCTGGGCGATAATAGCGTACGGTTGGTAAATGCCGGCCAATACGCATAATGAAATAGGGGGTAAGTGGCTCAATCGGCATATCGCCATTTTGATGATCAAGGCAGCTGATTGCCGTTGCGTATGTTGAATGGAGGTGAACGACGGCACCAGCTTCAGGGCGTGCTGTCATTACGGCACGGTGCATGAAGACCTCTTTAGAGGGCTTGTCGCCGCTAATATGCTGCCAGTCTTTATCCAGCTTACTAAGGCGATCGGCGTCAAGACGTCCCAGAGATGAATTTGTTGGCGTCATTAAATAGCCATCATGGAGACGGACACTGATATTGCCGGCGCTACCGACACTATAGCCACGAGAAAAAAGGCTTTCACCGAGCTTGACTAGTAGATCACGTATTTCTGGTTCTGTCATATATATATTTCCGATTTGCGCAGATAAGCTGCATTCTAGCGTATGGCTGCGGTTGATGGATTAGGACTTGGTGACAAATTCATCTCGGTACTGGCAAATGACGGCATCGAAATTGCTGTCACTGACAAAGCCAAGTTTGAGCGGACGTGTGACATCGAATTCACCTGGCCACGAGCAGACAATATCAATCACACGTTGTTCGAGCTGCTCGTCAACCAGTGCCCGCACATTTGTACCGGCAATACGCTCAAGGCTGTCAAGCATTTCACGCACGGTAACACAAATTCCGGGAAGGTTGAGTATACGGTTGATGCCAAGGGCGCTGCCATCGACATGAACGGCATGGACGAGATTGCGAACAGCTGCATCGGGTGATGACAACCACATGCGTGTTTGTGGTGGTACAGGATTGTTTGATTTTACACCTGCTAGCGGTTCTCTTATGATGCCGCTGGCAAAGGATGATGCGGCTGAATTCGGTTTCCCTGGACGGACAACAATGGTCGGCAGACGACAGACGCGGCCATCGATAAAGCCTTTGCGTGAATAGTCACCGACCAATATTTCGCCAATGGCCTTTTCGGCACCGTAGGAAGATTGTGGTAATAGTGCCAATGTTTCAGGTACAACATCCGGCATTTCTCCGCCAAATACCGCCAATGACGAGGTGAAGATAAATCGCGGCTGTTCTTCTGTTGCGCGTGCGGCTTCAAGTAAGGCGCGAGTGCCATCGACATTAACACGCATGCCTGTATCGAATTCGGCTTCTGACTGGCCGCTTAAAACTGCGGCCATGTGATAGATTGCAACCGTTCCTTTTGTGACAGCTGTACGGATGAAATCGGGATCGGCAATATCGCCGGTCATCGATTGCACTCGTTTGTCGTTGACGGGTGACGGTGCAAGATCAAGTGAAAGAATATGGTCAAAGTCAAAAAAATCGCCTTTGTCCTTAGCGGCTAGCAAAGCTTTGATCAAACGACTGCCAAGAAAGCCGGCACCGCCTGTTACGATAATTTTCTTCATTGTATATCTCCTTGGATAGAGGCCTAGATTGCATCGACAAGATGCAATTTGACCCCGCATTTGATGATGATGTCGCGTGCGCTTTGCGACAGATCATTGTCTGAAATAACAGTATCCAGAGCATCAAGCTTTAAGGCATTGAAGGTGCCAACCAAACCATATTTGCTGCTGTCGGTTGCTAGAACACAATGGGTCGAGCATTGTGCTACAGCGCGTTTGATGGGGATTTTGTTTTCAAATGGTGTTGAAATACCATCTGGTCCGAAAGATGATGTCGATAAAAATGCCAGATCAAAGTTGAACTGGTGAATAGTGTCACTTGCAGCAAAGCCGACACAGGACTGATTGTTGCGTTCGACTTCGCCGCCGGTATGAAAGAGTTTGCATTTGCTTTCTTGCGACAGAAAGGCTGCAATGACGAAATCATTGGTAACGACAGTGATATTATGGCGTCCGGCAAGGCAGCGGGCGATTTCCAGAATGGTTGTACCTGCGTCAAGATAGACTATCATATCTGGCTTGATCATAGAGGCTGCATAGCGGCCAATGGCTTCCTTCTGTGCATGGAATAGTTCTGATTTGATCAGATGCGAAGGCTCCGTAAGAATGCGTCCCGGTAATTGTACGCCACCGACAACGGCGCACGCACGCCCCTGTTTTTCAAGCGAGCGGATATCTCGGCGCACCGTCATTTGTGAAACGCCCAATAAAGAGGCTATTTCAGCGATACTTAAAACACCCCGCCCTGAAAGGTGGCCGATAATCATCGCTTGACGTTCTGCAGGTATCATAACTTGCGGGTCCGATAGGGAGCAAACCAGTCAAGTCCTTCCTGGGTTATACCCCGCGGATTATATTCGCAGCCAATCCAGCCTTCATAGCCGATTTTATCGAGCACATTAAAAAGATGCGGGAAATTGAGTTCACCTTCATCGGGTTCATGGCGCTCAGGTACCGAGGCAATCTGGACATGAGCGAATTTGCCTATCATTTTCTCGCTCAAGCGTGTCAGATCTCCGTCCATGATCTGGGCGTGATAGAGATCATATTGAACCGAAACATTGGGGCGGTCGACTTTTTCAAGCAGGGCAACGGCATCCAACTGATGATTGATAAAATAGCCGGGCATGTTGCGTGTGTTAATCGGCTCCGTCAGTAGTGTTATACCATGGGGGGCCAATTTGTCGGCAGCATAGCGGAAATTTTCGATAAAGGTTTTTTCGCAGGACTGACGATCAAGCCCGTTGACAAGGCCTGACATGGCATGAAGCAGCTTGCAATTTAATGCCAAGGCATAACGCAAGGCTATATCGACATTGTCCCGAAACTCTTGTTCTCGACCGGGAATGGCGGCCATACCGCGTTCGCCCTCATCCCATTTGCCGGGAGGCATGTTAAAAAGCGCCTGGGTGAGTTTATTTTTTTCAAGTTCTGCAGCCACAACTTCAGGCGGATAATCATAAGGGAAAAGAAACTCGACCGCATCAAAGCCGGCATCAGCGGCACATTTGAAACGTTCCATAAACAGTACTTCGGTAAACATCATGGACAGATTGGCGGCAAAACGCGGCATATCATTTATCCTTATACATTATCAAAATTGCTGGGCATCGAAGAAAAAGCGCTCATGTCCGAAATTGCCTGATTTGAGCGCTAATGAGAGTGATTTTCCAATGGAACGAACCCAAGGTACACCGGGGGCGATTTGCGGACCGATAGCGAAACCGTCAATAGCGAGCGCCTGTGTAACTGAGCCGGATGTTTCCCCGCCGGCAACGATAAAACGCGTAAAGCCTTCCGCTTCGAGTCTCTGCGCCAGATTGCCGAAGAGTTGTTCAATCGCTTGACTACTGCATTCGGCACCATATTTCTGCTGGACTTCCTGCAGGGCCTGTGGCGGCATGGTGGCATAGACAAGGGGAGGCAATACATCGTCTTTTTGAGAAAGCACCCAGTTGACCACCTCGTCGATATAGGCGGTATCATCTATGGTGCGGGAAATATCTATGGCGAATGATGGTGCTTCCTGACGATAGGCGGCAACCTGTGCATTGGTCATTTGTGAGCAGGAGCCAGAAATGATAATGGTGCGTCCTGTAACTGGAGCGCCGGCGGCTTCCGCCAGTTTAACATCGCCATGCAGGTCAGTCCATGCGCGTGCCATGCCATCGGCGAGGCCAGAGCCGCCTGTGACGAGCTTCATATCAGCAACGGCTTGTCCTAAAATTTCGATATGATGGTCATTAAGGGCATCAAGAACAGCATAATTGATGCCCTCCGATTGGAGTGCTTCCAGTGCTTTTTTGACGGCATCACTGCCTTGATCAATGACTGTGTTTGGAATGTTGCCGGCTCGTCCCTTGGACTGAGCTTCCATCCAACGCATGATGTTACTATCAGTCATTGGCGTGACAGGATGGTGGCGCATGCCGGATTCATTGAGTGGTACGCCATTGACGAAAAGATAGCCTTGATAAATGGTACGGCCATTTACCGGCAAAACGGGACAAATAACGGTAAAATTCTCGTCCAATGCATCAAGAAGTGCATCGGTGACAGGACCGATATTGCCTTTCGGAGTGCTATCGAAAGTCGAGCAATATTTAAAGAAGAACTGCTGGCAGTTGTGCTTTTTTAGCCAGTTTAGGGCTGCAAGACTGTCATTGATGGCTTTTTCAACCGCACAGGAGCGGCTTTTGAGGCTGATGACAACAGCATCTGCATCAATGGAGATGTTGTTTTCTGGAATGCCGTTGAGCTGAATAGTACGTAATCCGTTACTGACTAGAAAACCAGCAATATCCGTTGCTCCGGTAAAATCATCCGCAATGATGCCAAGACGCATATCAGGCTTCTCCTTCAGGTAATGTTATACCTGCAAATGTCTTGATGACGGCAGCATCGTCTTCATGGCCGAAACCGGCATTGGAGGCATTGGCAAACATGGAATAGGCCGTGGTGGCAAGAGGTAGCGGAAACTTAAGATCCAGACCTGTTTCTGTTACCAGCCGCAGATCCTTGACAAAAATATCAACAGCGGATTTGGGGGTGTAGTCGCCATCGACAACATGCTTCATACGGTTTTCAAACATCCAGCTGTTGCCGGCTGCATTGGTGACGATATCATACATGATGTCTAGAGCAATACCTGATCGTGCAGCAAGCGCCATTGCTTCTGCACCTGCAGCAATATGGACGCCGGCGAGGAGCTGATGAATTATTTTGACTGTAGAGCCCAGACCGATTTCTTCCCCGATGTTATAAACTTTTGAGGCTGCAGCCTCAAGAACCGGTTGAAGTGCCTCGAACGCTTGTTTTTTGCCCGATGCCATAACGGTTATTTCGCCACTGGCCGCTTTAGCTGCACCGCCTGAGATAGGTGCATCAAGCACGAGCAGATTATTTGCTTCAAGTTTATTGGCGATTTCTTTTGCGTCTTTGGCCGATATGGTTGAAGAGACCATAACAACTGCGCCTGGCTTCATTTTTTGAGCGAGGCCATTTTCACCAAAAAGGACGGCTTTGCACTGGTTTGCATTTACAACCAAAACAACGAGTGCATCAAGTTGATCGGCCGCAGAACAAGTTGAGCTGGCATCTTTGGCACCGGACTTGATGAGCATTTGGCATTTTTCCGGATCCAGATCGACACCATAAGTTGATAAACCTGCGGCGATACATGAGCGTGCAACACCCATGCCCATTGAGCCAAGTCCAGCTATGCACACATGATATTTCAGCATTTTTCATTAGCCTCCCCAGCTTCTGTAAATTCATATTAGGCGTGAGGGATCATAAATTGCAAACATAATTTTACAAAACATAACAAAATATAACAAAATTATGCAATTTTGATGGTAAAATATGTGATTTTTTCAGTTTGAAAAATTATGCAATTTTTGAATTTGTGTTGAGCGCTTTCTATGGGGTAAGGATATAAATTTTGCTTATTTTGATATGCCCTGAGAGGCACATTCACGTGTTAGTTTTAAGTTTTTTTTGTTTGCAACATATTTTTTTTATTGTATGAGGGTTCTTTGATTGAAAAATAAGATGATTTTTGCGCTTGGTGAATTGGGGCGATGAAGGCTTTTTGTTTAAAAGAATTCAATGCAAATTCTTCAGTTAAGTTAGAAAAAATGAAAATATAAATGTTTGTTCTAATTGAATTAGAATATTATTTTCAGAATGTTACGCGCATATAAGAGATGTATAATTTTAACATTGGGTCAAGTTAGTCCATATTCAATATGGTCGTCGATTATGGGGTATTTGTTTTGTTAAATAAATTTAATAAATTCAGTGGAAATCTTTCTCATCTTATAGAGGCAGCAATACTTTTTTCACGTTGGATTTTGGTAGCTTTTTATGCTGGTCTTGCAACAGCTCTTGCTGTTTACGCGGTTTATTTCACTCAAAGATTATGGGTGTTTGCGAGTCATATTTTTTCGAAAGATAGCAATGAGACGATTCTCGGGATCCTTGGCTTGATTGATGCCGCTTTGATTGCGAGTGTCGTTATTATGGTCATTGTTTCAAGTTATGAGAATTTTGTTAATCATTTCTCAACTAATAAAGATGCTGTTAGGCGTATGAGAATGATGGATGCCGGTTCTCTTAAGGTTAAGATTGCTGCGACTATTATTGCCATATCATCGATTCATCTTTTGCAAATATTTTTGAACATTGATAAGAACCTTTCTCCATTGGGAGATTCCTCAGTTAATAGCAATAAGGTTTTTTGGTACATTGTTTTACATTTAACTTTTATTGCTTCAGGCTTTTTTCTATCGTTGATGGACTGGGTAAGTCATATTGTTGAGAAAAAATATGCCGAAGATGATTATGGAATCGATTTATAGTTCTTTATAATTTAATGGGTAGCCTCTGGAAACTTAACCGTCTTGTTGGTTGGAAATATGTAAGACGTTTATGGTGAAAAAAGCAGTTTTTGAACTTAAGGGTCTTGCCTAGCCTTATTTGTCATAAGGCTAGGCAAGACCCTTAAGTTTTTATTTCGGTACGAAAAAGAAGTGGGATAGAAAACATCCTTGGCAAAAAAAACTTATTACCAGCATCATAAGATAAGGTTGTTTGATGAACTTAAGGATTGGCTGCGTATGTACCTGCTACGGGTGATATTCTCACACCTCCTTTTCAGCAATATGTATCGTTGAAACAATCGTTTATTTTAAGTGATTGATGAGTCCTCAGTTTAAGGGCTCTGCTAATGCGCTTAAGCTTCGCACAAGATTCATTCTGTATATATGGTTTATATAAAATTAATATATAGCATAGCAAGGAAGTTAGAATGGCGAATCTTGATCTTTTTCATGACGATAGTGAGCAATATTTGAAGCTTCAAAAGGATGATAAATATAAGTTCATCGTGGCTGAAAATAATAGAAAAACAGTTATTTTTTTAAGTGTGCTTGCTTATGCAGCAATCAGTTGCGTTCTCATTTTTTCTTGCTTGTTTTAATGGTATTATATACTGTTTTATATAGGCTGATGACCTTGTGGCGCGCACCCTTTTCAATCTCACCCAGAACTGAAATTTCTGTTTTTCAAGTCTCTCTGGCCGGATGACTGGTCAGGGAGATTCAGCAGTGGTATCGGCGGCTTATTGCCAATAGCGCTGTGAGGGCGGTATTCATTATAGTCTCTATGCCAATTGTCTATTTTTTGCCGCGTCGTCAAAGCTCATGAACCAATGTGTATTCAGACATTCCTGCCGGAATTTGCCGTTGAAGCTTTCCATGAACGCATTATCCGTGGGGTTGTCAGGCCGCGAAAAGTCAAGCGTGACGTGGTTTTGATAGGCCCATAGATCTATATCCCGAGAGATAAACTCAGAGCCATTATCAACACGAATGACCTTTGGAATAACCATATTGCTTGCAGGTACGATCCAGCGTTCTAATGACATCTTCTCCTTTGTAGTTTAACCGGGGATCAATCACAGGTGTAAATCGTGACCAGATATCCAGAATTGTCAGAATGCGTAACTTTCTACCAGTCGCTAATTGGTCATGCACAAAAACAACCGCTTACACCTGCTTATTGTGGGTTGCATTCATACGATCAACACGCCGCTTGGCCTTTATATGGCGTTTTGGTGTCTTATTGCGTAAATTGTGCCTTGCCTCTTTATGCCTATAAACACGCTTAGCATTCACTTCACGCCCTTCACAACGCAAAAGAACCTGAATATGGCGGTAGCCATAACGCACACGCGTCTCAGTAATCTCTTTGATGCGTTGTTTTAATTCGGCCTGTGTGCCACGTTTTGACTTGTAGCAATAAATTCGCTCTTCCAAAAGAAAGACCGAACAGGCGCGGTGTATATAAACTTGTCCACAGCTTTTGACCAATCGACAAGCTCACGACGACGCCTGAGATCAGAGCTTTCGCTTGATAGCATCCTGCGACATCGCTTTGCCCAAAGTTAGATCGCAACAATATTCTTCAAGCAAGAGTTGCTACGCTGGGTCATCGATTCACTGGATCCATGACTTATCCAGCATCGATCCTCAAGTTGACGCAGTTGGCGAACCTCAGATGGCGACATATCACCAAAACGCTTGCGCCAATTATAAAAGGTTGCCTCCGATATATCTGCTTTACGGCAAACCTTTGCAACTGCTGTACCTTCATCTGCCTGAGGCAAAATAAACGCTATCTGGCTATCTGTAAATTTCGATCTCTTCATTAAATCTTCCTCTCATAACAAGTCTTATCATAAGTGGAAAATTACAGTTTTAAATCAGGCCATTTTCGGGGAGCATATCATTTTAAAGCTGTTAATGAGACAGAAATCCTCTCTTAGCAATTATATCAATTTCGTCTCAAAGGCGCTGGCGCGGAACAAAATTAAAACGTCTCTCTCGGCGTATTGACTCATCAATGAATATTTCCCTATTCTTGGTGCGAATCGTGTAGCTTAAGTTGCATAGATATTCTTTGATCTGGGAGGGTTGGAATGTCCTTTATAAGTTTACGATCATCTTCATTGATCTTGATATATGGACTTTTTCTTAGCCTATTTTTCTCTTTATCAGCATCGGCACAACTTGCCCTCCCTTCTTCTCTTTCTACCTATAATAGTGTGAATTCTGAAACCACACCGTATTTATATGGTTCCCAGGATCTTTATCTTGGTGGCGTTGCTGTAAATGATTCCGATCATGATGATCCAAACCAGCGTTTGACAAATTGGGGGCTTAATCTTGGTACAAGCGCCCTCAACAAATGGATTGGCCAATCCATCCTCCATCTTTCAGATAAGGGGCAGGCACGGATCAATTTCAATGTTGACGATAAGGGACATATCGGCGGTGAAGGTGATATTCTGCTACCGCTTTATGACAATGCCTACACAACAGTGTTCACCCAGATCGGTCTTCGTTCGATCAATAGCAGTGACAAAGATCGCTGGATTGGCAATTTCGGTCTTGGGCAACGTTGGTTCCCCTATGCGACCGGCACAGACCCCAAAGCTCAGGACTATAACAGTGGTGATCTGATGCTCGGTTATAATCTATTTTTCGATTATGACTTTACCCGTTCTCACCAACGTGCCGGAACGGGTCTTGAAATGCAATATGACTGGCTGAAACTTTCAACCAATTATTATCTACCGCTATCAAGTTGGAAAACATCGCCGGATTTTGATAATGCTTTCATGGAAGAACGCCCGGCTGAAGGCTGGGATATACACGTTAAAGGCTATGTTCCTAGTTATCGCCAGGTTGCTTTTACAGGCAGTTTTACACAATGGTTTGGCAATGATGTCGGTGTCTTTAACGCCAATCACCTGAGCAAAGACCCCAAGGTCTGGTCATACGGACTTGAATATACGCCCGTTCCAGCTCTCACGACATCTATTGCACAGCGTCATAGTGAAGATGGACAGCAACAGACAGAATTCAAGGTCGGTATGACCTATCGTTTCGGCGTTCCCTTTGACGAACAATTCAACGTATCACATGTCAATGCGATGCGTACAGTGCAAGGCTCCCGGCATGATTTTATTGATCGTGAGAATAATATTATTCTCGAATATCGTGACAAGGCCTTCAAAGTATTTCTTGGTGAATCGAATTATGAAATTGCCGGTGGCGGTATGCTTGTACTGCCTTTCAATGCGCGTTCACGTGCCAATCTTATTTCTGTCGAATGGCAAGGCAGCGCTGCATCCTATCTGATCAGTTCCGATATGACAGCTGGCCGTTTCCAGATGCCTGCTTACGTAGCAGGAGGAGACAATCTCTATACGGCTCGCGTTACGCTCACCAACCAAAAAGGGCAAACTGCAATATCAGATACTGCCACGATAAAAGTCTTGCCCACTCAGTCCGGCTATAAACTTGATTTTAATGTTGACAATCAAAATCCGATTAAAGGTGAAAAAGTCAATCTTACCACCCATTTGTCGAACAATGGCGTGGCTGTTAGTGGAGAAGAAATTGTATGGTCGATTTCTCCGACCGGTACGATTAGTGGTGATCAATTCACCAATGCGATGGGTGAAGGCAAGGCCATTCTAGATACACTCTTATTGGCTGGAGGCAATTATCAGGTTGCCGTATCCTTAAAGGGGTATCCGGCACTGAAAAAAACAATGACCATCAAAGTTGCGCCAGCTTCAAGTGGCAATTATGCACTCACGCTTGAGACAAGCCCGCCCAATCCTTCGGCAGGCGAAATCGTAACGGTTAAGGCTAAGCTGACACAAAATGGCCAACCGGTCGGCAATCTGCCGATAGAGCTGCAGCTGGTCTCAGGTGATGGCACGATCATAACTGGTCAGGCAACAGCAGATTCAAACGGCTATGCAGAACTAAAATGGCAAGCCGGTATTAATGACAGCACCCTTCACATCAAAGCTGGTCAAGGCTCAAACATTTTGGTTGAAAAGGATATCACCATCCAGCTCAATCATGCTTATTCTCTGACATTGACATCAACGCCGGCCGTTATCAAGCCGGGCGACGATATCAACATCAAGGCTGTTTTGAAAAATGGCAACCTTCCAGTCCCCAATATTCAACTTAAACTTAATATCGAAAATGGTGATGGAACGCTTTCACTGGCATCTGTCACAACTGATGCACACGGCGAAGGCACGCTGAAATATCTGGCATCCTCAACGGACAGTGCTGTTTCGCTTATTGTCACCGCCAGTTTACCAACCCCTAAAAGCGAGACAATTCATTTTAATGTGCAATCATCCTATAAAATTGCCATCAGCCAACAACCTATTGTAGCTGTAGCTGGACAACTTTTAACCTTTGATGCCGTATTGACCAATAACAACCTTCCCATAGCCAATGCAACACTGACACTGGATATTGTTGAAGGCGGCGGCAGCTTGCAAACATCGATTGCCACAACAGATGGCACAGGTAAAGCAACCTTAAGTTGGCTTGCAGGAACAGCCAAACAGGCAAAGTTGATTATCAAAGCCGGAACAACCGTAATCTATAGCCAGATTATTGAGATCAATGTCACAATGGATTATGCTTTGAGCATCAATCCGGCAACAATTACTCTTCGTGCTGGTGAAGCCGTTACACTGACATCAAAAATAACCAATGGTGGCCTGCCGGTTGCCAATGGTACATTATTGTGGAATGTCTCACCACAGGAAAACGGCAATTTCAGCAATGCTACGAAAACTAACGCCAATGGTGAATCAAGCGTAACATTCCAGAGCACAAAATCTGGCACGATAACCATCACATTAACCTATCAGGATGATCCGGTAGCAACTATTTCCAAAACGATTAACATCGACAACAACTACCGGCTTGTTTTTAATGTTGATAATCCCATCATTGACAATGGTGCAACGTTGCCACTCCATGCAACAATCTATGATGGACCGACACCAATTTCAGGACAAGTTATCAATTGGCTCATTACAGAAAAAAATGGTGATGGTACATTAAATGCTTCTTCTTCTATCAGCAATAGCAATGGCATTGCCGATAATGGATTAACTGCATCCAAAGGCGGCAACATCACGGTACAAGCCAGCCTTGCTAGCACACCAACAATCAAAAAAGAGCAAATTATTACGGTCGCGCCTAGTCTGAATGCAGTATTGAGTGCCGACTTAACCGCTCTCAATACTGGCGATACAACAACACTCCATCTGGAGGTTAAAGATCTCTCAACCCCCATTGCCAACCAAAGTGTGAATTGGGAAATTGTCAACGGTAGTACCGGCTTGGCCACGCTTGATCGCACAACCTCACAAACAGAATCAAATGGCATTGCCAGCGTTGCTTTGACCGCGACCAAAGGCGGAATCATAACATTGCGCGCATCAATCCCCGGTTTTCCATCACTCACAAAAGATATTACACTGACAATCGCGCCAAAGTATAAGCTGCTGTTAACCTCGCAATCTTCAACTGTTGGCCCAAATGGTGAACTTGAGCTGAGCGCAGTTTTAAAAGATGGTAATTCTCTTATCAGCGGCAAAGCTATCAAATGGGAAGCCACCGCTGGCACTGTCACAGCAACACAAAGCACAACGGATCAAAATGGTGTGGCAACAACCAAATTCAAGTCGCAAACAGCAGGTCATGTCACTGTGACAGCAAGTCTTGTTGAAGATGTAACGATCCACCAACAGCTGAATCTGGAAGTCACCGAAGGCTTTAACCTGACACTTTCATCTTCCACATCCTCACCGCAAAATGGTGTTCCCATCGTCTTGAGTGCCCTACTAACAAATGGTTCTGGCTCCAATGCCGGTGAGGTTTTGGTCTGGACAGTCTTATCCGGTTCAACAGGCAACGGCAGTTTTATCAATGCTGAAACCACCACCGGATCAACTGGGCAGACACAAAATACATTCCAACTTAACAAATCCGGGAATGTCATTCTGCATGTCTCTTTAAAGAATAATCCGGCTATTTTTGCCGATATAACAGTTGTTATTCAGCCCAACTATACTCTCAGTTTTTCAAGTGCTGCAACCGTATTGCAAAATAGTCAAAGCGGCCTTTATGAAGTGGCCTTGAAAGACGGCACTCAACCGGTTTCAGGACAAACCATTTACTGGTCGGTTGATCCTGCTAGCGCAAATAGTGGGTTGTCGTCAACAACAACACAAACCAATGCGAGTGGCACAAGCTTTGTCAATTTTACCCCCTTCCTCTCTGGGCAGGCTCGTATCACAGCAACACTGGATGGCACTTCTGTATTCGCCACAACACCACCGATTACTGTATCACCAAACTATCAGCTTTCCTTATCCTCCAATGTGAAGCAAGTAAAAAACGGCGATAGTTTCTCACTGACAGCCTTTCTCCTTGATGGCCGACAAGGAAAAAATGGTGCCAAAATCAACTGGCAAATTATCAGTGGTGGTGACAGTGCGACACTTGACGTCAATCAGAGCCAAACACAAAGTGATGGCATAGCGCTGGCTAAAATTACAACGCGCAAGGCCGGTGATATTGTTCTTCAAGCCACACTTGATGATGATCCTTCTATCATCAATACAATCACTTTAAAGGTCACCCCCGACTATAAGCTAAACCTCAATGCACCTTCCACTTCCATCAGTAACAACCAAAATGCTGTTTTAACAGCAACTTTATTCGATGGTGCAACGCCAGTTGACAATACTACAATTAATTGGACAATTTCAAACAACAGTACCGGTAAAGCTACATTGGACAATACTGCTTCAGTAACCGGATCGGATGGTAAGACCACAACAACATTCAACGCCCAAAAAAGTGGTACGGTAACAGTCACAGCCAGCCTTATTAACGACACAACGCATGCAGATTTTACATTCGTTATCGTACCCGTCTATTCAATTGAATTGAATACCGATACAATCACACTTGATAATGGTGCATCCACCACAATTACAGCTCGTCTAAAAGATGGTGACAGCCCTGTTGCCAACAGCTACATTGACTGGAGTATAGAGACAACAGCCGCCAAAGGTAACGGAGTCATCAACCGCAGCAACAGTATGACCAATAATGATGGCCTTGCAACGGCACTCTTTACCGCAACCAAAGGGGGGATTGTAAAAATACGCGCCACATTAGCGAGTAGCAATGTGGTTACAATAGAAAAAACGCTCACTATTACGCCAAGATATAACCTCACACTCAAGCCCAATCCGGCAACTATTGCTGCCGGAGAGACTAGTAATATTCGTGTCCATGTTACCGATGGCAATACCAATCTTGCTGGCAAAGCTATCCGTTGGAGCAGCAATAATGGAACCTTTTCAAGTGCATTGACAACGACAGCCGATGATGGCCGTGCCAATACGATTTTTACCCCGACAAGCATTGGAAATCTTAAAATACGCGCCACCTTTGATGATGACGCCAGCGTTTATCAGGAAATCAGCATCACAGTCGGTGCCGTTTATCGTATTCAGTTGCAGAGTTCAGCCGACACGATCAAGACAGGTGGTACAGCTGCATTGACCGCAACCGTTCAGGACGGTACAGGCGCCAGTATCAATACAAAGCTCAACTGGATCATTCGCAACGACAGTGGCGGCAAAGGTGCGTTGCAGAGCGCACAAACCACAACAAATGGCATAGGAAAAACAGACAATACACTGACAGCCAGTGCTACAGGTGATATTATTGTTCGCGTGGAGCTGGCCAGTGATCCGTCTGTTTATGCAATTTATGGTATTTTTGTTAATCCTGACTACCAATTGAGCTTCAATGCCATCACACCTAGCGGCAAAACGGGCGAACCTATTACCGCTTCCGTCACCTTACGTGATGGTACACAACGCCTGCCCGGTCAAAATATCATATGGAGTATTCAAGGAGGCAACATTTCCGATCTTGACCGCCTACAATCACAAACTGGCAATGACGGAACAGCCAGTGTTATTTACACACCAAGCAGTGGCAAAGATAGGGTTATTATTCGTGGCACCGTTACTAATGACACATCTGTTTATGCTGAAAGTTCTGCCATTAAGATAAGTCCCGATTATAAATTTACACTGACAAGCAATGCCAATAATATCAATACATGGCAGGCATTCACCCTTACAGCCAATCTACAAGATGGCTTGAGCAATGTGACTGGGCAGCAAATCAATTGGAGTGTTGTTTCAGGCATCGGTGAAGGATCGTTCTCCAACGCTTCAACATATACAGATGCAATGGGTAATAGCTCAACTCAATTTATAACCAAACGTGCGGGTTCCATCACGCTACGGGCAAATGTTGCTGGTCATCCTGAACTTGAACAGGATATAACACTTGAAATTGTGCCCCAGTATCGTGTTGAATTGATAAAGCCAGCCTTGCTGGAAATTAGACTTTTAGCATCCACCGCTCTAGAAGTCGTTGTTTATGACGGTGATCAACGTGTAGATAATGTTCAAATTAACTGGAATGTATCAGGCATTGGTCTTGGATTAGGGTTTTTCTCACCGAAAACATCATTGACCAATGAATTTGGCTACACAAAATCAAATATCCATGCAACTGGCATTGGTTTTATCTGGGCGAGAGCCACTGTCAATGGCTATCCAGCAGCAACTGACAAGATTAGGTTCACCATCCTCTCACTCTTATAAATCTAGGGGCCATTCATATCCACCTTTCCATCAATTATATTTTTAATCCAGACTAGTTATTTTTAAGAGCCAGAGTTTTGTTATTTCCATTATGAATGCAAGGGAAAAGGTCAGAAGATCTATGATTGTATTGCTTTTCATACTTTTGTGTATATCAACAAAATGTTGATCAGGAAGGCCATTGAATTTGGCCAGTTCTTGAAATCTGCAATGTTACCCATATGGCTGTGCCTTGGATCATACTATCTTTTAAATGGGCAATGCAGAAACAGCTGTAGTCAAGACTAAGCAATCTGTTATATTAGTGCTTATAACAGAGATTATATTTTACTGACAAATAACGGTTATTGGGTGGGGTAAGAGATTAAAGTTTTTGTTTGAACCCGATATTGAATTGCCATGAATTGAATGCGCCACCGGCTGCATAATTGGCATCCATATAAAACTGCTTGTTTTGGTAAAACTGAACATTCATACCGATTCCGTTATCCCACCAACCTGTGTCAAAATCATAATTTTCACGGAAGGTATGGTTAAATGTGTAGTCTGTTTTACCGTCAAATTCTTTCAGATAGCCTGTCTTGAAGTAAAGATCGACCGGATTTTTATTATTGACAAGTGAATATCCAAACACTGCGCTGGCGCGTCCGAGCATGCTGTCATAGCTGCCGAGCCTAGTGTGAAGCCCGTTGCTAGAAGAGATTGTCGCGCTGCGCATATGTGTCCATGTCAATTGGGCCTGTGGTTCGATATACATGCCGACTTTTGTGTCATGTTCCCGATAAAAACGCTGGCCGATCTCTGCTCCCAGTGCATAGCCATCCATGTCACCATCGCCATTCACATGGTAACCATTTATTGTTTTGGTATTAAAGTCATTTTCTGTGCGCAGATATTTGGCAAGTGCATCAACGTAGAAACCATTAGGATGCTTATAGGTTGCATATGCACCAATATGATATTGTTTGGCATCTCCATCCCCAACCTTGAAGTTAATATCACCCTTGGTATATCCCGCCATTAAGCCAACAAATAAATCAGCAGCGCTATTGTTTAGCTCGATACGCTTATCAATGCCACCCTGAACGCTCCAATAGGTCATATCGAAGTCAGATAGACGGTTGTTTTTGAAATGGTCCAAGCCGCCACCAAAGCTATGTATCCAGATATCTCCATCCATTTCTGGGGAATGATGAAGTTTGCCCATGCGTTGTAACAGGGTTTGGTTGGCGATAAAGCCAAGATAATAATTCGAATTGAGGAAATTGACGGTATTCATTGCTGTGTTCGTCAATGGTGGTTTTTGTGTAGATTTGCCATCCGATAGATACCAATTGCCGTCTGCATGTTGGTTTAAGCCGTAAATATAAGGTCCCACATCAGCGCCTGCGCTTGTAAAGATTGCGTTGTTGTCTGATTGGTTGGGACCAGTAAAGTCAACGACTTTCAATTCTTCCTGACCTGTATAGCCACCTGTGCGATTGTCGGTAAATACTATTTTGTGTGATCCCGTGCTGCTAGCCCGCACTTCGATAAGATCGCCAATCAAAGATGTAGGGGCCATGTCAGAGCGAAGGTTAAATGTAGAATTGCCCGAAAGGTTATCGACCGATAAAGTAACTTTATTGGCTGTTGTGGCTACGGTATTTTGATCGCCCAATGAAACTTTGGCGTTATTGCCAAGTTCCAGATCTGTTACATTGGAACTTTTCCACATTTGCCAATGGCTGTTTTCGCCATCAATAGAGAGTTTTATGGTACCAAGGCTCGCTGTCCCAGTTCCTTCTTTTTCCTTATTGGTATTGCCTGTTAAAATCGAGCCATCGGACATGTGGAGATCAATGGTTCCCTTTTTATCGGCAACTAGATCACCAGTAATTGCATACTGGGAAGGTATTACTATTCCAGATGCGTTTGTTGAGGTAATAAGCGACTTATCGCCGCTGGAATGTAGCGCGTAGCTATTTTTAGTTGTGTCAACCGCAACGACTGTGGTGCCTGTAAGGGATATTATGCCGCCGGTTGCCAAAACGCCGGTGGCAGCGGATCCGGTGGTTATGACATTTGCATTTATGGCGTCAACATAACTTTGCCCTGCAGGGGTGCTCGACGTATTTGCAGTCAAGCCATAAGCTTTATCGCCATTTGTACGGATGGATACATCTTCTATTTTTATCTTACCGCCGGTTGAGGCACGAACACCATAGGCGTTGTTGCCTGTGGTTTCAATGCTGCCATTTTGCATATAGATATCATAATTCCCAGCTGTATTTTTTGATCCCGTTACAGCTGCGATACCATGCGAATCTATCCCTTGTGTTCGTATTACTGAACCGTTGATAATTTGAATTGTTGCAGAACCGTCACTGACCACTCCTTTCGCATTCTTACCTTCAGTAATAATATTAGCTCCATCAAATAGAACAAAAGAGTTGGCTCCTGCATAAATACCGCTCGAGTTATCTCCTAATGTTTTTAGGTTCGTAGCAGAGAGTACTAAATATCCACCTGTGAGCATAGCTGCATTTGAATTTTTACCGATAGTAATAATATCAAATTGATCATCAGTTACGGGAGAGGGAATGCCCGATCCAACAAAAATAACAATACTTGAGTTAAAAAGTTCTATGCCGTGGGAACTTGCATTGTTCATTCTTATTTTTGCGCCACGGGCCAGTGTAATTGTACTATTTGGTTGGGAAGATACGCCTCTTGAGTTTGTACCATTCATCGTGATCGTACCGCCTTCGATATGAATATCGGTAGAGCCAGTGGACACTATAGCCATAGACGCTTGGCCGTTCATCTCGAAGTTTGTAGCGTTTATAGTTAAACTCTGATTATCTTTGCCTTGAACGCCGATACTACTTCCAGCGGTTGCATCAAAGATAAATGACGAATTATCTATCTCGATATTTGAGTTGCCATCTGATTTAACTCCAATGGAATTGGTGCCCATAGCTTTGAACTGGACATTATCTACAGTTAAGTTCGCGCTTGATCCTTGCACATTAATACCGGTGTTGCTTCCATATTTTAAATTGATACTGGTCGCATTGTTGGAATCTCCGAGCCTAAGTTTACCATTGGATTGAATGATAATGGCTGTCGGTTTGGTTGATGTCGTGTCGATGGACTGGTTGCTTAATGATATATTATCATTTGTCCCGACAGTGACGACTTGTGCGTATAATGATGTGCCTAGAAAAGGCAAGCATAAGCAACCTAAACAAAAAATAGATATGATCTGCCGTCTAAAGAATGCAAACACTAACTGAATACACATACTCATTCACTCATCACACACATTTGGACATACAAAACTTGTCTCGGTTTTGCATGGACCTTTGGTTTTGTCCACAATCTCTGATTGTTTCCCCAATAAATTCGCTGTCATTCTTTTTTTGTGGGGGGGGCGGTTTGATATTAAACTAATTGATAGGGCATGAAATTAAAAGTTATTGATATGGTTAAAAAAATGTCTTTGAGCTGTCAATAGATGATCTATATTCATCCAGTTCTGGTGGTTTGATAACTGATATTGCCCGTCTTCAAATTCCGTGAGGCTTTCAAGTTGTACTTTGTCCTGAATGCAGTCCTGATCAGCGGCTATTAAAGATACTCAAGCTGAGAAATAATGAAATATCCAACAAAAGAATGGGATAGCTTGAAAAAGGTGGCGCACCCGAAGAGATTCGAACTCCTGACCCCCAGATTCGTAGTCTGGTGCTCTATCCAGCTGAGCTACGGGTGCGTATGCAACATAATAAATACATGCAGAGCGGTTCCTAATCGGTCTTTCATAGAATTGCAAGTCTGGATTTGAAAAAAACAGATTTAAATTGATCATAATGACGGGCGCAGTGTCTTATGCCGACTTACTTTCACGGTTTTTTCGCCATTTAGCCAATGATGTTGGCATATCAGGTATGCGGATTTCAAAATGGGTGCCCAGTTGGCCATCTTCCATCAGTTTGATTGTGCCGCCATGGGCACGTATCAACTCTTCACAGATGGCCAATCCTAGACCACTGCCATTATGGCTCGATGAACCTTGAAACGGCGAAAAAAGGTATTCTTTGGCTTTGGCCGGCATGCCTGGACCAGTATCTTCTATATCAATGATCGAGGTAGTGCCGATACGCCCTGCAGTAATTGTTACCCGCTTGACTGCACAGTCATCTTGCTGGCCAATTGTTGTCATAGCAGTTATGGCGTTACGGCAAAGATTGGTGATAACACGGTTGAGTTGTTCGCTATCAGCGTCAATTTCAAAATTCTCGGGGACAAAATTTCTGAACTCCACCTGATCTGAGCCAGGCAAGGCAATTGCGTCCCAGACTTCCGCTACTAATATTCGCAGGCGCAGTTTCTGTTTCTGGGGTGGTGTTTCCTGTGTGCGGCCATAGGTGATGACGCTTTGGCTGTAACTGACTGCACGATCTATAGCCCGTATTAATTTAGGTGCCAATTTTTGAACCATAGGGTCTTTAATCGTTGAAAGATGGTCGGACATTAGTTGTGCCGAACTTAGGATATTGCGCATGTCATGATTGATTTTGGAAACGGCAAGACCAAGATTGGCCAGATGTTTCTGGCGCACAGAATTGCGTTGCAGTTCGGTTTCAACTGCAGCAATGCGTCGTTGGATTCCCCCGACTTCGTCACGCCGTTGTTCGGGCAGCATGATACGGCTTGGATTGTCAGGTTCTTTGACGAAATCAAGCATGTTCTCATAGATGTTTTGAAGAGGGCGTACCAGTAATTCGTGTACAATCAGATAGATTAGTGTTGCCGCAACAATGGCAATAGTCAGAGAAATGAAAATAAAATACCAGGCAAACTCGATCATGGCTTTGCGTAAGTGGCGGTCAGAAATGGTCATGTCGAGAATTATGTTCTGTCCGCTGATCGGTCCGCTGATGCGCATGATCTTTTCGCGGTTGCTAAAGAGTGTTCCCAGACTGCTCAAAATGGCTTGAGTTTCAGAGAATTGTGTTAAATCTATAACCTCGTCAATGTGGTCGGGATGATGATTGACGGCGAGTTCATGTGATTTTTCCTTTTCATTGACGCTGATGACCAATGCGTCGGTTATTTCAAGGATATTGTCACTTAATTTATTATTAGCCGGCTGCATGTTTTCATTTGCCAGAATAAGTGCAATGGCTTCGGCGGCCTGATGGCGGTCTTCCAGCCAGCGCTGACGCATGTTGGCGATAGAGGGCATAAAAACCATGACTTCAGTAATAAAAACTGAAAGGGCAATCAATAATAATAGTTTTGTGCGCAAACGATTATAAATAGGAATTCGTACAGGCCGATATTCCAGTGCCGGCTGCTGGGCGGCCCCTGTTTGCGCCCGACTATCTTCTTCTGCTGTCATAAAAATGCCTGATGAAAACTAATGAGAACACTTACATATTAGCGCGTTCATCTTCAACAGCAAAATGTTTTTTGTTCATTTATTTATCAGCTGTTCATGAAACTCTTTTGGATTGTTTTATATCTTGTTGGCACAAGTTTGAGCAGCGTTGCTTTTAGCTGTGGGCTGGCAAGCATATTAGCTCTTGGTACTGGTTACCTATTTACTGCTCAGTCGTTTTGTCAAACCGAAGGTGGGAAAAAGTGTCTGCTTTGATCGTGAACTTGCAGAGGCCGCGTTGGCTGAATAGTCGGCAATCAACTTGTTGGAAAGAAACGGTAATGGCCGGTAGCGGGGAAGGTTGTAAGAAAGTCTTCTTCTCTTGTGCCGCGGCCGATATTGTGAATGACCAATGGTTGTCCGTCTGACTTTACCCGGTCTGATACCATCATAATATGTGGACGGTTTCCAGGGACATTCACGGTCACAAGATCACCCGCTTCAAGATTATCCAGAACAAGTTTATCACTGATTTTGGCTTTTTGACGGGTAAAATAGGTTTGTAGATTGGGTACACGGCGGTGGTCTATGTTGCTGTCCGTTGCTGTCAGCCCCCACATTTTGGGGTAGACTGCAAAATTCCCTTTCATATCTTCATGAACGGTTTTTTGTAGATCAAAATTGAAGGCATCACGATAAGCGCGAATGATCACATCGGTGCAGACACCGTATTCTCGGTTAATGTCGCCATTGGGATATGCAATTTTCTCGTAACGGCCATCATAAATCGTGGTGATGCCGATCTGTTTCCTCGCCTCTCTTATCAATCGTTGTGCCGGAGAAGAAGGAAGGGGTTGTGCATACGCAAAATATGGCAACGCTATAAGGGAAGCTGCTGAAATGAGTAGGGAGCGTCGGTTGGTTATCATCGGTCTGCCTTTGGCAAAAGGCCCAATGGTTCAATAAAAGTGGCGATTATATGACTTGATGAGATAAAGCTCTTTTCTTGTGCGGCCATTTTTCGTAAATAGGATGGACAATCAGGAGTCAGCCCATGGCACGTAATGAGGTGCAGTTTAACAAGATATTGCAAGCTTTAAAGGAGCACGCTGCACAAGAGAGTGTATGCGACATCCGGTCGGCCTTTAAGGCTGATGCGCAACGCTTTGAACGGTTTTCAATTATCCATGAGGATCTGCTTGTAGATTTCTCCAAATGTGGCGTCAGTAGTTATACGATGGCGTTGTTTGATGAATTGCTTCATGCAGCCGATTTGGACGGACGGCGGGCGGCAATGTTTGCTGGAGAACCGATCAATATTACGGAAAAACGATCGGTGCTTCATGTGGCCTTGCGTATGCCTGAGACTAATGAGTTGATATTAGGTGGTCAGAATGTTGTTGCACAGGTGCATGATGTATTGGCCCGTATGGAAAAGTTTACAGATAGCGTGAGAAGTGGTGATTATAAGGGAGAATCAGGCAAGATAATTACCGATGTGGTCAATATCGGTATAGGTGGCTCGGACCTTGGACCGGCAATGGCGACTTTGGCACTACGTCCTTATCATAATGGCCCGCGCTGCCACTTTGTTTCCAATGTTGATGCTGCTCATATTGTTGATACATTGTCTTCGCTTGATCCGGAAACAACATTGGTCATTGTTGCTTCCAAAACCTTTACAACAGCCGAGACAATGGCCAATGCGCGTGTTGCTCGTCAATGGCTGACGGCAAAATTGGGTGACTTTGCTGTTTCCAGACATTTTGTCGCTGTATCGAGTGCACTCGATAAGGTTGCTGATTTCGGTATTGATTCATCGCGGGTTTTTGGTTTTTGGAATTGGGTTGGCGGACGTTATTCTGTCTGGTCGGCTATTGGCCTGCCTGTTATGCTGGCAATTGGTGCAAAAGCCTTCCGCCAGTTTCTGGCAGGAGCCCATGCAATGGACCAGCACTTTTTGAATGCCCCGTTTAATGCAAATATACCTGTAACTTTGGGGCTTTTGGGATTTTGGCATCGTGTTGTTCTTGGCTACCCAAGCCGTGCGGTTATTCCTTATGAACAGCGTCTTTCGCGTTTTCCAGCCTATTTGCAGCAGCTGGATATGGAGTCGAATGGCAAGCATATTACACTGGATGGTATGCCTTGCCGTTTTCCAACTGGCCCCGTTGTCTGGGGTGAGCCTGGTACGAATGGCCAACACGCTTTTTTTCAGCTTTTACATCAAGGTACCGACATTATCCCGGTTGAGTTTATTGTTTCGGTCAATGGTCATGAGGCCAATTTGAAATGCCAGCATGATATGTTGGTCGCTAATTGTCTGGCACAAGCAGAAGCATTGATGAAAGGCCGTAGTGTTGAAGAGGCGCGAACGATTTTGGATGCACAGGGTGTCGATAAAATTGGCGCTGAAAATTTATGTCCACATAAAAGCTTTAATGGCAACCGCCCATCTGTCATGATGATACAAGATAGTCTTACGCCGTATGCTTTAGGGCGTTTAATTGCGCTTTATGAACATCGTGTTTTTGTCGAGGGCGTGTTGATGAATATCAATTCCTTTGACCAATGGGGGGTGGAACTTGGCAAGGAGTTGGCTAACGAATTATTGCCGATGGTTAGCGGTGAAAAGGATGCCGGAGAGCGTGACAGTTCGACTCTTGGTCTGCTGGCTCATATTCGCAAGCGCAGCAATTAGGTAAGGCATTTTATGTCTAGGCAGGGCTGCGTAAGGCATCGAGCTGGTTTTTGAGAATCCGTATGCCAAGACTATTGAGGTCGAAATTTTTGTTCATGCGCAGCCATTCATGAATAATTCCGCCTACTGTAGAGACTAGAATACGTGAGGCATCTTGCGGTGTCCAGAGCGGTGACAATGTTCCGCGTAAGCGGGCCATCTCAAAAAGCCGCTCAAAAAGGTTAAGCATGTCCTTATGCGCTTGATATAGGCGATCCAAGGTGTCTGAAAATTCGCCGACATATTCGCAACGCAAGGTGATGATGGTCAGGACACGTTGCTGCTGTTCATCTTTTGCAAAGCTTTCAAAACAACCGTTAGCTGCTTTTTCTATGATATCAATAGGGTCTATCGAATCATTTTGGCTTGCTTGTGTAACAAGTTCTTCCTCAGGAAAACAGATGCGGTCGATGATAGCGCGAAAAATATCGGTTTTGTCTCGAAAGTGAAAATAGATAGCCCCTCGGGTGATACCGGCTTTTTTGGCGATATAATCCAGTGAGGTTTTTGATACGCCGAGTTCTAGAAAGCTTAGCTCTGCCGCATCAAGAATGGTTTCCCGTGTTTCTTGAGCTTCGGCTTTGGTACGGCGCATATTGGTTTTTCTCCTTTTATATCCATTACGCCTATCACTTTAATATTATTAAAAAAGGTCAGATAAGCTTGTATCTTCATTGTTGTGCCACAATATTGCTGATATTTGATGTTTATCAGCTTTTATCCTATTTACAAACATTGATGTATGTATATTTTGCCACAGCATAAAATATTGAAGGTGCGATTCCGTATGACCATTGCAAAAAAAATCTCTGCCGGCTTGTTGCTCGGCGCTATGTCCTTTGTTCTTGTTGCTTGTGGTAAACAAGAGGAAAAAAAGCAACCGCCGACGCCGGCAAGTGCCGTAACCGTACATAAACAGGAAATTCCGATTTCTTATGAGTATGCCGCTCGCGTTGTTGCCTACCGTGAAACGGAAGTGCGTGCCCGTGTTGGTGGAATCATGTTGCATCGTAATTTTGTTGAAGGCTCTGAAGTCAAACAAGGCGATGTTCTATTCGAGATCGATCCTGATCAGTATGCCGCAGCTGTTGAATCTGCACGCGCCAGAGTGGCACAGGCACAGGCCAACTATGACCAGTCGGTGCGTGATGCCAATCGTGCAGAAGAGCTTGTCAAACAGAAAGTACAGTCAACAGCCCAGCGGGATCAGGCTTTTGCAACGCGTGATGCGGATCGCGCCGCTTTGATGCAGGCGCAGGCTGATTTGCGCACAGCCGAACTCAATTTGCAATATACCAAGGTGATTGCGCCAATTAGCGGTTTGACAAGCCGTGAGGCGGTGTCTGAAGGTAGTCTGATCGGCGTTGATCCGTCTTCCAGTTTGCTGACCACCATAACTCAACGTGATCCTGTCTATGTGAATTTTTCTTTTACTGACAGTGAAGCTGCGGAAATGAAGTATTTGATGGCTGAGATGAAAAAGCGCGGTGAACCGGTCGATAATCTCAAGGTAACGATCCATTTGGGAGATGGTACCAATTACGCGCATGAAGGAACGGTTGACTTTACCTCGCCGACTATTGACGAGCAAACCGGAACATTGGGCGCACGTGCTGTTGTTGATAATCCGGATCATCGTCTGGTGCCGGGCATGTTTGTCCGTGTGACTGTGACTGGTTTGAAAATGGCCGATGCGACAACAATTCCTGAATCAGCTTTAATGCAGACCAATCAGGGACAATATGTCTATGTTGGCGTTACGCCGCCACCGTTGAAGGATGATGCAACGGATGAGGAGAAAGAGAAAGCGGCCAAAGAAGAGGAACAGAGGGAAAAAGACGGTTCTCGTCTTTTGATTGTCGAACGTCGGCCGGTTGAAGCGATCCGTCAATTGCAGGATCGGTCATGGCTCTTGGCACCTGCATCGCATTATGAGGAGCAGGTACCGGTTGAAGCTGCTGCTGATCAGAAAGCAGACAAGAAAGATGCTGATGCAGAGGCACCTGCTGCTACGCCGAAAATGCAGACCGTGACACGGATCAAAGGTGTCGAGGATGGTGAGAATGTTATTACAGCCGGTCAAGTCTATCTCAGCCAGAAATCACCCGATGAAAAACCGATGGTTCTGGTAACGCCTGACAAACCGCAAGTGAATGATGTAGAAAATGCATCGTCACCCGCAGCGGAGCACGCTGAATGAAACGAGGCTTTCTGATAGGGTGGTCTTTGCGGTCATTAGCCATTCTAGTTTTTATGGTGATAGCAGCAAGCGGGGTATCCTATGTATCGGCCAATGAACGTTCCGGTTATGCGATTGCCCAATATCCAGATCTTTTTCCGCCGAAAGTTGTTGTCTCTGCCCAGTATCCAGGGGCGAATGCAGAAACAGTGGCGCAGGCTGTTGCTGTGCCCCTTGAGCAGCAAATTAACGGCGTGCAGGACATGATCTATATGCAATCCACCAGCAATGCTTTAGGGGATATGCGGCTGACGATCACCTTCCGCTCGGGAACAGACCCAGATCAGGCAATTAGTAACATCAATGATCGTGTCCAAAAGGCTATTCAAAGCCTACCTGAAGCGGTGCAACGTTTAGGTATTGAAGTAAAACCTTCTCCCACGATTCTCGGCATGGTATTGATGCAGTCAAATTCGCAAGTCTATGACCAGACATCGGTTGCCCATTATGCACTTTTGAATGTTGTTGATGATCTCAAGCATATTAAGGGTGTTGATGAGGTGCAAGTTCTTGGCAATATGGAATATTCCATGCGTATTTGGCTTCATCCTGATAAGCTTGAACAATATGGTTTGACGTCGACCGATGTGATCAATGCAGTGAATGAACAGACTGCGCAATATTCGGTCGGGCGTATCGGCGATAAGCCTGATCCGTCTGGTGCTTTCACTTATTCTGCTGTTACGCAGGGGCATCTGATTACGCCAGAACAATTCGGTAATATTATTTTGCGGTCGGATGAAAATGCGGCTTCGCTTAAATTAGGTGATGTCGTACGTATTGAACTTGGCGCACAGCAATATTTTGGGGAATCCAAGCTAAACAGCGCCCCTAAAGTACCGATCATGATTTATTTGCAATCTGGCGCCAATGCATTTTCAACCATGAAAACGGTTAAAGAACATATGGCACGACTGAGTACCCAGTTTCCAAGCGGAGTGAGCTATGCTGTGCCTTACGATGCGACCAGATTTACCTATGTGTCGGATGACACAGAAAATGCGGAGCACGCTCAATGAATTATAGTTTCTTTATCAACCGGCCGGTTTTCGCATCGGTTATTTCTATTGTGATTGTGCTTGCAGGCGTTATGTGCATTCGGATATTGCCGATTGCCCAATATCCAGATCTTTTGCCGCCGGAAGTTGTTGTTTCTGCCCAGTATCCTGGAGCGAGCGCAGAAACAGTGGCGCAGACTGTGGCTGTTCCGCTTGAGCAGCAAATTAACGGCGTGCAGGATATGCTCTACATGCAGTCGGTCAATAATGCGCAAGGGACAATGCGTTTGACGGTGACTTTTGCACAAGGCACGGATCCGGATCAAAATACGATCAATGTGAATAACCGTGTGCAGCGTGCTATGACCAAACTGCCGCAAGAAGTGCAGCGACTTGGTGTCACAACGGACAAGCGATCGTCATCCATTTTGGGGATGGTTGCCATGCAGGCCGTCGGCGGTACTTATGATGCGACATATGTTGCCAACTATGCATTGTTAAATGTCATTGATGATCTTAAACGTATTCAGGGCGTTGGTGATGCACAGATACTTGGTAATAAGGACTATTCCATGCGTATCTGGTTGCGCCCTGATAAGTTGGCGCAATATTCCTTGACACCAACCGATGTGATTAATGCCGTCAATGAGCAAAATTCGCAATATTCGGTTGGTCGTATTGGCGACGAGCCAGATATTAGCGGTGCTTTCACTTATTCGGCGACGACGCAAGGCCGTCTGGTGACGCCGGAAGAATTTGGCAATATTATATTGCGATCAGATCCGAATGGCGCTTCTCTGCGTTTGAGTGATGTGGCGCGTATTGAGCTTGGTACCCAGCAATATTTTGTTGATTCAAAATTGAATGGCAATCCGATGGTGCCGATTTTGATCTTCTTGCAACCGGGTGCCAATGCTTTGGCGACGATGGAGGCGATTAAAACACGTATGGAAGAACTGAAAGCTTCTTTTCCATCTGGCATTGATTATTCTGTGCCTTATGATACGACAAAGTTCATTCAGGTTTCTGTCGACGAAGTAATCCATACTTTTATTGAAGCTATTTTGCTGGTGATTGCGGTTGTCTTTTTGTTTCTGCAAAACTGGCGTGCGACACTGATCCCGATCATCGCTGTGCCGATCTCGATTATTGGTACATTTGCAGGGATGTATGTCCTCGGTTTTTCGATTAATATGCTGACGCTTTTCGGTCTGGTTCTTGCGATTGGTATTGTGGTTGATGACGCGATTGTTGTGTTGGAAAACGTCGAACGCCTGATGCAGGAAGAGGGCCTTAATCCGCATGATGCGGCTGTGAAATCAATGAGCGAGGTGACGGGGCCTGTTGTTGCTATCGTGCTGGTTCTTTGCGCTGTGTTCATACCGGTGTCTTTCATGGGCGGTATGGCGGGTGTTATGTATCAGCAGTTTGCTGTTACTATCGCGATGTCGGTTGTGTTGTCCGGTATTGTGGCCTTGACCTTGACACCGGCTCTTTGTGCTCTTCTTCTTGAGCCTACGCATAAAGAACCATGGAAGATATTTAAGGTATTTAATAGCTTTTTTGACAAGGTCACAGATACTTATGTTTCGGGCGTCTCATTCTTTGTCCATAAAGTATGGGTCGGGCTTGGAGTTTTCGTAGCGGTTTGTCTTCTTGCCCTGTTTCTATTTGAGAAACTACCTGGTTCTCTCGTTCCTGAAGAGGACCAAGGGTATATTTTGGCCGTCTCATTCTTGCCGGCGTCCTCATCACTAGAACGTACAACCGAGGTTATTGATCAGGCTTCCAAGATATTGCGCAAAAATCCGGCAGTTCAGGATGTAGCGGAAATTTCCGGTTATGACTTGCTTTCCGGTGGTCTTAAAACCAGTTCTGGTGCGATGTTCGTAATTTTCAAGGATTGGGAAGAACGTAAAGATCCAGCTCAGGATACACGTGCTGTAGCACCGACCGTTATGGGTATGATGATGGGTATTAAAGATGGTGTGACGATGGCGTTTAATCCGCCGCCTATTATCGGCCTGTCAACGACGGGTGGCTTTGAAGGCTATCTTCAGGATCGTAGCGGTGGTTCTATTGATGATCTGTATGAGATGACACAGAAGTTGGTGACTGCGGCTAATAAGCGTTCAGAGTTGGCTGATGTGCAAACAACATTTGATCCGAATGTGCCGAATTATGATTTCCAGATTGACCGTGTGAAGGCGCGTGCCATGGATGTGCCGATCAATACAATTTATGATGCGCTTTCGGCGACCTTTGGCAATATTTATATCAATGATTTTACGCTTTACGGTCGTAACTATCAGGTCAAGGTGCAAGCGGAAGGAGAATTCCGAAAAACAGCGACTGATATCAAGCATATTTTTGTACGCTCGAATTCAGGCCAGATGATACCATTAAATGCGCTGGCTACTGTCCAACGTAAAACTGGTTCTGACCAGCTTGAGCGGTTCAATGCATTTTATGCAACCAAAATTAGGGGTAATCCAGCGCCCGGATATTCGTCAGGTCAGGCAATCAATGCGATGAGAGAATTGGCCACTCAAGTTTTGCCAAATACCTATCAGATTGCTTGGACAGGGTCGGCCTATCAGGAAGTTGTGTCAGGTAGTGCCGGTTCTACGGCGATGATATTTGGTATTATCATGGTGTTCTTGATTCTCGCGGCACAATATGAACGTTGGAGTCTACCCTTGGCTGTTATTACGGCTGTTCCATTTGCTATTACCGGCGCGTTGGCATTGACATGGATCCGTGGTTTGACAAATGACGTCTATTTCCAGATTGGTCTTGTTGCTTTGGTGGGGTTGGCGGCGAAAAACGCAATTCTCATTGTCGAATTTGCCGTGATTGAACGGGAAAGTGGAAAGTCTGCGATTGATGCGGCTATTTCAGCAGCACGTCTGCGGTTCCGTCCGATTATTATGACCTCGTTGGCCTTTATTCTTGGTGTTTTGCCACTGGCAACCTCTACAGGTGCCGGTTCGGCAAGTCGCCATGCAATTGGTACGGGCGTGATCGGCGGTATGTTGGCGGCAACATGTATTGCTACTTTCTTTATTCCCATGTTCTATCGTCTGATCGCCTATAAGGATCAGAAGCCAAAAGGCGGAGATGTACCGCCACAAGATGGTGGCGGGACTGATCCTGAACCGCCGCATCAATCTTCTCCTGTAAAAGGCAAGACCGTGAAACATGCTTAAATATAAAAAGCCCTGCTTAAGCGGGGCTTTTTTGTATGATTGAACTTTATTTATGATAGGCCTTCAATATTGCCCTTTGCATCGAGATGGATTTTTTGTGCATTGGGCTGGCTTGGCAGTCCCGGCATGGTCATGATCTGGCCGCATATGACAACGATAAAGCCTGCACCGGCTGAAAGGCGGACTTCGCGTACCGGTACGTCGAAATTTTCCGGTGCGCCCAGCAGATCCGGATTGGTTGAAAACGAATATTGTGTTTTGGCCATACAGATAGGTAGCTCTCCATAGCCGGATTCTTCCCAGTCATGAAGTTGAGTGGCAATATGGGGATCAATAATGGCTTCACGGCCATGATAGACTTTTTGAACTACCGTATTGATCTTGTCGGCCAGTGACATTTTATCCGGATAAAGGGGGGTAAACCGTGATGGTTTCTGATCGATCATGGTTACAAGTTTTTTAGCCAGTTCTTCCGTTCCTTTTGAACCTTCATTGAAGTGGCGGCATAGAACGGCTTCATGGCCTGTTCGGGCTACAATCTGTTGCAGGACTTCGATTTCGGCTTTCGTGTCGCTGGCAAATTGATTGACGCCGACAATAACCGGCACGCCATATTGTTTCATATTGTCGATATGGCGTAATAAATTGGCTGCACCTTGTCGCAAGGCGTCGATATTTTCATGGTCAAGGTTTTCACGTTTGATCCCGCCATTCATTTTCAGGGCGCGGATTGTTGCAACAATAACGCAGGCCGATGGGGTCAAACCCGCCTTTCGGCATTTGATGTCGTAGAACTTTTCGGCACCAAGGTCGGCCCCGAAACCCGCTTCTGTTATGACGTAGTCCGCGAGTTTCAATGCTGTTTTGGTGGCAATTACCGAATTGCAGCCATGGGCAATATTGGCAAAAGGACCACCATGAACAATGACAGGATTATTTTCCAATGTCTGGACAAGATTGGGTAGAATTGCATCTTTCAGCAATGCGCTCATAGCGCCTTCGGCTTTGAGATCACCTGCGGTGACCGGTTTTTTATCCCGTGTGTAACCAATAATGATACGGCTTAAACGTTGTGTAAGGTCGTCAAGATTTTCGGCAAGGCATAAAATAGCCATAACTTCGGAAGCAACAGTTATATCAAAACCACCCTGACGTGGAAAACCGTTGGTGACACCACCTAGCGACAAGACAATGTCACGCAGTGCCCGATCATTCATATCAAGGACACGCCGCCAGCTTATCCGCCGCGTGTCTATATCCAGTTTATTGCCCCAATAGATATGGTTGTCGATCATGGCCGCCAGCAGATTATGTGCGCTGGTAATGGCATGGAAGTCACCGGTAAAATGCAGGTTCATGTCGTCCATAGGAATGACTTGGGCATAGCCGCCACCGGCCGCGCCACCTTTGGAGCCGAAGCATGGTCCTAAAGATGCTTCACGAATGGCGGCAAGAGAGTTTTTTCCAATCCGGCATAATGCATCATGCAGGCCGATTGTCATTGTGGTTTTGCCTTCTCCTGCCGGTGTCGGATTGATAGCGGTAACCAGCACAAGATGGCCATTTTTGTTGGTGGCTATTTTTTCGATGAAGTGGCGATTGATCTTAGCCTTGTCGTGGCCATAGGGAATAAGATCGTCATAATGGATACCAAGCTTGTCTCCAATGTCGCGGATAGGCTTTTTGTTGGCATTACGAGCAATTTCGATATCGGTAAGCATGGTTTCCCCTTGATGAATGGTGCGTGCTTATTGTTTGATCATAAGCCAATTGCAGGCATGTTCAAGACGGCTATTCGAATTCCGGTTGTCTATTGTTACAGTGGGGATACAAATATTCAGGGTCTGTAGCTTATGGGTGAATTGATACATTATGGTGCGATTGAATGATGATATGATGCTTGTGTTTGCCCGTCTGATATATTGCAATCAGCAGAATTGGCTGCTGTTTTCTTTCTATTTTCTACTTTTAAGCCAGCCATCCATAACGACACCGCAAAGCAAGAGGACCGCGCCGATATAGAAACCGGGTGATAATACTTCCTTTTGCCCAAACAGTATCAAGGCCAGCATAATGCCATAGAGGGCTTCAAGATTAAGCGAGAGAGCCGCTGTAAAACCACTTAAATTCTTGATGGCTTCGACATAAAGGCTCATGGCAAGTGCCGAACATAAAATACCCAAGAATAGCACGCCAAGAATATCATTTAGGCCATGCATGGCCAACCAGCCAACATTGCCTTCACGTAATATAAAAATCAACGCGATAACAAGGGCGGCTCCGATCATCTGGTCGCGGGAGACATGGATAATTTTAAGGTTCGAACCAAGACGTGCTGTGGCGATGGTGTAGCAGGCATCGAGAAAGGCGGCGAGTAGGCCGACCAGTAATCCTGTCATATAGCGGGTTTCAAAGCCGAACATGATAAGGACGCCGATAAGCGAAATAAAACTGAGCATGAATTGGGTTGGCTGAAACCGGCTTTTCTGGATGAAAGGTTCTATGAATACGATAAAAATAGGGGCTATGGCCAGCGAGACAACACCGATGGATACGGTGGAAAGGAGAATGGACTGGAAGAAGCAGAACCATGCCAGTCCGAGTAAAGCGCCGCTTGCCATAATGTGGATGCGTTCACGCCAGTTTACCTTGTCTTTTTGATAAAACAGGGTGGTAATTAAAATCAGTATCAGAGCGGCAATTAGTGAACGATAGAATACAATGGCTGCTGCCGATAGGCTCATCAATTTGGAACTGACACCTGCCGCACCCCACATAAAGATGGCAAAATGTAATTTAAGATAATCAAGCCAGCGCGATGAATTGGTCATTGTCGACTCTTACGGGCAAAAGCTTCGGCGAATGGATTATGAGTCGCGGCGGCTTTGGGAGCTGTTTTCGCTGGGATATGTCGATTTGTGCCAGTATGATGTTCTTTGGATATAGGATCCGCTTTTGACGGGTCTTTTTTCATGGAAAGTGAAATGCGCTTGCGGGCAACATCGACTTCCATCACCGTCACACTGACAATCATACCTGCTTTGACGATATCATGGGGATCAGAAACATAGCGGTCGGCAAGTTGGGATATATGGACCAGGCCATCCTGATGGACACCGATATCGACAAAGGCGCCGAAGGCGGCAACATTGGTTACTGTTCCTTCCAGTTTCATGCCGGGTTTCAAGTCCTTGATGTCATCAATACCATCGGCAAAAGTGGCGGTTTTGAATTCGGGACGTGGGTCGCGACCGGGTTTTTCCAATTCGGCTAGAATATCCTTGATCGTCGGCAGACCAAAGTCGTCATTGATAAATTGGCGTGGATCAATCGTTTTGAGTTTGGCACTGTCCCCCATCAAATCACGTAAATCACGTCCGCAGGCTTTGATGATTTCTTTTGCAACACCATAGGCTTCAGGATGGACCGAGGAGGCATCTAGCGGTTCATCACCATCACGGATACGTAAAAACCCGGCAGCCTGTTCAAAGGTTTTCTCGCCAAGCCGTGTAACCTTTTTCAGTTGTTGGCGGTTTTTAAACGGACCGTTTTCGTTGCGATGGCTGACAATGGCTTCAGCCAATGTTTGACTGAGGCCTGATATATGCGCTAGAAGAGCAGCCGATGCGGTATTGAGATCAACGCCGACAGCATTGACGGCATCTTCGACAACGCCATCGAGTGCGCGTGCAAGTTGGAATTGGTCGACATCGTGCTGATATTGCCCGACACCGATGGATTTAGGCTCGATTTTGACCAGTTCGGCCAATGGATCCTGTAGACGCCGTGCAATAGAGACAGCACCGCGCAATGAAACATCCAGATCGGGAAATTCGGCTGCAGCTAGCGATGAAGCCGAATAGACCGATGCACCGGCTTCGGATACAATAACCTTGACCGGTTTGGGGGAGGGCAATTTTTCAAGCAGCTCGGCCACAAGGCGTTCTGTCTCTCGGCTTGCCGTCCCGTTGCCGATAGCAATCAGCTGTACCTGATGACGTGTAATCAGATTGGCCAGAGTGGCCAGCGATCCGGCAATATCGTTTCGAGGCTGGAAAGGATAGATTGTTGATGTGTCCAGCAAGCGGCCGGTTTGGTCGATAACCGCAACCTTGACGCCTGTGCGGATACCCGGATCAAGCCCTATTGTTGTTTTATAACCGGCCGGTGCGGCCAGAAGCAGGTCTTTGAGATTGCGTTGGAAAACACGTATAGCCTCCTCATCGGCACGTTCACGCATATCGCGCATCAGATCAAGGCTTAGATGGAGTGATAGTTTGACTCGCCATGCCCATAGTGCAACATCACGCAAATAAAGGTCGCCGGGTAAGGTCTTGCCGATGGCATAGTAATTGACAATAAGATGAAAAACGGGCTTTTCAAAAGCTGTTTCTGCTTCATCAACTTCAATATCAAGGCTGAGAATATTCTCGTTACGTCCGCGTAGCATAGCCAAGGCACGATGGCTGGGGACGCTCGACCATTTCTCGCGGTGATCGAAATAATCGGAAAATTTGGCACCCTCTTGTTCTTTTCCATCAATCACCTTGGCATGAATGAAGGCATGAGCATGCATATGATCACGCAAACGGCCGATCAGCTCGGCATTTTCACTCATTTGTTCTGCAATGATATCCCGCACGCCGCTCAGCGCGCTTTTGGTGTCGACAATCTGTTCATTAAGATAATTCAGGGCTTCTTTTTCAGGATCAAGACTGCGGTTTTCCATGATGGCATCAGCCAAAGGCTGGAGGCCGTTTTCCCGTGCAATCTGTGCTTTTGTCCGACGTTTGGGTTTATAGGGCAGGTAGATATCTTCTAGTTCAGCCTTGGTTGTTACACGGCCAATAGCGCTTTCCAGCTCTGCGGTTAGTTTTCCCTGTTCGCGGATCGAATCAAGAATGGTTTTTCGCCGGGCCTCGAGTTCACGCAGATAGGCCAGACGTTCATCAAGCAAGCGCAGTTGGGTATCGTCAAGTCCGCCCGTTACTTCTTTGCGGTAGCGGGCGATAAAAGGAATAGTTGCCCCTTCATCAATTAAAGTAATGGTTGCCAATACTTGTGCCGGTTTGGCATTGATGTCGCCAGCGATAAGCTCTGCTATTGTTTTTGTCATTCCGATACCCTTTACCAGTTAGGCGGAATTTAGCTGTTCGGCAGCTTGAAGCAACAAAAATGCAGATTTCACACAGAATTTAAAAATCTGCTCTTATTAAAGTGCCGTCTGCTTCCTATGTGTATTCATATGAGAAATGATGAAAGAGGAAATGATGTCCTGTTTGTTTGATAAACTGAAAGTCGGTGCAATTGAAGTTTCAAACCGTATCGCTATGGCACCGATGACTAGAAACCGCTCACCCAAAGCGGTGCCACAACCGATAACAGCAACCTATTACGGACAACGTGCGACGGCAGGTCTTATCATAACCGAGGCTGTTGCTATTAGCCATCAGGCACAAGGTTATGCCGATGTTCCCGGTCTTTATAGTGACGAGCAGATCAAGGGATGGCGTAAAGTTACGGATGAAGTGCATCAAAAAGGTGGAAAGATATATGCCCAGATATGGCATGTCGGGCGTGTATCACATACCAGTCTGCAGCCGGACGGTGCTGCTCCTGTCGCCCCTTCAGCTATTCAGGCCAAAACAAAAATCTATATTTATGACGAGAATGGTCACGGTAGCTTTGTTGAAACATCTATGCCGCGTGCATTGGAAAAATCCGAATTGCCAAAAATTGTTGACGACTTTGCCAAGGCTGCCAGACGTGCTGTTAAAGAGGCCGGTTTTGATGGTGTCGAAATTCATGCAGCTAATGGCTACCTCATTGACCAGTTTTTACGCTCAGATTCCAATCAGCGTGATGATGATTATGGGGGCTCTATTGAAAATCGAGCTCGTTTTCTGTTTGAAGTAGTAGAAGCCGTGATTGCCGAGATCGGTGCAGAGCATACGGCCATCCGCCTGTCGCCTGTGACACCATCCAATGATGCGCATGATCATGATCCTCAACCGCTTTTTGATTATGTAGTTGATGCTTTGGCTGCTTATGATCTTGCCTTTATCCACGTTATTGAAGGTGCAACGGGTGGGGATCGCTCTTATCAGGAGGTTTCTTATTCCTTTGATTATAAGCGCTTTAAACAGGTCTATCTTGATGCTGGTGGCAAGGCTGCATGGATGGTTAATAATGGTTATGATCGTGCGATGGCTGAAGATGCAGTGCAATCGGGCTACGCCGATCTTGTTTCTTTCGGCCGTCCTTTTATTGCCAATCCCGACCTCGTTCGTCGGATTAAAGAAAATGCGGCATTGAACGAGGGTGATCCATCGACTTTCTATGGCGGTGGTGAAAAGGGTTATACGGACTATTCGTTTTTGTAACCGACAACAAGAAGGGTGAATGTTGTTCATGTTTATGTTGAACAGCGTTCATTTTATTGTTATGCTTATGCCATAGATAGTCAATGGAGTAGGCATGATGCGTTATAAACGAAATGATAAGGGGCACATCTACTTCACTTTCATGATTTTTTTGCTCATGACAGTATTGCCTTTTTATGAATTCTATCTGTTTTTGAGAGGCGATAATCTGGTTGGGCGTTTTATCATCCATCGCCCCGGTATATTTCTGGTAGGGCTTGTTCCTACTATGATGATGGTTGCCTGTTTTATCAGATCATCTATACGGTCGGTTAAGATCATGAATATCGGTCTTGGGATTTATGCAATTGCAGTTTCTGCCCTGACATGGATATTGTTCTTGGTGCAACCGTTTATCCATTTCCATCTTGCGTCGCATTATACACCGACATTATTTTCGGCAGCTGCCTTGCTTGGCATGATCTATATTCACGGCAATCGTAAGGCTGCGGATATTTCTATTACGCTGTAATATCGATCAAACCGGCATCGCCTTCCGTTGAGCCGAAAGCCAGCCGGTGACCAGATGTATCCCAGTTCATGCTGGTAATGGCTCCTTTGCCGGGACGGCGCAGTAGGACTTCTTTGGCATCACCAAAGCGGATAAACAAGATCATGCCGTCATCAAAACCGGCCGCGACCATATCTTCTTCTGGATGGCAGGCGACACATGTAACAAGGTTATTTGCACGTGTCCCCAGTTCCAGCGGTGCCTTGCCCATGGGGCCATCCTTGGACTGGAAAGGCCATACAATGGCAGCCATAGCGCCTGATGTGGCCAACCATTTACCTTTTGGCGACCATGACCAGCTTTTGACCTTCACTGGATAGCCGCTCATGCGCAAATGCTGGTTATCTGCAATTCGCCAGCCATGCAGGGCATTTTCCTGCATGCTGGAAATGACATAGCGCCCATCAGGTGAAAATGTCACCATGTGATGGGCTCCTTTCCATTCCAGCTCAGTGGGCTTGGCATCGCTATTGAGCCAATGCAACGTAACTCCATTATAGCGCGCTACGGCAAGACGCAGTCCTTTCGGGGCAAAGGCTAGCCCTTCAACGCTGCGCTCATGGGAGAATTCTTTTATTCCGTCGCCACTATCGGCCCATGCCGTGCGGGATGAGCCGAAAGCATAGGCATTATGCGGGCCGGCCGCAATGGCTGTCATCCATTTGCCGTTTTTTTCAAACAGGTGTTCGTTTGTTCCGTCTGCACCAATACGACAGATCCTGCCGTCTTCACCCCCTGTCAAAAAAAAGCGTTTGTCATGTGATAAGGTACAGGATGCGAGCCCTTCATGAACTTCTATCTTTTGCGGTTTGCTACCAAAAATATGCACATATCCATCGGCAGTAGCAAAAGCCGGTTCATTGTCTATAAAGCCGGCAAACAGGCAATGGTTCTCAAGTGCATAGGGGGCAATGGTTGGCATATTTTCCTCTTGTCTCAGGCACAGTTCTCGAAGCCTTTGCGCAAGGCCTCCGCATCCAGCTCTCGGCCGATAAAGACAAGTCGGCTTTCGCGTTTCTCGTCCTCTTTCCATGGTCGTTGATGATCGCCTTCTATGATCATATGAACGCCCTGTACAACATAGCGGTCATTATCATCCTTGAAGGCGATAATGCCTTTGAGGCGTAGAATATTGGGGCCTTGGGTCTGGGTGATGTTCTGTAGCCAAGGAAAGAATTTTTCCGGTTTGACTTCGCCGGTGCGTAATGAAACCGATGTAACCGTAATATCATGGATTGCTGCGCCATGTTCATGGTGGTGATGGTCACAGTCGGGACCGCATACATGGTCTTCACCGTGATGGTGGTGATCATGTTCATGGTTATGATGTTCGTGATTACAGTCAGGGCCACAAACATGGCCTTCATCATGATGGTGATCATCGTGATGGGCATCATCAAGAAAATGCGGATCGTTTTCCAGAGCACGGCTGAGATCAAAAGCGCCACGGTCGAGTATTTTGCTAAGATCGATCTCGGCCCGCTGTGTGCGGTAAATAACGGCACTGGGATTGATAGCGCGGATGGTTGCTTCGATATTGGCAAGTTCTTGTGCATTAACCAGATCGGTTTTGTTGAGTAGCACAACATCGGCAAAAGCAATCTGATCTTCTGCTTCGCGGCTGTCTTTTAGACGCAGCGGCAAGTGTTTGGCATCTACCAGTGCAATGACGGCATCAAGTTGGGTTTTGGCGCGTACATCATCATCCATAAAAAAGGTCTGGGCAACCGGCACAGGATCAGCAAGGCCGGTTGTTTCGACAATGATGGCATCAAACCGGCCCGGGCGGCGCATCAAGCCTTCGACCACGCGGATGAGATCACCGCGTACGGTGCAACAGATGCAGCCATTATTCATTTCATAGATTTCTTCATCCGATTCAACAATCAGATCATTATCAATGCCGATTTCGCCGAATTCATTGACAATGACCGCATAGCGCTTGCCATGGTTTTCGCTCAAAATACGGTTGAGCAAGGTTGTTTTTCCAGCGCCCAGATATCCGGTCAGAACGGTGACGGGAATTTTTTTTATGGCGGTTTCAGTTGTCTCGCTCATGGCATGACCTTTCAACAAACTGTTTCATTTACTGTCTGGCATATAGGTGATCGGTTTTTCAATTGCCACCTTCATTTTTGTGATTGAATATCGTTTGGTCAAATGCGGCCATATCATCAAGCAGGCCGATAATGCCATCACTGGTATGGGCCAAGATCGCTTTTCCGGCCTGTGCATTGGCTTGTGCGGCTTTACCAACGGCCCCGTCATTATTCAGATCATTCATTTGCCAGCCGAATGCATGGGGGCCATAGGCTCGCAGATACTGGAATTTCTCGATAAAATCGGCTTGTTGATTATAAAAGTTTTCTGCTTGTGCCATCTGGACATGCTCGGGTGCCAGCGCCAGCATGAGGGATGTTTCGATAAAACCTGCATGGATATCAAGGGCTTTTTCTGTTTCGGAGATGAGACCTTCCGGCAGACCGAACCGTCCCCAGTGGGTTGCAACTGCGAGCATCGAAAAGCGTATGCGTAATTCGGTTATTACAATCGTCAGCAATGGTGAATTGCCACCATGGGCATTCAGAAACAGGATTTTACCAATGCCATTATCCTGGCACTGCCGGCCTATATCAATCCAGCGTTCAATCGCTTCATGGTAGGTGAGCGATTTAGAACCCTTTTTCCACAAATGTTCCGGTGAATATCCGATGGTTTCGGTAGGTAAAAATGTAATGTCCAGATGCGGGCTGATCTTGTTTTTAAAAGTGTCAATTATGCCTGATGCAATAATGGAATCGGTTTCAAAGGGTAAGTGCGGCCCATGCTGTTCATGGGCACCTAGGGGCTGAATGGCAATTTTTTTTGGTTCAAATTTCATGGCTCTGCTTCAATAAGACGGTTGTTATTGTGTAACAGGGTAGGCGAGAATGGCAAGTATCTGGCAAAAGAATCTTGAAATGCCGATATTGACCTACGTCCATAGCTTGGCCATAAAGAATTTGATGATGCGGGATTCTGTTTCTCGCAGGCGCTCGAGAGCGAGAGAAAAGCGTGGCACAGAAGATTAAACTTTCTACCATTGCGGATGCATTGAATGTATCAACCGCGACTGTGTCATTGGCCTTGCGGGATAGTTCGCTGGTGGCAGATGATACGCGTGACAAGATCAAGACCTATGCCCGTGAGATCGGCTATATCTATAACCGTCGTGCGGCTAGTCTGCGTACATCGCGTTCGGGTATTGTCGGTGTTGTTGTTCATGATATTATGAACCCGTTTTTTGCTGAAATCTTGCGTGCTATTGAGAGCGAGCTCGACCGTTCCCGTCAAACCTTTATTTTGTCCAACCATTATGATCAGGTCGATAAACAGCGGAATTTTCTTGAAACGCTGATCCAGCTTGGGGCTGATGGTGTGATTATGTCCCCAGCGATCGGTACGCCGCAACGTGATATCGAGCTTGCCAAGGAAAACGGATTACCTGTTGTTTTTGTTGCGCGCCATGTGGAAGGTGTTGATGCGCCGGTGTTTAGAGGCGATGATGCTTATGGTATCTCGTTGGCAACGAACCATCTGATATCTTTGGGGCATAAGCGTATCGCCATGGTTGGCGGCACCAATTATACATCGACGGGGCGTGATCGCTATCAAGGTTATCGTGATGCTATGGAACGCGCAGGTTTGGAAGTCAAAACGGAATGGCGCATTGAGGGGCCGCGAACAAAACAGACCGGCTTTGAAGTTGCGCCACAATTTCTGGCGCTTAAGGATAAGCCAACCGCAGTGGTTTGTTTCAACGATCTTTGTGCGATCGGTCTGATGAACGGTATTGCTCGAGCCGGTCTCGTGCCGGGTGAGGATATATCGGTGACCGGTTATGATGATCTGGAAGAGGCGGCTATTGCGACGCCGGCCCTGACGACTGTATGGAACGGTCAACGTGAAGTGGGGAAGCGCGCCGCACGTGCATTGCTTGATCTTCTTAATGGTGTGGAAGTGGAATATGGGCATGAGCTGATCAAGCCGGAGCTCCATATCCGCCAATCCACCGGTAAGCCCAAAGAACGTTGATATATCTTTTTTTTAGCGTTTGTGGCGTTTGTTTTGATGTTCATAAACCGCTTTGCCGAAGGCTTCAAAAATCTGGCGTGACGGCGTATCGGTTTGGGCCCAATATTCCGGATGCCACTGGAAGCCCATGGCAAAACTTGGGGCATTTTTGACGCTGACCGATTCGATTGTGCCATCAGGAGCTTTGGCTTCAACGACTAATCGTGGTGCAAGTTTATCGATGCCCTGTTCATGGACAGTATTGACCATTAGCTCACCAGAGCCAACAATGGCAGCAAGGCAGCCATTGGCCGCAACGTCGACCCGTTGGCGGATGGTGTAACGTTCCGGCATTGTCAGGCCTTGCGGTGCACGATGATCATTGCGACCGGGAATGTTCTGTAGACCGTGGACAAGAGTACCCCCCAGTGCAACATTCAGTTCCTGAAAACCACGGCAAATAGCGATGAGCGGAATACCACGTTCGATAGCGGCTATGATCAACGCTAATGAGGAAGCATCACGTGCGTGATCAAAAGGAGCTGCATCTTCATTTTCATCCATACCGTAATGTGACGGATGAACATTGGATTTGGCACCGGTAATGATGACGCCATCAATATGTTCAAGAATAGCATCAAGTGCAATGCGGCCATGCAATGAGGGAATAATAATCGGTGTGACCTTGGCAACATCGGTTGCGGCGACAAGATATTGTTGGGCGGCTGCATGCCAGTCATAACCACCGTCATAGACCATATCGGCGGGCAGGGCGACAAGAGGCTGGATCGCTGAAGTCATTTTCTTTTCCATCAAAAAGCTTTTGCATCCATTGCTGGATGGAGGATCGATTTTTAGCATGAAGATTACAAAAAACAATTGGCGTGAAAGGCTTTTTTGGCGTCAATTGTTAGGAAAGAGTTGCATTTTCTATGAAAATATTATCTCAAGGAGAGGGAAAAGGAAAAGGGGACTTGTGCTTTAATAGTTATTGCTATTTTTGCACGTGAGTCAGGTGGATATCGGCTTGGGCATTTGGTGATGATGTCTGGTTGGCATGTATGAAAGATTTGTATCGCTATTTTTGTGTGTAATTGTAAAGGAGAGACCAATTGGGTGAGATCATCTATGTTGGGAAAGAAATGGGGAAAGGTGAAACGCGTGTTGCCGCGTCACCAGAAACAGTCAAGAAGTTGATTGCACTCGGCTATGATGTGCTTGTCGAACGCGGTGCCGGTTTGTTGTCACGTATCAATGATGATGAATATACGCAAGCGGGAGCCAAGCTGGTAACAACAGCTGATGCCAAAAAAGCCGATATTATCTTGAAAGTGCGTCGTCCTTCAGGAACCGAGATAGGCCTTTATAAAAAAGGAGCGGTGTTGATTGCGATGCTTGACCCTTATGGTCATGAAAATGAAATTGATGCCATTGCTAAAGCCAATCTGACTGCGTTTACCATGGAGTTTATGCCACGTATTACGCGCGCACAGGTAATGGATGTGCTTTCTTCACAGGCCAATCTTGCCGGTTATCAGGCGGTGATTGATGCAGCAAATGTTTATGACCGTGCTTTGCCAATGATGATGACAGCTGCTGGTACTGTGCCCGCTGCCAAGGTTTTTGTTATGGGTGCCGGCGTTGCCGGTCTTCAGGCTATTGCGACGGCACGCCGTTTGGGGGCTGCTGTTTCGGCTAGTGATGTGCGTCCCGCAGCTAAGGAACAGGTGGCGTCGTTGGGGGCCAAATTCATTGCGGTTGAAGATGAAGAATTCAAGGCTGCGGAAACCGGTGGCGGTTATGCCAAGGAAATGTCCAAGGCTTATCAGGCCAAACAAGCTGCTTTGACAGCGGACCATATATCCAAACAGGATATCGTTATTACGACAGCGCTCATTCCGGGGCGTCCGGCACCGCGTCTGGTAACAAAGGATATGCTTAAATCTATGCGTCCGGGATCGGTTATTGTCGATTTGGCGGTTGAGCGCGGCGGCAATGTCGAAGGTTCTGTGGCAGATCAGGTTGTCGAGGTTGAAGGTGTTAAAGTTGTAGGTTTTACCAATGTTGCCGGACGGATTGCCGCAACGGCATCGCAACTTTATGCCCGCAATCTTTTTGCTTTCCTTGATATATTGACGGATAAGGAAAAGAAAAAGCTGGCAATCAATTTTGATGATGAGCTGGTCAAGGCTACCTTATTGACCAAGGATGGGAAACAAGTTCATCCCGCTTTTGCTGCAGCACCTCAAAAGACTGAAAAAGCAACGCGTAAGTCGACAGTAAAGGCAGCAGCAAAGACGGTTGATAAACCCAAAACCGTGAAAAAAGCAGCACCTAAAAAGACGGCTGCCAAGAAGCCGGTCACCAAGACCACAGCAAAGAAAGGAAGCGCATAATGGCTAATGAAGCATTAGATAAAGCGCTGGAAAATCTTGATCAGGCAATTATTTCGGTACGTGAAGCCGGTGGCCAGTTGACCGAGAGTGTCGCACAGATGGCCCATGCGGCATCAGGTGGTGCGATTGACCCATTTGTTTTTCAGCTTGCTATTTTCGTTCTATCGATTTTTGTCGGTTATTATGTTGTCTGGGCGGTGACACCCGCATTGCATACGCCGCTGATGGCGGTGACCAATGCCATTTCATCGGTTATTGTGGTCGGTGCTCTTCTGGCTGTCGGATTGGCAGCTTCGGGCGCTGCCGGCATTTTCGGATTTATTGCCCTTGTGCTGGCCAGCGTTAATATTTTTGGCGGTTTCCTTGTTACCCAACGCATGCTTGCCATGTATAAGAAAAAAGAGAAGTGAGGCGTTAGAATATGAGTATTAATTTTGCAGCCTTTCTCTATCTGATTTCAGGTATTCTTTTCATTCTTGCTTTGCGTGGTCTGTCACACCCGACAACTAGTCGTCAGGGTAATGCCTATGGTATGATCGGCATGGCGATTGCCATCATTACAACCCTGCTTTTGGCTAAGCCGTCTTTTGGAGGGCTAGTGCTGATTATTGCCGGTCTTGTGATCGGTGGTGGTATCGGTGCTGTTGTGGCACGCCGTATTGCGATGACAGCCATGCCGCAGCTTGTCGCGTTTTTCCATTCGCTTGTCGGTCTGGCTGCTGTGATGGTAGCTGCCAGCGCGCTTTATTCGCCGCATAGTTTCGGTATTGGCGAAGTCGGTTCGATCCATGGTCGTGCACTGGTTGAAATGGCGATTGGTGTGGCCATTGGCGCCGTAACTTTTACCGGTTCGATCATTGCCTTTTTGAAATTGGATGGCCGTATGTCGGGTAAGCCGATTATGTTGCCTTCGCGCCATTTTATCAATGTCGGTCTTGGGGCGGCAATCATTATTCTGATTGCCATTCTGGTAGCAAGTGAAAGCCATTTTGTTTTTTGGCTGATTGTTCTTCTGTCACTCATCATCGGTGTGACGCTGATCATTCCGATTGGTGGCGCAGATATGCCGGTCGTTGTTTCCATGCTTAATTCCTATTCGGGGTGGGCAGCAGCCGGTATCGGTTTTACGCTTGGCAATATGGCTCTGATCATTACGGGGGCGTTGGTCGGCTCATCCGGAGCTATTCTTTCCTACATTATGTGTAAGGGTATGAACCGTTCGTTTATTTCAGTCATCCTCGGTGGCTTTGGTGGTGAAATCGCAGCAGCCGGTAGTGCTGGCGAAGTTGAACAGCGTCCGGTCAAGCAGGGTTCAGCAGATGATGCAGCTTTTATCATGAAAAATGCACAAAAGGTGATCATCGTGCCGGGTTATGGCATGGCTGTCGCTCAAGCGCAGCATGCGCTACGTGAAATGGCTGACAAGTTGAAGGCCGAAGGCGTTGAAATCAAATATGCGATCCATCCGGTAGCTGGTCGTATGCCGGGTCATATGAATGTGCTGTTGGCTGAAGCCAACGTTCCTTATGACGAGGTGTTCGAGCTTGAAGATATCAATTCGGAATTTGCGACTGCTGATGTTGCCTTTGTGATTGGTGCCAATGATGTTACCAATCCGGCAGCGAAAAGTGATCCGGCTTCACCGATTTTTGGTATGCCGATTCTTGAAGTCGATAAGGCTGGTACGGTTCTGTTCCTCAAACGCGGTATGGGCTCAGGTTATGCCGGTGTCGAAAATGAGTTGTTCTTCCGTGATAATACAATGATGCTTTTTGGCGATGCCAAGAAGATGGTAGAGAATATTGTTAAATCGCTTGACTAGCCTGATAGCCGAAGAGACTATAAAAAGGCGCTGAAAACAGCGCCTTTTTTCATAGGGAATGAACGATGCATCTGCTTGATACAACTTGTCTTGAAAAAGATTATCCTATTGTTATTGATGTACCGGCTTTTGACTTAAAGGATCATATGCAGGCGTCAGTTCTTTTACAGAATGTACTTTATTTTAAGAAATCAAAGCATATGAGACTTCGTCTGGCCTTGGGGATATCTATGGGCGCATTGATGGCTTTGCTATGGTTTTATCCGTTGTTTTTTTCCAGTCTGGCATCTGGTCAAAAAGATGGTTATGCAATGGGTTTGATGGCCATGCTTATCTATTTTATTCTTTTTGTTTTTGTTAATTTTTACCAAATGCAGCGGCGCAATCGTATCGTGTTGCAAAATACAACCATATTAAAGCCAGCCAAGATCAGGCTAGGTAAAAAGGGGTATATTGTCGAGCGTGATGGCTTTGCCAATATGGTCCACATCGATGCGATTATCATGCGCAGACGATCGAAATCGGGCGCCTATTGTCTTGGTTTCGAGAGTTACTCGGTATTCACATTGCCTGGGCATATTATTGACAACCACCCACAAGCCGCGCAAATTCGTCAATATTTGGGTTTTGTATAATTTGCCTTTGAAAAGGACGATTGAAATGGCGACATCGGCAGAGCAGATCAGAACGTGGCAGGGGCCGGCAATTTTAAGCTATGGTTATCGCCCGTTTTTTCTTGGTGGTGCTCTATGTGCTGCCCTTTCTGTGCCAGTCTGGATTATGCTTTATATGGGGTCGGATGTATTCTTGCCCTTGACCGATAAAGTTGCTCCCATGGATTGGCATGTTCATAGCATGTTATTTAGTTATTTATGGGCGGTGGTTGCCGGTTTTCTAATGACCGCTGTGCCAAACTGGACAGGGCGTTTTCCAATTGTCGGCTGGTCGTTATTTGGTTTTTTCTGCTTGTGGCTGATAAGCTGGTTTGCTTTCGCGCTTTCGTCCTTTTTGCCGGTGCCATTGATTTTCATTCTTGATCTTGCTTTTCCGTTTGTTTTTTTTGCCGCGATCGCACGCGAGATTATCAAGGGAAAAAATACACGCAATCTTAAAGTCCTTATTCTGATCGGCCTTTTGATTTTAGCCAATGCACATTTTGATTATGAGGCGTTGAACGGTATGGCCGGTGCTGATAGCTATGGTGCGCGTCTGGCACTTGGCGTTGCGATTATGCTGATCTGTGTTATTGGCGGGCGGATTATTCCAAGTTTTACCCGTAATTGGATCGCTAGACATAATGGCAGCGATATGCCGGTACCGCATAATCGGTTTGATCAGATTGTGATGGCGGCAAGTGCTGTTTCACTGATTTCATTTGTTCTCTTTCCCGATATTTTTATAACTGGTTTGATAGCGCTTATAGTCGGTGTACTCCACCTGATGCGTCTTGTACGCTGGAAGTTCTGGCATATTTTACGCGACTCGCTTGTTTGGGTTTTGCATCTTGGTTATCTGTTCATTCCACTCGGTTTTATTGTCATTGCACTTGCCGATTTCAATATTCTTGAAGGTGGACGTTCCTATGCCCAACATGTCTGGATGGCGGGCGGTATCGGCATGATGACTATGGCGGTGATGACCCGTGCCTCACTTGGCCATGCCGGACGTCCTTTAAAGATCGGCTGGGGCGTTACCAGCCTATATTTGTTGCTATTGCTTGCCGTCGTTTGTCGTTTTGTCAGTGGCGTTTTATATAATTCAATACCGCTTCTGCACTTTTCCGGCACTTGCTGGACATTGGCTTTTTTGGGTTTTGTCGTGCTTTATTGGAACATCTTGACCAAACCACGTGTTCCTAAAGTGCCGCCTCAAGCCCCATAGATAAGTTTATCCTGCTTTGCACGCAGTTTGGCAATCCATTGATCCTGATTGATGGAAACATTTTTTGCGGTAATCAATTCACCCTTTTTGATGGGGGCGGTGATGGTCGCACCTTCCAATAATCCGCATGGAATGGCTTGGTTAGCCTGTGCATCCTCAACCGTCATCGCCCAAGCGCGATAGGTATAAAGACCGATGAAGTCCAACTTTTCGCCGGTCTTCAAATCTTTTTTGGCAACCGCACAGACTTCTGCAACCGGACGCGCCAGCGGCACCATATCGGGTTTGCCATAAAGCATGACGCGTGCGCAGGTCAGCGGTACTTCCATGGCTGTGAGATGATAGGGGCGATGGAATGTAAAATAGGGTCCTTTGCCGATCTTTAGATCTTCCATTCGTTCCCACACCCGTGGATGGCGCATTTCGGCAACGACAAAAACGCCCGGTGAAACACCCTTGCCGATGGAATAATCAACCACACCGCTTTTTGTTAGTACGCCGCCATCGGATTGCGGGATCAGTACCTTGTTCAAATCTCCAATATCTGCCTTGGGCCCATGCATGCCGGGGCAGTCGGGGACAAGGCCTGTGGCATTGGCAATGGCGGTCATTTCGACCATCGTTTTAGAGCCATCAATAAATTCAACCAGCATGCGTACATTCATGTCGCGCTGTTTTGCCTCTGCCTCGTAGTCATCTGGGATAGCATCAAAGACGAGTGGATTATTCTTGCCTTTTCCGGCCGAGACAATTTTGTGGCCAAGACTTGAGACAAATTCGATGAGTTCCATACAGGAAGAGGGTTCATCACCCGCACCTAGCGTATATATAAGGCCTTTCTTGTCGGCTTCAGCTTTCAGATAGGGGCCGATGGTGACGTCAGCCTCTACATTCATCATTATCAGATGTTTGTTGTTTTGCAGCGTCTTATAGCCAATTTCGGCGCCGGCTTCGGGATAGCCGGTAGCATCGACCACAACATCAATCTGTTCGTTTTGAAGCATCAGGTCAAGATCATCGGTGGCAGCAATTTTCCTCGCCTCGATTGCCGCATTCATGCTACTTGCTGTGGTCGCCTCTATGGCATGGCCTTCTTCTCCATAGGCAATTTTTGCAGCATCAAAAACACGGGACGGGGTGCGGGTTGAAACGACAGCGACTTCCAATCCATCCATATGTGCGACACCGGAAAGAAAATCAGTGCCCATTTCGCCGCATCCGACAAGGCCGATCCGGATAGGTTTGCCTTTATCGGCATGTTGTTTTAGGTCGCGGGCCAGTCCCGTCAATTGGACATTGCTTGTCATGGACAACTCTCAATCGCTTTATGTATTTCTTGTTCTTATGGCCTATTGAAGCTGGTTGACGAGGTCAAGCCCTGTTTCATCAGCTTTTAGAGAGCATAGGCCTAAATCCTGTTATGCCACTTGATCTTGGACGGGTTAAGAGCGTATCAAGAAGAAAAATGGAGAATAATATGGCCCGTACCGTTCGCGTTGAAGATATTCCGGCATCCGTTGGTAAGGAAGTGGGTGTTTCAGAATGGCGTATTATAACGCAGGAAATGATCAACCAGTTTGCTGATGCAACGGATGATCATCAATGGATTCATGTGGATGAAGAAAGGGCCAAAGAAACACCGTTTGGCGGAACAATTGCCCATGGATTTCTAACGCTTTCTATTCTTTCAACATTGGCTTATGAGGCGCTGCCTGAACTTGAAGGCGCGACAATGGGTATCAATTATGGTTTTGATAAAGTCCGCTTGATGAGCCCGGTAAAAAGCGGTGCCAGAGTGCGCGCACGGTTTATATTGTCGGATGCTGAAATCCGACCATCGGGGCGGATTGTTTTCCATTATGCGGTAACGCTGGAAGTTGAAAATATTAAAAAGCCTGCTCTTGAAGCTGATTGGATTATTATTTCCATGGTCCCTCCAAAAGACGCTTAGTTTCTCCCATATATTTTCAACCTAAGCTGAAAATATGTAGCGTCTTCGCCTTTGGTGTTTGCTGGACCTATATCTTATTTCAAGACTATGAATCGTATATAAAAGGCCGGTTGAACCGGCCTTTTTTGATTAGAAGGAGCGGCGGAAGCCAAAGGTGCCGCCATAGCCATAATTATCACCAAAACTGGTAAGCCCTGAACGTACTTCCAATTCGCCATAGAGTGAATATTTATCATCAGCCCAGTTATAAGTACCGCCGATACCAAGACCTGCTTGCCATGGCTCTTCACCATAATGGACATCAAGCTCGGCAATACGGGTACGTGCATCGCCACCCAACGGATCATAATAGACATTGGCAATGCCATAGCCGAAGAGACGGCGCTGGTCTCCCTTGTCGCTCTTCCACTCTTTATCCTTGCTTGTTGCAAGACCAAGGCGTGTAATGAGGCTTTCGCCGCCATCCTCAATCGATATCTCGGCTTTCATCTTGTCTTCAAATGAATCATAGTCGGTTTTCAGCCATTGCAATTGTATTTGCGGTGTCATCGCCCAGTCATTGGTCAGAGCAAATTTTTGCCCCACTTCTGCAGACAGGGCATAACCCGTTGCTTTGGCATTATCGATGCCGTCAAGCTTGGTCATATAGCTTTCAATGTCGGTCTGATAAGCGGTAATGGCCGCTTGTAGATCCATATAGGCACCGTGCTTACCATACCATGTCAATGTTGCATCCACACCGAAGCCGTCCGGTTTCAATTCACCTGATCCGTAGATCGAGCCTTTAACCTTGGATTTACCGGTTTTATAATGCATGCCGACACCGGCAATCCAGATGTCATCTGCCGTTTCTTTATTGATGCGGAAGTCTGCACCCATCTGGAATGTCATATAGTTGAGGTCATGATCGGCTCCCGAGAAGGTCCGACGCAAATCCGTATGCGAGTGATCACCTTGCCAGCGAACCCAGAAGCCTTCTATCTGGTCTGATAATGTTGCCGGATCGACAATAGAAAGATCTGTCTGTCCGGGTTCGCTGCCGCGGCCGACTTTTGCAGCAAGAGATGTCAGTGCCAGATTATCTGCAGTAATCCACTTACGATTGCCAACACGCTGTTGCAAGGTTGGCAATCGGTTTATCTGGTTGATCACGCCTGCATAGGCTTCATAGAGCGGAATAGTACTCTTATAGAAGGGATGATAGGCACCTGAACGAAGGTACCAGTCATTTGACCAGTAACCATCACGATAGACATCGGTAACAACACCGGGCCAGCTTGTGCCGGGGCTGCCTTTTTCCAAACGATAGACAAAGGCAGATCCCTGCACCATGATGGCCCCTTTTCCATCTGGCGTTGCTTGTCCATGGCCGCATAATTCACCCGATACACCGCAATATAATTTTGAATTCGGGTCAATGACAAAGGCATCATTGGTTGTTGTCGCGCCATTTTTAGCATCGACGACCTTGATGCCATCATACCACGTTAAGGCACCCGGGCCACGTTCTCCATAGCCATTGATAACCAGTGAGGTTGTCCCTGAGACATGGCCACCATCAATAATAAGTTGGTCAGATGGTGCGATATTTTGCCAGTTACGATCTGTTCCAAGCCAAGTGTCCATCATTACTTTGCCATGGGTGCCGATCAGGTCACCTTTAATGGTGAAGGTATCCTTAAAATTAGCACTGGTGCGGCTATAGTCAGTTGTCGAGGCATCGGTCATGTCGATGGTGCCTGAAAGATCAAATTTAAGCGATTCACCGCCTTCGACCGTACTTTTGCGCCCCCGTCCGGCGTAGATTGTACTACTGCCATCAACAGAGAACTCGCTTTTACCGTCTAGCTTGATCGTGCCCGATATTGCTGCATTAGTATTTTTGAACTCCATCTGCTCCCATTGGAAGCCGACATTCGTACCGTTGGCAATATTATCCTGATTGAAGCTGCCGATCTGGATGGGGTGGCTGGTTGTATCATTAGGATTATTCAGTCTGCTTCCCATGCTGATAAAGGTTAGTATGTCACCACTGCCGCTCGAACCCTGGGCATGATTGAATTGTGACATATCAACGCCATTGATTCCGCCGGAGCCATTACTGCCATCAATAATGGCTTTATTGTCTTGTCCGGCCCCCATATTGAAGCCACCAGCCCAGACCCCGCCATTCCAAAGCAAATAATCCGAACCATCGCCTGCATCAAGAAGACCACGCGTATCGCTGCTTGAGGTTGTGAAATAGAATTTGTCGTTATATGCCGAACCACGAACTGCCATGTGCGTATCATCTACAGCGTGGATAATTGTTTCATTATAAAATTCTACGCCTTGTGACTGATTAGCAATAGCCGACTTGATATTGTCACGGTTGCTAAGATCAACAACGGTTTTCAACGCAGTACTTTGCGATGTTAATGTACCTCTGTTGACAACAATGTTAGCATAACCAGTTTGCCAACCGATATTGTTGGCATTGGACAGCATATTGACTGTGCCGTAATTGATTGCGGTACCTGTCGTTGCTGTTCTGATGCCGATAACATTGTCAGAACCATTGATCGTGATACCGGAATTAATCTTGGCATCATTGGTAAGCAAGGTATCGGCACCGCCTTTATCTTTCGCATTGGCAAAATCATAACCAATGGCGTCAGCACTAGCATTGATTATGGCAATCGATTGGGTTGAGGTTGCTTTACCTTCTTTATCGCGTACATATTCATCAATATTAGTGGCTGTACGGATACCTGAACTTTTTCCGCTGACATCAATTTCGGTGCCATCAAAGGAAATATATTGTGTTTCAGCACCATTTTCGACACCGTTACCACTTCCTTTGACTTCGATCTTGTTAACCCCGATAGAAACACCAACGGCGGCAGTATGATCGCGTCCAAGCTCATCGGTATAGGCCGCGGCAAGTTCAAAGCCGTTGGCTGTACCATTGGTGGTGACCGTGTCACCGATACCATTCCAGTAGAGATAAGCGTTGTTATCCAATAGAACACCGGCGCGCCCATTATCAACATAGATATTGGCCTGATTGGTAACGGATGCTGCTTTGACCTGACCACTTTCACCTTCGACATGAATGCCGATTCCGCTACCGATTTTGATATCCTTGTAATTTTCCAATCTACCGTGCTCAAGCACGTGGACACCAGTATTATGATCGCCGAGCATCAACTCTATATTGCCTTTATTGACAAGCAATCCACCATATCGGCTAATGAAACCGGTTACATCTTCACCGCTTCCCATATTGGTTGATCCAGTGCGAACATCGGCATAATTGGTCAAAACTGTCGCGGGTCGGTTGGTTGGATCAGAACCATCCCATTCGACATATTTTCCACCTGATGTCAGATAGCTGCCATCGATGAGCTGATAACGTCCGTCAACAGCACCGCCAACAGAGTTTTTTGCATTGAGCAGGATTTGGGTTGGGGTCGTACTGCCATCTTCTGAGATTTGTCCCTGAGCGCCGCCACCAATAAAAATTCCCATGGACCCTTCAGCGTTCAAGGACAATTTAGCATCTTTTGTTATTACTTTTGTAACGTAAACTTGGCCTGTTGCCGGATCGATTTTATCCGTAATAAATTGGCCGTCACGCCCACGATTAGGCCCCATACCAACAATAAGTGTCGAGTATTTAGCATTTTCTGTTGTTGTTAATGACAGACCCTGTCCAATGAATTCGGCACCCGCTTCAATGAGAAATAATGTTGAAGATTGTGTGTTAATTTTTAGATCATGGGCAAGATTGGTAACAGTTGAACTTTGTTTAGAATCGCTGCTGCGCCCATATATATAAAACCCGACTTGGTTTGCATCGGTAGGAGCTGTAATTGTATTGCCATTTTCGTCCAAAACAGGAATACGGTTACCGTTGCTATCCAGCTTATAGATTGGACGGCCATATTCATTATAACCGTTAATTTCATACTGAATACCATCATCCATTGTGGCTTCTATTTTTCCAGTGTCTTCAATGTGGATATTTGATCCCATTCGTGCATGGACACCGACGACACCATAGCCGGTCATATTGATCGTGCCTGCCATTTTGACAGATGCCTTGTCGCCATCGCTATAGATGCCATAATTACGGAAAAACACGTCTTGTGTACGACCGTCAATGGTTACTTTGCCCTTAAAGCTTTCACCAACATTGATAATGCCGTCTTTGGTTACTTCAGCAAAAGCACCGCCTAGGTTATCATAACCACCAGTAGAGTTTATAGCAACGTCAAATACCCCAAGACCGATCGTATTGATGCCATTAACATTTATGGTGCCTTCATTGCGTAAAATACGTATTGGATCGCTGCCCGATGGTGTTTCAAGCCCATTGCCGATTGCTTTCATACCGAAGTTTGTATTACGCAATGTGTTGAGAGCGTTCGAATCCCAACCTTCTTTCATATCGATAATGCCGCTATTAATGACTTCGGAATCATATTTTCCGCGTCCCTGCTGCATACCCACGGATCCAGATGTCAGTGAACCCAGAATGATTTTTGCGCCTGCACGATTATAGGCGTTGCCTTCATAAGAAGCTATGCCAGCTCCATTATCGACGGATGTATCATTGGTCGTTTGTCCAGGCGCATTTTGTGCCTCGCGTCCTATATAGATAGTTGCCCCATCCATATTCTCAAAACTGGCATTTTCATTATTTATGAAAATACCGTCTCCATATTGTGTATTAATTGTACCTTTATTATCGACATCGCGTTTTGCATGATCAGTAATAGAAATACCCGTATAACCGCCATTGATAATGGCTTGATCTTCATTGGTAAAATGGATGGCGTTGTTATTAGTGGAGATTGTTTCAATTGTCGTTTTGTCATTACCAACATTATAGCTGTTGTCATTTGTTAGTACGACACCAGTGGAACTGCCTGTAATGATGCCATTGTTGAGGATGACGCCCTCTTGTCCATCGGTGCGTCCGCCGTCAACATACATGCCGGTGGAACCTGTAAGCTTGCCATTGTTGACATAAATCTCACCATTGATATTGACGCCTGTATTTCCATCAGCATTTTTACCGCCGCCATTAATTATGCGTACAGCTGTTTGTCCTGATAAAATATCGCCATTATTAAGGCCTGTAGCGCCTTGCACAAGAACTGTCGCATCTTGACCCGCAACAGAAAGGGCATTGTTTTCATTGATTTTATAGCCGCCACCCGCTCCTTTGGATATAATTCCTATGCCGCCTGTGAGATTTATTTTGGACTGGTTGGCATTCATGGTTATAACAGCACCATTGGTGCCAGACATCAGGACATTAGTCGCAACGTCATTCCATTGGGAGCCATTTTTTAACAAAAGTTCATCAGGTACGTTGAGATAGCTTTTATCTTTGACTTTATAATATTTTGTTTCAGGAATAATACTTGGAGGATCTGACGGATCGTAGGTCAAGGCTTTGTTGACGAGTGTATCGTATTGGGTTTGGTTGAGCAGCCAGCCTTGGCTACCTGTACGAACAACGCTAACAAGATATTGGTTGTAGGCTTCAATATTGGCGGCTGTTGCTGTGGCATCCAAGGTCCCGTCTGGTTTGGTAACGCGAATAGTATGCACGCTTCCGTCTGGCAATGTAATCTTTAAGGGATAAGATTTAGGATCACTTGTTGGTTCCGTGACGGCGAGAATAATATAATCTTTGCTAGGATTTGTGTATTCTTCAGCTGATAAATCAATCGTGGTTGTACCTTCGTGGTTCCAGTTTAATTTTGTATCTTTACCGTCAGCCATGAAAATTTTGCCCTGTTTGACACGGGCATCAAGGTCGCCATCGATGTTGATATTCATCGTTCCGCCATTTTCAACCTTGCCAAGGTTGAGGCCAATGCTGTTGACATTGGCTGTCATTTCATCTTTTCCGCTGCTGTTTTTTTGGATACTATAGTCGGGTGCATAATAACCATCGCCAGCGGATATTTTCCAACCGCTTGGTAAAGAGCCATCGGGTACTTGTCCACCACCTGTGACACCACTTTTAAATGCATCGGTCTTATAAACATTAACAACAATGTTTGAACCGCTGATTTGGTCTTTTGCCGTTATTTTTTCGCGGCCGCCAACTCTGACACTCCCAACTGCAGGCCCGTTTTTTATCTGATCACGCCAATCATTGAAGTCGTTATGGATGTCGCTTGCACTTTTGCCTGATCCTTCAATTTTGGTACCACCTTCAGTTCCGTCTGGCTGAAGGAAGTCATTATCATTCAGGCTATTCCAGCCTTTACTTGGTTCTTTTTCAACTTTGGTTCCTGCTGTGACGGAGTTGAAATTACCCTTAACTGTTACTTCTTCGTTATTAATGACAATAGAACCGACATTGTTCATTTTGCCATCGTTGAGTGCGGGGTCAAAATTTCCTAGTTTACATTCTCCGCTGCTAGGGGCTGTACCATTAATCGCCCACCCACCAGAGGAACCGCATGTTGAAGCGGCATCTGCATGAAGTGTTGTACTTGATAATATTACCAGTCCTGCAATCAAAGGCAACGTTGCCATAGCGGCAACTTTTAATGTTGTATAACTTGCCGACGAAAGAAAATGCCTATGATTTTTCATCATTAACCCCGTTACCTGTCGCACTTTAAATAATTTTCAAACGACAGATATTTAATGAATGCCCCGCTAAAGTATTGGATAAGACAGACTCAATACATGGGTTCTATTTTATTGTCTGGGGCAGGCTAATGCAATTGGGGTGGTTTTAAAAATGTCTTTTTTTACCTTTTTACACAGTAAAAAAGCATAAAAATTGCGTAATAAAGTAAAAATGGTTACTCTTTCGTTATTCATATTAGTTTATCAGTGTTAATAGGGGGGCTCCGCGAATTGATGCATTGATATTATCGATGACATTCTGTCCCATGGCAATTCTGGTTTCAATCGTGGCGCTGGCGATATGTGGGGCTAATAACACGTTATCGATACCAAAAAATCGTTTATCGATATCCGGTTCGTTCAAGAAGACATCCAGTCCGGCGCCAGCTATTTTTTTATTGCGTAGAGCATCAATAAGGTCATCTTCGTTGACAACCGCACCGCGGGCAATATTGATGAAGTAACCTTGCGGCCCTAATGCTTCCAAAACATTACGATTGATAATGCCTGTCGTTTCAGGTGTTGCGGAAATGGCGGCAATAAGAACATCGCATTCAGCAGCTAGTGCAGTAATGCTTTCGTAGCGTTTCCATGGTGCATCCGCTTTGGGTGAGCGATTGAAATAGGTGGGTTTCATCCCGAAGGCTTCGCCGCGACGGGCAATATCATGACCGATAGCGCCCATGCCGACTACACCAAGACGTTTGCCGCGAATGCTGGTGGCAAGCGGAAAAGCTTCGCGCCTCGTCCATCGGCCATCACGGATAAAGCGATCACCAGAGACTAGCATTCGAGTCAGGCTTAAAAGCAATGCAAAGGCCATATCTGTGACGTCTTCGGTTAATACATTTAGTGTTGTGGTGACATCAATACCTCGGCGGCGCGCTTCTTTTATATCTATCTTGTCGGTGCCGACACCGAAAACACTAATCAATTTGAGATTAGGTAATTTTTCAAACCATATTGATGGCATACCAATCATAGGTGAGGCGGCAACGTAGGTAATCTTTTTAAGTATATCATCGGATATAGGCTCTTCTGCGGAGACGAGCGTGACAATTTCGCTCAGGTCATCAAGGTTCTTTTGTGGAAATGTCTTGTGTAAAAGTAGGCAATAGGGCTTTGGCATGGGTTCGTCCTTAACGACAATATGATTGTATCCACTGATATAAACACAGCTTGATGGGGAAATAACAGCCTTTAATCATGAAAAACCCAAATTTTTCATGAATTCCTTATGGACAAGTGTGATTATTCCGTGGTATTGGCCCGCAACGAATTTCATTCCGTTCATAAAGCGGGATGGTTATTTCATTTATGGATCTAAGCAAAGCAGGATTAAACGTGCAAGTACTCGTTCGCGATAATAATGTTGATCAGGCGCTCCGTGCGCTGAAGAAGAAAATGCAGCGTGAAGGCATCTTCCGTGAAATGAAGATGCGTGGTCATTATGAAAAGCCTTCTGTCAAACGTGCTCGTGAAAAGGCCGAGGCTATCCGCCGCGCCCGTAAGCTTGCTCGTAAGCGCGCACAGCGTGAAGGTATGGTCAGCGGTCGCTGATAAAGCCTTGCCGCATGGCAAAAGCTGAAAGTTTTTTAATAACTTTTATGATATAAAGCGGGAGTGCTATGCGCTTCCGCTTTTGTTTTTTTGGATTATGGCCTGGTAAGGGCAAAGTGGAAGACTTGGCGAGTAACGCGATATTGGAATATTCAAAATGAATAAAACAGCTTCTTTTACCCTGATTGCAACGTTGTTGTTGGGGGCCTGTACGACAACCAATGTTATGGTTGCGCCAGAAGATCGTGCGCAGGGGTCTAGAGAGAACATTGCGTCTTTGACTTCGGTGATCAAGAATAATCCTCGTGATCCGGCAGGCTATAACGTACGCGGTTCAGCCTATGGTCGTGCAGGTGCTTATAAGGATGCGATCAATGATTTTAATGTTGCGATCCAGCTTAATCCGCAATTTTACAGTGCCTATGCCAATCGCGCTTTGATTTACCGCTATATGGGGAATAACGCTTTGGCTATTGCTGATTATAATCGCGCCTTGCAGATAAAACCGGATTATGATGTCGCGTTGATCGGGCGTGGCAATGTCTATCGACAGGCGGGCCAGCTCGATCAGGCCTATAATGATTATAATGCAGCGATTTCGGCAGGAACGACAAATGGCCGTGCATGGTATAATCGCGGTCTTATTATGCAGGCCCGCGGGCAGCATACGCAAGCAATTGCCGACTTTGGTGCTGCCATGTCGCGTCAGCCCAATCAGCCAGCGCCTTATAACGGACGAGGTTTATCCTATGTGGCGTTGAATGATTGGGATAATGCTTTTGATGATTTTAATGCGGCCATTCGTCTGGATGGTAATAATGCAGAAAGCTGGGCCAATCAGGCTCTTGTTTATGAGCATCGTGGCGATAAGAAACGGGCTTTTGCGTCTTATTCCAAAGCGGCGTCTCTTGATCCTGGTTTCAAGGGCGCACGTGATGGTATGAGCCGCACCCGCGGCGGTTAATATAACCGGATGTCTTTTGATATCTCAAAGTGGATATCTGTTTCTGGATAAGCCGAAAAACTGGATAAGATTTAGCTCTGCTCCCCTAAATGGGAGGCTTTTATTTATCGGTTGGTCTTGTCCAGCTTACGTGCCAGTTTGTCACCATAATATTGGATGAGCATATTCAGTGCGATCAGCAGGATAACAGTCGGTATCATGATCTCAATATAATAGCGCTGTGCTCCATAACGATAGGCAACATCACCGAGGCCGCCACCACCCATATAACCGGCAATGGCCGTAAAGGCGATAATGGTGATAATGGTAACTGTAAAGCCAGTGACAAGGCTTGGTAAAGATTCAGGAATCAATACTTCACGGATGATAGTGCTTTTTTTAGCACCCATGGCGCGTACGGCTTCAATCAGCCCCTTATCGACAGCGCGAAATGACATTTCGGCCATACGGGCATAAAGCGGTGTGGCTGAAATACATAGAATAAAGATGGCGGCCTCGACACCGTAGCGTCGACCAATGACAAAAGATGTAACAGGTCCAAGTGATGCAGCCAGTACAATAAAGGGGACTGCACGAAAGGTATCGACAATAAAGCCAAGCGTTTTGTTGATGAGCTTGTCTTCCATCAGGCCATCTTTGGCTGTTAGCACCAAAATGAGTCCCAACGGTAAGCCAATGAGCAAAGCGATTAGCGATGTCGAAACGGTCATGATGACAGTGTTATATAAAGCCTCAGGAAGCAATTGTGGTAGATCGGGCAGTTTCGGGAAAGCCGTAATGAGTGTTTGTAGGTCCGGCAATTTTGGAAGAGCTGCAATGAGATTAGACATAGCCAAGTACCTCGCAATAACGGCCATGCTGGTGAAGCCAGGCAACGGCTTTTTCCAGCTTTTGTGAATCACGGGCGGGAATTGCCAGAAAAAAACGGCCAATTGTTTCGCCTTGTACCGTATCCATGCCGCCATGCAGAATACGTGGACGCAACCCTGTTTCATCCTCGATCATGGCGAGAAATGGCTGGCGGGCAATGTCACCTGAAATGTTGAGTTCAATGACGGCTTCATCCCCTTGTTTTGCCAGCTTGCGAGCATATTCAGCCGGTAGTTGCGGGGTTACCAGTCGCAATAGGGCAATTGTTGTGTCCTGTTGCGGCGAAGCAAAGACATCCTTAACGAGCCCTTCTTCAATAATTTGTCCATTATCAAGGACCATGACGCGGTCAGCAATGGAGCGAATGACTTCCATTTCATGGGTGATGAGAACAACAGTGAGATTGAACTTTTTATTGATGTCACGCAATAGTTCCAGAATGGATTGTGTGGTTTCAGGATCAAGAGCTGATGTGGCTTCATCCGACAAAAGAAGATCAGGTTTCGCAGCAAGAGCGCGGGCAATGCCGACGCGTTGTTTCTGACCGCCGGACAGTTCTGAGGGGTAGGCATTGGCCTTGTCATGCATACCGACCAAATCCAACAATTCCATGGCGCGGCTATGGCGTTCTTTTCTGGAGATTCCGGCAATTTTTAGTGGCAGGGCAATATTGTCGATAATGCGTTGCGCCGAAAGCAGATTAAAATGTTGGAAGATCATGCCAATGCGTCGGCGTACTGGCATCCATTCATTCTCGCTTAGATGGGTTACATCTTGTCCATCAAAAACGATTCGACCGCTATCAATTTTTTCAAGTCCATTCAGGCATCGCATCAAGGTTGATTTACCTGCTCCGCTGCGGCCGATAATGCCGACAATTTCACCTTCATGGATTGTGCAAGAAATATTATTGACCGCCGCAGTTCCAGAAAAACTGCGACGGATATTATCAAGTTTGAAAATGGTTTTAGGATTATTCACGTCTTACCATGAAGTGGCGTAGGTCGAGCCGAATATGCGTTTGAGTTCGGCGCGTACAGTTTCGTTATTATATGATGCAACCAGTTTTTTAACCCAGGGTTTATCCAGATCTTCGGTGCGGACAACAATGATATTGTTATATGGGTTACCTTCGGCCTTTTCCCATGCAATAACATCTTTTTCAGGGTTGAGCCCGCTTTGAAGAGCGAAATTGGTGTTGATGACACTGATTGTCAAATCATCAATAGCACCACCGACAAGGCTGGCATCAAGCTCTCTGAATTTAAGTTTTTTGGGGTTTTCAGCAATATCAAGCGGTGTAGCCATGATGTTGTTTACATCTTTTAGTTTAATAATCCCAAGTCCTTGAAGGGCCAAAAGTGCGCGTCCTTCATTGGATGGATCATTGGGAATGCCAACTTCTGCGCCTTCGGGGAGTTCGTCGAGGCTTTTGATTTTATGGGAATAGACACCCACTGGGAAGAGGGCTGTATAACCGGCAATCGATAATTTAAAACCACGTTGCTCGATCTGGGCATCAAGGTAGGGTTTATGTTGGAACGCATTGGCATCAAGTTCGCCAGCGCTAACAGCTTCATTGGGAATTGCGTAATCGGAAAAATAGACAAGTTCGATATCAAGACCTTGTTTTTTGGCTTCTTTAACGGCAACTTTCCATACATCACCTTCTTCACCATCCATCACACCAAGCTTGATTTTTGTTTTGTCTTCGGCAAAGGCCAAAGGTGAGGAAAAAGAAAATGCAGCGAAGGCGGCAATCAGGCCAAGTGCTGTGCGTCTTTTGAATTTGTCAAGAAACATGGAGCTATCCTTAAACGGAATGAAATGACTATTTTTGTTGTTCATGGGAGGAGTTTTAAACGATCAGATGCGGAAGCCAAGTAAAAAAAATCGCTAAATAGTTATAAAATCGCGAAAACAGACCTTTAAATAGTGTTATGGTGAAACACTATGCCTCTTCAATCGATATTGGCAGTTTTGCTTTGACGTTAGTTATGATCCTATAGATATCAGCGATGATGATCACGATTAAAAATTTGGGGCAAATACCAGATTGCTAGTGCAACGATAATAATCATTAACAGGGCGACACCCATCTGGATGAAATCGAAATTAGCGGAGTTGGGTGAAATGAACAGCCCGGCAATAAGGCCAGCACCAGAAAGAATGAGTTGAGCTACGGCGCGTAACATGTCGTGTTCTCCTCTTTGATTTTCATAAGTCTTTTCTTTATGCTAGAGCTAACTGAATATCTTCCTAAAGATGTTTCATTATAACACTTTTTTTGAATGATTCCAATTCTTGTAACCGTTTTGTCCTCTTGGCTGAATTTATCTTGACTGGTTGGTGGAAACCATTTGCCGATGAGGATTATTATAATACCGGCTTACAGGTGTAGAGGGACGTATAGATGACCTCATTACTGTCAATCATGGTGCCTATAATCTACTTAAGCCAGAGACAGAAATGCGATTATGATGAGGTTGTTCAATGCTATCAGATTATCACTATGGCCATTTCTTGAAGGGCCGTCAGAGAAAAGGCCTTCATAAAGAAGGCCTTTTTGTTTGTTAGTTGCGTGGGCTGATCAGCCCGCGGGAAACCAAAAGTTCGGCAATCTGTACCGTATTAAGAGCAGCGCCTTTGCGTAAATTGTCGGATACAATCCACATGGCCAGACCGTTTTCGACTGTAATGTCTTCACGGATACGGCTGATATAGGTGGCATCTTCGCCTGCCGCTTCGTAAGGTGTAATATAGCCGCCGTCCTCACACTTGTCGATGACCTGACAACCTGGAGCATTACGCAGGATTTCACGGGCCTGGCCTGCTGTAATTGGCTTGTCAAATTCGAGATTGACCGCTTCACCATGGCCGATAAAGACCGGTACGCGGACAGCTGTTGCCGTCAGCTTGATTTTGGGATCAAGCATCTTCTTGGTTTCGGCCACCATCTTCCATTCTTCCTTGGTATAACCATCTTCCATGAAGACATCAATATGCGGAATGACATTAAAGGCAATGCGTTTGGTGAACTTTTTGGTCGAGATCGGATCTGCCACAAAAACAGCGCGTGACTGTTCAAAAAGCTCATCCATACCTTCCTTACCTGCACCCGATACCGACTGGTAGGTTGAAACAACAATGCGCTTGATCGTGGCAGCATCATGCAAAGGCTTCAAAGCCACCAGCAATTGCGCAGTTGAACAATTGGGATTGGCGATAATATTGCGCTTTTTGAAGCCTTCGATGGCATCTGGATTTACTTCCGGTATGATCAATGGCACATCAGCATCATAACGCCAAGCAGAAGAATTGTCGATGACAACACAGCCCTGGGCGCCGATCTTGGGAGACCATTCCTTGGAAACATTGCCGCCTGCCGACATCAGGCAGATATCGGTATCTGAAAAATCATAGGTATCAAGCGCTTTGACCTTTAAGGTCTTGTCGCCATAGGATACTTCCGTGCCTTGTGAGCGGCGTGATGCGAGTGGCACGACCGTATCAGCGGGAAAACCGCGTTCTTCCAAAATATTAAGCATTTCGCGCCCGACATTGCCGGTAGCGCCGGCGACTGCAACCTTAAAACCCATTTGTCTTTCTCCTGTCCCTCTCCTTCATATTGGAAACCCGGCGGCCATGACGGGCTTTTTCCCCGGGCCAAACCCGGGAGAGGGCGAGAAGGCCTAGGGACGTCAGATTGTTTTAATAATCTGTTTTATGAGGCCAGTTTTTGTTGTGATGAAGCATGCGTCAACATTGCCGCCTGTAGCGGACAATCGATATTGCTGCAATGAGCAAAGATGACGCATTATTCTCTCCTTCGTAAGGAGAAAAACTTTTAGCGTTTTTTATATTAAAGTCAATCTATCCGTAAGAAAATATCGTGTTGTTGCCTTGAGGATATAGAAAACTAAAAAGGCCTCATATAGAGGCCTTTTAAGATATTGATCCAACAGACGGTCAAACCGCAATAGTTCTGAACTTAGCTAGAATCGCATCGCCCATTTCACTTGTTGAAACTTTTTTCAGGCCGTCTGCATAAATATCCGGTGTGCGGATACCTTCTTCCAGCACCATAGAAATTGCTTTTTCAAGACGGTCGGCTTCGGCACTCATCAAGAAAGAGTAACGCAGACACATGGCCAATGACGCAATCATGGCGATCGGATTGGCAACACCTTTGCCGGCAATATCGGGTGCAGAACCGTGAACGGGTTCATACATGGCCTTGCGGGTACCCGTTTTCGGGTCTTCGGCACCCAAAGAGGCCGAAGGCAGCATGCCGAGCGAGCCTGTAAGCATGGCGGCAATATCGGATAGAAGATCCCCAAAAAGATTGTCGGTGACGATGACATCAAACTGTTTGGGCGCGCGAACAATCTGCATGCCACCGGAGTCAGCCAGCATGTGCTCAAGCGTTACATCACTGTAACGGGCTTTATGTATGGCATTGACAACCTCGTTCCACAATACGCCTGACTTCATGACGTTACGCTTTTCCATCGAGGTAACTTTATTGCGTCGTGTGCGGGCCAGTTCGAATGCAACGGCGGCAATGCGTTCGATTTCATAGGTATTATAGATCTGTGTATCAATGGCACGTTTTTGGCCGTTGCCAAGATCGATGATTTCTTTGGGTTCGCCAAAATAAACACCGCCTGTCAATTCTCGCACGATCAGAATATCCAGTCCTTCGACGAGTTCCGGCTTGAGCGATGAGGCGCTTGCTAATGCCGGATAGCAGATGGCTGGACGCAAATTAGCAAAGAGTTCAAGGTCTTTGCGCAATCGCAAAAGGCCCGCTTCAGGACGCAAATCATAGGCTACATTATCCCATTTGGGACCGCCGACGGCACCAAAAAGAACAGCATCCGATTCAAGCGCCAGCTTCATGTCGTTTTCTGATATCGGTTTGCCATGTGCGTCGATGGCAGCGCCGCCAACGAGACCTTCCTCGCATTCGAAATCGAGACCGAGATCATTGTTCAGATAGGTGATGATTTTGCGCACTTCGTTCATTGCTTCGACGCCGATGCCATCGCCGGGGAGCAAAAAAAGTTTTCGTGATGCCATAATATCCTCGTCTTTGTTTATGCGAGTTTATAGCATGATTTGGTATCAGGCAAAGAGCTTGATAACGTTATTTTTTGGATTTTATCTCTTTTTCATCGATGATGCGCGCTTCTGAAGCAATCATAATGGGAATGCCGTCTCGTATTGGATAGGCCAGTCGGGCGCGTATCGAGACAAGTTCGGCTTTGTCCGGATTGTAGGTGAGTGTGTCACCGCTGACAGGACAGATTAAAAGTTCGAGCATTTTAGGATCGGATTTTGGTGATTTCATGCTTGATGATCCTTTTATTGAAGATCACGGCTATCAATGCCGTCTTGAGTGAGCAATGAACGTTCGGCAAGTGCAATCAATGTTTCGGCACGTATATTGATATCGGGTGATTCAAGCAGGGCCTGTTTTTCAGCCGGGCCGAAAGGTGCGCTAATGGCTAATGCATTGACCAGTGTTTCGCTTGATGCCTGCATAACGCTTTCCCAATCGGCTTCTAGATCATTGGCGTCAAGGTAGTCGGCAAAAGCGTTCAGCAATGCCTCTCGGTCGATCATGTTGCTATTTTCTTTTTCGGATAGGTCGTCGAGAAAGGGCGAAATGGCAAAAATCCGATAAGGCGTATCGTTGACAATTTCTTTGTCACAGTGAAAGCGGCATATACCTTGCAGTGAGATCAGAAGGCGCCCATCACCGGTTTCGGTAAAGCTAACAATACGGGCCATACAACCTGTCTTATATAGTTCTGGTTTGGTGATGTTCTGCTCGGGCAATGGTTGGATAATCCCTATAAGCTGGTTTGTGCGCATGGCATCTTCGACCATTTGTAGATAACGTGGTTCGAAGATCGTCAGAGGCAGATAGCCACCTGGCAGAACCATGACGGATTCAAGCGGAAAGACAGCCAGTGTTTCAGGCAGATCGGAAGCTTTGATATAGTTGAAATTTCCCGCTTTCATTGTTGTCCTTTGATGCGTTTTTTGTAACAACGCTTATATGGTGTCCAATGACATACTGCCAAGCGTCATTATATGTTTTTATGAAAACAATAATGAAGAGAGTTGGCGTCTTGCGTTAATGGTTGCCGCATCCATGGGCCCCCATGCCTCGAAAAATTGCAATAGCTGTTTGCGTGCTCCATCGTCATGCCAGAGACGGTCGGCTTTCATGATGGCAAAAAGTGCGTCGGCGGCTTTTTGTCGTTCACCTTGTGCATTATAGATCAAGGCCAAATCGAACCGCGCCTGATGGTCTTTGGGGTTTGCGTCAAGGCGTTTTTCCAATTCAGCCGGATCGCCAAGAAGGGCAATTTGCTCGTTTAATGCAATAGTTGTTTCAACGCTGCGGATAAGCGGATCATCCTTTTTATTTTCGGGCGTGGTTGCCAGAATAGCCTTGGCTTTTTCGCTATCTCCTGACTGGAGCAGGCAGTTGGCAAGACCGGCAATAGCCGCGACTGTATCGGGTGCTTGTTGCAAGATTTGCGAATAGATATTGATAGCCTGTATAATATCGCCGGATTGGACGAATCCATCGGCCATGGTAACGGCCTGTTCAATCATTTCCTGTTTTTCACCGCCTGTAATCTTGGCAATGAACTTTTTGATCTCGCTTTCAGGTTGTGCCCCCATAAATCCATCGATCGGGCGACCATCGACAAAGGCGAAAACAGCGGGAATGGATTGAACGCCAAGCTGTCCGGCAATGGATGGATGGTCATCAATATTCATTTTAACCAGTTTGACAGCGCCTTTGGCGTCATTCACGGCTTTTTCTATGATCGGGGTCAGCTGCTTGCACGGCCCGCACCATGGTGCCCAGAAGTCGACCAGTACCGGCTGTTTCTTCGATTCAGCAATGACATCGCGAGCAAAGTCGGCAGTGGTAGTTTCCTTGATAAGGTCTTGTGACGGTGTTGCCGCGCCGGTGCTCAAGTTAACATTGTAATTGCTGTCATGGCTTTTGAAAGGATTGTCGCTCATCTTTTGGTCCTGAATGATTGCTTGATTTGTTTTATAATCGGAATGGAGAGTGGCGATTTCAAGCCTCTTTTTCAGTAATTGCAATGATTGTTGCATTATGGCCGGTTGCTTCGATAAATTTCAAAAGATCACTGCGCTTGATGTTTGTTGTGGCTTTATTGGTCATTGGATGGGCGTTGATAGTGTCATGTTGCATCAAGGTTTTATCCAGAATGAGGGTGACCTGTTTATTGTGATCGTTTATCATGCCGAAAACGCTGACGGCACCGGGATAAAGACCGAGATATTCATCAAGCTTTTCTGCCGAGCCAAAAGAAAGGCGCCCTGATGCACCGATTCTTGTATGTAGTGTCTTAAGATTAATCGTGGCATAGGCACCGACGGTTATTAAAAAATAGCGGCCTTTTTTGTCTTTTAAAAACAGATTTTTGGTGTGTCCGCCTGCAAGATTGTCCTTGATATGGCTGCTTTCTTCTACGGTGAAAACAGCTTCATGTTCGTGCGTTGTTGTTTTAATGTCCAGTTGGGTAAGAAAATCCATAAGTTCTGGACGGCCCGCCTTCATGGTAATCACGCTTCCTTTAATTGTTTTCACTGTGATAAAAGACTATTTCTATTAAAAATAACAGACCCTTGTTGAGGAGAGTTTTGGATGATTGCAACATTATGGGTCGCTTTGGGTGGTGCGATTGGCAGTGTCGGACGCTACTGGGCTGGCATCTTGCTTGAGTCTGCCAATCGTGTGTTGCCTTGGGGCACCATTATTATCAATATTGCAGGTTCTTTTATTATCGGTTTCTTTCTGGCATTGACATTTTTGTCAGCCAAATACGCGGTTTCAGAAAATACCCGCCTTTTTGTTATGGTTGGTTTGTGTGGTGGCTTTACAACTTTTTCCTCATTCAGTCTGCAGACATTTGACTTGCTAAAAACGGGTGCAATCGGGCGTGCTTTCTTGAATGTTTTCATTTCGGCAATGCTTTGCGTTGCCGCTACAGCAGTCGGTTATTATTGGGGAGACAGATTGAATGATCACGGGCAGGCATCACACCATACAGTGCTTGTTGATGAAGAGTGAATTATTGTTATCAAGGCAAAATAATCGGTGACTTGTTATTGAACATCGGTTAGAAAAAAGAATGTTCAGGTTATCCTCGTTGGATAACCTATCTTTTTGCGGGAGAGAACAGTTTCAAACTGTCGCCGAAGGGGAAAATACGCCCGTAATCTCTCAGGCAAATGAACCGTAAAAAGAATGGACAGCTCTGGAAAGTCGGGAGGAATTCCGCGCCGAAGGTGTAAGTGGAGTTGTTGGCTCAGTCCGGTTCCGCAAGTCTCTCAGGCTCAAGACAGAGGGGTGTGAAATGGCGTAATCATACAGCCATGAGCACAGTTGTGGAGTCAAAATGGGCGATAATTCTGAAAGTTTGAAACAATTGCCGCTTCATGCATTGCATGAAAAAGCGGGTGCGAAATTTGGCGGTTTTGCCGGCTGGAATATGCCTTTGACCTATCCTTTGGGGGTTATGAAAGAGCATCTTCATACGCGGGACCATGCTGGTCTTTTCGATATTTCGCATATGAAACTGATCTTGGTAGAGGGGCGGCAGGCTGTTGACTTTTTAAATCGTGCCTTGCCGTTGGATGCAGGTGCGTTGAAAGAAGGCCAGTCGCGTTATAATTATCTTCTTGATGATAAAGCCGGTGTATTGGATGATCTGATTGTTACCCGTTTGGGTGAAAGTCGTTTTATGGTGGTTGCCAATGCGGGCAATGCCGATGCGGATATTGCCGAATTGAATAAGCGTGCCGATGGTTTTGATGTTAGGCTGGAGCCTCTGGATCGTGTTTTTCTGGCCTTACAGGGACCAGAAGCGGCCAAGGTAATGGTTGCCCTTGGCTTGCCCGGCAATGCCTTGACATTTATGCATGGTTGCGAACCGGAAATGGGTTGGTTCCTGACCCGTTCGGGTTATACCGGTGAAGATGGATTCGAGATTGCTTTACCGCTCGATGAAGCCGAAGCTATTGCGCAAAAACTACTTTCCGATGAACGGGTGGAATGGATCGGTCTGGCCGCTCGCGACAGTTTGCGCCTTGAAGCCGGACTTTGTCTGCACGGTAATGATATTACCAAGGATATCAATCCTGTTGAGGCGGCAATTACATGGGCGGTGACAAAGTCTGTGCGTGAAAAAGCAGCCTTTATCGGAGCCGATGCGTTATTGGCTGCGATTGAAAAAGGTACTTCCCGTAAACGTGTCGGTTTGAAGCCGGAGGGCCGTCAACCGGTGCGTGCCGGTGCTGAATTGTTTGACAATAATGGCGAAAAAATCGGTGTTGTGACATCCGGTGGTTTCGGCCCCTCTTTTAATGGTCCTGTTGCCATGGGCTATGTAACGAAAGACTATGCTGAAATCGGCACGAAATTATTGACCGAGGTGCGTGGCAAGCAGATTGAAATGACTGTGCATGCACTTCCCTTTGTTCCGCAACGTTATTTTAAAGGATAAGACTGATGGCGAAACTCTATTTTACTGAAGACCACGAATGGCTGAGTGTCGAGGGCGGCATTGCGACTGTCGGTGTCACCAATCACGCACAGGAACAGCTGGGTGATCTTGTTTTTGTCGAGGTGCCGGAAATCGGCAAAACAATCTCGCAGGGAGATGCGGTGGCTGTCGTTGAATCGGTCAAAGCTGCTTCTGACGTTTATGCACCTATTGATGGTGAGGTGACAGAAGTGAATGACGCGCTTGCCGGCGATCCTTCTTTGGTCAATAGCGCGGCTGAAAGCGACGGCTGGTTGTGGAAAATGAAAATTGCCGATGAAGGACAGTTGTCCAAGCTTCTTGATGATGCCGGTTATAAAGCACTGATTGGATAGATTGAATGCGTGAGTTACCCTTTTCCGCCCGTCATATTGGGCCTAAGCCTGATGATGTTAAAGCCATGCTTGATGTTCTTGGGACATCTTCTGTTGAAACACTGATTTCAGAGGCTGTGCCTGAATCTATCCGCCTCAATCGTTTGCTGGATATACCGTCAGCAGCGAGTGAGCAGGATGCCTTGGCAGAGCTTGGTGCTATTATGGATGAGAATATTGTCCATAAAAGTTTTATCGGACAAGGGTATCACGGTACATTTACACCACCGGTTATTTTGCGCAATCTGTTTGAAAATCCTGCTTGGTATACGGCTTACACGCCCTATCAGGCAGAAATTTCCCAAGGTCGTCTGGAAATGCTTTTCAACTTTCAGACTTTGGTTGCCGAACTTTCAGGTTTGCCGGTTGCTGCCGCTTCTCTTCTTGATGAGGCGACTGCTTTTGCCGAAGCTAATGCGATTGCAGTGCGTTTTGCCCGTGACAAGAGAATCCATATCCATGTTGTCGGCAAGCTGCATCCTCAGACATTGGATGTAGCCAAAACACGGGCCGAAACACAAGGGTTCAACATTGATAGCAAGGGCGAGATTGATAATAACACAGCAGCCATCGCTTTGCCTTGGCCGGATACAGATGGTGTATTCCATGATTATGGCGATGTTATTGCCGATGCCAAAGCTAAGGGTGCTTTGGTGATTGTTGTGGCTGATCCGTTGGCTTTGACAATTATGGAGGCTCCGGCCAAATGGGGTGCCGATATTGTTGTCGGTTCCATGCAGCGTTATGGTGTGCCGATGGGTTTTGGTGGGCCACATGCTGGTTATCTGGCCGTATCGGATGCGTTGACCCGTCTTATCCCTGGCCGTATTGTCGGCCAGTCAATTGATACCAAAGGCCGTGTCGGTTTCCGTCTCGCACTTCAAACGCGCGAACAGCATATCCGTCGTGACAAGGCAACTTCTAATATCTGTACGGCGCAGGCATTGCTTGCTAATATGGCGACGGCCTATGCGATCTGGCACGGGCCGCAAGGTTTGCAGGCTATTGCTCAGCGTGTCCACAATTTGGCAAGCCGTTTTGCAACTGGTTTGAAAGCGGCCGGTCTGACACTTGCCGGTGATACATTTTTTGATTGTGTTACGGTTAAAGTTGCGGGCAGGGCTGAGTCGATTGTGCAAAAAGCCTATGCAGATGGCCGCTTGTTGCATCTGGTTGATGCTGATCATGTCGGGGTCTGTTTTGACGAGTTGTCAACGGATGAGGATGCACATGCTTTAGCGGCACTCTTTGGTGCCAAATTGGCTGAAAAGGCTGAAAGTGCACTCTTTGGCAAAGCGCGCGGCAATAGCTTTTTGACACAACCTTTTTTCCATGCGGTGCATTCGGAAACCGATATGATGCGTTTTTTACGCCGTCTTGCCGATAAGGATCTGGCGCTTGATCGGGCGATGATTCCATTGGGTTCCTGCACGATGAAACTCAATGCGGCTGCCGAAATGATACCAGTAAGCTGGCCGAAGGTTGCCAATATCCATCCTTTTGCGCCAGCTTCAGATACAAAAGGCTATATCAGGATGATTGACCAGCTTGAGAGCTGGCTGTGTGAAGTAACCGGTTTCAAGGGGGTCTCTTTCCAGCCCAATTCCGGTGCACAGGGTGAATATGCAGGTCTTATTGCTATTCGCCGTTATCATGAAAGCCGCGGTGATCATAATCGTAATATCTGTCTCATTCCGGCTTCCGCCCACGGGACTAATCCGGCCTCTGCCCATATGGCCGGTATGGAAGTGGTTGTCGTCAAATGTCTGGATGACGGTGATGTGGATGTGGATGATCTCAAGGCGAAAGCCGAAATGCATAAAGAGAAACTTGCCGCTTTGATGATTACCTATCCTTCAACCCATGGTGTCTATGAAGAATCGATCAAGGATATTTGCAAGATTGTCCATGACAATGGCGGGCAGGTCTATTTTGACGGTGCCAATCTGAATGCTTTGGTGGCGTTGGCGCGTCCTAGCGATGTCGGTGCCGATGTCTGTCATATGAATTTGCATAAAACCTTTGCTATTCCGCATGGTGGCGGCGGACCGGGTGTCGGTCCGATCGGTGTTGCTCCCCATCTTGTTGCATTCCTGCCGGGCCATGGTGATTTTGACAGTGACCATGCTGTTTCGAGTGCACCTTATGGCAGTGCATCTATCCTTGTTATCACATGGATGTATATTCGTATGATGGGGCCTGACGGTCTTAAAGCTGCAACAGAGACAGCTATTCTGAATGCCAATTATATTGCCCAGCGTTTAAGCGCGGCTTATCCGATCCTTTATAAGGGCAAGAAAGGACGCGTCGCCCATGAGTGTATTGTCGATACACGGGTGCTGAAAGATCAGTATGGTATTACGGTTGATGATGTTGCCAAGCGTCTGATCGATTATGGATTTCATGCGCCGACTATGTCGTTTCCAGTGCCCGGTACATTGATGATCGAGCCGACGGAGTCCGAGCCGAAAGCCGAGGTTGACCGTTTGTGCGATGCTCTTTTGGCAATTGCTGGCGAGGCAAAGAAAGTCGGTGAGGGCGTTTGGCCCAAGGATGATAATCCATTGTGTAATGCGCCGCATACATTGGCTGATACGATTGATGATAATTGGGCACGTAGTTATAGCCGCCAGATTGCGGCATTCCCCAATCCCGATTCTGATCCGGCTGATAAATATTGGCCGCCGGTTTCGCGTATCGACAATGTTGCCGGTGACAGGAACCTTATTTGTTCCTGTCCGCCGCTTTCAAACTATGCCTGATTGAAAAACCGCCTTCGGGCGGTTTTTATTTTCCTCTGTCAATCGGGTGATCAAAAACAATATTCTTCCCCTGGCGGCTGATGCCGGTATATTTTTGATTTGTTACTTTTTTCAATCGGGCGATTTCATCATTGTTTTTATCATAGAGGACGATCGTGCCACGGGACAGATCCCAATAGGCCGGTGTTTCTTTCCAGTTCCGGCATATCGTGCTCTCCTCGAATTTATAGTGTTGATATTGCGGGGCGCTGTTTTCCATAGCCAGATTAACGTTACATTGCCGCCCGTCAATTGTTGTTGTCCACACGCCGCTATATGTTGAGGGATTATTCAAGTACCAACGGTGTTCGTCAACCCAGTAGCGTTCGCTTTCCAGATCTGTCAGCGGCATGGGGCAGATCGTCCGCCCGTCTTTACAGGCTGTGAGCATAAAACAGAGAGATGTTGCCACTAGAATGGTTTGCACCCAAATCATCGTCGCCCTGTCCTGATTATTCATTTCACACACCTTGCACGCGACATGCGCTTGTCGAGGCCGTCTTTCATAATCAGCCGGTGGACATAGACCATAAAAATGTGTCCAACAATCAGAAGCAATAACACCCAGCCCAGTTCACCATGGAAGTCGCTGCCCAAGGCAATCAGATTATCGTGCCTGATACCGGTTGCAGGTAAAAGTGGAAAGCCGAATAATGCAAACCCTTTGCCCGAGCCATAAGCCCGCAATATGGCGCTCAACGGAATGAAAATCATGAGCAGATAAAGTGCCAAATGGCCAAGATGGGCGGCTAGTCCCATAAAGTGGAGTCCTAAAGGCGGGCGTTTGGCAAAATTGATAATTCCCCATATGCCCCGCAGCAGCACAAGGAAAAACAGGATTGTGCCGAGTGGAAAATGGATAGACCAGAAAAAGTCGCGCAACCACATGCCCTTGTCGAAGAAGAAATGCAAAATGGCGCTGAAAAGCTGGATAAACATCAGACCAGCCATGGCCCAGTGAAATATACGGCTGACTGTGCCGAAGCGCTGGGGGGTGTCCATTATGCTCATGATTTTTCCTTTTACGGTTATTGTCAGTGACACTCATGACAGTTTATCGGCTCGCCTGCAAGATCGGCAAGGATCGGGCAGTCAGGACGACCGTCTCCATGACAATGTTCAGCTAGATGTTGCAATGTGGCAATCATGGTTTGCAGAGAGGTAATTTTTTCCTGCAAAATGGCAATGTGGTCTGTCGCTAGTTTTTTGACGGCTGACGAGGCGCGTGTGCGATCTTTCCAGAGGGCCAGCAAGACCCGGATATCCTCTATGGTAAAACCCAGCTCGCGGGCGCGATGGATAAAGCGCATGGTTTCAATATCATTGGCGCTGTAGACGCGGTATCCGGCTTCGCTGCGTAAAGGCGGTGCAATCAGGCCGATATCTTCATAATGGCGGATCATTTTGGCTGAAAGACCGGTTTTTTTAGCGGCTTCTCCGATATTCATCGCTCATCCTCTCTTGTTCTTCAGCCCAACTGTTTTTGTAATGTTTCCAATCCCCATTCGCGTAATGCCTGTGCACGGGCATCGCTGTCGGCTTCGCTATAGATACGAAATTCGGGTGCGTTGCCAGATGGACGAAAATGGATCATGTCATGATTGTCGAAAATGATCCGCAAACCGTCGATTGTATCTGTTGTGGCGATAGAACCGAGTGGTGCAAAAAAGCGGGCACATTGCACTTTGTCCTTAAGGCTTTCAAGCAAATGGGCGGCCTTTTCCATATCGATATTTTGCAACCGGTCGCTGGCATTAAAACGATGGGGCAGGGTTTGGCGTAGTGCGGAGAGCGGCATTTGTTTGGCGAGGCTCAGCCCCAGAGTTGCCAGAATAGGTAGCATAGCATCGCGTGTCGGCAAGGCACTGATATTATTGCCATTGAGGCGAATCGTATTGCCAAGCAATACGCCACCATTGGCCTCGAAACCGACAATGCGTTTGAAACCTTCGCGTCGTGTCTCTGCCATGGCTTCAATGACATAGGGAGAACCGACCCTACAACGTTTGACATTATCGAAAAGCTGTTCGACCATGGAAGTGGATGTGACCGGTGTTACTACACAGTCGGCCCGTAGATATTGTGCTGTGAATATACCCAGCAGATCGCCATGAAAATAATGGCCCATTTCATCGGCAAGGAGTGGGCGGTCGCCATCGCCATCGGTCGATATGATGCCATCAAGCTGGTGTACTTTTATTCCTTCTTGTGCGATATGGCGGTCTTCATCACTTAAGGCTTCGGTGTCGACAGGAATGAAGTGATCGGATGGTGCCAGTATAAAAGCCTCTGCGCCCATCGTGGTGATTATGGTTTTCATTAAGTCTCGTGCTACAGAAGAATGCTGGTAAATCCCGATGCGTTTACCTGCGAGCGCTTTGATCGGCAACAGCTCAAGACAGCGCATGAGGTAATCGTTATAAAGGATAACAGGTGGCAATGGCCGCGTTGGTTCAATCCGGCTTTGCGGGTCGAGATGGCTAAGAATGCCGGCTTCATCCTGTTTGTCGATTTCGCCGTCTTTGGAATAGAATTTCAGCCCGTTGCGGTCTTCCGGAATATGACTGCCCGTCACCATAATAGCTGGTATTTTATGACGGCGGGAAAAGAGTGCCAGAGCCGGTGTGGGCAGGGTGCCCAGATTGATGCTTTTATAACCGGCATCCAGACAGGCCGACAAAACGATGTGGGCAATATGCGGACTGCTTTCACGCAAATCATAGCCGACCGCTATAGAGGAGCCTGGTTTTATTTTATTATTTGCTTCCAGATAGCGAATGAAAGCACGGCTGTAGCGCTGAACGACAACATCGCTCAGGTCAGTTACAAGGCCGCGTAGACCACTGGTTCCGAATTTAAGATCACTTTTCATCTGTGCCATTTATGCATGTCGACATGTTTTTACAAGCCCGGCTTTTAATACCTTTAGGGAGACGGCTTTTGAACAGGATCTTATTGGAAGGGCTATTGATATCAGAAATATAAAAAAGCTTTGCAGATTGCACGATGGCAAAGCCTATTTTTTATAAAATAGAAGTTTTGGAGAAAGTTTTTCCCATTCTTATCAATTCTGGCGTAAAGGCGGTGTTGGCATATGGTTCCAGTCATTCTATATGATGGTCAAAAGTTTCATGATGGAATGGCAAAAGGGAAAGTAATCATGACCGCGACAGCACAAAAGAGCACTGAAGCCGTATCAGATGCATCGGCTTTTCCGATTCCCGATAATGTTTTTGCCCTGACGGTTAATAGTGTCAAACATTATACCGATCGTCTGTTTAAATTCCGCATGAACCGTCCTGAAAGCTTCCGCTTCCGTTCCGGCGAGTTTGTCATGATTGGTTTGCCTAATGCTGAAAAGCCCGTTTATCGTGCCTATTCGATTGCCAGTCCGTTTTGGGATGAAGAGCTTGAGTTCTTTTCTATCAAGGTGCCGGGCGGTCCATTGACCGAGCATTTGCAAAAAATCCAACCCGGTGACACGGTGTTGATGCGTAAGAAATCAACAGGCACATTGGTGTTGGATGCGCTGACACCCGGCAAAAGATTGTATCTGCTATCAACAGGTACGGGTGTTGCGCCTTTTGCCAGTCTTATCCGTGATCCTGAAACATATGAAAAATTTGAAGAGGTTGTGTTGATCCAGACTACTCGTGAAGTGGCAGAGCTCAATTATGCACGTGAGTTGGTGGATGAATTGACACAAGATCCGCTAATTGGCGAGTTTGCCGCACAGCTGAAATTCTATCCTATGACAACGCGGGAAGAGTCCGCCCATATGGGTAGAATTACCGATGCCATGCGCTCCGGCAAATTCTTTGCCGATACTGGCCTGCCGAAATTGAATGCGGATGAAGACCGAGTGATGATTTGCGGCTCTATGGCAATGCTCAAGGATTGCGCAGCCATGTGTGAAGAATTCGGGCTGGAAGAAGGCGCTAATAATGCGCCCAATACCTATGTCGTCGAACGCGCTTTTGTTGATTAAATAGAGCTGAAATCATCGATTTGGGCATTGTTGCCACTTGCAACAGCTATAGGCTTGGTTTGCCGTGAAGCATTTGATGCTGATCGTTATTCCCCTATTGGCACATTGCATAAAGATCAAAGATAAAGCCTATAGCCTTTATCTTTTCAATGCTGCAGCTTCTGCCGCAAGTTTGGTGATGCTATCCCAGTCTTGGGCTGCGATAAGTTCTTTGGGAGCAACCCATGAACCGCCGACACAAAGGACATTGTCAAGATTGAGCCAGTCGGCAGCATTCTTCAGTGATATACCACCGGTGGGACAGAATTTAAGGCCATTGAATGGTGAGGCAAGTGCTTTAACAAAACCGATTCCGCCAGCCTGTTCTGCCGGAAAAAATTTCAGTAGTTCATAACCCTCTTCCTTGGCTGCCATCAACTCGCTTGGCGTGATAGCACCGGGAAGAAGAGGAATCTTGCTTGCCGCAGCTGCATCTATGAGTTCATAGGTCAGTCCCGGACTGACGATAAATTTTGCACCTGCATTTTCTGCGGCTTCATAATGCTCGTCATTTAAGACTGTGCCCGCTCCGACAACGGCCTCTGGTACCTCTGCAGCGATGGCAGCAATAGAGTCGAGTGCGGCTGGTGTGCGTAATGTGACTTCGACAGCTTTTAATCCACCTTTGGCCAGTGCGCGGGCGAGCGGTATTGCATCCTCAACCTTGTCTATCAGGAGAACAGGTATAACACTTTGTCCCTGCATGATTGGCAGGAGCTTGTCTATTTTTTGTGTCATTGTTTTTGTCTCCATTTTCAGTTGAGCTTTCTTTATAGGCGAAAGGCCGTTTTTCTCCAAGCGTTCTTGATGCAAATGGCTTGAATTTAATGACAGGGAAGAGTAAAGCCTGAGATAAAAAGGATACCACAATGTCAAACACTTATACTGTCGCCGCTCTTTATTGTTTTGCCCGCTTGCCGCGGTTCAAGGAATTGCAGCAGCCTTTGCGGGAATTATGTAAAAGTCATGGCATTAAGGGAACATTGCTTTTGGCCCATGAGGGGATTAACGGCACGGTTGCCGGCACGAAGGAAGCGATTGAAAAGCTTGTCGCTTTCATTACAGCTCAACCGGAGTTGAAAAATCCTGAATTGAAATATTCATGGGCATCAGAAATGCCTTTTTTGCGTATGAAAGTACGTCTCAAGAAAGAGATCGTGACTATGGGGGTTGAGGATGTCGATCCGCTGGAAGTGGTTGGTACCTATGTATCACCAACAGAATGGAACGATCTGATCAAGGACGAAGATACAATCTTGATTGATACGCGCAATGATTATGAATATCAGATCGGCACCTTTGAGGGCGCTATTGATCCCGATATCAAGACTTTTCGTGAATTTCCGCAATGGATCAAGGATCATGAAAGCGAATTGCGCAAAAAGAAAAAGATTGCCATGTTCTGTACCGGTGGTATCCGCTGTGAAAAGTCGACGGCCTATGTGCGCAGCCTTGGTTATGATCAGGTCTATCACTTGAAAGGCGGCATTCTGAAATATTTGGAAGATATGCCGAAGGAAGAGAGCTTGTGGAAGGGTGAATGCTTTGTTTTTGATGAGCGTGTATCGGTCGGCCATGGCCTGAAAGAAGGCGGACTTGAACTTTGCCGTGCCTGTCGGCGTCCCTTGTCACCGGAAGATAAGTTGAAACCGCATTTTGAAGCTGGTGTTTCTTGCGAGGCTTGTTACCCAGAACGTAGCGAAGAGGATCGCAAGCGTTTTCGCGACCGTCATTTACAAGTCCAGCTTGCTAAGAAGCGTGGTCAAGCGCCACATATTGGTCATTAAACAACAAGGGTTTTGATATAACAGGTTAAGGGCGGATATGCTTGATGCTGCTGTGCGTTACCATCGTTGAAAAATATTGATGGTCGTTATGTCAGACTGGAGATGCTCGATATTTCTTGCCATTATTAAAACAGGCTTATGAAGTATGGCTTGCACCTGATAATTTTGACGCGCAAGGCTGGCAGAAAAAGGCGTTGATGGATTTTATCGCATATTATCGCTGAGTTTTTAACGGTTGTTCTTGAACCACTGGACGAGAAAGTCCATCAGCAGCCTTACTTTGGCCGGTAGATAGCGACGATGGGGGTAGACTGCATAAATGCCTGTATTCTTGATGGCATAATCATCCAGTACAGTTTTGAGACGGCCCGCACGTATTTCTTCCTCGGCCACAAAACGTGGCATACGGGCAAAGCCTATTCCTTCAACGGCTGCCCGACGTGTGATGACTGGGCTGTTAACCTCTAACGGGCCGTTGACGGGAATGGAAAAGATAGCCCCTTCGGCATTGATAAAGGTCCAGTTGTTGAAACTACGGTTGTTGCGGTCGATTAGACAAGGCATATTGCGTAGGTCCTGTGGCTTTTCAGGTTTTCCGACCTTGGCAATCAGTTCAGGCGCGGCGACAATAACCGATGGTATGGCAGTCAGGCATCGGGCAATAAGTGATGAATCATCCATACGGGTAATGCGAATGGCAAGATCAAACCCTTCATCGACCATTTCGACAAAACGGTCATCAAGGTGGATGTCCAGATGAATTTCAGGGTTTGCTACCATGAAGTCGACCAATGATTGTCCGATCGGTGCATCGGCAAAGGTACGCGATGTACTGATTTTAATACGCCCATGGATGTTTGTATTTGATTCGGAAATAGCATCCTGCAGATCATCGAACTCCTTGAGCAATTCGACTGCCCGTAAATAGTAGGCGTGTCCTGCTTCAGTTAGGGATAATTGCCGTGTGGTACGGTTGAGCAGCAAGACACCAAGATTATCTTCCAGTTCACGTACATGTTTTGACAATAGGGCCTTGGAACGGTAGGTTTTACGGCTGGCGGCCGAAAAGCCTTCTGCATCGACGACATCGATAAACGCACGCATGCGCGTCAGCATTCCCATGATGTTTCCCCCTTAGATTATGGTATTGTTTTATGTGGAATTGATCAAAAGTCCACTTTAGGCTTTAATAATTAAGTCGGTTTGCCTCTTTTTTGAAGGAAAAACTGGCAAACCCAGAAGAAAAAGTAGAAAAATGAAAAAAGATATTGAAATCACCCTGTAATGGGCCTATATCCCGTTTTGCCCAAAGTCGCACGTGCCTGTGGGTGTCCGCCGGTCCTCGAATGGTGAGAATAACCGGTATGGTACCTGGACTTAACCGCTCCAGTCATTTTTACGGCCAACCGCAAGAATGAGGACATCTTGAAGCAACGACGGTGCGGGCCTTTCTAGTGTCTTCCGACCTTCCATCAGTCGGGATTACTGAAGAGGCACACCTCATTGCCTTCCAGTGCGGATGCGGTTCTCCAAATCCAATCAAAAAGGCAGACAAAGCGGAACAATGCGTTACACGCGCTGTTTCATCGCCGTATGTTCTGTGTATTTTGTCCGATACCTCCAATAATCGGTCAGGAAAGCAGTTCTATACACTTTGTCCCTTGGCGTATTATATGGCTTGATGCCTGTATCGCCGGTTATACGGAAATGAAAATTTCCGAGGAGAACTGATATGGCTACGCAACGTATTCTTGATTTTCTGGCTACCCGTCGCCCTGAAGGCCCTTGCATGGTGCTTGATCTGGATGTGGTTCGTGAAAATTATACCAATTTCCGTCATGCTCTTCCTCAATCGCGTATTTTTTATGCGGTCAAAGCCAATCCGGCACCGGAAGTACTGCGGTTACTTGCCGATATGGGGTCATCTTTTGATACTGCATCGGTTGCAGAAATTGAAATGGCGTTAGATGCCGGTGCGACAGCCGACCGTATTTCTTATGGCAATACGATCAAAAAAGAGCGTGATATTGCCCGTGCCTATGAATTGGGCGTTGATCTTTATGCGATCGACTGCATTGAAGAAGCTGAAAAAATTGCTCGATCAGCACCAGGTGCACGTGTTTTTTGTCGCGTTCTGACCGATGGTGAAGGTGCTGAATGGCCATTATCACGCAAGTTCGGTTGTGTGCCTGCCATGGCAGTTGATGTATTGCGGCATGCCCATTCGCTGGGCTTGAAAGCTTATGGTGTTTCTTTTCATGTCGGTTCACAGCAGACCAATCTGGCAGCATGGGATCGCGCTCTTGGTGATGCATCGTCTGTTTTCCAGACACTTGCCAAGGAAGGCATTGTACTTAAAATGGTCAATATGGGTGGCGGTTTTCCTACCCGTTATCTGAAAGATGTGCCAAGTGCAGAAGCTTATGGCATGGCTATTTTTGATGCACTTTCCAAACATTTCGGTAATCGTCTGCCGGAAACCATTATCGAGCCCGGTCGTGGCATGGTTGGCAATGCTGGTGTTATTCGTACTGAAGTTGTTCTGGTTTCCCGAAAGGCCGATAATGATAATGTCCGTTGGGTCTATCTTGATGTTGGCAAATTTAATGGATTGGCTGAAACCATGGATGAAGCTATCCGCTATCAGATCGTGACACCACATGATGGTGAAGCAATTGCGCCTTGTGTACTTGCTGGCCCGACCTGTGATTCTGCCGATGTCATGTATGAGAAGACACCTTATCCGTTACCTGTTTCCCTGACGGTTGGTGACGAGCTGCTTATTCTTGGAACGGGTGCCTATACCACAACCTACGCCTCTGTTGCGTTTAATGGTTTTGAACCGCTGCGGTCTTACGTGATCTAGGTTGAAGACAAGTTGGCTCAAGTCTTCGGTCTTATAGGGCCGGAGATGGGAAAGGTTGAAAAGATGTTCGAGAATGCAATTGATAATATTGCTATAAAATTCACGATTGATGATGAGCAGCCGCATGATTTTATGATGCGTGAAGCGCTGCTGGACCATGCTATGGGAAAAGGCCGCAAGCGTAAATCATCAGAAAAGCTGCGCCGCGGCAGGGTGCCGGCCAATGGGCTGGCGCTTGTAGTACGTGATGAAAAGGCCGATCTTTTGGCGACGGTACGCCTTTGGCATGTTGGATTTATTGGTAAGGATGGTACACAAAAAGATGCCTTGCTACTTGGCCCGCTTGCTGTATCGCCGGAATTGAAAGGTCGTGGCGTCGGGTCAAAACTGATGGAGGTCGCAATCCAGCGCGCAGCTTCTTATGGTCATGGTGCGATATTGCTGGTAGGTGATGTTGCCTATTATAAACGTTTTGGTTTTTCGTCCGGTTTGACACAAAATCTTGCTATGCCGGGACCCTATGAAATTGAGCGGTTCCAAGCATTGGAACTGCTTGAGAATTATCTTGATGGAGCTCATGGAGTTTTGAAAGCGACCGGAGTGAAAGCAGCATCCCATATTGTTGCCCACCGTCATGTCGCCTGAATATATCCGGCTTTAACGATTATATTTCATTTTTCCGTTCATGGCCGCATCGATGATTTCTGTAGCAGCCTTCTTTGTCAGGCGTAGAGGGTTATCACTTGTTGTGATGTCTTCTGTACTCATGGCTTCAATCGCGGCCTTATCTCTGCCTTTAAGTTTTGTGGCTGCGATGAGTGCCCCGAGCTTTGAAGGTATTGCCGTCTTATGACGTAAATCCTGAAGGGTTTTGATGATGCCGTTTGCACCACCTTTGATATGGAGACGGTCAGCCAGTTCTTTCAAGCGGTTATCGATGGATGGTCTGTGATAGGCTAGAACATAGGGTAATAATACACCACATGCCGTGCCATAATGGATGCCGAATAGTACATGCAATGCATGGGCCAAGGTTGTGGCGCCGCCGGTTCCTTTATGGGCTGCTATGCCGGTTGTAACTGTTGTCCCCATCAAGAGCGATTGGGCTTTTATATTATCCGGTTCACGATAGGCGGTTTCAAGATATTTGAAAACGATATCTATTGTATGGAGAGCGCTTGCATCGGCCAAAGGATTGAATGCTTCTGTGCACCAGCTCTCAACGGCGATAGTCAAAGCATGCATAGCGGCTCCTGTTATGACAGAAGGAGAGGCTGTTGCGGGTAAAAGTGGATCATAAAGGATTAGGTTCGGGAGTAGACCTTCATGACAGATAACTTCGCTTTTGATTGGAAAGCGATTTTGAATGATCGCATGAGGGCGTGTTTCGTTGCCGCTGCCGGCAAGTGTTGGCATGGCGATGAGATAGGGCAAAGGCGTCGTGGTTGTAGGCGGTGTCAAATGGGCAAGATCGCTATCGCGCGGTGCAAAAAGTTTGACAAGTTTGGCATAGTCCATGACGCGGCCGCCGCCAAAGGCAATAATGGAGTCAAAACCGCCAGATCGCCATAGTCTGATGGCTTCGGGCAGACTTTCCTTGTTATATTGCTGCGGATGGATGGTGAAGATACCGAAGCCGATTATGGTCTTATCAAAAAGTTTCAGTATTTTCTTTAGCGTTGCGCTTTGGGCCAGATGAGTATCGGTAATAATCAGCGGCAGATTCAGGTTATGTTGCGCCATGAATGACGGCAAGTTTTTGATTTGTTTTTGAGCCAGAATGATGTGGGTTGGAAATGACCATTCGGCATTTAGGTCAAAAGGCAGGTTAAGGCGTGTCATGATGAGCGATTTCAGATTATCAATAGGACATGTATATAAAGATCATGTTTTTTTATTCAACGTAAATCAAGAAGGCAAATGCCATTGTCATGATATTGATATTTAATGACCGCTGTTGCCCATATGGTTTTCCGGTTTTTTAACAAGCCAGACAAGAGCAAAAAGGGTAGCGAACAGGCAGGTTAGAATAAAAAAAGCATCGGCAAAAGCCATAATAGTCGCTTGTTCACGCACAATATTATAGAGTTGTAGTAATGCGCTTTTTTGCGCATTAATGCCAGGCAGATTAAGATTGGCGGTCAAGCCCGATAAGATATTGAGTGCCTCATGGCGACCCCATTGGATACTTTCAGCCAGCCGTTCATAATGCAAATCGGTACGGCGCATGACGATGGTGTTGATGACAGCAAGCCCGACGGCACCACCGAGGTTGCGGGTAAGATTATATAGGCCGGAGGCATTCTTCAATCGTTCAGGCGGTAATGTGCCGAGCGCAATATCATTGATCGGCACCATACACAGCATCAATGAAATGCCGCGCAGAATTTGCGGCCAGAACAGTTCCCAGAAATCCCAGTCGCTGGTGAGTCCTGTTACAAGCCATGTTCCCCAGCCAAAGCTAAAGAAACCAATGGCCATCATGATGCGCGGATCCATTTTTTTTGAAAGATAGCCGGCAAGAGGTGCTGAAAAAAACATGGCAAGACCAGATATAAACATGGTTTCACCAATCATCAGGGCATCATAATCGCGGATTTGGCTGAGATAAAGGGGATAGAGATAGGTTAGGCCATAAAGACCGATTCCCATCACAAAGGAAAAAATAGAGCCTAAGGTAAAGTTGAGATTGCCAAAAGCTTTAAGATCGACAATCGGCTCATGAGCGGTGAAAGCACGCCAGAAAAACAAGATTCCGGCGATGATCATGACAACGGTGAAGTTACGGATAAGTTCATCTTGCATCCAGTCATTGCGCGGACCTTCTTCAAGCACATATTCGAGTGAGCCAAGGAAAACAGCCATGCCGATCAGTCCCCACCAGTCGAATTTGTCTATGAGTGATTTGTCTCCTTTGTCAAAATCAATCAGCCGCCATGCCATGATGGCAACAATAATGCCAAAAGGCAGGTTGATAAGAAATAGCCAGTGCCATGAAAAAGCATGGCTGAGATAGCCGCCGACAGTTGGTCCTATTGTCGGGGCAAGGGTTGCGACAAGGCCAACAATGGGCGAGACAATATGGCGCTTGGAGGCAGGGAAGATTGTATAGGCGGCAGCAAAGACACTAGGAATCATCCCCCCGCCAATGAAGCCCTGTATGGCACGATAGATAATCATCTGTTCTATGGATGATGCTGTTGCACATAAAACGCTGGCCGCTGTGAAGCCTGTGGCCGAAATGGTAAAAAGAACGCGTGTCGACATAAGGCGGCCAAGAAAGCCTGAAAGTGGAATCATAATGACTTCAGCAATCAGATAGGACGTCTGTACCCATGAAATTTCATCAGAACTGGCGGCCAGTCCGGCCTGGATTTCGGAGAGGGAAGCCGAAACGATCTGGATGTCGAGGATTGCCATGAACATGCCGAACACCATGGCAATGAAAGCGACAACTCTACGGGGATCGATTTTTTCGTCAATGTCGGTTGAAGAGACACTGGCGCTCATTTGTTCTTGTCTTCTGCCAATGAAGAGGCATGATCGGGTTTGGTGCGTGTATCAATACTGACAACGACACTCATACCGGCGCGGATACGTCCGGTTGCTAATACGTGTTCGGGGATTGAAATCCTTACAGGCACACGCTGGACGATTTTGGTGAAGTTACCGGTGGCATTTTGTGGCGGTAAAAGTGAGAAAACAGCACCGGAAGCAGGTGATAAAGATAATACTTTGCCTTCGAATTCATCGCTATCAAGACCGTCAACAGAGATACGCACGACTTCGCCACCATAAATATAGGGAAGCTGTGTTTCTTTATAATTGGCATCAATATAAAGGGTATGAATGGGAACAAGGGCGGCAAGGCGTTGCCCGTTAACGACAAAATCTCCCTTTTTGGCAGAGAGATTACCAATGACGCCATCGAATGGAGCACGTAGGATGGTAAAGTCAAAATCACGCTGGGCCTTGTCTCGAGCCAGTTCAAGTGATCGGGTTTCGCTGTTTTTTTCTTTCATTTCGGCTTTGAGAACAGAAATATTGGCTTCGGCGGCTGCAATCTGCGCATCGGTACGTGTCATATTGGCAATGGCCTGATCGTAGGCTGATTGGGCATTGTCGACTTCCGATTTGGCAACATAGCTGTTCTGGTTGAGTTTTTTTGCACGTCCCAGTGTGATTTCGGCATTGGTCATAATAGCAAGGACTGCCTGCTTTTGTGCCCGTGCTTCATCTAGTGTTGTTCGCGCCGCTTCAATTTGGGCCTGTATGCGATCCAGTGTATGTTTTTGCGTCTCGAGTTTGGCTTTTGCCTGATCAAGGGCAATTTGATAGTCGCCATTATCAAGGCGGAACAGGATATCGCCCTGTTTGACACTGTCATTGGCGTTAACCGGTATTTCTTCAATATAACCGTTCACTTTGGGGGCAATCGCTGCAATGTCGCCTTGAACATAGGCATCGTCGGTTGTGACGAGATAACGCCATTCCGTCAACCAGCGAAAACCGCAATAGATGAGCACCAATAGCATGATCAGGCCGATAACCTTGAATATTTTTTTACGCTTTTCTGGAGTCGTATTTTGGGTTTCTGCTGTTGCTGTTTGCTGGTTCGTTTCCGACATATGTCGTTATCTTTCAAATGGACGAATAAAAATATTGGCTTCAGGGAAAAGCGAAACTAGCTGATCATCTATTGTGATGCAATTTGAGTTTATTTATTTTGTTGTGCATCGTTGGCAGATTCCCCGAATTTCAATGGTGCTATGCTTGGCTGTAAAACCGATTTCGGCTGTAAGATGCTGAAGATCGTGGGCCAGTTTATGGTCGTCCAGTTCTTCTACAGTGCCGCAATCGTTGCAAATTGCAAAAGCTGCAATGCCATGGCCGCAACCACTGGGATGGCGGCATGACATAAAGGCGTTCATGCTTTCCAGACGATGGATGCGTTTTAATACAATGAGACTTTCAAGTGCCCGATAAACCTGTAGAGGGGCCCGAAACCCCTGGTCGCGTAATTGATCAAGGATGGCATAGGCGCTTAATGGGCCTTCGGCTTTTTCCAGTGTTTCCAGCACCAGTGTCTGGTTGCGTGTCAAGGTCTTAGCCATTTTTTGTGCCTTTCTTGAGTAAAGGGATAAAACGGGTGATTAGAAATACAACGAATAATCCCGTTACGATGCTTGCGCCCGAACGTGTATCAAATTGTACAGAGCCGAAAAGTCCGCTCATGGTGCCGATTATTCCTAGAAGGGCGGAAATGAGAACCATTTGTTCAGGGCTTGATGAGAAGCGTCTTGCACTTGCGGCAGGTATAATCAGCATAGCGGTGATGAGCAAAATCCCGACAATGTTCATTGCAACAGCTATAATAATGGCTAAAATCATCATTAAGGCAAAGCGGGCTATATCAGGGTGCATATTTTCTGCTTGTGCGAGGTCGCGATTGACGGTTAGGGCAACAAGTCGGCGCCATAAGAAGATTGTTAATAAAATAACAATCATTACGCCTGCCCAGACAATTGCAAGATCCTGTTTGGAAACTGCAAGTATATCGCCAAAAAGATAGCCCATTAGATCGACCCGTACCCAAGGCATGAGGTCAATCAGGATGAGACCGAGAGCCAAGGTGCCATGTGACAAGATACCAAGAAGAGAATCAGAGCCGAGATTTTCACGCCGTTGGAAAAAGAAAAGTGCCAAGGCGACTATAATGGCAATGATAAATACACCGAGCATGGTATTACTTTGTAGCAAAAGTGCAAAGGCGATGCCGAGCAAGGCAGAATGAGAAAGCGTATCGCCAAAATAGGCTAGTCTTTGCCATACAATGAAGCAGCCGAGCGGCCCTGCCATGAGTGCAATGCCAAGACCTGCAAGGATGGCACGTAAAAAATAGTCATCAAGCATGATGGGATCCCGGGTGGTCTATGTTTTTATGTTCTGTATGCTGGGGGACAGAGCAGTTTCCGTCAGGGCCGTGGCTATGATCGTGATGATGCTGATAGACGGCCAGCGGTGCTTTGTTTTGGCCAATAAGAGTGCCGTAGGCCTCGCTGGCTATAACGGTTTCAGGGGTGCCTGAACAACATATATGGCCGTTAAGACATAAAACGCGGTCTGTAGCCGCCATGACGATGTGAAGATCATGCGAGATAAGCAAAATGGCGCAATTGAGTTCGTTTTTTAGCTCGCCAATCAGGGCGTAGAGTTCGCTTTCGCCATTAAAATCGACACCTTGTAATGGTTCATCCAGAACAAGAATGTCAGGCTGGCGTGCGATAGCGCGTGCCAGTAGTACGCGTTGCAATTCGCCGCCAGAAAGATCCGCCACCTGTGCATGAATGAAGCGGGACATGCCAACACGGTTGAGCGCGCTTTGCAATGTTTTCTGGTCAAGCCGATTGGTTAGTCGCATAAGCTTCTCGACTTGGAGCGGCATGGAGCGGTCAATTGATAACTTTTGTGGGACGTAGCCAAATTTTACGTTTGGCTTGCGATATATTTCGCCCTTGCTTGGCGAAATAATATTCAGAGCCATCTTAGCTGTCGTGGTTTTTCCCGAGCCGTTGGGGCCGATCAGCGTGACTATTTCCTGGCGGTGGAGCTGTAAATCAATATCACGAACCAACCATCGGTTATCGTACCTCACTCCGGCCTTTTTCATTTCAAGAAGGCACTCATTGTTATTTTTCATCATTGTTTTCATGCTTGCGTTGACTTTGGTTCATGTCTATATCAAAAATGTAATGTAATAAAGTAACGTTTGGATTTTTTGTGATTAAATTTATTTTTTCCTGTTTGTTTGCATTGTTTATTTTTCTATTCACCGGTGTTGCGCATGCACAAGAGGGCGGTGTGCCCCGTGTTGCAGTGTCGATCAAGCCTCTTCATTCACTGGTAAGTGCCGTTATGGGTAAGCTTGGAACGCCATCGCTTATCGTTAAGGGGGGCGGATCCGAACATGGTTATGCGTTAAAGCCATCAGATGCCGAACTTATCTCCAAGGCAGATATTATTTTCATTGCTCATCCCGATATGGAGCGCTTTCTATTAAAGCC